>CAYYIS010000138.1:0-1032 GCA_964470965.1 uncultured Gemmatimonadota bacterium | reverse complement strand
CTTAACAGACCCTCCGCTGGCTATTTCGTATTAATTCACGACTTCAAGACAGACATAGAGGCATACCTTGCCGCTAACCCGGAACTGGGCTACAAGAGCCTGGACGCGATGCTGGCAGAAAACAGGCACCATCCACAGATTGAACCCTCATTGTCAGCCTCGGCGAGCATGACTGAAGAAACCGATGCGACCTACTTTAGGGAGTTGGCACAACGCCGGGTGGTGCGACGGGCCTTACTTTCCCTGATGGCACAACACGGCCTGGACGCCCTTGCCTATCCAACCATCAGACAGGTCGCGGCCCCACATGGCCAGCCACAGTCAGGCACAAATTGCCAGTTGGCCGCGAACTCGGGGCTGCCCGCAATCTCCGTTCCGGCGGGCTTTGTAGAGGGTATGCCTGTCGGATTGGAATTGCTTGCCGAACCATGGTCCGAGCAAAAATTGCTGGATCTGGCTTTTACCGTGGAGCAGCTAGCCGGACAACGACGCTTGCCACCCACAACACCTTGAGCGATTTCTTAGGCAAAGCCGTGCGTGTATGGGTCGATATTGATCGACTCAAATCATCAGACCAGTATTCGGTTTACAGCTTTTCTCAATTGAAACGTGCAACCGCCGCTCAATTAAACAAAACTATCCGTCTTCTAACCACGGGAGAGTCAATATGTCTGCAGTTGAATTTGAAGTCAGTGGTCACATCGCCACCGTCACGCTCAATCGTCCCGAAGCCCGAAATGCATTTAACCCTGAGGTGATGGTCAGGCTTTACGAAGCCTTTGACGAAATCGAACACAACGACGGTATTCGCGTGGCGTTAATCACTGGCAGTGGCGACAAGGCTTTCTGCGCAGGCGCAGATCTGGGCGAGCTGATTCCGCTCATTACCCGAACGCGTAAACCTGAGAGTGACTGGGATATCCGTTACCTTGAAGATGTGTCTAAGAAGGGGATGTATCTGATCAGTGCCGATCCAGTCAAACCCGTCATTGCGGCAATCAATGGCCATGCAATCGCCGGCGGCATGGAATT
>CAYYIS010000137.1:0-1073 GCA_964470965.1 uncultured Gemmatimonadota bacterium | reverse complement strand
AATACGGTATAAATAAAGGGGAACATCATGCCTAAGGATTCAATGGCGAACTTTCAACTGTTCCAACCGAGCGATATGGGGAACGCCCTGGAAGTGATCGATCGATACGGGGAGGACAGCTGGATCATGGCAGGCGGGCAGGATAGCCTGGACTGGTTCAAGGATCGCGCCAAACAACCCGGAGCAGTCATAGACATCAACGGGATCGACGAGTTAAAAGGTATAAAAGAAACCGAAGACGGCATAGAGATCGGCGCGTTGACGACGCTGACTGATGTGACAGAACATCCGGTGATCAAAGAGAAATACGGTGTCCTGGCCGAAGCCGCTGGCAACGTGGCCAGTCCGCAGATACGGAACGTGGGCACCATCGGCGGCAACATCAGCCAGGACGCGCGTTGCTGGTATTACCGGTACGGCCTCGACTGTTACCGGGCCGGCGGGAACACCTGTTACGCGGATACCCCGGAAGGGATCGACCGCGAACATTGCCTTTTTGGCGCCGACCGCTGCGTCGCGGTATCGCCTTCCGACACCGCCCCGGCACTGGTCGCCCTGGACGCCCAGGTGGTTATCGTCAACGCAGACGGAGAAAAGACGGTACCGATCGAAGAGTTTTTCATCGGACCGGATATCGATATTACCCGCATGACGATCCTTCAGCCCGGTGACATCCTTAAAGCCATCAGAATCCCCGCCGCCTGGGCCGGGGCGCGGTTTTATTTCGAGAAAGTGGCCGACCGCAACGTCTGGGACTTTGCACTGGTGAACATAGCTTCGGCCATGAAAATGAACGGCGACACGATCACCGATATCCGCATGGCCATCGGCGGTGTGGAGTGCGTGCCCAAGCGCATGTCGGTGGTGGAAGGTGTGGTGAAGGGCGCTGCACGGAACGAAGAAACCGCGGGACTGGCCGCAGGATCCGCCAGCCGCGGCGCCACAACGTTGAATTACAACCACTTCAAAGTACCCCTGATGGAAAACCTGGTTAAACGCGCCATACGGGAAAGCTGATGGAGATCCTACGCTACAGCAGAGACGCCTGGGGACAGACGGTACTGGAAGGTATG
>CAYYIS010000136.1:0-1088 GCA_964470965.1 uncultured Gemmatimonadota bacterium | reverse complement strand
CAACGTTTCAAAATCGATCTCAATCGCGTCTATGGCATCCTGCGCGGTTTTCTCGTCCACAGCGGCGACAGCCAGGACGGGATCCCCCACATAATGTGGATTATTCGTCAGAATAGGATTACCGGGCGGTGGCTGAACAGGAACGTCATCCGCCGTCAGTATGCCTAAGACACCATCCATCTTCTCGGCTGCGGAAGTATCAATGTTGCGTACCCTGCCGTGAGGGACCGGACTCAGCAGGAGCCGGCAGTATACCATGCCCTCAACAGAAAAATCCTCAGCGTATTTCGCTTTTCCGGTCACTTTAGCCTGCACATCAGGCGGAATAAAATCTTTGCCGATTAATTTTGCCATCAGGACACCTCCCCTGCTGCACGCATCACGGAGTTCAGGTAGTTGTCGTATGCCCCGCAGCGGCACAGGTTGCCGGACATCGCCATCCGGGCTTCTTCACGGGTAGGAGACGGGCTGGCTTTCAGCAGGCCCACGGCGGACATCACCTGCCCGGGCGTGCAGTAACCGCACTGCGGACCGAGTTCGTCTATGAACGCCTGCTGCACCGGATGCATCTGCCCGTCTTCATCTGCCAGGCCTTCGATGGTGGTGATGGACTTGCCCCGTATGCTGTGGGTAAGCGTAGAACAGGAGTAGGAGGCTACGTCGTCGATCAGAACGGTACAGGCGCCGCATTCGCCCCGGTCACAGCCGAGCTTGGTACCTGTGAGGCCCAATTTGTTCCGCAGTGTCATCGCCAGCGTCTCCTGCGGCAGAACATCGACACGCCGTACGCGGCCGTTGATATCCAATGAGATCAACCGCTCCACGGAACCGGGTGCCGGAGCGTCACTGCCCGAGCATCCACCGATCAGAAAACCGGACGAGGAAACCGCGATACCCGTCGCTATGATACCCTTTATAAAATCACGCCGCGACATGTTCATCACGGGTGACTCCATCTCTGCGCGTTCGACCGCGCCCTGCCGTATCTCCTCCACATCAGGATCGACGGTTTCGCGGAACAGTTCACCGGCCATCTGAGACCTCCTCACACTTGTTGGTATGCCCGTACACATCAGGCGATACACCGT
>CAYYIS010000135.1:0-1205 GCA_964470965.1 uncultured Gemmatimonadota bacterium | reverse complement strand
ACTTACTCGATGACTTCAGTTACGACTCCGGCACCGACCGTGCGACCACCCTCGCGGATAGCGAACCGGAGCTCCCTGTCCATTGCTATCGGCTGGAACAACGCCACATCCATAGAGACATTGTCTCCCGGCATCACCATCTCAACTCCAGAAGGCAACGTCACATCACCGGTCACATCCGTCGTACGGAAGTAGAACTGAGGTCGATACCCGTTGAAAAACGGCGTGTGGCGACCACCCTCATCAGCCTTCAATATGTACACCTCTGCCTTGAACTTCGTGTGAGGTGTGATCGATCCGGGTGCCGCAATCACCATGCCGCGCTCAAGCTCATCCTTCTCAACACCACGAAGAAGAAGACCCACGTTGTCGCCGGCCTGGGCATCATCAAGAAGCTTACGGAACATCTCCACTCCCGTCACAACCGTCGACCGAGTCTCCTTGATTCCAACACGCTCAACAGGATCCCCAACCTTGATCAAACCACTCTCCACACGACCCGTGCCGACCGTACCGCGACCCGTAATCGAAAACACATCCTCAATCGGCATCAGGAACGCCTTGTCCACATCGCGAGTAGGTGTCGGAATGTAGCTGTCAACTGCTTCCATCAACTCATTGATAGACTCCGTCTCAGGACCCCCGGCATCCGCTTCCAGAGCTTGAAGCGCACTGCCGCGAACAACAGGGAGATCATCACCGGGGAAATCATACGAAGACAGAAGCTCCCGTACCTCCAGCTCCACAAGCTCCAGCAACTCTTCGTCATCCACCTGGTCGCACTTGTTCAGATACACCACCACCGCAGGCACATTCACCTGACGAGCAAGAAGTATATGCTCCCTCGTCTGAGGCATCGGACCATCCGCTGCAGACACCACCAGAATCGCTCCGTCCATCTGTGCCGCCCCGGTAATCATGTTCTTGATGTAATCCGCATGACCAGGACAGTCCACGTGGGCATAGTGCCGGTTCTCTGTCTCATACTCCTCATGGGACACGTTAATCGTCACACCGCGTTCACGTTCCTCGGGAGCGTTGTCGATCTCGTCGTATGCCTTGGCTTTAGCCAGACCGCGCTCCGAAAGCACCTGCGTTATCGCAGAGGTCAGCGTCGTCTTACCGTGATCCACGTGACCAATCGTACCAATGTTCACATGAGGCTTTGTTCGTTCAAACTTTTCCTTCGCCATGACTTCCTCTCC
>CAYYIS010000134.1:0-1292 GCA_964470965.1 uncultured Gemmatimonadota bacterium | reverse complement strand
CAAGATGGTTATATATTTCTCCATTAAAGCTAAGTACAAACCTTCCACAACTTGATTCCATAGGCTGATGACCTGCTTCTGAAAGTTCTAAAATAGACAACCTTCTGTGACCAAGAGCTATTTTATTTTCTTGATCAATCCAGATTCCGCTACTGTCAGGCCCCCTATGTAAAAGGGTTTTAGTCATTTTCTCGATACAATCGTCTAAATTGGATGATCCTTTTTCTCCAAATATTCCAACAATACCGCACATAATGAATATAAGATTAAGCTCTTAAAACGCTCTCAATTTTTCTTACCACACTTTCTATAGAGTAAAAATCTTTTACAACTTTTCTGCAATCAGGAAATATCTCATCTAAGTTAAATCTATTTTTATAGAAATAATCTAAACTCTCATTCCAATTATTTTTCTTTTCTACTCCTATTCCTACCTTACCTTTATTGAGTATCTCCTTATTCATTCCCCAAGAAGTTACGCAAGCAGGGACCCCGCAACTTAAGTATAGAAGCATCTTATAAGCACATTTACCAAGAGAATACTCACTTTCTTCTATTGGCATGATGCCTACATCATATTCTTGAATATGACTGACTTCATCCTCCTTGTTCCATTTCTTAAATTCTATATATTTATGTATTTCAGTTAACTCCTCAGGATATCTATCTGATGATATGTATAGTTCACAGTTGTTATGAGTAGAAAAGAATTTCTTTAACTCACTCTCAATATTTTTTAAAAATTCAAAAGAGGAAGAAGTTCCTTGCCAACCAACTATGAATTTATGCTTAGGTTTTTTTGTTTTTTCTTTAAATTTACTTAGATCTACTGCTGTTGGTACTTCATGTACATTCTCTGTAAACTGTTTACACCAATTAGATAAGTATGAGTTTCCAGCAAACACAATAGGAGACCTATTTAAAAGAGTTAACGTTTTTCTATGACATTGAGGTCTACCTATGAAGACAGCATCATCTATATCAAAAATTATTTGATTTTTAATACACCTTTCAAACGAAGGAAAATTATCAATTATTTCTCTTGAAATTAGAGTGTAATCGGAACTAGAAGCTTTCCTTATTCTATTACCAGTTTCCAACACATTACCAATTTCTTGGAACAAGGCATAAGTAAACTTAATTAAAGATTGTTTTATTCTTTTGTTTGGGAATATTTGAGCAGCTTTTTGTGAAGAAAATTTTCTTGGAAGATCAAATAGCTCAATTCCCTCAACCTCTAAGAATGGTGCAAGCTGTCTAACTCTAAATCTAGAAGAAGGAGTTGTTTCATG
>CAYYIS010000133.1:0-1306 GCA_964470965.1 uncultured Gemmatimonadota bacterium | reverse complement strand
GCTGAATTCAATATATCTGTACGGGTACCTTCGCCTTGACCTCTCAAAATTTGGGACGATTTTTCCGCATCAGCCAATATGACGGTACGATCTTTATCCGCCTTCGCCTGAATCTTAGCTTTGATCTCCGCACCCTCAGATCGAAGTTTGGCAGCCTCGGCAATCCGATCGGAGCGCATCCTGTTATATACAGCCTGTGACGTTTCATCAGGTAAGTCAGTTCTGCCAATTCGGACATCTATTACCTCGACACCAAATTCCGGGGCTTCCTTCTTCAGGGTGTTGGTTATGGACAACATTACGTCATCCCGTTTTCCGGATAGCATATCGGCGAGAAAAACGGTGCCAACTTCCGCACGTACAACCGCATTAAGACGTGCGCCAAATATTTGGCGGAAGTTGTTGTCTGTAATTGCCTTTTTACGAAATTCCAAAGCATCCAAAATGCGATATCGTATGAACGAATCGACATTTATGCGCTTTTGGTCACTAAGAATGACTTCCTGAGCCGGTGGATCCAAGTCAAGAATACGTCGGTCAAAGAAAATTACATTCTGGACAAACGGCACCTTAACCTTAAGACCCGGTTCTCTATTCACCTTAATCGGATTACCGAATTGTAGAACCAATGCCTGTTGAGTTTGGTGAACAGTATACAATGCGCTAAAGGCTACAATACCTGCGGCAACCACAATTACGCCGATGACAGCAAGAAAGATCTTATTCATTCGCTCGCTCCCGATGATCTTTTACGAAGTTCTGGCAACGGTAAATATGGCAGCACACCGGTGCCCCCTTTACCAGGATCAATAATCACCTTTTCAGAATCCTTAAATACTTGCTGCATGCGCTCTAGATATAGACGTGAACGGGTCACAGCTTTATTGCCCTTGTAGGCTTCAAAGACAGACAGAAAGCGCTTCGCCTCACCTTCCGCCTCCAGCACCATACGCTCTTTATAGCCCGTAGCTTCCTGGATCATACGCTCGGCCTCACCTTTAGCTTTCGGAACAATATCATTACGGTATGCGTACGCCTCGTTCTGCTGCCGTTCCTTATCCTGGCGAGCACGCTGCACATCATTAAAGGCGTCAATAACTTGCTGAGGCGGTTCCACTTTCTGGAGCTTAATTGAAGTAATGAAGACACCGGCTTTATAATGATCTAGGATTTTTTGAAGGACCTCAACAGTGCTGGTTTCCACCAGTGTTCTTTTTCGAGCCAGTGCATCTTCCAGTGTCGTCTGCCCCACGACCTCGCGGATAGCACTTTCTGAAGCCAATTTGACAGTTGCCTCAGGGTTGCG
>CAYYIS010000132.1:0-1506 GCA_964470965.1 uncultured Gemmatimonadota bacterium | reverse complement strand
TTTTTAATAATTTTATCATATCCAAATTATGTTTATTTAATTTTTTTTGATTATCACTTTTAGATGAAAAATAAACATCTAAATTTTTAAAACTATTATTTTGATTAAATAAAATAGCTTCTTTTTTTGATGTTTGAGTAAAAATAGTATCTAAGTGCATCATAGCTCTTTTTTTAGGTAAATCAATAGCTATAACATATTCAAATCCTTCATCAAAAATATAAGGGAGCAAGATATCAATTGCTTCTTTTGATGTTCTTTCGCTTATTCCAATTAATATAGTTTTTTCATTCAAAACAAAAATATCACCACCTTCAATTGATAGACCTTTACCTATTTCTTTAAAGTCAATAATATTACAATCTCCAAACAATGAACTATTTCTAAAAAAATAATCAGATAATATATTTTCTTCACCTCTTACTAGACTGTTGCTTTTTGTTAAAAGTATTGATTTTCCAATGATAACAGCTATATCTCTTGTATACATCAAATTAATCAAAGGGTATTTATTTTTAATGTTGGTTTTATGAGCTGTTTCACTTAAATATGGCCTGATATCAATACATGAATCTTGTTTGTAAAAATTGATAATTTCTCGAAAAATTTCATGTTGTTTTTTTGCAAGCTTTAAATCAATGATATCATCAAATAATAAAAAATTTTCATTATTTTGTATTTGATTTTCTTTATATAAAAAAGGTTGAACATTTGATGGTAACACTAAATTATGCTCTTCACCTGGAGAATAAACAAAAACTTTTTCCAAAGGACCTATTTCTGAAAATATTTGTGTTTTCATTTATTCCTCATTCATAAATGGATATCTGTAATCTTCAGGTGTGTTAAATGTTCGCTTGACGGTCCTAACCGAAGTCCATCTTAATAAATTCAAAGAAGAACCAGCTTTATCATTTGTTCCAGAAGCTCTTGAACCACCAAAAGGTTGTTGTCCTACAACCGCTCCTGTTGGTTTATCATTAATATAAAAATTACCTGCTGAATGTTGGAGTAATTGCTTAGCATGCATAACTGCAATTTCATTTTCGCCAAATACTGCTCCTGTTAAAGCATAAGGAGAAGTAGAATCTATTAAATGACAAACATCATCCCATGATTCACTATATATATATATTGTTAAAACAGGACCAAAAATTTCTTCTTCCATTGTTTTAAAATGTGGATTTGTTGTAATTATTGTAGTAGGCTCAATAAAATAACCTGTTTCTTTATTATAATTTCCTCCAGTTATAACTTCTGCATCACTAGCATTTTGAGCAAAATCAATATATGAAGCAATTTTATCAAATGAAGATTCATCAATTACAGCATTCATAAAATTAGTAAAATCATTTACATCACCAACTTTAATAGTTGATACTTCCTTTATATAGCTATCTTTAATATCATTCCATACAGATTCTGGAAGATAGCATCTAGAAGCAGCAGAGCATTTCTGACCTTGATATTCAAAAGCTCCTCTTATCATAGAAGTATATAAAGATT
>CAYYIS010000131.1:0-1525 GCA_964470965.1 uncultured Gemmatimonadota bacterium | reverse complement strand
AACTAATTACACCTAGACAAGATAGGCGCACGGATGTTTACGGTGTTAGTTACGAAAGCAAAGTATATTGATTATTAAATAATCACGGAGTGAATTTGGTTACGCTGAAGTGAATTATGATTTTTACATTGAAATCGAACGATTAAGTACATGAAACTAAAAACGGGAGCAAACAGATGAAAATGATAGATCTTTCTCACATGATGAGCATACATACGCCTGGATGGGTTGGATATTCGGGTAATAAAATGTATTACGCTCAAAATTTGCAAAGCAAGAATATAGTGGCCCAACGTATCGATACTGCGATGCATGTTGGAACCCATATTGATGGCGCTATGCATGCTGCCGATATTAAAGGTGACATGGGATCTTACCCGCTTGATTTTTTGTGTGGGCCTGGGGCTGTTGTTGATATTTCTGAGCATATGGATGATTGGGCAGTGATAACCCCTGAAATGCTCGAATCAGCACCGGTTGAAATTAGGGATAACGATATACTAATTATACATACTGGATTTCATAAGCATTATGAGGGCCAACCTCAACAAGATTTGATTAAGTATTTTTGTATGCATCCCGGAGGCGGGCTTGAACTTCTCAACTGGATGCTAGACAAAAAAATAAAATGGTTTGGTGTTGATTGTGGTAGTGGTGACCATGCAATGAATACATCGATTAGGATGATGCGCCCAGATTTAGCAGATCAGTTTGAAAAAAAGATTGGGATGAGTTGCAGTGAATTTTTTGGAGAGTTTGATTACGTCCACAGGCTCTCCGGAAGAAAGGTCACTCAAGATATTTTTCCATTTCATAATTATGCCTTTCAAGAAGGTTTAATACATGCCGAAAATGTGGGTGGCGATATTGAGTTAGCGTTGAACCAACGATTTGTTATAGGTGCTTTCCCATGGCGTTATGATGGTTTGGAATCTTGCCCATGCCGAATTATATGTTTTGATGGTGTTGGAGATGAGGTTGAGGCTATTGGGGACGCAGCCAATGCCGTTAAGCAAGACAATCCGACAGGACATTGGCGTAGATGAGGAGATATTGTATTGAAAGAGCATTCAGCATATGAAAATTGAACAGAATTTCACTCTCCCGGTGTCATGCGATGTTTCTTGGGATTATTTTCAAGATCTGCGCCAGGTTGCCGAATGTATCCCTGGCGGTGAAATTACTGGTGATGATGGTGAAGCCACTTATTTTGGTAAAGTGAGCTTGCGAATCGGGTCGTTCAATGTGATGTTTGAGGGGGAGGCCAAGTTAGAAAACAGTGCTGAATCACGAATTGGCCATTTGTTTTGCAAAGGGGTTGATAAGAGGGGAGGTAGTCGGACACGCATGTCGATGGAGTACCGCTTATCGCAGACAGAAGAGGGTACTCTCGTAGATATAGATGTGGATTTGACCTTGTCTGGTGCAATTGCACAGTTTGGACGGACAGGATTAATCACTGAAACAGCTAATATCATTATGGGTCAATTTTCTGATTGTCTCGAGCAAAAACTTCTGAGTGTGG
>CAYYIS010000130.1:0-1593 GCA_964470965.1 uncultured Gemmatimonadota bacterium | reverse complement strand
ATGAGATTAAGACTGATGATGGTCAAAATCACTTTAATCTAGATTCAAATGAAAAGGTGAAAAATCAAACTAATTAAAGCTTTATATGTTATTAGATATTTTTTTCAAAATAAGTTTATTTTCTCATTTTATAATGGTAAGATTTTCAAATTAATTATTTAATCAAATATCTAAATAGAATGCTTTCACTAAAAAATATTATCATTCAGAAAGAATCAAGGCGAGGTGTCAGACAATGGCATTTTGATCGAAGCCAAGCTATAACTATTTTCAGTGCAATTATTGTCATCTTTGGTGTGTTCATATTCCTGATATCTGATTTCTTAAGTAATTACTTATACGAAAAGCGACTTAATGAGTTCAAGTTAAATTATGTTAATGTCTCAAAAAATTTAGAATCACTTAAGGCAAGGTTAGTAGACCTTGATGTACAAATTGATAAAATAGAAGAAAAAGATAACGCAGTTAGGACATATGCAGGCATGCCTATTCTTGATAAGGATATTAGGAAATTGGGTATTGGAGGGCATACCACCAGTGTTGGGAAATTTTCAGATAACTTAGCACCAGTTATCAGTAAAGAGTTAACTATGTTGGAGATGAACGTTGAAAAATTATCTCGAGAAATAAATTTAGAATTGAGTAGTTATAACTCAATCTATGAAAAGGTTCAAGAAAACATAAATAGGATAAGTCGAATTCCATCAATCCGTCCGGTTGAAGGAGGATATTTAAATTCAACTTTTGGATATAGGGTCGATCCCATTGATAATGTAAGAAGGTTTCATCAAGGTCAAGATATAACCGTTAAATCTGGTACACCTATTTATGCACCTGCTGATGGGGTAGTTAAAAGAGCATACTATGCAGGTGGATTTGGAAATCATATAACACTCCAACATGGTTCTGGTTATACAACACTTTTTGCACATCTTTCAAAGATAAAAGTGAAGCACGGACAAACTGTAAAAAGAGGAGATATAATTGGATACTCTGGTAATACGGGTCGTTCAACTGCTCCTCATTTACACTACGAAATTCATCACAAAGGCAAGCCTCAAAACCCTCTTGATTACTTCTTTTCGGAAGCAACACAATAATTCAATTATAATAACAATTTAATGGAAAAGACGTTTCATATAGAAACATATGGCTGTCAGATGAATATTGCTGATACTGAATTGATTGAGGCAATGCTGATTAAACATGGTTATGAAAAATCAAATAATCCAAAGACCGCAGATGTAATATTCTTAAATACATGTGCTATCAGAGAGCATGCGCAGGATAAGGTACATTCTCAACTTGGACGATATGACTTAATAAAAAAAGAAAGACCAGAAGTAATAATTGGAGTATTAGGATGTATGGCCCAAAGTTTAAAAAACGATCTCCTGGATAGTAGACCCTATATTGATATTATCCTAGGGCCTGATTCCTATAGAAGATTGCCCGAATTATTAAGTAGTAATTAAACCCTTAAAACTAGTTTGGTTGATACTCAATTATCACGCTATGAGGTATACGATGATTTATTCCCAAGAAGAGATGATGGTATTAATGCATGGATATCAATTATGCGAGGTTGTGATA
>CAYYIS010000129.1:0-1605 GCA_964470965.1 uncultured Gemmatimonadota bacterium | reverse complement strand
CGCCTCAGTGAACAAAAGACACCGTAAGTCTGACAAGGCGCTCCAATACCTGTACTGTATCACCAGCGGCAGCGGGTATAGCGAGACGAAGAGGATGACGCTGCTGAAGTAGCGGATAGGGACTAAGGATTAAATCCATCAGGCGTAGGTGATGAGGAAATGGTAGCTGGGTTAGTCGAAGCCTCATCCTCAAGTGATTCTCAAAATGAAGAAACAGAAACTTATAAACCTTTGACATATAGTATGTTTTATGTGTTAGTTAAAGTGATATCATGTCGTTTGTCCGGCTTCTGTCTTGACGTGTATAGTCTACTTCGCACTGACAATCCTATCTGTAAACTATAACCGAAAATTGAATCTCTATCTTAACCATTACTGTTATGGATGTTAACACTCTCCTCCTACAGTGCAATTCCTGGAACGACTTCAAAGATAGCGTTGCCCAGCTTGATAACACCAAAGAAAAGGGCGACTGCTTTGAGGTCCTCACACAGCATGACCTCACCCTAAATCCCAAGTACAAAACACAGCGTAAAATTGTCTGGCGTCACTTCGAGACACCCACCAAAGTATCTGCATGCAACCCGAAACAAGGAGCGTACTTTGAAATCACGTATCGTGACCGGAAGGTGGTTGTTGTGTGCCATAGCCTGTATCACGGTCTTCCTTAATGTTCCTGCTGCTCATGCTCAGATCGAGGTTTCTCAGGATTTCTTCCCCTATCAGAATTTATCCTCCCCCGGCGCGGGCCTGAACAACGCGCAGATTCAGTCGAAGGCCACCTCTGTGAAGTTGGGATTCCCTTTAATTTATTCAGAAGGAAAAACCATCCTTCTTAACCAGCTATACTACAGACGTCGGGATTTTTCGTATAAAGGATTTTCGGGCGCCGCCCCCAATATCAGCGATATACACGACCTGAATTATACGTTTATGCTCATCCATTCATTTTCGGAACGGTGGTCGATGCAGGCGTTTGTGAACCCCGGATTTGCGTCTGATTTCGAGGCGTCTCTATCGTTCGATGATTTCAACTTTCAGGCGGTCACCGCTTTTACCCGTAACTACAGCCCGAGATTTTCACTGGGATTCGGCGCGGTCTATTCCACCCAGTTCGGCCAGCCGATCCCGTTTCCTGTGTTTGCGATCAACTGGAACAACGGTAGCAAGGTCAGCTGGAACACGATCCTGCCGGTCAGCTCTGAATTCCGGTACGCCGCGACATCAAAGCTGGATCTCGGTCTGACGTTCGGCCTGGACGGTAACAACTATCATGGCGATCCGAGTCTTCTGGGGGTTGCCGATCCCCAGCTACGCTATTTCATCTTAACCCTGGGACCTACCGCAGTCTTTAAGCCCTCCAACCTGTTTCATATAAAGTTGGATGCCGGTATTATCGGCGTCCAGAAGTTCAGACTCTTTAACGGCAATACCCAACAGGCCTCTTTTGATTTAAAACCCTCTCCCTTCTTCAGGTTAGGATTCGCAATCGGCGGATATCACAGGCCATGACCCACGCCAATATAGCCCGCCTGGACCGGTATCGTTTAGTGAGCGGGAAATTTTCGGGTGTGAAGACAAAAGGAGTCAGCAGCGTATGGTTTT
>CAYYIS010000128.1:0-1615 GCA_964470965.1 uncultured Gemmatimonadota bacterium | reverse complement strand
TCGTTAAAATCATAGGGAGACTAAAATGTCTAAAATTATAAAATTTTCTGGAGTGGGTACCGTTGCTTTTTTTCTTGCAATGATGGCTACACCTACCATTGCTGCAATTCCTTGCGGTACTGCGAAATTAATTGTGCCGTGGAAAGCCGGTGGTGGAACTCAAGTCCTTTTTGCAATTTTTGAGAAAACTATCGCCGAGTCCGGTGTTAAACCAAAGCTGAAATTGGTTATGATACCTGGTCAAGGTGGCAACAAGGGCGCCAAAGAGGCAAAAAAAGCAAAAGCCGATGGATGCACGCTCTTTGCAATTCACCAAAGCGCCTTTACAAGTTACTTTAATGGTCGAATTAAGTTTCATTATAGTGCATTTGACCCGGTCGCTTTGTTAACAGATACACCAGACATCCTTGGTGCTGCAGGTAATGCGCCTTGGGATAACTTCGCCGATTTCAAAAAAGGCGTTTTGGCTGCACCCAACCAAATCAAAACCGGAGCCACATTTGGTTCTACTAGCCAGTTCGGCTGGTTACTATTAGAACAAAAAACGGGTATGAAATTTAAATTTGTTCCATTTGACGGGACGCGCCAACGTATGACGGCACTTCTGTCTGGAGCGATTACGTTGGGCGGTTTAAATGTTGCCTCTGGTCGCAAATATATTGAGTCAGGTAAATTAAAGGCTTATGCGATCCTCGCTGATAAACGAGACCCTGCCTTGCCAAATCTTCCGACAGCCAAGGAACAGGGCGTTGATCTCTCCTTTTCTCTTAAGCGCGGTGTCGTAGCTCCTAAGGGCACACCCAAGAGCGCGATTGATCACTGGACTAAAGTCTTTAAGACGGCGGCAGAAAACCCCGGGCTATTAAAACAAATGAAAGCTAAAGGAACGGGGATCCAGTGGGTTGGTCCAGCGGATTATCAGGCATGGATCGACAAATCATATGGTGAATTTAAAGCAATTGCCGCGAAGATGGGTTGGGGCAAGTAAGCATCCTAATCCTATAAATAAGAGTTAATAGTCGGGCTCGGGTTGCGACGCGATCCGGGCCTAACTATTACTGGTGTGACCGGGGTGAGGAGTCAGGCCTTATGGTTAGTCTCAATCGCGATAGTGTCGTAGCAATTATCCTGTTGTTTGTTTGCGGGGTACTGTTCTATTCGAGTTTTGATATAAGGCAGCCGGATTACGGTGTTCTCATGCCATCCACGTGGCCACGTATCATTCTTGTCGTTTTGGCATTGCTTTCGTCCATTTACCTAATTCAATCATTACGGGATAAGCGTCGGGAAAAAGCAGACGATGAACTTGACATACGTGTGGATGCTTTTGCCATTGAGAAAAATAAACCAGGCCTCAAAGGTTTTTTTGAGTACTGGCGAAATCCAATAATTTGTTTTGGTATGTTTTTTTTATATTTAATCACGCTGCCGGTATTCGGTATGCTTATCGGTGGTTTGATTTTTGTTTTTACGTTGATGTCGCTTCTGGGGGGATGGAAACCAAGGAAGCTAGTGACCCATGCTGCCATCTCAATCATTACAGTCGGTGCAATGTGGGGCCTGTTTACCTTTGGTTTAGGTGTAATGTTACCGGAAGGTGTTATTTTTAATCCAT
>CAYYIS010000127.1:0-1644 GCA_964470965.1 uncultured Gemmatimonadota bacterium | reverse complement strand
GTGGAGGTGGTGGAGGTGGTGGAGGTGGTGGAGGTGGAGGTGGAGGTGGAGGTGGAGCCTCATCACTTCCTCCAGAACCACTATCTGCAAGAGCAGCAGCGGCCGCAGCTATAGCAATAATAGCAGCCACTGTACCCATTGAAACTCCACCTGCAGCACTTCCTGCTGCAGCGCTCCCAGCAGCTGAACCCTCAGCTGGAGCCTTCTCGTCTCTAGGTGCCTTATCTTTAGATTCTGGCTTATCGTTATTTTCCGCAGCTAAAGTAAGCTGAGGAGTAATGGCTAAGAAAATAGCCGCGATTAAGGAGATAATTTGATTTTTCATAAAACTTTTTCCACTAATAAGTAATTTCTATTTTCCGCTAACTTTCCCAATTATTCTTAAGTTTATTGACCTTTTCACTTCAATATTAAGCAACTCAAGCAATAAGTCAACCATCCTCTTATTATTTTTTGTCCTCTCCAAAGCGGAGAGGGTGCGTATTAAACCACACTATAAAAAAAAACAGAAGAATTTAAGAAAATAAGGTAAAAAAACTCTACCTAAAGTAAAGTTTAACTTTCGTTAAGGTGAATAATTATTTTTTTTAAACTAATATCAGTTTTTCTCCCCTTTTTGAGAATGTTTTCTCCAGAAACATCTCATCAAATATCTTTGTCAGCTTTAAAAGTAATTACTTATTTCAGTAAACCAAAACCTATTGTTACTAAAGACATAGAGATGTTTGGTTTAGTTTTCTCTAATCGACTTGGTCTTGCATCAGGAATGGATAAGAATGCTGATTATCTAGATCCTCTTTCTTGTCTAGGTTTTGCTTTTTTAGAACTTGGAACCTTAACACCCAGATCTCAAGGTGGTAACCCCAAACCAAGATTATTTAGACTTAAGAACAAAATGTCTCTAATTAACTCTATGGGTTTTAATAATAAGGGAATTAAGCATGCTATTTCTAAAATAAAGGAGAGTAAATCAGAAGCAATTATAGGAATTAGTATAGGAAAAAATTATGATACTCCTCTAGAAAAAGCTTTTGAAGACTATCTCTATTGTTACGATAAAGCTTACAAAGTTTGCGACTATGTAGCAGTAAATATCTCCTCCCCTAATACGAAAGAATTACGGCAGCTTGAGAGTAAGAAGTATTTTTCTAATCTAATTACTTGCTTAAAGAGAAAACAAGAGGCGTGCTCAAAAGCATTTGGTTATAAACCGATTATTTTAAAATTGTCACCTGATCTAGAAGATGTTGATCTAGAAAATATTTGTAAAGAAATTCTAGATAAAGATATTGATGCGATAATTTGTTCTAATACAACAATCTCACATGAATATCCTTACAGCGGAGGATTAAGTGGGGAAGAGCTATTTGAAATCTCTAATAAAAGCCTCATGTCCTTTAGGCAGTTTTTAGGTCCTTCTTTTCCAATAATTGCTTCAGGAGGAGTAATGAGCCGCCATCATTTTGAAAAGAAAATAGAACTAGGAGCTGATCTTGTTCAAGTCTATACAGGAATGATTTATAGAGGACCGCAATTAGTTAAAGAAATATTAATTTCTTAAATTATTTTTCATAAACACTTGACAGGGTTGCCCTTTCTAATCTTTATACTAAAAAGAAAATAAATCTAATTATGAATTCTGTT
>CAYYIS010000126.1:0-1837 GCA_964470965.1 uncultured Gemmatimonadota bacterium | reverse complement strand
ATTGAAGTGGAAGAGGACAAAACAATCTATGGCGAGGAGATAAAGTTTGGTGGAGGCAAAGTTATCCGTGATGGTATGGGTCAATCCCAAATCAGTCGACAAGATAACGCCGTCGATACTGTCATTACCAATGCCCTTATTCTCGATTATTGGGGCATTGTCAAAGCTGACATAGGAATTAAGGACGGCCGCATTGCAGGTATTGGCAAAGCTGGAAATCCAGACATTCAACCTCAGATAGATATTATTGTGGGACCAGGCACTGAGGCTATCGCCGGTGAGGGTCGATTACTAACTGCAGGTGGCATCGATGCCCATATCCACTGGATCAGCCCACAGCAAGTTGATGATGCCCTTTATTCCGGCATTACCACTATGCTTGGTGGCGGAACGGGACCTGCAGAAGGAACTAATGCCACCACCTGCACTCCCGGGCCTTGGCATATCAGTCGGATGCTGCAGGCGGCAGAAGGCCTACCTATGAACTTAGGATTTTTTGGCAAGGGTAACGCCTCTAAACCCGATGCCTTATTTGAGCAGGTCAATGCGGGAGCGTGTGGACTCAAGCTTCACGAAGATTGGGGAACAACCCCGTCCGCTATTGATACCTGCTTGAACGTGGCCGAGGAGGTGGACGTGCAGGTCGCCATTCACACGGACACTTTGAATGAAGCGGGCTTTGTCGAAAATACGATATCCGCATTTAAGGATCGCACTATCCACGCCTTCCATACCGAAGGCGCCGGGGGAGGCCACTCACCCGACATAATCAAATTGTGCGGAGAAACTAACGTATTACCATCCTCCACAAACCCTACTCGTCCATTCACGATAAATACCGTGGATGAGCATTTGGATATGCTCATGGTGTGCCATCACCTCGACCCCAAGATCCCGGAAGATGTAGCCTTCGCGGAAAGCCGTATTCGGCGGGAAACGATTGCTGCCGAGGATATACTCCATGACCTTGGGGCTTTTTCTATGATTGCGTCTGATAGCCAGGCTATGGGACGTGTTGGTGAAGTCATCATCCGCACCTGGCAAACTGCCGACAAAATGAAAAAACAGCGGGGATCACTACCTGACGAGAAAGGCAAAAACGACAACTTTAGGGTCAAACGTTACATCTCCAAATACACAATAAACCCTGCCCTAACCCACGGCATAGCCAATCACGTTGGTTCCGTTGAAGTTGGCAAACTCGCGGATCTTGTTCTCTGGAAACCCATGTTTTTTGGAGTTAAGCCCGATCTTATTTTAAAATGTGGGTCTATCGCTGGCGCTGCGATGGGTGATCCAAATGCCTCTATTCCGACGCCCCAACCCGTCCACTATCGTCCCATGTTTGCAAGTCTCGGGCGCTCTGTCCAGGCGAGCTCTGTAAGCTTTATATCTAAGGATGCAGTCGGTATAGGACCGGAACTGGATCTAAAAAAAGATACGCTTCCCGTCTGCAACACTCGATCCGTAACAAAAAAGGACATGATCCTGAACGACTATACGCCAGAGATGTTTGTTGATCCCGAAACCTATGAAGTAAGAGCAGACGGGGAACTTCTAATATGTGAACCAGCCCAGGAACTCTCCATGGCCCAGCGTTATTTCTTATTTTAAAATGCGCCGGGCCATTGAAATTTCGCCGGCGGGCGATTGGTTGCTGGAAGCCGCGGTCGCAACCGTGTCTCTACCGTTTCATGACCGTTACCGGAGGCGAATCCGTTTGACCGATGACACCGGCGAGGATTTTCTGCTTGATCTGATTGAGCCCAGTCGGTTTAGGGATGGCGATGGGTTGGTTCTGGATGATGGAGGTATCCTTGCTGTTCGCGCTGCCTCG
>CAYYIS010000125.1:0-1876 GCA_964470965.1 uncultured Gemmatimonadota bacterium | reverse complement strand
AAGACCATGGGTAAGATCATCGGTATAGATTTAGGCACGACTAATTCGTGTGTGGCGGTTGTGGAAGGCGGAGAGCCGGTCGTGATTCCGAACGCGGAGGGTGGTCGCACCACGCCCTCGGTCGTCGGGTTCGCCAAGGATGGAGAACGGCTCGTGGGCACCGTCGCCAAGCGTCAGGCCGTCACCAATCCCGAGTCGACGGTATACTCGGTCAAGCGTTTTATGGGAAGGCGTCACGACGAGGTGCCGAGCGAGATTAAGCTGGTCCCTTACAAAGTGGTGACAGGCGCAGGCGACCTGGCGTCGGTGCAGGTTGAAGGCAAGACCTACACCCCCCCGGAGATTTCGGCGGCCGTACTCCAGAAGATGAAGCAGACAGCGGAGGACTACCTGGGTGAAGACGTCACCGAAGCGGTCATCACCGTACCGGCCTACTTCAACGACAGCCAGCGCCAGGCCACCAAGGATGCCGGCAGGATCGCGGGTCTGGAGGTCAAGCGCATCATCAACGAGCCCACGGCGGCCTCCCTGGCCTACGGGCTGGACAAGAAGGCCAACGAGAAGATCGCGGTGTTCGATCTGGGCGGCGGCACGTTCGACATCTCGATACTGGAGATCGGCGACGGCGTATTCGAGGTGCTGGCGACCAACGGGGACACCCACCTGGGCGGCGACGATTTTGACCAGAAGGTGGTGGACTGGCTGGCCGAGGAGTTCCAGGAAGAGGCGGGCATCGACCTTCGCGGTGACCCCATGGCGCTGCAGCGTCTCAAGGATGCGGCGGAGAAGGCCAAGTGTGAGCTTTCGTCGGCGGGACAGACCGAGGTGGCCTTGCCGTTCATCACGGCGGACGCCAGCGGCCCCAAGCACCTGAACCGGTCGCTGACGCGTGCCAGGCTGGAACAGCTGGTGTCTGATCTCGTGGAGCGTACGGTGGGTCCGTGCCAGCAGGCGCTCAGTGATGCGGGCTTGTCACCTTCCGAGGTGAACGAGGTCGTGCTGGTGGGCGGTTCGACGCGGATGCCGAAGGTGCAGGAGAAGGTGGGCGCCCTGTTCGGCAAAGATCCGAGCAGGGGCGTGAACCCCGACGAGGTGGTAGCGCTCGGCGCCGCGATCCAGGGTGCAGTCCTTGCCGGTGACGTGAAAGACGTCCTTCTTCTGGATGTGACGCCGTTGTCCCTGGGCATCGAGACGATGGGCGGCGTGTTCACGAAGCTGATCGACAAGAACACCACGATCCCCACCAAGAAGAGCCAGGTGTTCTCCACGGCCGCAGACAACCAGCCGTCGGTAGAGGTCCACGTGCTCCAGGGCGAGCGTGAGATAGCCAGCGGGAACCGCACGCTCGGCAAGTTCCATCTCGACGGTATTCCGCCTGCGCCGCGGGGTATGCCCCAGATAGAGGTGGCGTTCGATATTGACGCGAACGGTGTGGTGAACGTATCGGCGAAGGATATGGCCACGTCAAAGGAGCAGAAGATCCGGATCGAGTCCTCCAGCGGATTGTCCGAGGAGGAAATCAACAATATGGTCCGGGACGCGGAAACCCACGCGGACGAGGACAAGCAGAAGCGGGAAGAAGTCGACACGCGCAACCAGGCGGATCAACTGGTCTATTCCACCGAAAAATCGCTCGAAGAAGTCGGCGATAAAATATCCGATGACGACAAGGCCAAGATCAACGCCGAAATCGAAAAACTCAAATCAGCACTCCAGGGCACCGAGATCGAGCCCATCAAAGCGGCCGTGGCTTCCCTGACAGAAGCATCACATAAACTGGCAGAGATCATGTACCAGCAGGCCGCAGAGCAGCAGGGAGCACCGGGTGGATCACCACCGGGTGGCCCTGATGGGGCCGCAGGCTCTGCCGATCAGG
>CAYYIS010000124.1:0-2063 GCA_964470965.1 uncultured Gemmatimonadota bacterium | reverse complement strand
GCATGTACAGAAAGGCCCTGATTTGTACATTTAAGCGATTGTCTTTGGTCTGGTACAAAATTGCATAATCTTGGGAATATTTTGCCAATCAAAGAATTCATGGCACGGACCGCCAAATTCCCGCGTCGGTAACTTGTTGTTGGGCAATATCTTACAGCCGGACTAAACTTTGGTGTGGTATTCTACCTAAATGGCCGGTAGGTTAATATGATCGCGGTAATCCCAACACATGAGTTGCAACGTAAGATAAAATCAGATTATTGTTTACCGGGGCTACCTTGTACAATCTTGTCTCCCGAAATTTTCGTTCGATATCGAATTCATCTACGAAACCGTATCCACCATGTGTGTCCAGACATATGTTTGCGGCTTTCCAGCTTGCCTCTGAGGCGAGCAACTTTGCCATGTTTGCTTCTGCGCCACATGGTTCTCCGCGGTCAAACTTCCAGGCGGCCTTGTATCTGATTAAATCAGCGGCGGAAATATCTGCATACGCCCGCGCAAGTGGAAACTGGACACCCTGGTTTTTACCGATAGGGACGTCGAAGACCTTCCGTTGTTTAGCGTAAGTGCTTGCAGTATCTATAAACCAGTGCCCATCACCGATGCATTCAGCTGCCAGCAGGATTCTCTCCGCATTCCACCCATCTATTATATATTGGAAGCCGTTCCCTGCTTTTCCGATCATGTTCTCGGCGGGAACAATCATCTCTTCATAAGTCACTTGATAGGTTTCATAATTCATCATGGTGTTAACCGGCTTTACCCGTAGCGCACCAGTCTGTTTTCGAGCCGCACGGAGATCGACTAGGAATAAACTGAGCCCATGTTTTCTGGACTCCCCTTCTTCCAAAATTGAGGTACGGGCAAGCAGTAACATCAGATCTGATTGTTCGATACGGCTGGTCCAATTTTTATGCCCATTGATCACATAATAGGCACCTTCACGACGGGCAAACGTCCGTATTCGTGTTGTATCCGAACCTGCTTCAGACTCGGTAACTGAGAAAGCCTGTAACCGTAAGGACCCGTTAGCGATACGGGGTAGCCAGGTTGCTTTCTGGGCTTCACTCCCATGCCTCAGTAAGGCTCCCATGATGTACATTTGCCCATGAAATGCACCGGAATTTCCGCCTGAGCGGTTAATCTCCTCCAGGATGATGCTCGATTCCGTGACACCTAATCCCAGGCCGCCATATGATTGGGGTATTAGAGCGGATAAATAGCCGGCTTTCGTCAACGCTTCCACGACCTCATGGGGATACGCCCTTTGGGCATCTTTTTTACGCCAGTACGCAGCTGGAAATTGTTCGCAGAACGCCCGTATTTCCTGGCGGAGGTCTCCTTGTAATGAGGATAGGTTAAAGTCCATTATTCACCTCAATGACCTTAGCCACGCAGCCAGCTCCTGTAACGCGGAATGTTCCGAGTCAAGTCGCTCAATGAGCTGATCTCTACGCATAAGATGCGTATTTGTGGGTGTTTGCATGCTTCCCTGCCGGACTCCATTTCCGTTAAACGCGCTGGCCAGACGTTGAAAATCTCTGGCGATGATCCGTATTCGCTGTTCACGGGCCTGTACGGTATCGATCTGCGTCTGGATTTGGTCCCAATCGGAAGAGGACTCCTGCATGTTTCTCTGCCGTCCTTGTAAACCTTCCAACAGAGATCCTGCCATTTCCGTGAATTCCCATGCCTCCCGATGAAACCCAGCAATTTTCAGAAGAAACAACTCCCGTGTAAGTGCCTGACCGGGGGATATATCCATCAACGGATCCCCGGAGACACGGACTGTCCGCATGCGCTCGACCGTACCGGCCTTCACCCTGACAGTATACGTCCCTGGCGAGACAAAAGGGCCCTGTGGGCTGAGAGGGTGGGCTGGCTCGGGCAATATCTGCTTCGACCGTACAAGGCCATCCCTATTCGTCCGGGTGTCACGGGATGGCGGGGGCGCATGCCGTCCATCCCAGTAAATTCGATGGAGAACACCCGCCACGCCCGAGCCCCGCATCTTTCGGATCACTGTTTTATCCCCCGTCTCAACAGAGATCAAAACCGAA
>CAYYIS010000123.1:0-2144 GCA_964470965.1 uncultured Gemmatimonadota bacterium | reverse complement strand
GAAAGTTCGCCATTGAATCCTTAGGCATGATGTTCCCCTTTATTTATACCGTATTGACTTCCATCGCCTTGTACGACTGCGGACGGCCTGCTGCTGCGTTGAGGATCTGATCCGACGTTACCGGTGTCCTGTTGAAGTAGTGGCCTCCCAGCGCGTCCGAGATGGCACACAGCAGGGCGGCGGCGGCACAGCCTTGTACCGGTTCGCCGACCCCTTTGGAACCGATCGGGTTCTGGGGATCCGCTATATCAACAGCTTCTGTCGTCATCTCGGGAGGGCCATCGAGATAAGAGGGCGGTTTACATTGGTACAGCCCGATGCTGGCCGGAAGGCCGTTCTGCGGATCGTAGGAATAGCCCTCCAGCGCCGCCAGGCCGAAGCCCATATAAGCTCCGCCTTTGATCTGGCTTTCTAGACCCTGTGGATGAAGCACCGTACCGCAGTCGGCTACGCCCACATAATCCAGAATCTCATATTTACCCGTCTCCAGATCTAATTCTATCTGTACAAATCCCGCAGCCAGGGCCGGAACGGTGCCAATTTTTTCCATGGTATCTTTGGCCACACCGATCAATCCTGACCCCACCAAGCCAGCCACAGCACTTTTGGTCATGGGATTCAAATTCTCATCGACTTCATGTCCGTCGAAACGACCACCGAGCTCGATGGCACGCTGTGCCGCCTGAGCAAAGGTCAAACTTTTCGAACGATCGGATTTGTTGAACACCGTCTCATCCGCCACATCGTAATTACCCGGTGAACCGCCCAAATCCCTGGCTGCTATCTCCTGCAATTTCTGCTTCGCATCCATGGCCGCAACGTAATTGGTGCGGGTCATGGTGAAGGAGGTGTTGCTGCCGAATTGTGCAAGGTTCCAAGGCAAACCTTTACGGGTGTCGCCCCGTTCGACGATGCAGTTTTCCCAATTGGACTTTAACACCTCTGCCGCTGCACGAGAGGTTGCGGTATGGGAGAATGTACCCAGGTTGCCTACGCCAGTATGTATGTGCAGCTTGCCGTCGGGCGTAATGCTTACCAGGCCATCGAACCCGCTCGAACCGGCGGAGTGATACGCCTGTCCAATGCCCAAACCAATTACTTTGGAGCCATTGCGTTTCCGATTCTGCCGTCTCTTCGCGTTCCAGTTAAAGGCTTTAGCCCCTTTGTTCAACGCTTCACGCATGTAGGCGCTCGTGACTGCCCCCTGGTTTCCGCCGACCTTGGATTTGTTATTTGGTGCGTTGATCCGCCGGATCGCCAGACGGTCTATTCCCAGTTGATCCGCGGCTTTGTCGATCAGAGGTTCAATGGCACAGGCGATCTGATTCTGCCCCGGGCCACGCTGTGCACCCCTGATCGGTGTATTGGTATACACCGGGATGCCGCGAAACCGCATGGCCTCAGGGGTATAGACCAGGGAAACCGCGCCGCTGGCCGCGCTCCAATCACCACCGCCGGAGTAGGCGCCGTTGTCCTGGATGACGTATAGATCCACAGCCGTAATGCGTCCATTCCTTTGAAAGCCGATCTTGACATGCCCTTGGAACCCGCAGCGTGCGGATCCGATAAAGTATTCCTCTACACGGCTGATACGCATCATCACGGGACGGTTGATTTTCTTCGACATGTGGGCGGGTATGGCAAGCGACGGAAAGGCACCACCCTTTGAACCAAAACCACCGCCGCAGTATTCAGCGATAAACACCAGATTCTCAGGTTCGATACCGATGTACTTGGCAAGACCCGGCAATACAAACGTATGGCTCTGCGATGACCCATGTACAAAACACTTCCCATTTTCCCAATAGGCAAGTGCCGAGCGGGGTTCCATGGAGAGATGCGGGTTGCTGGCCGTAATAAAACTTTCATCCAGGGTGAGTGCGGCCTTTTTGAAGCCGTTGTCGAGGCTGCCGTAAGACCATTCACTGGCCGCCTCGCCCATGGGACATTCATCTTCACCCACATCCGCAAAGTCTTTCGCCGTCCATTTTACGGTTTTGGACCCTTCGCGGCGATCACGGACATTGCCCTCTTCACGGGCATCAGTGCCGCCGGGGTAGAGGCTCGCTAACGGATCGATTGTATAGGGCAACGTTTCAAAATCGATCTCAATCGCGTCTATGGCATCCTGCGCGGTTTTCTCG
>CAYYIS010000122.1:0-2144 GCA_964470965.1 uncultured Gemmatimonadota bacterium | reverse complement strand
CGAGAAAACCGCGCAGGATGCCATAGACGCGATTGAGATCGATTTTGAAACGTTGGCGTTTACCGCAGACCCCCTGGAAAGTCTCTACCCCGGCGGCACTGATGCCCGTGAAGAGGGCAATGTCCGCGACCGTCGTGAAGGATCTAAATCGATTAAGTGGTCCGCTAGGGATTTTGCGACCGTAGGCGAGGATGAATGCCCTACGGGTGAGGCAGCCAGTGAATGGTCTTATGGTGATCTGGACAGCGGATTCGGAAAAGCTAAAGTGACGATAGATGAGAGTTTTGTCACCGCCAGCAACCCACATCTCTCCATGGAACCCCGATCGTCCTTGTCCTACTGGGAAAATGGAAAATGTTTCGTCTATGGCTCTACGCAGAGCCAGAGTTTTGTGATACCCGGCCTTGCTAAATTAATAGGTGTTGAACCCCGAGATTTGGTATATGTCTCCGAATACTGCGGGGGCGGTTTCGGTTCAAAAGCGGGGGCGTACCCGGCGCTTGCCATCCCCGCCTTCATGTCGAAGAAAATCAACCGTCCTGTGATGTTGCGTATCAACCGGGCGGAGGAATACTTCATCGGATCCGCCCGTTGCGGTTTTCAGGGTCGCATAAAAATCGGATTTCAAAACAATGGACGCATCAGTGCGATGGACCTTTTTGTAATACAGGACAACGGTGCCTATTCGGGTTTTGGTGACTGGAACGCCGCTGGTGGTGCTGCTTCTCTTGTCTATAGCCCGGCGGCCATGCGATTTCGCGGCATCCCGGTGTATACCAACACGCCGATGAGAGGCGCACAGCGTGGGCCGGGGCAGAATCAGATCGCCTGTGCCATTGAACCGCTAATGGACAAGGCCGCGAGTCAACTGGGAATAGACCGGCTGGCGATCCGGCGGATCAACGCCCCCACCAGCAAGTCCAAAGTCGGCGGCAATCGAGGTCCTGTCACGAGTGCCTACATGCGTGAAGCGCTGGCAAAGGGGGCTAAGACCTTCAACTGGAACACAAAGAAACGGCAGAGCCGACACCGAGATGGGTCCAAAGTAATCGGCGTTGGCATCGGCCAGGCATATCACTCCGCCGGAGGCAATGGATTTGACGGTTTAGTGCGTATAACGCCGGATGGTAAGCTGCACATACATACTGGCGTAGGCAACCTGGGTACATTCTCCCATTCCGCAACCTCTCGTGCAGCGGCAGAGGTGTTGCAGTCCAACTGGGAGAACTGTGTGGTCCAGCGTGGTGATACCCGAAAAGGCTTGCCCTGGAATCTTTTGCAGGCAGGCAGCAACACCTCCTTCACCATGACCCGCACCAATTACGTTGCGGCCATGGATGCGAAGCAGAAATTGCAGGAGATAGCAGCCAGGGATTTGGGCGGTTCACCGGGTAATTACGATGTGGCGGATGAGACGGTGTTCAACAAATCCGATCGTTCGAAAAGTTTGACCTTTGCTCAGGCGGCACAGCGTGCCATCGAGCTCGGTGGTCGTTTCGACGGACATGAAGTCGATGAGAATTTGAATCCCATGACCAAAAGTGCTGTGGCTGGCTTGGTGGGGTCAGGATTGATCGGTGTGGCCAAAGATACCATGGAAAAAATTGGCACCGTTCCGGCCCTGGCTGCGGGATTTGTACAGATAGAATTAGATCTGGAGACGGGTAAATATGAGATTCTGGATTATGTGGGCGTAGCCGACTGCGGTACGGTGCTACATCCACAGGGCCTAGAAACACAGACCAAAGGCGGGGGTGTTATGGGCTTTGGCATGGCCACCACGGAACGGTATTGCTACGATCCGCAGATTGGCCTTCCGACCAACATTGCGTTTTATCAATGTAAGCCCCTTTCTTATCTCGATGTCCCGTCTGAAATGAGGACGGAGGCCGTCGACAAAGCGGATCCCCAGAACCCGATCGGTTCCAGGGGAATCGGTGAACCCCTCCAGGGCTGTGCTGCATCCGCCCTGTTGTCCGCCATCTCGGACGCGCTGGGAGGCCACTACTTCAACAGGACACCGGTTATGACCGATCAGATCCTCAACGCAGCAGCAGGCCGTCCGCAGTCACACAAAGCTATGGCAATAAATACGGTATAAATAAAGGGGAACATCATGCCTAAGGATTCAATGGCGAACTTTC
>CAYYIS010000121.1:0-2264 GCA_964470965.1 uncultured Gemmatimonadota bacterium | reverse complement strand
TGCCTAAGCAAGGAAAAGCAGTAGGAGGGCATATTGTATCAGTTGATGGCTTTATTCCTAAAGGATTTGAAACATCTTGTAATCCAAATATTTTAAATCAATTAACCTCTAATGATTTTAATTCTAAATTTCCATTTTCAACTTTAATTTTTTTATTGTGGTTATATGAAATAAATCTACCTAAAAATACAGTTTCAAAATTATTGATTTTAAATAGTGATGCTAGCTGGCTTAAATGGCAAAATTATAATGATAACTGTAAAAATTGGTTATCAAAACTACCGAATTTTGATTGGAATAATTTATTTAATAAAGTTAATACAAAAGCATTTGATAAAATAATTAATCAACTATTATATCCTGAGTTATTATCAATTGCTTCATTAAAAACATTTGGAAAATTAACTAGTAACTTTTTGAATATTAAAAATAGGGAATTTATTATAAATCCAGATTGGGATGAGGACTTAATCCTGAATTTTTTTCAATTGATTGGTAAACATTTATTATGGTCTAATCCTACTCTCCCAAAAATCATTAAAAGAATTGATGGAATTAAAGAAAAGTGTTTATTATCAGATGTAAAAAAAATAGGTTTAAATAATTTTATTAATCAAAAAAATATTTTTTCATATGCTATAACATCACCACGTTATTTTAGCTATACAACTTTTGGGGCTACTAAAAAGAGAGTAATTGATGTTAACTCTTAATCAATTAAAAAATCAATATGGCAATCCAGACATTTTAATTAATTCATCTTCTAAACATTCTCATCAATATGCAGCATGGGGGTTTAAAGAAATTTTTGAAATTAAAACAACTGGTTGTTTTGTTAATAATAAATTAATTAGAGGAGAACCTTTTACATTATTACAAGATTTTATTAATCAGTCTAAAGAAAAAAATAATAACAAAGATATTGCTTGCATAGGATTTATGTCTTATGAATTAAAAAATATGATTTATAATCATATTCCTTTTAAAAATAAAGGGATCAATAATTTCCCTTTATTGTGGTTTTGCAAACCAACTCTAGTTAAACCTTATTTAGAAAATAATAAAAATGAGTATTCAAAGGGTTCATTAAAAATCACTAAAGATATTATGCCATTATCTAAATATTCAAAAAAGATAGATTTAATAAAATCTTATCTTAAAAATGGGGATGTTTATCAAATCAATTTTACCTCTAAAAAAAAATTTAACTCAACATTTGATAATTCTTTTGATTTATATTATTCTTTACAATCTAAAGTAGAGGCGAAAGAGGGCTTTTTTTTGCATACTAATAAATTTGATGTCTTATCATTTTCACCAGAATCATTTATTAAAATTGATGATGGCATAATCGAAACTTCACCTATTAAAGGTACTCGAGCAAGAGCTAAAAATAAAGCTCAAGATTCTGCTTTAAAAAAAGAATTAATCAATAGCAAGAAAGATAAAGCTGAACATTTAATGATAGTTGATTTGTTAAGAAATGATTTGGGGAAAATTTGTCAAACTGGAAGTATCAACGTGCAAAATTTATATCAGATTAAATCATTCCCAACAGTTCATCATATGGTTACAAAAATATTAGGAAAAATTAAAGATGACATTTCAGAAGTAGAAATTATAAAAGCTATGTTCCCAGGTGGTTCAATAACAGGTGCACCTAAAGAAAGTGCAATGAGAATTATTGATGAATTAGAAGATGAAAATCGCCATATTTATACAGGATCAGCTGGCTATATTCTTAATAATGGTGATATGTCTTTTAATATTTGTATTAGAACTTTATTGCAGTTCAACAATATGTATGAATATGGAGTTGGGGGCGGTATTGTTTGGGATTCCAATGCAAAAGATGAATGGAATGAAGCTCATCAAAAAAGTAAAATTTTAGGTTTGTTATGATATCATATTATAGAGGGAAATTTGAAAATAATAAAGATATCCCAATTAATGATAATTTATTTCGTGGATTGGGTGTATTTGAAACTATAAAATTTATAAATAAAAAAATGATTTTTTTTAATGAACATATAGATCGTTTATTTTCGAATAATCATTTTTTTAATTTTGAAAAAATAACTAAGAATAAAATTTATGATATAGCTATTCAAACTATTAAAAAAAATAATTTAAATAACGGATTAATAAAAATTATTATTATTCCTACAGGCGAAGATTTAAATGATGTGGAATATTATATTTTTATTAGAGAATTACCTCAAATTAATACCAATCTAGCTAGAATTAAATTTTATTCTGAATCT
>CAYYIS010000120.1:0-2277 GCA_964470965.1 uncultured Gemmatimonadota bacterium | reverse complement strand
TGCCTGGGAGTGCGTCCCACCGTATTCTAACTTCCTGTTGGCTACCGAGATACGAACCGGAACTACCGGTCACGTCCCGCACTCCCCCCGTTGTCCAAGCGTCCTTGGAGGATGCCAGCCAGTACATACGATGGGCGGCCATTACATCCACGCGCTTTTTTGGTTTGAACATGATCCGGAATCCCGGCGATACGAGAATGCTTCGGGCGAATGCGCAGTAGATACCCGTGGGACCGAATACGAACCGGCGGGCCCCGAACAGAGTATCGAAGCGATTGTTCTTCCCATCTACCGGATTTCGGTCACCACTGGCATAATCGAACTGGACCAACAGTCGCAGAGCAGAGGGAATATCGAATGTATACCCCAGGAGAAGATGTTGATAGAAAGTGAAATGATCCAGATCGGTTGCATCCATTGCCGCCGCGGAAGCACGGGATTTGCCGGTCTGAAATACAGATTCGAACTCAAATTCGAGGTGCCCCTTTGCAGGCCTTTTAAAGAGATGCAGACCAGCGGTAATCAGATTGCGGTTTTGGGTGTTCCTTGTGGCGTTATCTTTCTCAGACAATCCGAAAAGATAGCCCTGTCCCGTCACGTTTGAAAACAAGCCAGACCGTTCACCGAATATACCCCAGAACTGACGGTCAAAATCTTCCCTGTCGGCCTCTACCTCATTTTTGACAATGCGCGCCCGCGCTGACGGCAGCCTGGTAACAGGTAAAACGTAAAAAGCACGTATCTGATGGCCAGAAGAAGATTTCCAGGCGCCGTTGATCCCGGTAAAGTTGTTAATTGTGTTTCGATAGAGGTTCCGGGCCACCAGTCGGCGGCTCCCTAAATCCATTGTATGCCGGCCCAGTTTAAGCTGGATTACGCCTCTTTCTGCATATGGAATTTCAAACGCTATGTAGGCTTGCAACAGTTCTAACGGATTTACGATCGTGGTATTTAACGGCGAGCCCCCATCCGCCAGATGTTGCCTCGAATCCACAAGTTCTGCAACGACCCGGGACCTGTTAAGATTTAGTTGTGCCTTTAGGGTGGTTCTGGTAACAAAAATGTCATCTTTCCCGATACCCCCGGCGCGAAACTGGCCATCAAGTGCTTCGTATCGACTCCTGTGGGTCCCGGAAAGAACAAAGGTTTCGGATTGTTTGAGTGCATGGGAACGATGCCAAGGGTTATCGGACTGCGCACGTAGCTCGGCTGCCAGAAAAAGTATTATGATAATAGTTGACAGTCTAAAAAGCCGGTGAACCAATGGATTTGAATCCCTTCGTTAAGTAATTCGGTTCTGTTTATTTCGTTGAGGGCGTAAAAAGTGTCTCACCGTTACGTTTATAGTCTCCTATGACCTGCTGTCCTTTATCCGATATCATCCATTGGATCAGTGCCACGGCCAGGTCGTATTGTACATGGGGCCACCGGTCAGGGTTCACCGCGATAATTCCATACGGATTAAAAAGAATCAGATCGCCTTGAGTCAGAATAGCCAGTTCCACTTTTTCTTTGAAGGCCAGGTAGGTACCCCGGTCCACCAGACAATATGCCCTTTTTTCATCCGCCATCCGAAGGGTAGCCGCCATCCCCTGTCCGACTGCCAGATACCAGTTGCCCGCTGGTGTTAGATCGGCAGCGGCCCAGAGCCCTTTTTCTTTCTGATGGGTACCGGATTCATCACCTCGGGAGACGAAGCCCGATCGTTGTTTCGCGATTTTTTTCACTGCGGAAACCGCATCATTCATTCCGGTGATTCCTGCCGGATCAGATACCGGACCGACAATCACAAAATCGTTAAACATCACGTCTCTTCTGTATACCCCGAACCCGTTTGCAACGAACGCGTCTTCCAGTTTCCGAGCATGTACCATGACCACATCCACGTCACCGTTCTCCGCGAGTTTCAGGGCTTTTCCGGTTCCTACCGCGATCACTTCAACACCTACATTCTTTTCCTTTTCAAATGGGGGCAACAGTACATCAAGCAGGCCGGAATCATAGGTGCTGGTCGTGGTGGCCAGTTTAATACGCGTCTGTGCGTGAAGCGGCAAGCATAGAACGAGGATGGAAAACAGCGAGAGGCAGATTCTGTAACTGGACATGTCGCCGCGCCCCTTATGGTGTGTAAGAAGAGACATGCGTTATGCAAACTCTTGCATAACGCTTACCTTAAAATATTCCTCGCAATTTGCAGAGGATGGTATTATTCGAATATTTCCTTGAACCGTTTCGCGACGATCTGGTCGAATCCCTCTCTAAAATCACGGTATTTTT
>CAYYIS010000119.1:0-2334 GCA_964470965.1 uncultured Gemmatimonadota bacterium | reverse complement strand
GTTTGATGACACGGGCCGGCGTGCCCGCGACCACCGTAAGCGGTTCAACATCTTCGACCACCACGGCGCCGGCCGCGACGACCGCCCCCTCACCGACCGTCACCCCTTCTATGATAACGGCGTTTGCGCCCACAAGTACGTTATCTCCTATGGTGACTGGCCGCGCACTGGGCGGTTCGATGACCCCGGCAACTACGGCGCCGGCACCGATGTGACAGTTCGCCCCGACGAGCGCGCGACCGCCGATGACGGTGTTCATGTCGATCATCGTGCGGTCGCCAATGGACGCGCCGATATTGATCATTGCGCCCATCATGATGATACATCCGCTGCCGATATGGACGCGGTCTCGAATCACCGCCCCGGGCTCGACACGGGCATCGATTTCGCGAAGGTCCAGGAGCGGAACAGCAGAATTGCGCCGGTCGTGTTCGATATGCAGGTCCTGAATCGTCCCGGCATTTTCCGCGATGAGGGCGGTCACCTGGTCATGTTCACCGATCAGAAGCGGATCATGGTCCCGGTGAAAGATCTTCACCGCCCGGACCGACTCGGGAATCACAGTGATCCTTCCCTGGACATAGGCTTTGACCGGTGTCGATTTCGGACTTTCCTGGATAAAGCGGATGAGACCTTCGGCTGTTGAAAGCTCATGGCTTGTCACGGGTACCCCCTCCTATTCTGGTATGCCTTTTTCTTCTATTATGTTTTCAATGACATCGGCCATCGTGTAGAGGCCTGGCGGCCGATCCTGAAGGTAACGGATCGCCCGGATCGTGCCGTATGCGAAGGTGTTGCCGCTGTGGACTCGATGCGTCAGTTCAATGCGTTCTCCCAAACCGCCGAAGATGATCGTGTGCTCGCCGACAACGTCTCCGGCGCGAACCGAGTGGATGCCGATCTCATCCGCCTGCCGGGCTCCGCACGACGGGTTTCTGCCGTATGCGGCAGTATCCTTTAGCGAAAGTCGTCGGGCACGGGCCACACGTTCGGCCAAGTGATTGGCTGTGCCGCTCGGAGCGTCCTTTTTGAAGCGATGATGCGTTTCGATGATCTCCACGTCAAAATCCGGCAGCAGGGAGGAGACGGATTCTGACAAATGGAATAAAAGGTTGGCGCCAACCGACATGTTGGGTGCGAGAAGGCAGGGAATCCGGTCCGCCCAGGCGACGATTTTTCCGTGGTCGGATTCCTCCAGGCCGGTGGTGCCGATGATAAGCGGCATTCCCAGTTCTTTCACTTGTTCGGCGTGTGCCATCGTCGCGGCGGGAGTGGAAAATTCAACCCAGGTTCGCCCGGGCCGCAAGGCGGCCCCCATATCCTCTTCGATCGGCACGTTTTGCGGTCCGATTCCTATCAGTGACCCTATGTCCTCGCCAATATAGGGTCTGGCCGGGGCACCGACCGCTCCGGCAAGGCGCATATCCCCTTCCGACAATACCGCCTGGCAGACGGCTCGTCCCATGCGGCCCGGCGCGCCGCTGACCACCACATCTATCAATTGGGCACCTCCTCCATGAGACCATACGCGCAGAGTGCTGCTTTGAGCTGTGAACGATGTTCCCCGTCCATGGGTACCAGCGGCAGCCGCATAGCCTCTTCAGCGAGCCCCATGATCGCGGCCGCGGTCTTCACGGGTATGGGATTGGTCTCGATGAACATGGCCTTGCTCAAGGGAAGAAGCCGATAGAAATACCGAAGTGCATTTTCGTGGTCTCCCGCCAGATACAGGGCAACGACCCGCGCCACGTCCTGCGGTACGATGTTTGCCACGACAGAGATGACACCCCGGCCGCCCACGGAGAGAATCGGCAGGGTTAACGTATCATCACCGGAAAGAATCGTGATCCGGTCACCGCAGAGCGCGCCAATGAGCCCTATCTGCTCCAGGTCCCCGCTGGCCTCTTTGACAGCCACAATGGTATCGATCTGCGCCAGCACAGCCAACGTCCCGGGAAGCACATAGCCACAGGTCCGACCGGGTACGTTGTAGACCACAACCGGAATATCGACGCACCGCGCGATCTCCGTGTAATGGGCGACGAGGCCCCGCTGAGTGGGTTTGTTGTAGTAGGGCGTAACCACCAGTACGCCGTCGGCGCCGGCGGATCTGGCGTAGCGAGCCATGTCGACGGTCTTCGCGGTATCATTCGTTCCGGCACCGGCGATGACCGGGATCTTCCCCTGGACTTCCTCGATCGTCACACTGACCACCTGCTCCCATTCCTTCCGCGTGAGGGTAACGGCTTCACCCGTGGTGCCGCACGGTACAATTCCGCTGGTGCCGTTTTCCAGATGAAAGCGAATGAGATTCCTAAGTGCAGATTCATCAAC
>CAYYIS010000118.1:0-2693 GCA_964470965.1 uncultured Gemmatimonadota bacterium | reverse complement strand
TCTGAGACCTCCTCACACTTGTTGGTATGCCCGTACACATCAGGCGATACACCGTGATGCCACCGAGCAGCAGATTAAAAGTGTTTTTAAATGTTTATTCGGTAAAGGTATGTTATAACGTTGAATATATATCTTATATTTACAGCCGTCAATCTCCAATTGATTTTATGGTGCACTGGCAGCGTCAGCCTTGGTCATCCTGTGATGCGATACGCAGATGATGCGTTCGACCATAGAAATGTAGAGCCAGAGTGAACGGGTACATCGGATCGTCCAGATTCATACCGGCCCGGTTGTAACATCGAATACTGAAATATATGGTGCCGTCCATCAGACGGTTCAGATAGGGGGAGTCCGACTCAACATTCGTCAAAAAACTTTCTTATCGGGTGACTCCTGCCGGCCGTGTGCCGACGTAATTCATTGCTTTCCGTACGATCGTGCCGATGGGATTTGCCTACAGGCAGAACTGGAATGGTTCTAAGGAGGTATGGCCGGCAACACGACACCCGACGGCCGGTTCCGATCCACATACACCCTGTTCTCCGCCTTCAGTGTATGTGTATGCCGCCCAACCGGCTCTCCGGTGTTCGGATTCAGGTCGAGTCGTGGAAAATTGCTGCTGGAAACATCAATGCGGATGCGATGGCCGACCGTGTACAGATTGCTCGTCGGGGGCAGTTGGATACGCACACGATACACCTCGCCGGGCTTCATGAGCGTCTCCTCTTCCCAACTGTCCCGGTATCGCGTTCGGATGATCGAATCTACGAGATTCATATGATAACCGTCCGGATAGTCCTCATTGGGCGGATGGACATCGATCAGTTTGACTGTAAAATCCGTATCCGTCGCCGAAGAGGAGATCCACAGCGTCACCACAGCGTCACCGGTTATTTCGATCGCTTCCGCCAGCGGCGCCGTCTGGAACACCAGTACATCATCCCGGTCGGCCAACTGCGGATAGGGCGCTTTGGCACCGAATACATCCGGCGACTCCTTCTGGTGCATCGGTCCGAGGGCCACGATATTCTGAAGCCGAGGTACCGGTTCCAGGTACCGGCGCCAAAGCGGGTCCAGTTTGGCCTCATAAGAGGGCAAATCCATGATCCCGCAATGGTTGCCGCCCAGTGTAGGCACCGGATGATCCGGATCATACGTATACTGCCACGGCGGGCAGTCTTCATCGGGCAGGGCGGTGTTGAGGCTGCCATCACGGTGGAAATAGTAGGTGGTCGGTTGTGTCCGTGCGAGCGGCCATTCGTGTTCCGCGCGCCAGCGGCCACCGTGGTTCAGCTTGCCGTCCGGCGTTTTGAATCCGCTGCCGCCACCCATCACAAAGAGACGGATCGGCGGCTCATTTTTCACCTCGGCAGGCTCATCCTTGAGCCATCGGTCAAAAAAGCGCGCCATAGATTCAAGATAATGATCCAGTCCCCAGACGCTCTCCGTTCCGAAATCCACATCCCCGGTATAGGTCGCATCATCCCGCATCCCCATATGGGTCCACGGACCCATTATCAGTCGCTGCGGGGTAGTGTTCTGCTGCGCCATCGCCGCATAATAACCGGTCATAGCAGATGAGTAGGGATCGAACCAGCCGCCCGTAAACGTCGCCGGTATATCGGCATGACGGTGGAAGTGGCGCTCGAAGTCGTTGCACTCCCGCATCCAGAAGTCGTCGTAGGCGCCGCGACATGCGTAGTCGAACAGTATCCGCTCCAGGTTCGGCACGACGGCCAGCGGCGTTTTTCCCGGCTGAAAGGGCATGCGGCGCAGCCACAGGCGTAGGTCACGCAGACCGTTCCAGATGGTCTCCTGCGCTTCGGGATCATCTTTTATTTCCTGCGCATCCTGGGCATGGAGAAACAACGCCCAGAACATATGCATCTGCATGGCCCCGCCTTCCCTGGCCTGATGATGATAGCTGTTGATCGGCGTCACATCCGGCCAGATGGCGGTCAGGTGCGGCGGCCGCTCGAACGCCATCCGCGCTTGCACCACTGCCGCAAATGAACTGCCCACCGGCCCCACTTTCCCGTTGGACCATGGCTGCACGGCGATCCACTCCACCGTATCATACCCGTCCCGCCCATCATCATCGTTGGCTACATGGTGATACTGCCCTGTCCCCTCCGAACATCCGCGACCGCGCAGATCCTGTAACACGACCGCATATCCACGCGGCACGAAAAAATCGGCAAACTCTACGTAGCGTTTGCTTTCTTTTACATACGGCGTCCGACAGAGAATCGTAGGAAACGTCCCATCAGCCAGTTCTCCATCTAACGCCGGACGATAGACATCCGTCGCCAGCCGGGTGCCCTCGCGCATGGGGATCATGAGGTTTTTGAAAATGATCTGTGAATACATGGACTTGTGAGGTTGGGCGGAAGAGTGGGTGGTGTTCAGGTTTTGCTTCCATCCCTCCTGTTTCATAATTCTCCTAATGTGCCGATCTACCCCAACCATGTCAATTATTTTACGTCCGACCAGGTTATGTCGGAGATGATTTTATTTTAATCTTCCCATCCCTTTACACCTGAATACCACCTACCTCCGGTGACAGCAATCGAAAAACTGACCAAATTTGTAGCTATGGGATCACCAAGTTCAGAAAAAAATCAAGTAGCTTTTCAACGGAACAGATTGATAATCAGACAGTTTGATACTCAGACCGACAGCTAAAATTG
>CAYYIS010000117.1:0-2706 GCA_964470965.1 uncultured Gemmatimonadota bacterium | reverse complement strand
ACATAGCAGAACCACGCATTGTCGAGCTATTTTATGTTGCCTGATTTGTCACAGGGCGCTCCGATTTCTCTTCAAGAACACGCTCAATCCAGTCCCTGGTTTGCCTGCGAAACGTACTTTCCCTGTGCATCCACAAATCCGTGTGGGGATGGATGACCTTGCCTTCGGGGATGTTGAATATAAGGCCGGTGGGAACGTCCACGAAGGTAAACCGCGCCAACCCGGGGTGCGCTTTAAGATATCGATCCCTTACCCTGGTGGCTTCCAGGCCGGTGATAAGCACCGGCCGGCCCTTCAGTCGTGACAGGCGGGTGAGAGCGGATGGGCGATCACTATCCGGATATTCCCACATCCGTTCACCATCAAAATGGTCGTGGGTGAAGATACCCTTCCAGAGGATCGCAATCTCGTCGTCTGCAAGGCCGATATAGCTGGTGCCGATAGCGCCCCTTGAGAAGCCGCAAAGAATGACGGATCCCGGATCGCCTCTAAATGCTTCGCAAATACGCGGGAGGTTAGACTTGCAGTAGTCCACGGTCGCCCGCCTATCGCCCCACCAGGTAAGGGCATTCTCTTTCCGGCCAGTATTTACGTAGGGCATGGAGACCCATATGAATCCCCGTCCCCCGCTCATGCCATAGCCCAGGTTGGCGTCTTCCGCCCTGCCGGTCGATCCGCTGGATGCCCATTTATTACCGGTGTACTCGACGATGACCGGATATATTTTTTCCGGGCTCCAATCAACGGGAAGGTAAAGTGCATGGTGCACATCTGTCCCTTTGTATTCCGGCATGACCTGGCGCACGCGCTTGCCCGGTGCTGGCGCCTCATCGGTCATTGGCGGTGTAACAAGGTCTGGCGGCATGTACTCTACATCCATGTGACAGCCGATTCTCCCATTCTAACGGTCATTCTAGACACTATCATCGAAGCAGTCTCACACGAAGCCCACCCTGCTTCAGCAGGGTCATCCGCTTAGTCTCACTGTACCCGCTGCCGCTGGTGATGCGGTACAGGTATATGCCGCTGGACACTCCAGTGCCCGTTATGTTGGTACCGTTCTATACCGCCTCACTGCGCCCTGGCGTTTGCACCTGATCCACCTGTCACACAACCTCCTGACCCAACAGGTTCTGCACCGTGAGCGTGATGCACCCCTGCTTCGGTACACGCGGACGGGTTGGGAGAATCCCCTGACAGGTGGAACACGACGGCCGGAGCGGATGTCTGCAAGTTTTACGGAAGGATTACCGGATTGAAAGGCGCATGGAAAGAAGCCAAACCGTTCCCGGATGAGAATGAACGGCTGCACCGGCAACAGGAATCCCGGCTGGGGCAAGCGGAAGTTGAGGAAGTGCGGGGCCGGCTCCACGAACGCTAGGGTGAGCGCAATCACGCCGCTCGAGGCCTACGGGCGGACGATGGAACAGTATCGCGTGTTGCGAGCGATGAGCAGCACACGCTGCGTGGTGGATGCCTCCATGAAATAAATGAAAACCGGATCACCGTCGGACCAGAGGGAGACTACAGGCAGATTCGAATATCATATCATCAAAAGGGACCTTAATGTGCCAAGATTCCTGAATTGATACAGTACAATAGACACATCGAAAACCAATATTTACCTTTGTTGGGTCAGCCCCATTGATCACTCCATGGACTCTCCCATCCAAGTCTCCGGTACGCTGGTGACACCCGCTTCTTTCATCTTCTCTGCGAGATCTGCTGATTCTAACATAGCCTTAAGAGCATTTCCATCTTCCGCACTCCACACCATCAGGACCATATTCTCATTATCTGAATCCCTGTAAACACCCATTTCTTGCAGACCCGCTTCCAACCTTCTCGGCGCATCAGCGTCGTAAACAAGTCGCCATGCAGAATAGTCAGAAACTTTGTGCTTGAGAAATACCGTGCCCATTCCTTCCCGTAGAGATTTGCCTATCCAGGTCTCCGGTTCGCTGGTGACCCCTGCCTCTTGCATCTTGACTGCCAAGTCTGGTGATTCTAACATTGATTTAAATGCTTTTGTGTCATCCGTTTTCCATACCAACAGAACCATATTCTCATCATCTGAATCCCTGTAAACGCCCATTTCTTGCAGACTCGCTTCCAACCTTCTCGGCGCATCAGCGTCGTAGACAGGTCGCCATGCAGAATAGTCAGAAACTTTGTGCTTGAGAAATATCGTGGAAGCCATCGTTTCTTCTTCGATCGGTTTACTCTCTTCCTGACTTGTACAACCAACTATCCAAACAACAGATGCCAAAAGTCCCACGAACACCAATGATTTTGTTAGTCCTCTTTTCATCTTAATCCCCTTTCAGACCAAACTAGTAAAGCCCAATCTACTACAACGATTTGAAAACAGGTGCACACGGTACGGTGGAGACTTGGCAGGCTCCAAGCCCTTTTTTGAAGTTCTCGGACTCCTCCCAACTCTCGCCTGATTGCTGGAAGTAGTCCTCCACTTAAGCCGATCTAGTGTAAATTTCCGCTAGGATAAAACAGGTGTTGCCATTGAACTCGGAAGAAGCGTCCATTGGGTTAGATAGCTCAGGCGCCTTGGAGTCATCGTAGACGAGTAGCGCTTTGTCCCCTTACCGGTGATGCGTCTTTTCCATCCACACCCCGTGGTCAGTAATTGTCCGCATACCTTCCAGTACCGTCTGTCCCCAGGCGTCTCTGCTGTAGCGTAGGATCTCC
>CAYYIS010000116.1:0-2707 GCA_964470965.1 uncultured Gemmatimonadota bacterium | reverse complement strand
GTGCATCGTAATGAAGAGGCCATCAGCGACGGTACCAATCCGTTCGACCTCGGGACGCAGAGGTGCTGTGGCCTGCTCAAAACGCAGGCGCTTCTGGATGCCCTCAAGACCGGCGAATACGATGCCGCCATCGGCGGGGCACGCCGTGAAGAGGAGAAGTCCCGGGCAAAGGAGAGGGTGTTCTCTTTCAGAGATCAGTTCGGGCAGTGGGATCCCAAGAACCAGCGGCCTGAACTGTGGAATCTTTACAACTGCCGCATTACCAAGGGGGAGTCGATCCGCGTGTTTCCACTGTCCAACTGGACCGAGCTGGATATCTGGATGTATATCCACAGGGAGGCAATCCCCGTCGTCCCCATGTACTTCGCGGAGGAACGGGAGGTAGTGGTCCGCGGTGAGCAGATCATTCCGCTGGACGGGGACGCACGCGTGTTGCCGGGAGAAACGCCGGAGCGGATGGTCTGCCGTTTCAGGACGCTGGGCTGCTCGCCGTGCACCGGCGCGGTGCGCTCCGAGGCGCAAACGGTGGAGGATATTATCGCGGAGATGATGACGGTCCGAATCTCGGAGCGGTCCACGCGGATCATCGATCACGACCAGGAAGGATCCATGGAGATAAAGAAGCGAGAGGGTTATTTCTGATACCATGAACGACATACAACAGTTTATAGAAGACAACGAAGCAAAAGAGCTGCTCCGGCTCAGTACGGCCGGGAGTGTGGATGATGGGAAGTCCACCCTGATCGGGCGGTTGCTTTCGGATTCAAAAAACATCTATGAGGACCACCTGTCATCGCTCAAGAAGCTGGTGCGTGACGATGAGGCGCCGGATCTGGCCCTGCTGCTGGATGGGCTGAAGGCGGAGCGGGAGCAGGGGATCACCATCGATGTGGCGTACCGTTATTTTTCGACACCGAAACGGAAGTTCATAATTGCCGACACGCCGGGGCACGAGCAGTACACCCGCAACATGGCTACCGGCGCCTCCACAGCTAACCTGTCCATCGTCCTGGTGGATGCCCGTAACGGTGTTCTGACGCAATCGCGCCGCCACACGTTCATTGCGTCTCTGCTGGGCATCAACCACCTGATCGTGGCGGTCAACAAGATGGACCTGGAAGAGTACCGGGAATCCGTGTTCGAGGATATTAAACGAGCGTTTCTGGACTATGCCGCCAAGCTGGATATCGCCGACATTCGCCTGGTGCCCATCAGCGCACTGAACGGGGACAATGTGGTGGAGAGGAGCGAACGCATGCCCTGGTACCGCGGGCAGACGATCATGGATATACTGGAGGAGGTACAGGTTCACAGCGACCGGAACATGGTCGATCTCCGGTTTCCGGTCCAGTACGTGGTGCGGCCGCATCAGGACTATAGAGGGTATGCGGGTACGGTGTCGTCCGGTATGGTGCGTCCGGGCGATGAGGTGCTTGTACTGCCGCAGCAGATCCGTTCCCGCGTTAAATCCATCGACACCTTCGACGGGGAGATAGAAACCGCGTTTTACCCCATGTCCGTCTCTCTCCAACTGGAAGACGACGTGGATGTCAGCCGTGGCGATATGATCGTGCATCCTAAGAATGTTCCCCACGCGGATCGACATTTTGAAGCCATGATGGTATGGATGGGCGAGACGCCCATGTCGCCGAACGGCCGCTACCTGGTCAAGCACGGTACCCAGACCAGCCGTGTCAGTATCGATCATATGGAATACAAAATCGATATCGATACGTTGCACAAACAGCCGGCGGGGCAGCTGAAGCTTAACGAGATCGGTCGTGCCGCGCTCACGTCCAACCGTCCCCTGTTCTTCGACACGTACCGTAAAAACCGGCAGACCGGAAGTTTTATTATATCAGACTACCTTACCAACCATACGGTGGCTGCCGGCATGATTATCGACCGGTTGCCTGAGGACCGGGTGCCCAGAGACATGGACACATCTTCCGGTACAGAGGCGGTCACCTCCGGATTCGGCAGCCGGGTGCCGATGGCGGACCGTATGGCGCATTACCGGCAGCGTCCCTGCACCGTCTGGCTGACCGGCCTGGTGGGTTCCGGGAAATCCGAGATCGCCTATGCGCTTGAGAAGACTTTACACGATAAGTCCTGTGCAGCCGTAGTACTGGACAGCGCGACCATACGGGCGGGTCTGAGCCGGGACCTGGGATTTTCAGCGGCGGACCAGACCGAGAACCTGCGGCGGGTCGCCGAAATGGCGAAGATCCTCAACGACGCCGGGCTGATCGTCATCGCGGCGTTTCTGTCGCCCAGTGAAGACATCAGGAACCAGGCGGCGCAATTGATCGGGAAAGAAAGATACGTAGAAGTTTTCCTCGACGCCTCAATCGAATGGTGCAGGGCACAGGACACCTCGGGAGTTTACGAGAAGTTTGACCGTGGTGAACTGCACAATCTGGCGGGCAGGGATTTTGCGTACGAGGAGTCGAAAAAGCCCGCACTGAGAATTTTGAGAGAGCACGTGACGGAAGCGAATGCGGTGGCACGGATTTTAAAACACTTGCAGGAAAAGGGACAGTTTATCGATTGAGTATGAACTTGGTAACCATTGCAGGTGCCCGAAGCCAAGTCAAAAAGGCACCGCGTGACAGTCTTATCTGGTGCCAGTATCATTCGAAAGCGTTGGCACATACCGGTTAACATTACGATGATGCCATGTCAACGGTGTTTTTTCGGGAGCTGG
>CAYYIS010000115.1:0-3075 GCA_964470965.1 uncultured Gemmatimonadota bacterium | reverse complement strand
CCTATATGTTTTCATACCCGTGTTATACGTTGATAAATATCATAGGAAATGTCAATCTGTGAGGGTAAGAGTGTATGAAGAATTATAGAATAGCTGTCATCGGTCTGGGGGGTATGGGGGGTGCTCACGCGCTGGCGGCTCAGTTGGAGGAGAATTGCACGCTGGTCGGAGGTGCCGACATCGATGCGGATCATCGAAAACGGTGGCAGGAACAGTTTGGCGTAGATGATGTATTTAATGATTATGAGTTGATGCTTGATCGCTTGAATCCGGATATCGTCATCATCTCTACCCAAGCGCCCATGCACTGTGAACCTACGGTCGCCGCAGCGGATCGTGGCATCCATGTGTTCTGTGAGAAACCCATTGCAGTCAGCCTGGTTGAAGCGGACAGGATGGTGGATGTCTGTGATAAAAACAATGTTAAACTCGCCATAAATCATATCAAACGGGGTAGTCCGTACAATGGTATAGCTATGGAAATGATCGCGAACGGAGAGATAGGACAGGTAATTCGGGTGCGTGCTTTCGACAAAGGGGGGCGAAAAGCCGGCAACTCACTCATGGAAATGGGTACACACCTTTACGATTGGATCCGTCTGTTCGCGGGTGATGTGGAATGGTGCCACGCACACCTGGTACAACTGGAAGGCAGGGAGTCGTCCCTGAAGGATATCCGGCACACGCAGGAGGTACATCCACTGGACCGGGACGCAGGCCTGGTTCTCGGCGAGCGGTGTTTCGCTACATTCCGATTTCAGTCCGGCATCCATGCGGATGTGGATTTTCTGGCTCAGCCACAAACCAATGACAGTGCGTATGGGATAGACATCATCGGTACGGAGGGACGAATCGCGGTTCGGGAAAGTGTTTATACGTCGATGTTCGTCCACCGGGGGCAACACCATGCGCCCGATGATCCCTGGGAACGTATCCATCTGGACGAAGAAGACTTGGATGAGCGGGGGATTGAGCGAAGCAGTGAAGCGAAAAGACTGGTTTTACAACGTCGGATGCTCAGGGGCATGATTGAGGCCATAGAAAAAGAAAGAGATCCGTTCGCCGGTGGTAGAGACGGACGCGATTGCCTCGAAATGATACATATGACATGGGTATCACACAGACTTGGTAAGCGGGTGTTTGCTCCCTTGACTAATCGGAATCATCCTCTGGAAAGCTGGAGGGGGGAAAGCGGGTAGTCCTCCATCGGCGGAAACTTGCCTGTGTTCTGTTTCAGCATACGGGGTGGGGGTGATTTTCCGCCGCAGGAGTCCCGTAGCGCAGCCATGCAACAGGACAAGCGGAGGCATAAGGGTTATTCAACCATGCCCGAAACAGAGATGATCGAATCTTATTGAAAAATGCCCGGCTGTTTGGAAAGATCGGGGTGTCATATCGCGGGCGGCGTACCATCCAGTCACTTTGTTCTCTAAAAGGTCCTTACATCAAACGACGCGAATTTTTCCTTCTTATGACGACAGACGACAGCGACATTCCGTTCTATCAATAAACGCTTGCCGACAGGGTCTACAATGAATAAGTTTGAATTAGCATCCCCAGCGCATTTAGATTTATTATAATACTATTTTGCCGGCACACCTTCTCGGCTACCCCGACAGCGTATATAAAGGTCCGTCACCAAACATTGTCCATGTCGGATTCAAAGACATCTCTCTCGCAGGAGCAGACCTCAACCGGTAATTCCCAGGGAAGGTCATATACCCTATTACACGGAACGGCAGATTACAAAATCTGGAGGCCTGAAGACGTTGAATGTCGGCCGATAAACGGGTCCTCAAACCTCCTGGACCGGTACTACGGGAAACCAGCTAATGACCGGCCTGATCCCGATGGAAGGAGGGAAATTCGTCGGGATAGCGATGGAATGTCGCAGGGTGCAAGGGATTTGAAATTCTTGGCCGTATAAATGGAAGGACACCCGGATATACGACGATCCCATTAGAGGGTTAGAATTTACCCGAGATAGAGAAATAACAATTTGTATCTGACGGGGAATGAATATTGCGATTTGCACAGCCCTAACATGGAGGAATAATGTCTGTCGATGTAATCGGATTGGGGTGTGGCTGTCTGGATTTTCTCGCGATCGTACCCAATCTACCTGAACTGGACGATCAAGTCCGCTCCGTCCAGTCCACTCAGCAGGGAGGCGGGGAAGTGGCCACGGCCCTTGTAACCTTGGCGAAACTGGGCGTCTCGACCTCGTATCTTGGGCGGATAGGTCAAGATTCCGCGGGATTTATTATCAAACGAGAATTTGAGCAATACGATGTCGATACCAGCCATATGATAATGGAGTCGGACGCCGTCTCGCTTGTGTCCGCAGTGCTTGTGGACCAGACATCCGGCAAACGTTCCATTGTAGCGGGAAGCACCACAGCATCAGAATTTCGTCCCGCGGATATTCCGGATGGATTGATAGAGCGTGCGAAATTCCTGCACCTGGACGCCACATCACGAAAGGCCGCCCTGGTAGCAGCTGAGAGGGCTAAGAACGCCGGCGTGACGGTAGTTTTGGACGCAGATGTCCTTGCCTATGATGATGAGATTGGGCAACTGGTTCAATTAACGGATGTGATGATCGCCTCGGAAGGTTTTTCCAGACGATGGACTGGGACTGTTAACCCAATCGAAGCGCTAGATATCATGCGGTCACAGGGCCCGGAAACGGTGGTATTGACTCTGGGAGAACAGGGGAGCCTTTCCGTTGATCAGGGGCATGTCATTCACACCGATGCATTTCCTGTAGAAGTAATCGATACCACCGGTGCTGGAGATGTGTACCACGGCGCCTTTATTTTTGGCATGCTACAAAAATGGACACTGGAAAAGACATCAGAGTTCGCATCCGCGGTCGCCGCGATGAAATGCACGAAACTCGGGGGGCGTCAGGGAATTCCAACATATGATGAAGCCATCTCATTTGTCAAAAGCCGCAACGCCAACTACTTCTAGAACGTTAACACAGCCTGAAAATAGCCATAGGTAGCATTACCCTCCCCGCTTGTATTGGGAGCATTATTTAAAAAGCCACCTGCCATCAAGTATGCCATT
>CAYYIS010000114.1:0-3281 GCA_964470965.1 uncultured Gemmatimonadota bacterium | reverse complement strand
AGTACTACATGGCTATCATGAACTCGGAATTGACCGATACCTACACATCGAGAGGCTGGCGCGGTGCCGGGCGTTCCATGCATCCCGGCATGGCGATGCCTTCGTTTACGGTGCCCGCCGGCGGATATGACTCCGCTCTATGGGCCTCTGCCTGCGGTATCACGGCTTACCTGCCGGGGTCTTCATCTGTTTATGGCAATTACGGGGAAGGTTCCTTCGTCGGAACCAGCAACATCTACCGTATCCCGCCTCAGCTCGAAATCGAGACTCCGACCGGATTCTGGTCGGATCAGGGCGGTATCGGAAGCCCCGGCCTGGCGGGAGGAACTACCGGTCCCGGCGGTTACCGTGAACCATTCATTACGGAGAATGTGTATTACAACAATGTCGGCGTAAATATTAAACGTCAGTCCTATAGCTTCAGCTATGGCTACGGTCACACCAACGACTTCATCCTGATGCGTCATGTCTTGACGTCATCGGGCTATGTAGATGCCAACATCGACGGTTACCCGGAAGAAACAGGTGCCCCCACTCGGAATTTCTTCTTAATGTTCAATTACGACTTTGATATTCCGACCGGTCTGGATCCGAACTCCAACAATATCAACGAAAATCAGGGCCTTGACGACAGGACGCCTACCGGATTTTTCGTTGATATCATGCCGCAGGCGGTGCCGAGTGACCTGAGAGCTTCAGGCCGCCTGGCTGATCCGTACGGCCCCAGGGTCTACAGCGGCATCTCCATGATGTTCGATGAAGACGACCCGGGACGAAGCGGTGTTGACGATTATATCTGGTCACATATCCGGGAGAACTTCAATCCGCTGCATCTTGGTGTCGCTTCCCTGATGGTTCTTGATGGAGATGGTACCGGCGACGGTGATATGACAGCTCCTGCTACCCGCACGATTTGGGGTGGACCGTCCGTCGGGTTGTTCCACTCACATAGCTGGTGGCATGAGGATTTGCGTACCGTGTTTCACACCTATGCCATGTCCGGTTCGGCTTATTTACAGTCATATCCCGGAGATCCGGCTGTTGGCACAGGTGCCGCTCAGCCGATCGATTACGCTCCGAATAGTGACTTCTTCACCGGTGGTGCGGACCTCGGTCCGACGACCGATATCAGTACCTGGACACCCAAGGCTGAAGTCGCTACTACAACCCCGTACTGGGAAGATCCAAGAAACATGACCACTCGGAACGCGAATCCCAGCGGTCAGACCGTGAGCGAGGCCGTTTCAGCCCTCGGCAAACAGAAGGGTCAGTACGACAACTTGAGTCTGTTCGATCTTGATGGTCCCACCGAGGCGTTCGCCCCCGATCCATACAATGGCGGAGACCGGAAGGAATTGACCTCGACGACGGGCTGTGATCGTATTTTCCTTTCCTGGGGCGCGTATGATCTGGCCGTGGGAGAGAGCATGACCATCTGGCAGGTAGACCTTGTAGGTGCTGGTAACGACGGTGCTTACGACGTGTATCTGCGTGCCATGGACGTCTGGATGCAGCGTAAGTATAACGCCGCAAACGACACGTACTATTGGGATGCTTCCAATGACCGTGTGATTCCTACCTTTGATGGCGACGGCAATATTACCGGCAGTGAAACGGTGAACCTCGGCCGCTCTAGCACTGGCGGCGCGTTGTTCCATCCGCCACCACCGCCGACCCTGTCCGTCTTTCCGACACCTGCCGGTACGGTGATGCTTGCCTGGGAAAACAACGCGGAAACCGCGATCGACCCGGGAACCGGCGCGGTGGATTTCAGCAAGTACCGTGTGTACCGTTCCTCCGGCTATATCGATCAGCTTTCGAGCATGACGGTTGCCCACCCGACCGGGTACAACGGCACAATAATTCCGCCCAATATGGGCCTCAGTGCCGCTGCTACGCCTGTGACGGACGTTACCGATCCGATCGCAGCAACAGTGCAGCAGTCCCATCCTTACGCGCGGTTCATACAGGAAGGGAATGTGATCGGTGCGGACTACAACATCGGTGGCGTGTTCGACTTTGTTACGAGTGACGTGAATAAATTCGCTGCCGCTGGATTCGCCGGACCGTATGTCCAGATCGCTGAATTCGGTGGTGGCGGTGGCGATCAAACCAACACCTTCGTTCCCCCAGCCGAAGTTTTCGTACCTAACCCGCTCGATGAAGAGGACCGTCCCGACGGATTTACCGGAGATACGATCAACACGGTTCCTAGTTCCGCGCAGATCGTGGCCACCAACAGTGCAAACGCCGCGTCCACAGCCAGGGCCGTTACGTTCCCGGCTTCCGGTTATGGTGCATCTGTCTTCCCCCATGTTGAGGGTATCCCGGTCGATTCCCGGCTGGCCGGTAAGTCAGGGTACATGTGGGAAGACACCTCCGTGGCGTTGGGTTTCAACTACTGGTACTACGTGGCATCGGTTGACAACGAAAGTGCCGAGCAGCTCGATTTCGACAGTGTCCTGCAGAATCCGATCGGTTCCACCCGCACGCAGAAATCGCGTACCATCGATGGGTTGGAAAGTTTTTACACGATGAACAGTAATGGTACCGATGGACGTTGGCATGGTACGTTCCCGTTCCGCGGCAATACGGTGGGACCGGAGGTACCCGGCCAGGCAGTAGTACCGTATCTCTCGTCCCCGTCACCCATTGCCATGTCTTTTGGCAGCGACTTCGGTGCGCCGGGCGACCTTCTGTCCATCCCCGTGACTCTTGACACCCCCACGGGCCATCTCGTAGCGGGCGTACAGTTCGTGATCACCGCCGCTCATCCGGAATGGGTGACTTATACCGGCCTTGCCGACACTTCTCTCCACAACGAATTCGCCTTCCACGACAGCCTGATGGATGGTACCCTCCGCGTAATGGCGTACAGCCGTACCAATGCAGGTGTCAGCCCGGGTACCGGCAGCCTTTTCCGTGTGACCGTCCAGGGGCTCCTTGACGAGGCGGCGTCACTGGGCAGCACAAACCAGCTCTTTGTTTCCGATACTGAAATAGTGGACGGTAACGGAGATGTCCTTCCTTATACTGTGACCGTCGGCGATCTGCAGACAGGTATTCGCGGTGATATCAGTCTGGACGGGCGGGTGGGGATCGGTGATGTGGTGAAAAACGTACGGTTCATCATAGGTTTGGACACCATGCCTCCTACGGGTAGCACCATGTACAATATAGCCGATGTCGATACTAACGGTACTATCCACATCGCAGATGTCATCCGTCAGGTGAACATCATTCTTGGGGAACACCCTCTCGGACGGCCTCTGGCAATCGCC
>CAYYIS010000113.1:0-3282 GCA_964470965.1 uncultured Gemmatimonadota bacterium | reverse complement strand
CCTGTACCGCATCACCAGCGGCAGCGGGTATAGCGAGACTAAGCGGATGACGCTGTTGAAGTAGGGACCGGGCGAATCCGTTAGATTCGCAAGACACGACCTAAAAACAGAGAACCCGGCGGAGCTGGCCTCCGCCGGGTTCTCTGTTGGGGCCGATGGGACCGTGAGCATGGCTGGTAGGTAGCGATCTGCAGATCCTTAGGCTGGAGCGGAACCTTCGGTGGCCCATTCGTCGGAAACAACCTTTCTGCTGTAAAGAGCATCAACGATACTTCACATGCAATTCCAGTTTCTCTATGATGATTTCGACTCTAAGGTCAGACGGTCGCCCGGTCACGGACACGCCCACCAGATTGCTCCCTATCGCAAGCTGTTCTGGCGCGACCGGAAAGACCAACCACCCCGCGTCCACACACATGGATCTGAGGCGGATATTGTTAATCCGTACCTCGATCTGGTCTTCAACCCCCTTTACAGCTGGGGTGTTCTGAAAGGTGTCCGGGTGACCTTTGGTTGCTACTGTGACCGGCTGAAGTCGTTGTATTGCTGGCAAACCTTCTGCCGCGGGATCGGATAGCAGCAAAAGGAGCATGATAGACTTAACACGAGTTTTTCCAGTGGTGAAGTCGTCTGCGACGTTGAGAGTGAGCAGTGTGTCTGTTCCGTCGTCATTGGCTAACGTCGCCGGCAGCGGTGCAAACATGTTCGTGTTAAAATACATGTGTCTCGGCGTGTGCCAGTCTTCGGGGTTGGGCAACACATTTGGTCCATGCCCACCGCCACGGCGCTGCACATAGAAGACTTTGTCCTGGTATCGAAGCGTTTCCGGACTGCCAATTTCCGTCCATATCCGGCACTGGCGCTCCCAATTCAGGGGCTGCCCGTGGCGTGGTAAATCTAATCTGGCAGCGGTTTCCGGCGCCGTAAAGGTCAGGTTGAAGGTATGCGCTCCATCCGCACCCTGGCGCCACCAGTTGGCGTATATACCTCGCCATACTTCGACCGGCGATTCACAATACCCGTCTGAGGCATGATGGTCGTCGAAGGACGGATAGAGCCTGATTTCCGTGCCGGCGGCAAGTCGAAGAAATGCCTCTACATCAACATCCGACGAGCGGCAACCCGGTACAAAAATGTCCACCAGGTTTTCGCGGGTCCAGGTCTCCACATCCAGCCCATCGAAATGGCAACCTATTAAGTTCTCCGGTATCCGGGCAGCCAGCAGAAGCGGTCGGCCGCGTTTCTGCTCGACTTCTAATAACGTCAACCGCAACACACGCATGAACTCGGTCAGCAGGTCACGTTTCAACCACTGCTCGCCTGCCGGAAAGAGGATAGGTATTCTGGAAAAATCGATCGAGATGCCATCAAATTCGTAGTTCTCCGCTACCTCGCGCAGGATACTCACCTTGTAGTCACGTACCTCTTGAACCGCGAAATTCCAAAGCGGGTGCCAAGTCTGGATAAGCCAATCTGGATGCGCTGATTTCTCCGGAGGCACCGTGAATGTCCCCTTCTCCTGAAAATACTCGTTATCGGATCCGTTGATTCTGTAGGAAAAGAAAACCTCTCGACTTCGCTTCCGGCTTTCTTCAAGCAGAATCCGCACCGGATCGATGCCCGCCTTCCACCACTGCGGGAAATAGACAGGTGGCGGGGGCAAAATCTTGCTGTGCCACGCAGCGATGTTGCCTTCCCCCCACTCATACCAAACGCTGTCTATCTGATTGGGCCCAAAATCCAGCCTGGCCATGTAATACGCAACCGCTTCATCTAATTGGTCTGGTCCGACTCGCTCGGTGGTAAAGGGCATACCGCTGCACATGACATCGTCCTGAAAGATGATGCGTCTTTGCCGATTGACCGCCTGGATGTGTTCCTTGCTCAATTCAATAGTGCCCATCGCTTTTCTCCTCGGATTAGGCTGTGCGTCTGCTCTTGGTAAAAGACAGGAACAAAATCTGGGAATGACGATGAATGTGTACGGGGGCGTAAGAGATGCCCGGCTAGCGGAGGCGGTCGAAAAGGTTTCGCACCAGATATATGAGAAAAGTGTGTCAAATACGTGTCATCTAAAGCAATAGGCGCAGGAGACGATTTGGTAATCGCAACTGCGCCTATGACTTGCGCTACAGGTAAAACTATGGAGGTGGGGGGAATTGAACCCCCGTCCGAAAGTGCTACAATAAGAACGTCTACATGCTTATCCGGTTTTTTGGATCTCGTCCCGGCCGACTCCAACCGGCAGGATGCGGGCGGGACCAGCCTCAGTGTTATCTCATCCCGTTCCCTGAGACGCGAAACGGGACCAGCCTGACTTATCGGCGCCCCTGGCAATCCCTCAGGCAGGGATCGTCAGGAACGGGCTGCCGTGGCAGCCTACGCTCTAGCTACAATTAAGCAGCCATTGCGTATGCAGGTTCGTCTGCAGTTACGTAGTTTCCCAATGGTTTTACGAGGTTACTGGGACCTCGGCATGCTGCTCCCATCTCAACCACTCCCGTCGAATCCATTCACCCCCGGGTGAAAAGGCGCCGCCAGAGCATCGAACCCCGAACCTGCTGATAAAGAGTGTGACAAGCCCTGTATATCTCATTAATCATAAATACGTAACAATATGTATAAATGAGAGATATGTGCGACATGTTTTCTGTTTTTCTATCATGTTTCACATCTTTTTGACTACCATTGGTAGACATATGGTAGATGCAAAACCATGTTATTAATATAGACTAATAGTAAAGATAGTCAAGCAACATCTGTTGTACGTACATATCATGCCTGGTACTAAGCCGACGACTGTACTGGTTAGACAAATTCGCAGGATTCTTGCGGTGTCAGGACCCTCTGAGTGCGGCGCGATCTTCGACGATCATCTGAGCCCAGACAGCGCGTTCACGCTCTTCCAGTCTTTCGTCCTCTGCGAAAAGGCGCAGGACGCGTCGGTCATTGCGGGCGCGGGCCTCCTTCTTAATCGCCTCGACTAGGGGATGGCGGAAATTGTCACGGTGCGGCAGGCCGAAGCGCTGGAAGTAGGCACTGATGAAATAGCGGATTTCGCCCGAGGTGTTTATGGAACCGGCGTGAAGGATCTCGTTGTGGGTGAAGACCATGTCGCCGGCCTCAAACTCGACCAGTTGCTCGCCGGGTTGGGGCTTTTGCGCGACCTCCTCGAGGATAAAGGTGTAGTCGACGTGCGAGCCGGGGAGGATGCGCAGGTGGCCGGTCTCCTCGTTCATGTCCTGCAGATAGGTGATGCAGTTGCAGGCGTTGGGGGCAGTG
>CAYYIS010000112.1:0-3938 GCA_964470965.1 uncultured Gemmatimonadota bacterium | reverse complement strand
ATGGCACAGAATCCAGTCGTCGGCTGGGGATCAAATGGATTAGGCCAGTTGGACTTGCCCGATAGCTTAACAAATGTTATAGCTGTCGATGGAGGCGAGTATCACAGTCTGGCGCTCAAGTCGGACAGTACGGTGGTAACATGGGGTCATTCAGCTTTTGGTGGAGCCGCCCCCCCTGCTGATTTAGATTCTGTAATAGCTATCGCCGCGGGGAAACACCACAACCTTGCCCTTAAGTCGGACAGCACGGTGGTAGCATGGGGTCGGAACGTTAACGGTCAGACCGACGTGCCTTCAGATCTCACAAAGGTCATAGGTATAGCCGGGGGCTGGGACCACAGTTTGGCCCTTAAGTCAGATGGCACAGTGGTCGCCTGGGGAGGAGAAAACAACTTTGACGAAAGGACTGTACCTTCTGATTTAACGGATGTCATAGCAATCAGTAGTTCTTCTCTCCATAATCTAGCCCTTAAGTCAAATGGCACGGTGATAGCATGGGGTAAAGACCTCGAAGATCAGATCAACGTGCCTGTAGATTTAACAGATGTCATAGCTATTAGCGCTGGAGTGTATCACAGTCTGGCCCTTAAATCAAATGGCACGGTAGTAGCATGGGGAGGGGGAGGAGATCACGGATTTGGCCAGGCAGTCGTCCCTGCTGGTTTAACAGGTGTCACAGCTATCGCCGCAGGCATGTATCACAGTCTGGCCCTTAAATCTGGCGGCACGGTGGAAGCATGGGGACGGCGTGAGGGAGATTGGGATCATGGCCAGGCTGACGTTCCTGCTGGTTTAACAGGTGTCACGGCTATCGGCGCGGGCGAGTTTCACAGCCTGGCCTTGGGTATTTTGTCAGTGCCTTCTATTACCACGTCGTCCCTTCTGACGTTCGGCGAGGTGCCGCTGGTGGACGGTGGCGCGGACACGCTAACCACCAAGATTAAGAACACGGGCAATGGTGCCCTTTCAGTTAGCGGTGTCAGTGTCGACGGTACAGATGCATCCGCTTTTACGGTGACATCATCCACGTCCTTCACGGTAGCCGCTGGGGACAGTGTCTTAGTGTCGGTGGAGCTGTCTTCCTCTACGGCAGGGCGCAAAGACGCCTCCCTGGAAATCACCCATAACGATGCAGACGCTGGTGGTCAGACGAATATAGCCCTCCATGCCAAGGTTGTTGAACGTGTGGAGGGCACGGTGGTGGCATGGGGTGCTGAAACGAATCTGCCTTCCGGTTTAACGGACGTCACTGCGATTGCCGGGGGCTCAGGTCATAGTCTGGCGCTTAAATCAGACAGCACGGTGGTTGCCTGGGGAGACGACACGTATGACCAGACAGACGTGCCTGCTGATTTAGATTCTGTCACAGCAATCTCCGCAGGCCTGTATCACAGTCTGGCCCTTAAATCAAACGGAAAAGTTGAGGCCTGGGGACGCAACAGTGATGGTCAAACGGATGTCCCTGTTGGTTTAACAGACGTCGTAGCTATCGCCGGGGGCGGTGATAGGAGCTTTGCGCTTAAATCTGACGGTACGGTGATTTTCTGGGGAAACAATTACCAAGACGTGGGGACCGTTCCTGAAGGTTTAACAGGTGTCACAGAAATCACCGCGGCCCTGTGGACCGCACTGGCGCTTAAATCAGACAGCACGGTGGCTGCCTGGGGAGACAACGGTTATGGCCAGCTGAACGTGCCTGCAGGTTTAACGGGGGTCAAAGCTATTGCTGCGGGTCGTTCATACAGTGTGGTCCTCAAATCCGGCGGCACGGTGCAGGCCTGGGGACGCAACAATGCAGGTCAGACGGATGTCCCTGCTGATTTAACAGACGTCATAGCTATCGCGAGCGGCGATAGACAGTCTGCTGGACACAGTCTGGCGCTTAAATCTGACGGCACGGTGGTCGCCTGGGGAGAAGACTCTCATGGTCAGGCAACCGTACCTGGTCACTTGACGGATGTTTTGGCCATAGCAGCGGGTTCGACTACCAGCCTGGCCTTGATTCAGCCGCCGGTCATAGCCGCGTCGTCGCTTCTGACGTTCGGTGAGGTGCCCTTCGTAAACGGTATCGCCGTTGACACGCTAACCACCGAGATTAAGAATACCGGCAATGGTGCCCTTTCAGTGAGCGGCATAAGTGTCACCGGTACGGATGCATCCGGTTTCAGTGTGACGTCGTCCACCTCGTTCACGGTGGCCCCGGGCGCCAGTGTCTTAGTGTCGGTGGAGCTGTCTTCCACGACGGCAGGTCGCAAAGACGCAACACTGGTAATCAATCATAACGATGATGCCGCTGGTGGTCAGACAACCATAGCGTTGCATGCCAATGTCTACGAACGTGCGCAGGGTAGGTTGGTTGCATGGGGAAAGAACGATGTCAGCCAGACTAACGTGCCTGCTGGATTGAAGGATGTTGTAGCGATCTCCGGAGGTGTCAATCATAGTATGGCCCTTAAATCTGATGGTATGTTGATTGGTTGGGGAGATGATTATTGGGGACAGGGCAGTGTGCCTGAAGGTGTGGCCGGAGTGATTGATTTCGACAGTGGCTCAACTCACAATGTCGCTCTCCTGGGAGACGGTTCTGTTAGAGCATGGGGATGGAATGAATACGGACAGTCTGATGTACCTGGCGGTCTTACGAACGTTGTTTCTGTATCTGCCGGTTGGGCTTTCAGCCTAGCTCTCAAATCCGATGGGACTGTGGTGGCCTGGGGGGAGGACCAGTTCGATCAGGCGAAGGTGCCTTCCGACCTGGATAGTGTCATAGCTATCGCTGGGGGCGAATATCACGCCATGGCCATAAAACTGGATAGTACCGTCGTGGCTTGGGGCATCAACCAGAATGGTCAAATCAACGTGCCGGCTGAATTAGACAGCGTGCTGGCACTCGCCGGAGGCCGATATCATACCCTGGCTCTGAAATCAGATGGTTCCGTGCAATCCTGGGGAACCAATACTAAGGGGCAGACAGATGTACCCCAGGGATTAGAGAACGTCACAGCCATTGCTGCCGGTTGGGAGCATAGTGTCGCGCTTAAATCCGACGGCACGGTTTCGGCCTGGGGTGACTCTACTGACGGCAAAACGGCTGTCCCCGAAAACTTGACGGAGGTAGTGGCGATTACAGGTGGTGAATATCATACGATAGCTTTGACCACGTCAAATCCAGAGATTTCAGCCATCCCCGCGTCCCAATCTTTTGGTGACGTGGTGTTGACCGATACTTCCATCGACTCTATTAAGGTTAAGAACACGGGGTCATTTTTCTCCCTGTCAGTAGACAGCATAGCCGTTACCGGTGCTGATTATGCGTCATTCATCGTCCCCCCTACGATGCTTTCAGTGGGCCCCGGTGACACGGCTTACGTGCGGGTCACCTACGCGCCGACGGCCGCGGGTGCCGATACGGCGTCTCTGCAGCTGTACCACAACGCTGACGGCAGTCCCACATCGATCGAGCTCACAGGCTTCGGCATAGGCCCGGTAACTCTGTCCCTGGGCACCGCCTTCGGAGCACCGGGTGACACGTTGTCCATTCCTGTGACGCTTGCCAATCCCAATACGGGACATCCTGTAGCGGGCGTACAGTTTGACGTGATCACGGAGCAGCCCGGTTGGCGGACCTACATTGACCACCAAGACGTGCCTGACGGGTTCGCGGTAAACCACCACGAAATAGCGGACGACACGCTCCGCGTGGTCATGCACAGTGAAGATTCCTCCAAGTTGGAACCCGCACCTGACACTGGACTGATGACCTTGCGGTACATGCTTACAGAGGCCCCCGTTGGCAGCACCAACGTTCTGTCTCTTACGGCGATTGAGGCGGTCGACACGTTGGCGGTAGCCTTCCCCTATACCTCATCCTCCGGACGCCTGCAGACCGGTATCCGGGGCGATCTCAGCCTGGACGAAAGGGTGTCGATCAGTGACGT
>CAYYIS010000111.1:0-4098 GCA_964470965.1 uncultured Gemmatimonadota bacterium | reverse complement strand
ACGTTGGAATCCGGGGATGAAAATTGACAGCCGTTTACATGAATCGGAGATCAGGTAAGGCTCTAGGCCCTGATTTCTTTTGAACTTCCGAACGCGAAAACACAGGTATTTCTTATTAAAGGTATTAAATTCACCTTCGGCTTTATGCAACATCGAGAGATCATAAAAAGTCGGTTGTGCGATTCAATTTAAAGAACGGGCATTTATCGATAGGAATAGAATTTACTTGACGATATCTCAAGCGTGAATAATACTGCCGATAGGCTGAAATAATATGAATTCGAGAGAAATCATGGCGTTTATTCAAGCGATAGTTCTGGCGGTCGCCGTCATCATCGTCACGCTCGTGTTTGGGGTGACGGCGATTATTCTGTCGCCATTCAATCCTACCGGAAACCTGGTGCACCTGTTTGCGCGGTGGTGGTCTAGAACGTTACTATGGCTGGGCCGTATTCCCGTTACGGTTCTCGGATTGGATAACTTACCACGGGACCGCCCCTTTATTCTGGCGTCCAACCATGCCAGCGCAGCCGATATACCTATTCTGTTCGGACACATGCCGATTCAGTTTCGGGTGATCGCCAAGGATTCCCTCTTTCGTCTTCCCATCCTGGGCAGTTGCATGCGGCTGGCGGGGTATATAAGTATCGACCGGGCCAGTCCCACCAAAGCAATGCGTAGTCTTCAGCGGGCAGTTCAAAAGTTACAGACAGGACTCCCGGTACTCGTGTTCCCCGAGGGAACACGAAGCCGTTCCGGCGCGCTACAGCCGTTTCACAAGGGTGCGTTCCTGTTGGCCATTGAGGCGGGCGTTCCGGTCGTTCCTATCGGCATTAACGGCAGTTTCGATGTCCTGATAAGTGGTAGTTTGCGCATACGGCCGGGCGTGGAGGTGACCATAGCAATCGGTCCACCAGTGGAATCAGACACCTTTTCTAAGAAGGATAGAGGGCGGCTATCGGAAACAGTTCATGGGGCCGTCGCCGACTGCCTGAAAGGGGAAATGGCCGGGTTTTCGAGAGTTTGAAGCGGTGCGGAAAAACTTGACAGATATGGCGGAGTACATTAACGTTTTCAGTTGGTATTAATCTAAAGAAATACCGAAGGAAAGACGTACAAATGAATGCAGAAGTAGTCCCGGCCGAAGCGAGCGAAATGGTGACAGTTCGTTCGGAAAGTGAGCTGGGCAAGCATTACGAAAAATTTTTGGATTGTGTGCACTGCGGTCTCTGTCTGCCCGCCTGTCCGACGTATGCGGAACTTGGTCTCGAGATGGATTCTCCCAGGGGTCGTATCTATTTAATGCGGGCCTATGCGGAGGGGCGAATCGATATAACGGACAATCTGGTGCATCATGTGTACCAGTGTCTGGACTGTCGGGCCTGTGAGACCGCCTGCCCGGCCGATGTTCATTACGGTAGCATTGTCGAGCTGGCACGTGCGGAAATCGAGAAAAAGCGTCCCAGATCGGGAGGACAACAGTGGCTGCGCAATCTGATTTTCAAGCGTCTGCTTCCGTCATCCGTCCTGTTACATCTTTCTTTTCTGCCCCTTCGGGTTTATCAGAAATCCGGCATGCGGAAGCTGGTCCGAAAACTGGGTTTGCTGAACCTGCTGCCGAAGCAGCTAAAAACCATGGAATCCATGCTGCCGCAACTGCCGCAGCGTTCTCTCAAACGTGGTATCAGATCCGTTAATCCTTCTGAAGGCCCGCGTCAACATCGGGTCGGCCTGGTTTCCGGCTGTTTGATGAACGAAATGTTCACCCACATCAACCTAGCCACAGTCAACGTCCTCACAAGAAATGGTTGCGAGGTGGTGGTGCCAGGAAACCAGACCTGCTGCGGCGCACTGCAGGTTCACAGCGGGGAGCGCGAAACAGCGAAAGGCCTAGCCCGGCGTAACATAAAGGTGTTCGAGCAGGCGGAAGTGGATGTGGTCATTATCAACGCTGCCGGCTGCGGGGCCCAGCTGAAGGAATATGACGAACTGTTGGAAGACGATCCCGAATACGGCGAACGGGCGCAAGCGTTCACCGAAAAAGTGAAGGACGTCAGCGAATTTCTGGGCGAGATATCGCTGAATGAAACGCTGGGCAGAGTGGACGCTCGAGTGGCGTATCATGATGCCTGCCACCTCGCCCACGGCCAACAGATCCGGGAGCAACCCAGGTCGCTGCTTGGCAAAATCCCCGGCATAGAACTGGTGGAATTGGGTGAGTCAGACTGGTGCTGCGGCAGTGCCGGAGTCTACAACATCACCCATCCTGAAATGGCCGAAAGGCTGCTCAGTAGGAAAATCACGCACGTGAACAAAGCTTCACCGGACATAGTCGCGACAGGAAACCCAGGTTGTATCCTGCAAATCCAACATGGCATCGATCAGGAAGGCAAACAAATCGAAGTACTGCACCCCGTTCAGTTGCTTGATCGCGCGTATCAAATTGCGGCGAACAGGTCTTAAGGAGACAAATTATGCCTATCTATGAATACCACTGTACAGACTGCGAAGGGGATTTTGAACTGCTCGTAAAGTCGGCTACCGCAGGTGATGAAGTCGCGTGTCCGACCTGTGAAGGAGATCATGTGACCAAGAGATTTTCCGCTTTCGCTACGTCAGCCGCCGGGGAACAGTCTCTCGGCAGCCCCGCTGCCATGTCCCGTGGTTGTGGTTCCGGTTGCGGATGTCACGTGTAAATCATCTACGGGAGGTAACATGACGGTCGAGGCAAAACTCGGTCGAATCGGCGGCCGCAAGGGTGCGACGGTTGTCATCGGATTGTTCGAGGAGGAACTACTGAAAGAAGATTCCTCGCCTGTGTTGGACGTCAAGCTCAGGAAATATATCTCCGAAATACTTAAGTTAGGTGATTTCACAGGTAAGAAGAATAGCTTATCCGTACTCTACCCGTCTGGTGCAGTACCGCCGGCCCGGATTTTCCTCGTGGGACTGGGCGCCAGAAGCGATTTCTCACTTGAAGTCGCCCGTCAGGCTGCAGGAACTGCCGTTAAAACAGCCCTCGATTGCGGTGTATCTGACCTCACCACTCTGGTCCACGGCCTGGACCTACCCGGTTTCACGCCTGAAGCCTGTGCTCAGGCCACGGTAGAGGGTGCCATTCTCGGTGGATATCGCCATACAGAGTTTAAGAGCGATGACTCCGATGTGCCAAACAGTTTGGAGGCGCTCACGGTAATGAGCAGCCAGCGCGCCAGCGCTTCGGCTGTGAAGGTCGGGGCAGAGACCGGCCGTATCGTTGCCGAAGGAGCGATTCTTGCCCGTGACCTGAGCAATGCGCCGGGGAATGCCCTGACACCCAGAGTACTGGCGGACACGGTAAGGAAAATGGCTCATGCCAAGGGAATTACCTGCAATATCCTGGATAAAAAAGAGATAGAGAAACTGAAGATGGGGGCACTTCTGGCAGTGAGCCAGGGGAGCCGGGAACCGCCCCGTTTCATCATTCTGGAACATGGCAAGTCGTCTAAGAAGAAGGAAACGCTAGTACTGGTGGGTAAGGGCATCACATTTGACAGCGGTGGGATTTCTCTTAAACCCGGAGCGGGCATGGAGGACATGAAGCATGATATGTCCGGGGCCGCCGCTGTGGCCGGTGCCATGCAGGCGATCGGTGAATTGAAGCCGTCGCTGCATGTGGTCGGCCTGATACCGGCCAGCGAAAACCTGCCCGACGGCAAGGCCCTGAAACCGGGTGATGTCATCACCGCCATGTCCGGCAAGACCATCGAAGTAATCAATACGGATGCGGAGGGCCGCCTGGTTCTGGCGGACGCCCTGGCCTATGCGGCCCGATACAATCCCGCCGCTGTGATCGACCTGGCCACATTGACGGGTGCCTGCGTCATCGCACTCGGACATGCGGCCTCCGGATTGATGGTCAATGACGTTGCGATGGCCGACAGGATACGTAAGGCAGGAGATACTACCGGAGAGCGTGTTTGGCATCTGCCGGTGTGGAAGGAACACCATGACCAGATTAAAGGTAAGACCGGTGATATAAAGAACACGGGCGGTCGTGCAGCAGGCTCGTTGACGGCCGCCGCCTTTCTCGAGAATTTCGTGGATTACCCCTGGGCC
>CAYYIS010000110.1:0-4356 GCA_964470965.1 uncultured Gemmatimonadota bacterium | reverse complement strand
CCTTTATGGGATTGTAATACATCAAGGCCTGTATGATGATTTGAGTGGTTCTGAACGAATCGCGAAAGATTTTGACCTTGGAACGCCCCTGGCGCCGGTAGTATTCGATAGGGACATACTTAACGAAATACCCTCGGCTCAGCATACCCAGTGTGATGGTCGTAGTAAAGGAAAAGCCGTGGCACAGTGTGTTCAAAAAAGGCAGCACTTTGTCACGCCTGAAAATTCGTAATCCGGAATTGGCGTCCGGAATTTTGGTGCCCGTGGCAAATTGTACCAGCGCGTGGAAAAGCAGCCGTGCCGGATTTTTCAGATACGATCCACGGAAATGTTTGCCCTGACGGGCCCCCACGACCATATCGAATGCATCCATATCCTTTGCCAGCACCGGAATAGATTTGACCGGATAGGTGCCATCCGCATCCGTAATGCATATGTTGTTGTATTTTGCTTTTAGGATTCCGTCACGGAGAGACAGGCCGTAGCCCGCATTCTGAGGATGCCGGATCAACGTCACATTCCGCTTGGCCGCGATTTCCGCAGTCCGGTCCGATGAGCCGTCATCCACCACCACAACTTCGCCTTCGATTTTTTCCTTTTCCAAAACCTGTTGAATATCGTCGATAACTTCACCGATTGCTGTTTCCTCGTTAAATGCAGGAATGATGATGCTTATTTTCATAAGGCATTCTCTCCGGCGTTTGTTCGATTTATTCAATGGTCAACACTGGAAACCCGGGGTCGTTGCAATGACCCCGGTGTGGATTTCATGAAACACTCAAACCACATTTGGAAACTCAGTAAGCCCCAGAGACGAAGACCGTTATCTCGTTTCCCCTGAAGGTGCTCGTTAATCAACCGAGATACGGTATGGGCGTTAAAAATTCCATGGTCCCTGAGCCTATCCTCATGCAGGGTTTCACATAGTAATTCACGCAGAGCTCCGCGGAACCATATCGATATGGGAGAATTAAATCCTTTCTTCTTGCGGTAGATCACTCTGCGGGGAAGGATCTCATCCATAGTGCGTTTCAGCAGGTATTTGGTTTCATGCCGCCGCACTTTGTAGTGATACGGTAGATCACTTGCAAAAGCGACCACCCGGTGATCAAGAAACGGCGACCGTACCTCCAGAGAGTGTCCCATGGTGGTCCGATCTGCCTTGGTAAGGATATCATTGGCGAGCCATGTCTTGTAATCGACATGAAGATGCTTGCTCTGCGGGTCGGCCATGGGTGCCGCATGGAAGGTTTCCACAAATCTTTCGCACACCGAAGGTTCCGTACATTCTGCCTGTATATCCGGTGTGAGAAGCTGCGTTTTTTCCTCCTCGGTCGTAATCAAACGCCACCAGTAATGCCATTGGGCCATATCGTGTTCAACACCCGCTACGAATTGACGCGCTTTAAAATCAAAACTCAGCTTATTGAGCGACACCGGCAATCGGTCGACCATGGCGGCGACAGCCCTGCGAACAAAAGCCGGCAGCTTACGGTACGAGGTGGCAAGCTGGTCCGCCTGTAGCGTCGGATAGCCCCCGAACAGCTCATCCGCACCATCACCATTCAATGCTACGGTGACTTCGGATCGGGCGAACCGCGCCAGGTGGTACATGGGTATAGCGGATGCATCGCCGAAGGGTTCATCAAGGATCCATATCAGGTCCGAGAGGATCGTGTAGAGATCAGATTCGACGATAAGTTCATGATGTTCAGTATTGAATTTCTTTGCGACCAGCCGTGCATATTCGAGTTCATCATAGGTTTTTTCTCGAAATCCGATACTGAACGTTTTGATCGGTTCTTTACTGCGTTGCGCCATCAGAGCGACCACGGCGCTTGAATCGAGACCGCCGCTCAGCAGAACACCCAGCGGCACTTCGCTCATCAGACGGCGTTCCACCGCATCACCCAGGATAGTGTGGAGTTTTTGTTCGTAGCCCTCCTGCGGCTGTTCCGGGAGGGAGGGCGCCGGAACAGCCCAGTACGGACGTACGGCAGCCTCTCCATTCTGCCATATCAGATAGTGGCCCGCAGGAACCTGTTGTATTCCCTTGACCACCGTTTGCGGCGCCAGAACGTAGTTGAGCGATAGAAAGGCGCTCAGGCCATCCGGATTGATCTCCCGCTCCACCAGACCGCTGGCCAGCAGGGCTTTCATCTCCGAGCCGAACACCAGGCCTGAACACAGTTCCGCAAAGAAGAGCGGCTTCTTACCCATCCGATCCCGAGCAAGCAGCAGCGACCTTGTTCGGGCGTCCCAGAGCGCAAACGCAAACATACCGGAAAGCGACTCGAGCATCTCGACACCACGTTCCTCATACAGGTGAACCAGTACTTCAGTATCGGATTTAGTATGAAACTCATGCCCATGCGTTTCGAGATCCTGCCGAAGGTCCAGATAGTTGTAGATCTCACCGTTGTGCACGACGCAAACAGATGCATCTTCGTTATACAGCGGCTGATCTCCGCCAGCCACATCGATGATGCTCAAACGTCTATGCCCGAGCCCCACACCCGGTCCGGTATGATATCCCTCGGCATCCGGACCACGATGAAGGATCGTCCGAGTCATCTCCGATAGAACATCCGTATCGATCGGCCGGCGATCATTGAATACAAACCCGCAAATACCACACATAATAGTGACTTATCGGTTTTCAAGAGAAGTTGAACCGATTATCAATCCATTATCCTCGAGATCGTTGAGACAGGCATGTGCTGCCCGTCAAGGTTTTCTAAAAACAAATTCCACCTGATCGAACCCGCCTACCCAGTAGCACCAGACCTTGGAGCAGAAATACGGAGACGCGTTAGCCAGAATGTCTATGATTTTAGCTAATCCGGTAACAAGAGCGAAGGTGAGGCCATTCATATAATCCCGTTTCAGTTCCCGCTGTGCAAACCAGGATAAGTTCAACTCGATGAGATAAAATTTAACATGCTGATAGCCGCCTCTGAAATTTGTATCGTAATACAACGGGAAGGACACATCGAAGCCATGGACATGTTCAGGGTGGACAAAAGCCCGGCTAAAATGGGGAACCTGAATGGAAAGCTTCCCATTCTGCCTCAGGATCCTGTGAAACTCCATCATGAGATGGAGAGGACGTTCGAGATGTTCGAGCACATGAGAGGCTTCGATTTCGTCAATGGTCCGATCTCGAAACGACTGATACCTTGCATTTAAATCCGCCCGGTATCCGATAAGACATCGATATCCCGATCGAAATTGATAAAACCTTCTTTAGGAAATTGACCACAACCCAGGTTCAGCTTACAGACCACGATGTAACTCCTTCTCCAAATCGACAGGTATTGTATGCAATGAAATCCAAAAATCAAGCGTGATATTCCAGGTGTCGGTTAATCAAACTCCTGGTTTAATTGACCTTAATGTCTGTTAGGCGCAGATCGAGCATTGCACTGCCGGATATTAACATGCCAGTTGTTTTACCGTGAATTGGAATACTCCAGGAATATCTTTCAGGCGATGCAATCTGATTGATATAGGTATCGATGCGGGTTTCCTTCCAGCCCCCCCCCATTTCGGTATAAGCGCCTATGAGCAGGACTTGATGAAATCCATATGATGAGGAGAACGAAAACGACAGACGGGATGGCTGCGGATCAGCCTCATCATCCAGAACCAATTTTAATACAATATATCCAGAATTATTGAACTGTAAACGGTCTGTCGATTGCAACGGCGCCGGGTACATGTACATGGTCCACTCGTCGGTTTGAAGCGAATCTGCATACGGGACATGGGTGTACACCTCCGAATCCTGGACATCTACTCTTTGTGTGACCTCATATAGTCCGATATTATCCGCATCGGTGTCCCAATGGGGATACGCCCTGCCCGTCAGCAATGGCGCAGGTCCTGTTAACGGGTCTTCAAGACGTGACAGGGGCGTAATGGTGTCGTTTAGGACAAGGTAGTCGATACCATTGTTTCGCAACACATCCAGTTTCTTAGATAAAGACGCGAACGGTGATATGGTCCGGAAATAGTCTCGGAACCGTCCACTGAAATCAATATTCGGAATAGATCGTACATTGGCCATATGGACAAACTGGCTTGCGGCAGTGGGAATGTGGGTACTCGTATACGGGTCGGAAAGTAAAACCTTCCCGGTGGGGATCACCCGGTCTATCTGACGAAAAAAGTATACCTCGAATAACGGACCGTCGAAACGGTCATAGGCCAGGACTCTCTGAAACAGTGGTACAAGCCGCTCCCGCTGCATGTAACCTACAAGGCTTGCCGTACAAAAGAATAGGATCGTGAGCGTAGTAGCAACCGTTATCCATCGTATAGAAATCCATTTAAATAGCGCAGCTGAATCGTTAC
>CAYYIS010000109.1:0-5499 GCA_964470965.1 uncultured Gemmatimonadota bacterium | reverse complement strand
GTGTCGAGTGTCCGTCTCATGGCCCTTACGTTGGTGTTGGGGCCGAAGTAGCGGGCGCCGTCGTTTTCCCTGTTACGGGTAATGGTGAGCTTCGGAAACGGTTCGTTGGTCACCTTTATAAATGGAAACGACTTGTCATCACGGAGCAAAATGTTGTACCTCGGTTTGTGTTTCTTGACGAGATTGTCCTCAAGTATGAGCGCCTCCACCTCTGAATCAGTGGCGATGAAATCCACATCCATGATTCGGTTCATCAGCGCCGTCGTCTTCGGCTGCGAATAACGGTTTACCGTAAAGTAGCTCTTGACTCTACTGCGCAGACTTTTTGCTTTACCAACATAAAGTATGGCGCCCTTGACGTCCTTCATCAAATAAACACCCGATGAGGTCGGCAGATGTTTTAATTTGGTAGACAGCGCGTCGTCTATTGAAAATTGGCTGGTATCCGTCATTCTTTGTTGGTCCGTTTCATCAGCGAAAAGCGGGCCCTGTGGAGGATCTCATCAGAATGAAGACTTTCGATCACACTCAACCGTGAGGGGGCGGTGCGCGTCCGTTTAAAAGTGCGGTTTTCGGAAACCATTGCCTCTTCAAATATCGCGAGACTGCACGTAATCAGGTGGATGCCACCGAGATCATGATTCCTATTTACCGCCTCGTCGGCTACTGCGTGAACCGCAGTACCTTTCTTGTTGCCTGTTTCCGTAATCATCAGTGTACCATGAGTGAACTGAACAGCCAGCATCCGGTGCGGCCCAGGGCCTGTGCCAATGAAACCTTTCCGGCATTGATTAAGCATATTTTACTGCCGAATCGAAGTACTACTCTTTTACCCAGTCTCTCGGTTAAGACAACGTGCGCTCCGCAAGAGTGTAACATCCGAACGGTGCGGCCCCACGACGAAAGGACGCCGAATAACGATGGTTTTTCAGCTGATGTCCAACCGTGTACCGATCGAGAGCGTGTATGTGTTACGTGATACGGGGCAATACCGGTACATCGTACTTCCATGTTTGGTCCGGCCAGCAGGCGAAACCGATCTTACTTTTATTGGACTGCACTCTCAAAAACACGCCAATTCATCATGTGGTCTTCTAAGGTCATCGTGGTCTTTGACCAACCGTAATCAGCACCATTCTGATTTCAAGGGGTCCCGTCACGGTGGCCATCAGGTCGTGTCCCGATACCGTCAATGTCACCCACATCACAATATAAAATTGAACACCCCATTAAACAAGGGCATAAAACGTCAAAATGCCATGGTCCCGCCGCCAGGGAACAAATTCAATTTGAGTTGCAGTGTGCGAAACAACTAAACAATTGTTCCACCGCGCGTTTAACGCACCATTTCCCTGTGTGGATTGCACCTTAACCTCAAATTCTCCGGCATTCATAGTCCCGGTTAGGGGTGCGCCGAGTGCACATTATCATCCGTTAGCCGGACCTGGTGCCGTATGTTAATAGGGTTGCCCGCAAAACATCATTGGCGATTCGACAGGTTATTTCACATTTTCACGAACAACAGGCCTGGAAACATCGCGGATCCGAGAATGAGGGGATGAAAACGGAAAGGGAGGGCAGGCTGAAGACTTCGGGTTCGTGGTGCTATTTATGGATCTATCCTCAAACAAAGCGTTGTCCGTGATCGCAGACAACCTAATTGATGAGCCTGACTTGACAAAATCGAAAGCAAATCAATTAAACTTTTTGAAATCCCCACTAAAACTGAATCTCCTAAACATGAGATTATAGTAATCCAATAGGTCTACAGAAAGGAGTCAGAATGCAGATGGCCATAGGTATACCTGCATTTCTGTATGGTTTGGCATTATTCACATTAAGTTCAGCCACGGTCACTGTCCCCGACCTTGCCTGCGCATTGTTCCGGTATCAACATACCGATGAACCCACCGTTTTTTACCTGGATACCAAGACAATAGGTAGGTTCAATCAATCGTTGTCTGCGGCAGCGTTTTGCCCTTACCGAGATGTGCTTTCTGTTCAGGGGGAATGGCACGCTTCATTATTGTAGTCTTCAATGCCCATGCTTCATCAGGGTCCACAGGTGATAAGGTACGTATGGCACCGCCTTCCAGGGTCATGACGGGCGTTCCGTCCCGGTATAGAATTCTGTTGCGGGCCAAGGCCGGAACGCGCTTTCCGGAATCAAGAACACCCACCAGGTTAGTCGGGTCTGCCGCACTGATCACGACCGGGACGCCGTCTTTTCCTTTTCGTTTTACGGACCGAAGCGCTGTGACTGCCTCGCTGAGGGCGTACTGTTCCCCCCAGACACCGTCTATGAATCGTCCACCCCTTATTTCGCCTTGCATTTCCAGTCGCCTGAAAACTTTAACCAGGTCCCGCCATGGCGGTGCCGCGCTTTCCCGCTCGGTAAGTCTGCGGAAAACAACGCCGAACCGCAGCAACGCCACCCGTGCATACGCTTCAACAGCCTGCGATCGATCGAGCCCTTCTCCATCCGCTGACACCCCCCAACGTCCGGCCATCGCAAGATCGAAACTAATTCCCCGATGCCGCCTCGACTTCTTCTGTCGGCTTGAAACAAGAAGCGCTCGCAGTCCGGAATAGCTGTCCGACGTCAATAAACCGGCCGATACCAGTTCGGATATAGCCTGTTCCACATGTGTTCGCAACATGCTTGTTCGTGCAACTATATCGTCGAAAAAGAGCGCTCCCGAGTGTCCAATAAGTTCGTAAATGGTCTTGGCATAGCCTGATAGTGAAGGGGGATCCACTCCATGGCCAGACAGCGAATGCCACAGCCCGGCGTTGGCGCGGCCGATGATAGCTATGGGTGTTGTTTTGATCGGACCCGTGGTTTTGGCTGTATCCCCATGGGTTTTGAACGGCCGCAGGCGGCCCCAGACATATCTGCCGGACAGGCACAGCGTATCCAGCCACGAGCTGGCGTAGTCATCAACCCGGGTCGGCAGGATGTCATTCTCCCAGGCCGCAGCCGGCACTTCCACACCCTCGAGAGTCTGCAGCACCTTTGCCACAGATTCAGGTCCCTTGAGGCGATAGCCGGGAGCTACGTGCTGCCATTCGAACAGGAATCTCATATAATCAGCCGGCGTTACTGGCTGGATATCGCTACGCAGTTTCGATATGGTGAGCCTGGTTATTCTGGCCAGGAGCCTTCGCTCACACCATTCCACGCCATTGACATTCGGTGAAAACTGTCCTCGGAACACAAATCCTTGATTTTCTAATCCCACCAAAGCCTGTTCTATCACCACCTCGGTCAGACCGATAGACGAAGCCAACTCCGATACCGTCACCGGCCCCAAGGCCTCAAGCCTTCCCCTAAGCAGTTCGATCAGAGATGTCTCTTTGTTGAGTTCACCGATTTCCTTCAGAAGCCGACGATATACACTTGGTGGTATGCCTTCCGGCGGTTGGTATTGGGCAGAGGGAAATACCTTTTCGAAAAACAGCCTGCGCTCCAGGGGTACCCAGAGTCGCAGGCCGCTATCCATGACAAGAACGGCCGCTCTGCGGTCGTGGAGAAGCGTTGCGAAATATGGACTCCAACTTCCGCCGGCATCTCCGCGTAGGCCCTCCTCTTCGGTGAAAAACCCGGTAAGGATAAGCGCATCATGCAGTTCATCGGGATCTCTGGACTCCGGCCAAGCTTCCTCTTTTATGGTCTGCACCGCTGCGGGATCGAGGCGTCCCAGGTCACGTGCCTCGGAAGGATCGATCCATCTGCGGCTTCTTACGGCGTTGGTTCGGCGTTCCTCGAGCGGCGCGTCGTCCAGGAACGCATAGGGACGGGCGCTAAGGATTTCCTGTGTCATAGGGGACGGCTCTACCATATCCCGCGAATGGACCGAGATTTTCCGTGTTTTTATGTCCCGAAGAATCGACTCAAGGCTTTCGATATCCATGGCTTCGTGGAGGCAGTCATTCACGGTCTGCCTAATCAGCGGATGGTCAGGAACCTCTCGTTCCCCCGAGATGTTTTCGAGGCAAGCCAGCTGATCCGGAAACACTAACGCGATAAGGTCTTCGGCCTGCGAGCGTTGTATCTGCGGCGGAACACGGTCCCCGCCGCGTCTTCGCAGCACCGCCAGAGCGATGGACGCATTCCATCGCCATCGTGTCCCGAACATGGGGGCATCCAGCAGAGCCTGCGTCAAGACATTGCGGACAGAGGCCGGGTTGAGATATCCAAACACTTCGTCCAGGGGAAAACTGTGTGTTGCCCCCAACGACAGGATAATCGCATCTTCGTTAGCCGCCGCCTGGAGCTCAAAATTGAATTGCCGGCAAAACCGTTTCCGCAGCGCAAGGCCCCATGCCCTGTTCACGCGGCTACCAAACGGGCTATGGACGACCAGATGCATGTCACCCGCCTCATCAAAAAACCGTTCGGCGACGATCTCCGTCTGCGTCGGTATTAAGCTTAAAGCCGCCTTGGTAGTGCCCAGGTAGGTGACGATCTGTTCCGCGGCATATTCGGGAAGACCTAATTCCTCCATCAACCAGGTTTCCGCAGTCCCTCCCCATCCAGCTCCGATACCTGATACGTGTGTTTCGCCATTTTCGTCCCGGTCCGATATATCTTTTAACCGGTCTCCCACCTCACGCCTGAGGCGTGAGACCGCGTGCGAAAGTTCAGCGGACCGCCCGGGTGCCTCGCCAAACCAGAATGGCATCGTGGGCGGCAATCCCTGGGCGTCCTCAACTCTTATCTTTCCCTTTTCCACACGGAGTATCCGCCAGGAACTGTTGCCCAGTTGGACAATATCGCCGGCAGTACTTTCTATGGCAAAATCCTCGTTTAACGTACCGATGAAGGTTTCCGACGGTTCCAGTATTACATCATAGTCAAACTGGTCCGGTATCGTTCCGCCGTTTAACAGGGCATTTAACCGCCCACCTTTTTTCCCTTTTAAAGTATCCGACATCAGATCCCGGTGGATATAGGAACCGCGACGACCACGCCGAGGAGTATACCCATCGCCCAGCATCGTAATGACGTCATCGAACGACTCTCTGGACAGGTTCCGATAGGGATAGGCATTAACAACCAGGTGAAAAAGATCATCCGACCGATAATCCTCGCACGCAACTTCGGCCACGATGTGCTGCGAAAGCACATCCAGTGGTTGCTCCGGAATAATGATATTGTCCATTTCCCGCCTGCGCACCGCATCGAGTATTGCCGCGCTCTCCACTAGATCGTCCCTGGTCAACGGAAAAAGCCTGCCCCGCGGAGTGCCGGTTAGTGTATGTCCGGAACGGCCGACCCGCTGTAAAAAAGCAGCGATGGATTTCGGTGAGCCGATCTGGCACACGAGGTCTACCGTTCCTATGTCGATACCGAGCTCAAGTGAGGCTGTCGTCACCACCGTTTTCAGTACCCCATCCTTCAATCTCCGTTCCGCATCGTGCCTGTGCTCTTTGGCCATACTGCCATGGTGAGCCGTGACCGAATCCTTACCGATACGTTCGCTGAGATGTCTGGCA
>CAYYIS010000108.1:0-5543 GCA_964470965.1 uncultured Gemmatimonadota bacterium | reverse complement strand
CGCGATACAATTTGGGATACCGTCTCCTGAGATGTTCAGGAACCCATTCGAAGGGACTCACCGGAAAAAGACCTTGAAGTGCTCAAGGCGCTGGGGCAATACACCGATCAGATCAGCGCGCTCCTGTTAGAGATGTCCGAGTTACCCGTTCAAGGAGGAAAAACTCGTATCGTCAAGTCCTGTGTGCACATGGGTCCATGGGATTTGAAATAGCCGGGGCTTTCCGATTACACGAGACGAGCAGACCTACCGGGTAAAAGAGCACGCCTGTTTGATGGTGCGGGCCTCGGCCATCGGGTTATCCATACAAGATCACCGCAACCTTCGAGGTGCAGACTCCGTCCACCTGGACACCTGTCAACTCGCCGCCTTGTCCTTGCCTTTGCCCTTAACGTGTGTATCGAACCACTTCAATATACGGCTGGACACATCCATCAGAAGCTTTGGCTCACGAGGTCCGTGCGGGGTGCGGGGATATACCACCATCTCCGTTGGAATCCCGATGCGATCCAGGGCATTGAAAAACTCATAACCCTGCGAGGTCGGCACCCGTACGTCCCTTTCCCCATGGAGTATCTGGCTCGGTGTGGTGACGTTTTTGATCCGGTATATGGCGGAGTGTTTTTCATATATTTCGTAGTCCTCCCACGGTTCTCCACCGAAATGAGCGCCCAGATAGCCGGGAATGTCGTTAGTCAACTGCATGCTGATCAGATTTGGCAATCCGGCACCCACGCTGGCGGCTCTGAAGCGCTGTGTTTTCGTCACCAGAAACGATGTAAGGTAACCCCCGTAACTCCATCCCATCACCGCGAGGCTGTCTTCGTGAGCGATGCCCATCTTAATAATCGTATCCACCCCTGAAATCACATCCTCGTAATCACCAAATCCCCAGTCCTTTACATTCGCATACCGGAATTTTTTGCCATACCCGGAACTGCCCCGTGGGTTAGGACGCAATACTGCGTATCCCTGCTGGGCAAAATACTGGATGACGTAGATGGACGGGTTGCCGGTAAAAGATTTGGCATACATCCCGGCGGGACCGCCGTGGATATTGAGAATCAGAGGGTAGCGTTTTCCTTTTTTATATCCGACCGGGTAGGTCAGAAGACCGTCAATCTCCAGGCCGTCATAGGATTTCCATTGGATCAGCTCCGTTTTTCCCAATGGTGGAATGTCGATGTCTCTGTGCAGATCGGTCAGTTTCGTCATTTTAAAGGACTGAACAGCGGATGTATACAGGTCCACCGGTATGTCCGGTGTCTGGAACGTAAACGCCATCCGATCAGTTGCTTTGTTCAGGGCGGTAGAGCCGATGACACCGTCCACATCGGTAACGACCATCGGTTTGCCGCCGTCCGTCGGCACAGCATAGATCCGGCGCAGGGTCTTATAGCCTTCGGAAATATAGACCGTCTTGCTGTCCGCCGACCATGCGAGTAGACCGGCGCTCCTGTCCGGTGTCTCCGCCAGCTTAATCGGTGTGCCGCCAGTTGCGGGTATGACGAAAAGATCGGACAGACCGACCCGCTGCTCGGTGCCACCGTTCGAGGTGAATGCGATCCAATGCCCGTCCGGTGAATATCGTGGATTATTGTCTGCACCTTCCCAGGTGACCAGTTGCGTAACCGCTCCGCTGTCCGCCGGGACCGAGGCGATGTCACGCGCCAGCCCGCTCGTGTTGATGCGGGGGTCCGGCTGATGGGCGAACGCGATTGCTTCGCCGGCCGGCGACCAGTCGTATGCGCTGATGTGTAGGTTCCCGGAGGTGAGGCGCTGGGCCTTGCGTTCGCCTTCCTCATCTTCCATAAACGGGATCACGTAAAGATGGCTGTATTTGTACTGCTGGTTAACAAGCACTACATGCCGTTTTTCATCCTTGGCTTTTTTCTCTACCGCCGTCTCAGGGTCGCGCATCGTATAGGCGATGCGGGCGCCATCCGGTGACCATTTGTAGGATGCGACTCCGGCTTCCGCGCCTGTTATCTGCTTGGCTTCGCCACCCAACACACGCATGGCCCAGACCTGAGTCTTTGCTTTTTCTTTACCCCGCGTTGATAGAAACGTCAGATAATTCCCATCCGGTGAAAATGCGGGGTTCGTCGCGGATTTCTCCCCCCGAGTGTACTGAAAATTCACCTTGCCGTCTGCGCTTGCAATCCAGATGTGACTTAGGTATTCGGACTTCTCTCCTTCCATTACCGGTGTTCTCACTACATAGGCGACTTTGCTTCCGTCCGGTGACATGGTGACACCGTTGATCGAGCGAAATTCCATGCTGAAAGCCGGAGTCCAAACGGGCTTTTCGGCAGTTTCGTCCTGTGCCTGGAGGGGTGCTGTGGTGATGGTCAGGCAAATAAGGATCACAGACCGGTAGCGAACTTGCATGGTATTCTCCTTGATTTATCTATTTCCAAAAAACGTTTTACTCTCTTATCTCCAGAATCTCCGAACCCTATTTTCATCGGCTTGGCATCTGATCAGACTCCACCGTTTCCCCTTCTTCTTTTTCATCGCCGGGGGCGATTTCCCAGATGTATTCCCGGTCTCCCCGCGCCAGATGTGACCAATCCTCTTGTTCGCTTCCCAGTCGCCCTCGGAACGAACGTACAAGATCTGACTTCCATCGGGTGACACCTGTGGGTCAGAAAGGGATGGTACATTGACCAGGTCCACCATGGTCATGGGACGTTTTACCTGTGCCGTTACCGGGAATACCATCGAGCCTTTCAGGCAGAACATACACAGCTTGAGGGTAATCCTAATCATCATTTACCTCCGGGTTGCTCGAGGGAATCGATGCGGGTCTGATGTTTGTCAAGGTCGATAAAGGCCAGCAGGATCAGCATTATGACACCGGTCAGCGACATCGCAAAGAAGATGTGGTGGTAATCAAGAAATGCGTCAAGGGGACCCGTCAGTGCGGAGCCAGTGGCATCTCCCAGATTGGCGAGCGCCATATACAGGCCGAACTGGGTGGCGGCAACGCGTTTCCAGCAGAGGACCATGGCGGTGGCAAAGAATGCGATGGTTATGATCACCCGCAGAATGTAATGTAAAATGACAAACACGTTTACGGTGATGGTCTGTGTCCAGTATGCCTGTAAAAAACCCATGGCGCCGGTGACAAAAATCATGATGACGATGCCGAACACCATACTCCGAACCCGGCCCAGGTAGTGCACCACCGTGGCGCCGAAGATCATACCCGCTATGCCCGCAATCAGACCGGCCAGCGCCATAATTTCATCATAGGCGAGTTGCGCCCAGCTCAGTTCCTGAATCAGGACAACCGGCAATAGCGCACCCGACATACCAACGCCCATATTAAAGACGAAAAAGGCACTCATGGTGAACAGGCTGGCCGGCAGCAAAAACACCTTGAGCAGGCTCCCGATGATTGTGTTCCAGTCACCGAGCTGCATCTTTTTGGAGATTTCCGATGCGGTGCCGGCCGTCCAAGGCAGCATCCGTTCCCCGGGGCGTTCGCGGAACAGCAGGGGAAATATCACGATGACGGCGAGCAGTATCGCGAGGGCGATGATTGAGGTGTCAAATCCATATTGCGAGAGCAAGTATCCGCCCCCTGCCGCCGCACCGGAGATTCCAATCTGCTTGCCTCCCCACATGAAGCTGTTGGCCCGTGGCTGCTGTTCCGGAGGCAGTACGTCGATCGCCAGTCCGTCCACCCCCACATCCTGGAACGCGGCGAAAAAATTGACGGTGAATCCCATGGCCGCCATCAGGTATAGACTCTGCATAGGATCCGGCACGAACGCGAACGCAACGAAGCTCAGCAGCAGTCCTAACTGCGATGCCAGAATCCAGGGACGTCGGCGTCCCATGGGCAGATACGTGAACCGGTCCATGATCGGTCCGTTGATCAGCTTCAGACTCCAAGGGAGGAAGATGATGGCCAGATAAGTCCCGATCTCGGCGGTGCCCAGCCCACGCTCGGCCATCCAGGCCGGCACTGCGATGTGTAGGAGGCCAAACGGGAGTCCCTGCGCCACATACAGCGCGGTGAACGAACAGTACCGCAGAAAACTGTGCTCTGACAGCACCGGCAATCCGCCCGATTTTGGTGCGCGCCCTGCATCCTGTTCCGGTTTCCGGGTCCCAACAGACATAAAATCCTCTCGAATGGGAGTATGCCACCAATGTAGACAACTTGTCGCGCGGAAAATAGTGAGGTTGTATAAATAATATATATAAATGCCAGGGTGGCGTATTGTCAAGGAAGGGAACGGTTAGGCGGACCCGCCGCGCCGGACCTACATCCGCCCAATAACGCTCTCCGCATTCAACTGAATCCCTCAGGCGTTATTGGGTTGCCGGACGGGGCCGATCCGGATTCCATGTGTTTTCGACCGATATAAAGGATGTGCTCGGAGCTTCCCCACGTCACCGGGTCTACGGCGGTTTCATACATCAGGTCCACCCAATAGGCAAACGTGCTGTCCGGAAGAGCGTTCAGGGTTGTTTCAATGCCCATCACAATACCTTCTAGTCCGGTGACTTTAAGCGTTTCGAGATCGAATCGCTCCATGACCGGCTGTACTTCGGTGGGATGAATGAAGAACGCATCCGGCAAGCCGCTGATAATTTGGTTTGGTTCGTGAACACCCGACGGCAGGAATTCCCTCGGGTCGTACCCCTTTCCAAGTTGACCGGGCGTGTTCCGAACGTATCGCATCAACGGGGCATAGCTGGTTATGAACGTAACGAAAAGAAGTCCGCCTGGAGTCAGCACCCGCATACACTCCCGGATGATTTGTTCCCGGTCGTCCGCGTTCACCATATGATACACTGGGCCCATACACAGGACAGCTTCAAAGGCTTCGTCATTAAACATACCCATGTTCCGCGCATCCGCGTGTACATAATCCTGAATATGGACGGCGGCTTCCTGCGCCTTTTGACGCGCTAAATCGAGGCATCCGCGTGACAGATCCGAAAGGGTCACAAGGTGTCCCTGTTGAGCCAGCGCGATGGCATATCGGCCTGGTCCGCCGCCGGTGTCCAGAATCTGAGTTCTAGACGGTAGAAACGTGTACAAGTTCCGTTTCGCGATCTCGAATTCGAGGCGGTGATACGACAGACGCCCCCATTCCCGTTCCGGTGCGCCATCGTAGGCGGCTTCGACATTGGACGGCTTTTTACTCATTATGGAACCTGGGCGATATTGGACATGGAATTTTACGTGCGTGTGCGGTGGTCCATGGAAAGGCCGGTCCAGGTCCATGGTAGAGGGTTGTTCTCCGCTCGGGCCCACCGCAAGTGAATTCAGAATCGCCTCGATAGTCGCGACTTGTTTTGTGTAATCGATCGTCAGACCGAAAGGATCCGTCAGACGCACCGGATGGTGACGAAACATGGTAGACTGGCCTGGGCCGAAAGTCTGATGTGTATGGTAAAAGGTTCATCGCGGATATTTTTCAAGCTGAAAGTAACATCGATGACCACCGGTACACAAACCAATGGATAAAGACTTCCAGAGATTTGTTACACCGTTTCTGTTGTGTGGGGATGGAAAGGAA
>CAYYIS010000107.1:0-6010 GCA_964470965.1 uncultured Gemmatimonadota bacterium | reverse complement strand
CGAAGAGGATGACGCTGCTGAAATAGGGTCCGGACGGACCTGTTTTGCCTGAAATGTACGATCCCACCAGGTCTTTTTGGCCAATTACCCAATTTATCCGCCCAATTCGGATGATTCAATCGATGTAATCCGCCGAAATGGGCGGACTGGCTTGTATTATTGCGGTATCCAGCTGCCTTCTCTTTCAATCCTTTTCTCATCCGAGCGAAAGGATCTCATCATCATTGCGAACACGGGTTTTCGGTGCCGCTTGCACCGTAATTTTAATCGAAATCGGATACCAGGGTACGGCGCCAATCTTACTGAATGTCCGAAGGGCTCACCCTGATCGATTACCCATGTCCAGTAATCACACCTTCCCGGATAAGGAGTAGATCATCAAACGGCTTATTGTATTGATGCTGGCGGCTGTCGTCGCTATCCCCAATTTTGCTCTGGCCAATGACGAGGATGATGTCAGGGCGGCTGTCATGGCCATGTTTACGGCCATCGAAAACCAGGATGTGGATGGCTGGATTGACGCCCACACGAAAGACGGTACGATGTTCGGCGGAGCACTTGCCGGCCCCATGCTGGCGCCGTTTAATAACGACAGGGAAACGATGAAAGCCAATTTCGAACAATTCTCCCCGTCGTTCTCGGTTACGGTGCAGCATCTTGACGTCAAGGTGTTCGGGAATGTGGCCTATACAACAGGTTATCTGGTTTTCAACAATTCAACCCCGATCGCCGGAACAGCGGAAAGGGTTCGGAGTACCATGATATGGGTGAAACAGGGGGACAGGTGGAAGCGCGATCACTACCACAGCTCGCCCCTGTACCCGGCAACATCGCGGTAGATCGTGATTTAACGATCAGGGCAGTCCTTCGGTCAATTCCCAAAATGAATCGTAAAGGGAATAAGTAGATAGCCTGTAAAAGAGAACACGGAGCGTGGTAGCAAAGACGGATCAAAAACAGGCACACGGCAGTCGTAGCGGTGTCCCCATGCCTGCTGCCGCGTGCGCTGAAGTAGGGGAAGCTCAGAAAGGATGAATGCAGAAAAATACTCGGCCGCGGGCCATAGTGCCCTCCATCGAACCGGTTCAGGCCGGTCGGGAGCATTCATTAACGTTGACAGTAGATATCACGGCCCCTAGTTTAACTTCCATCCCCTTTTACCGACAACCCTGTTTCATCCATTCGAAAGGAAATCTAAATGAAAAGAACACTTGCCATAGGTGCCGCGCTCGCCGTGATTCTGGTCGGAACCTCAAATGTCTTCGCTGGAGACAAAGAAGATATCATGGAGGTGATTGAGACCTATAGAACTACTGAAATCAGTGGTGATTTGACCACTCAGGCAACGCTCATGACAAAGGATCGCCTGTGGATTGCCAACCTGCGCATGGGCGGCGAGGCGAATCAGCGATTCAACATGGAACGTCAACAGGCCGGGATCGATCGCAGGCGTCAAAATAATCCAGATTTCAAGTTGATGATCACCTATATCGACCCCATTGTCAGGATATATGGCAATGCAGCCGTTGTTAGCCTCCTTCAGCGGCGGTCGGGCCGGAACCCTGATTTCGAGTGGACGGCCTACACGACGCTGGTTCTTGTCAAACAGGACGGCGCGTGGAAAATCGATGTGACCCATCAGTCACCCCTGAAGATTCCGACATCGCCGGGTCAAGGTTAATCCGACTGGCAGATTGACGACATTCCACTTCTCAAACGGATGAAACAGGGTTGGATGGGGATCTAACGCATGTGAAAGAATGTACCGTATCACCAGCGGCAGTTGTCATACCGGGACGAAGGGGATGACGCGGCTGAAGTAGGGGAGATCAGAAAAAGTCGATTTACATCGCATTTAAACAATGGGGAGATGTTGAAAAACCGTAAGCTTATGTAAGTCACCCCGAAAGGGAAAGGACGCAGAGATGTTTTACAAGAATCCTGTGCTTAATATGCTCTTGCTGCTAATGGTTTTACCGCTCGCTTGCGGCAAGGAAGATACTTCTGAATGGTCCGGTAAAATTGTACAGAACGACAGGAAATCAGAAATCGCATTAGAATTCCAGAAAGCATATCGGGACAACAATCTTTCATCCGTGAAGCATCACTTTTCGGAAAAAGCAGTTTTTTCTGTTAATGATTCCAAACTTTCATTTGATGAGGTGAATGCTGGTTTTTCCGATGGTCATAATTACTTCGACAATATTACCCACAGCAATGAAATAGTGACTACAATGTATTACAATAATGGTCAAGTTTACACAAACCTATGGTATGATTGGTCTGGTGTTTCAAAAGCAACCGATGAAACATTGGTAATTCGCGGTTATGCTACTTTCAAATGGAAAGAAGATAAGATTGTAGAGGCGTATAATGCATTCGATCCAACATTATACAACAAGGAGATGGCTCCTGATTAAGCCCGAACAACCATAACGGGGTTATGTTACGGCTTTGATAGGGCATTTTAGCCATCCGGTCTGTCCGGAGTTACCCTGGAAGAGCGCAATGTCACCGTTACCAAGGAAGTGACGTGGCCGGCATCAGCGATCAGATCAACACTAAGACCGAAGCAGACGACTGGCCCCTGGACTCCGTTACCGAAAATGGCCACGTGGACTTGGGTACCGTTCTACTCTCTGCCGGTGCCGACATCAATGGCAATGATAAGTCAGACATGATATCCCCCGGTGATACTGCAGGGGAATCAGGCCTTACGCAAGTCGAAGAATTCGTGGAACTGCTAACGGTGCTGGAGCAATGGAATGGGAGAGACATTACAACTTTAGCCTCACTGAACTGTGGGCACCGCCTGTGCGGGTGTGGGCGGTTAAGTTAAGGAGTTAATCCGGCGAGGAAAGCATACAGGTCATGCAGCCTCAAAGAGGAAGAACGGGTTCGAGGCCCGTGCCTTGCCGGGTAAATTGAAGTTGAGGCGGTTGCTTTACGGGGTCCGGCAGGATCTCTAGGCAGGGAATGGGTATCTTGATGAAAAAGCATCAGAATCTTTCCTTGCCAATTGCTTTTGGATCCGCATGGATCATGTTATTAGCCGGTGCGTTGTGAATGTTTATGAGATTTTATCAAGGGCAGCATTATGAGCGTCTTTGAAATGCAACAGTATCTCTTTGATGTGCAGGGCTACCTGGTGATTGAAGATGTACTGCACCCGGAAGAAATCGCGGTGTTAAACCGGCTGATAGACGCGCAGGACCTGCCGGCACCGGGACGGGTGCAACGATTCGGGAGTGCGCCTGAGGGCTCGGGTTTCCTCGATTGGGGCACTCCTTTCTGTGATTTACTGGATCATCCCCGGATTCTGCCGGTCCTGCGGTTCCGGCTGGGCGACTGCTTTCGCCTGGATCGGATTTACGGGGTGTGTATGCGTGAGGGGATGCCCAGGGGAGATCTGCATGCGGACTATGGCGCCACCGCGCCGACTTCCCGCGCTCGACCGGGAGAATACTTTCCTTACCGGGACAACCAGGTTTCCGACGGGTTCGTTGTCGTGGCCTGGAACCTGGCGGACGCCGGACCGGACTACGGCGGGTTCTGCTGCATTCCCGGCAGCCATAAGAGCAATTTCAAACTGCCGGTACAGATCGCTGATGCCCCTGAATCAGCATCGTGTATGGTTGTTCCGGAATTACCGGCCGGTTCTGTGGTCCTGTTCACCGAGGCATTAACGCACGGAACGGCCGCCTGGTCGGGTAAACACGAACGGCGTACTTTATTGTACAAATACTGCATGTCGCACTTGACCTGGACTTCAAAACGCATCCAACCGCTGGTGAACGCTGAGCTGACACCCCGCCAGAAGATCCTCTTTCACGAACCCGGTGATCCTCACCGTTTTTTTCCTTCATTGTTTGGGGATGAGGATAAAGACCCGGAGACAAATGAGAGCTAACCATGAACAGCTTCACCTGCCTGTTCGTTGTTGCCGTATTCTATGCCGTTTCGCTCCCACAATGTTACGCCCAGGAAACAGCTGTTGACCGCGCCTCCACCGGGGAGCCGGGCCTGGCGTCCTACATTCGAGGAATTGCGTCTTACGGGCAGGCCGAGTATACTGAGGCCGAACGGGCGTTTCTGAAAACAGTACGGCTCGTTCCGGAATACACAGGCGCGCGTTACTGGCTCGGGATGACCTATTTCAGGCAGAACCGACTGGACGAGGCGGAGGCGGCGTTTAAGAGTCTGACCGGCACCTTTACCGGTGAAGATGCCGAACTTCGGTCCGCGCGCAGACGGCCTGGTGGATCTCAGGTGGAGGTGGCAGGCGCCGCGGGGCCATGTGGAACAGCGCCAACATCAAAGGGGCCGGTGTGGCCAGCGGCATATACCAGTACCGCATCACGAGCGGCCGCGGGTATACCGAGATGAAGGTGATAAAACAGCTGAAGCAGCGTCCGGACGAACCTGTTTAGCCGGTAATAAACGATGTCATCAATAAATGCCTGAGGAAGACAACTTCCACCGAGTTTTCTTTTTCTCGGAAATAGGGCAAACCATAACTAAAGCAACTCCGGTACCGCCGGGCGCTTCGCCCTATCTACGTGGCAGAGATCACTAAACCCTTGACGCACGGGCGATATACCGGTTACATATTCTCAATCTCAAGGTTACAATATAAAACTGCCTGCCGATCCCAATCACAGGAAGGATTATCCGTACCGACATTGTGGCGTCCTTATTTTTCGGTCCTGGCATTTACGATAGTTGCAGGGCTCGGGTGGTTCGTGCATCCGTTCGCTGCCACAGGCACAGAAAGCCACCAGGTAGCCGGTGATGGCATGTATGGCTTTGCGGACGGGATAGGCAACGGGTCGCTCCGTTCAATGCGCTGGTAACCCAGCGAAAATCTACGGGAATGAAATGGTACGGGAGAGGTGTTAAACATGGTCTTTTCAGGCCTGAGAACAAAAAGGAACATCCATAAGTTATTCAAGGCGGTAGAAAAAGGCCAATCGGAGCTGGTCGCAGAATTATTGGACCGTGGTACTCCAGTCAACGCTACTAAGGAAGGCGGCGTCACCCCGCTGCAGTGGGCCGCGCACGAAGGCCATATGGCAGTGGTCGATGTTCTGCTCGCTGCCGGTGCTGACGTCAACGTTAAGACCGACGCAGGCTACACGCCGCTGCACTCGGCCGCCGCAAAGGGCCACGTGGACTTGGGTAGCGTTCTTCTCGGTGCCGGTGCTGACGTCAATGCCAAAGCCGTGAAAGGCTCAGACGAAGGCGTAAGCCCGCTGCACTTTGCGGCCCAGAGCGGCTATGCCGATGTGGTAAGCCTTCTTATCGCCGCCGGTGCCGGCGTCAACAACAAGGAAGGATCAGGCGGTATGCCGCTGGGTTATGCTGCCGTGAACGGCCATACGGATGTGGTTAGCCTTCTTATCGCCGCCGGTGCCGACGTCAACAACCAGACTACATCAGGCGGCACACCGCTGGGTGCAGCCGTCCAGAAAGGCCATGCGGATGTAGTCAGCCTTCTTATCGCCGCCGGTGCCGATGTCAACTGCGTGGACAATATCCACGGTACCCCGCTGTATGTAGCAGTCTCGTTAGTCGAAAAGGATGTGGTCAGCCTTCTTATGGCTGCCGGTGCCGACGTTAACGCCAAAAACGACGAAAGCGCCACGCCACTGAACCAGGCCGTTCAGACTGGGCACGCGGACGTGGTTAGCCTTCTAATCAGTGCCGGTGCCGACGTCAACGCCAAAGACAAGTCAGAAATTACGCCCCTGGGTTATGCTGCACATAAATTAGAACTTGCGCAGTCGGGTTTACCCGTCTTGCCCAGCCTTGCGGAAGTCGAGGAAGTCGTGGAACTGCTCAAAGCGGCTGGAGCGAAAGAATGATTTTGAAAGGCAAGTGATGGTGTATAGAGACGAATGAGGCCACCGGTTGGCAGGCGCATTTGACCGTAAGGTAATGGGCGTTCCTGTTGGGAGGAATTTGTACCCTCTTTGCGCCTTTAGGTAATTTAGAGACGGGCTCTAAATCG
>CAYYIS010000106.1:0-6270 GCA_964470965.1 uncultured Gemmatimonadota bacterium | reverse complement strand
CTACTCCGTTCACCCAAAGTATCAGCCAGTCGTCGAAACCGATATGAATACGGTAAGGACCGGCGGAGTTTACGTACAACGTACCCACCGCGTAGGCGGCCACGGCCACCGGTTGGGTCCCGTGATTGGTCTTCTGGGGCCCTCGGAAATGGCGAGCGAAATCACACCAGCCGTGTTCAGTTTCGGCGTGGGCCGGTATGGAAAATACGGCACCGCCTTCTTCCGTGACGTACTGCTCGAAGCCGGGCGTCCATTCCGTTTGCCATGTGTCTAACGGCTCCTCCGCCCATTCCCTCCGCTCGAAATCCCCTCCGCTAAGGCAAGAGAACGGGCCGGCCAGCTGCCAGAAATCCGGCGTACGCACGATTGGAGGTGGCTGGGAATCCACATAAGCATAGACGACTGTCTCGATATCGTTGGCCTTGCTGCCGAAACGCACCACCGCGGACGTATTGAACCATATTGGATCTGGACCAAAGAAACGGTAATTGACACATTCATAGCCGTGACTACTGGGTCTGCAACCTTCGCCCGCCAGTAGGTGCGGCGTCCCTATCCATTGTGCCTGTTCGGGCCAAACGCCGAAACTCATGCCGAATATGTCCTCTCCGCCTATACCACGCATAGCGTTGGGTGCGGTTTCTCCATCCAAAAGCCAGAGATCCCCGCCGGTATGGTACCAGGCGTCAGATTCATCCCGAACTCGCACTCCTTTGGTCATGCCGGCCACAAAGCCCTGACCACTGAAATTCGCCATGAGAAAACTACCGGCAGATTCAGCCGGATACTCGGAATGGGGCACTACATAAAGCCGCATAGGTGTCAGGTCATCGTAATCGGGATATGCCTGCCAGTCGGCCATAAACCAGACACAGGTCTCTGAGGCGCTTCGGTTGACCAGCTCCATACGCAGCGTACAGAACGGTATAGGGAGGTAGCAGTTAAAGCCGTTCTTGGGCAACACCGTGATGGAAGCGCTGCGGACCGGATAGGCGTCCAGTTCCAGCAGGATGCAGAAATACTGCGCCAACGTCACCTCGACGGCCGGGATCAAAGCCTCGTCGTAGTAAAGACGTAACAGAAGGTCGTGCGCCCGATCGTGAAACGCGTCTTCTCCGCCCGGTGTATAGGTCAGCCACCAGTGCCGCAAGCAGCCGGGGCCCTCTTCGTCGAACATAATCAGTGTATCGCCCGGAAGAATAAATTCCCGCCGGGTCACACGGCGGCTGGTGCCTTTTACAGGCATTAGTAATTCTTTCTCGAAAATCATTGCCCTTTACCCATCAAATTTTTCAAAATCAGCGATCAAAAATAATAATCAAAAGAACAATCGGTCCGTGGAATCATGCCCTTCGCTTCCACTTCGACCGTAGTATTCCGAATTTTTGGAGACATCCGTTCCTTCCGGCGAACAGCCGCGCCTGTATGACGAGGACGCTCGTGACTGATGCCCAGCCTCCCCGGCATTTGTCTACATTCCTAGATTCTTCTGTGTCCGAGGTTCCCATCCCAACAGCATTTTTGCCTTGGACATGTTGATCTCTTCGTGAGTCGTGTCGCCGGAAATGAAAAACACCTCATATCGTCCCTGCCCTGTCTGAACAAAATCTACTGCGGCCAGATACGCGTTGGCCAGGTCTTCTTCATCAGTATAATAGAGTTTAGGCGGTCCGGGCGGATTCTTAAGCCGATCGATGAATTGCCTGCGGGTGGAGGGTCCAGTGATACGCAACGCTGCCACATTCATCTCGAACTCACGGGCAAAATAGCGACAGATGTCCTCACCGAAGCGCTTGGTGAGCCCGTATACGTTCGGTCCGTCCGACGGTGATTCTTCTTCTGAGGGATACCACGTTCGTGCCCGGTTGTGGACACTCATCGTGCTCGTATATACACCGTTTTTAATGCCCATTTCCACTGCCGTATGCAACAGCAAGTGCAGCCCCAGGCAGTTGACAGAGTAATTGTCAATCGTCTGCTCTGTGGTGTGGCCTTTCTCGAACCCGCCCTGGCCACCCTTCATTACCATGGTAATAAACGTATCCATTCCGTCCAGCGCCCCACGTAAGGTGCCCGGATCGGTAATAGACCCTGCCAAATAGTCTATGTCGGTATGTTGAGGCGGTGTCACATCGAGCACGCGGAGTGTATGGCGCTGCCGCAGGTACGGTGTAACGAAGGTACCCACAAGGCCGGAACCGCCCACAAGCAGGATGTTCATACTACAGATTCCCGTAGCCTGACCTGCTATCCTGTACATGGCGCACGTCTGCGTCAACCATCATCTGAACCAGGTCTGCAAAGGGTGTTTCAGGAGCCCAGCCCAGTTCGTTCCGTGCCTTGGTATAATCACCACGAGAAGCGGCGATCTCCGTGGGGCGGAGGAATCTTTCATCGGTCACAACGTGATCTTCCCAGTTCAATCCCACATGTTTGAATGCGAATTCACAGAGATCCCGTATGGTGTAGGAGGTATTTGTGGCGATTATGTAGTCCTGTGGCGAGTCCTGCTGAAGCATACGCCACATGGCTTCCACATATTCTTTGGCGTAACCCCAGTCGCGATACTGATCCAGATCGCCCATTTGCACTCTGCCATCCTGAACGAGCGGTCGTCCCGCTTCGTTCATTGGCGGATCGTTAACACCGCACTTGATACAGGCGACGGCCATGGTGACCTTGCGTGTGACAAAATGCAAGCTGCGCCTCGGGCTTTCGTGGTTGAACAGGATGCCGCTGCAAGTGAACATATCATACGATTGACGATAGGTATCTACCATCAGATGGGCGTACAGCTTGGCGGCGCCGTAGGGGTTGTTCGCCCGTAGAGGCTTGGATTCATCGATGACTTCCTCATTTGTGCCACCATAGATTTCACGGGTAGTCGCCTGATAGTAACGGGTTTTCGGACTGAGCAGCCGGATCGCCTCCATAAAACGTACAGGCCCCAGGGCCGTGATCTCTGCGGTTACCACCGGCTGGGACCAGCTGTCTGCGGGTACGGACTGAGCAGCCAGGTTGTACACTTCGTCTGGCTGATATTTGGTAATCAGTCGTTCGATGCTGTGCGGATCGATCAGGTCGCCGTATTCCAGGTCTATCTTTCCGGTTAAATGGACGATGTTGCGGTGGTGATAATTTGTGGATCGACGCAACAGTCCGACTACGTGATAGCCTTTTTCAAGAAGCAGCTCGGCAAGATAGGATCCATCCTGGCCGGTGATTCCGGTGATAACTGCGCATTTTCTCTGTGACAATTAGCACTCCATTGTTCTGAGGTGTTATGTAGGGAATATTATTCGACTCGTCCCGAATCCAACGCAGGAAGTATATTTATGCGCCGGAATGTTCCTGATTGTCAAGTAGTATCTAGCTTTCGGAGGCGCCACACACACAGACTCAATGTCAACCAAGTTACGATCAGGCATCCCTGGGCCAGAACATCTCCGATCCGGCCATATACCGATACCTCCGTTCTAAGGCGGATAGCCCCGACGACTGAGGTGGGCCGTTCGCCCTGCGATGAATCGATTACCCGGCCATACGCATCGACTATACCGGAGACGCCCATATTGGCGCATCGTATCACCGGAATGCGGTTTTCCACGGCACGTAGAATCGCTTCGTTGAAATACTGCTGGGATTCCGCCGTGCCGCGAAACCAGAAGTCATCGGACAAATTCACAAGCAGTTGTGCGCCACCAGCGGTTACCTGCCTCATATCTTCGCCGTACATCCCCTCGTAGCATATGGCGACACCGATCGAAGGCGTACCAGGAGCCTGAATCGGTTCAAATACGCCACCCGGCGTCAACTCCGCACCGGACAACCGAAACCGAGATAGCCAGGGCACCCACATACCCAAAGGGGTGTATTCGCCGAACGGTACCAGTCGGACTTTGTCATACCGGCTCTGGACAAGGCCTGCACTGTCTAAGAGAAAGCCGCTGTTGTACAGGCCGTGCGTCTGTGCGTCGTAAATCAGGTGGCGGCTGCCTACCAGAAACATACTGCCGGTTTCCATACCCATTTCCCGGATGAATGATAGAAACAGGCTGTCCTTCGAGAGGTAGCTTCCGGTCATAGTTTCCGGGAATACTATCAGCGCGGGCCGGGTTTCTTTCAGTTCCAGAGTAAGCGAACGGTAACGATCGAAGATATTCCGTCGGATCACTTCCGGCAACTCGCCTCGTTCGTCGATGGCGCCCTGGACGGCAGCCACCTGATACGTATCAGTGCTTTCTTCGGTTTTCCGGAGGACCTGGAATCCATAAGCCAGCGTACCAGCCAGGAGAATGGCTGCCGATACCAGCCACGCTATGGTGTATCGGGCAGTTAACACCGTCCGCAGCAGCAGGCAGACCAGTGCGGTATTGATTGCCACAAGCAGAAACGAGATGCCGAACACACCGGTAACTGCCGCGATCTGAACCACCGGCAACATCGGTACCTGTGAGGCACCGAGGGTACCGGCCTGAAATCCGGTAAAGGCATGAGAGCGGACGAACTCCAACGCCGTCCATAGAAACGGTGCTATCAGACAGCCCCATTCCTTACTCTGGCGTACACACAGCCCCACACCTGCCGCGAATAGCCCGGTGTACAGCGCCACATAAATAAGCAGGACCACGAATACTATGGGATTAAGGGCAAGAACAGCATACCGGAAATGGATACCATACGCCAGAAATCCACAGAGCCACCCCGACAGCAGCACCTTCCCGAGAGAATACGGTGTCTTAATCAGAGCATACAGAAAAGGGACTAATGCAAGGGCAGCTAGCCAGGATAATTCTGGAAGTGCGAAAGAAACAGCGAGAAGCAGTCCAGAGATGATAGCTGGTACGAAAGGCATGAGCGTCACCCAATCAGCGTATCGATCCTGTCCGGAACATCCTTCAAATCCGCACCGACCCGAATGCGGTAACACGGCGTCTGTTCCGCTAGATCGCGCATCATATCGAAGAAACCGTCAAACCCCCATGGCAGCCGGACCGGCCAGTTCAATTCGATAAGACGCCTTAATCCCTCTACCTTGGAAACAGGCTCGATCAGGGTAACCTCGGGCATGGTCTCTTCGAGGGGTTCGGGAAATACTATCGCTGCGGGAACTGCGGAAGAGAGTACACAGCCGGGCCAGAACTCCGTTACATCGAAAGACACCTTTAACGGAAAATCGTCCGGGAACGCGGGATGTGGTCGGCGGGGCAGTTCCTCGAACTGGCGTAGTTCATCCACATATCCGTTGACCGGCTCCGGAAAGGCCAGAACAGCCGACCGGCCGGCACGCTGCACGATCGCGGGTTTGTCGTCTCCCAGAAATCGGTAGCCGGCACGGACCATGGCAAGCGACAGGGTTGTCTTGCCGTATCCGGAGGGTGCAGGGAACAGCACGGCGCGATGATCTTTTGCCACAGCGGAAGCGTGAATAGGAAAGACACCACGTCCGTGCAGCATCACCTCCAGAGTCTGAAAAAACAACTGGTTGGCGAAAATGAGCGGCGGTGGGTTTTCTTCCGCTTTCAGAACGAGCAGCGCCGCCCCGTTCCGGGGATCGATCACTGCCGTACCCCAGGGGTAAAAGTCGATCAGGCATAGGTCCCGCCAGACGAAATACCCGGTGGTCTCCCAGGACACCACCGGGTCCGGATCTTCGAACCGATCAAGCACCGACGGCTCGCTTGAGGATTCTTCCACGATGTAGCAAGTCAAGGCTCTACCCCGAACAGCACGCTGGATGACGGCGAATCCCATCATTTCGCGCAATGCCCGGGCGGTCTCTTCCAGATCGGTGAAAACTTCCAGATCGATACCGTGGACGTGAAACGACAAACGCCGCGCCAGGGTACGGCGGCGGTGTAGATAATTGCGAAGCAGGGTACGCAGACCACCCCGCTTCTTATGTTTAAAATCCATCAACAGTTGAACTTGAACTGAGACGGCGGCCCCGAACACCTGCTGAGTCGGCACTTCACAACGTTGCCGGTTCCTTCCAGGAACATGGATCGTTCCCCCTGACCTTGTTGCAGGGATCCGTAACTGGTCAGCTCAGGTGCAATGTATTTTCTTCTCTTAGCTTGCGGCTTCCGCTGATCCATCGTCACCCTCCAGGATATTGATAGCTTTTGTAGCCCGGCATCGATCCGATGACGGGAGAAGTGGATCCCGGTGCTCGCTGTACGCCAGCCCCGGGCATTTATGACATTTGGAAATGACGCCGCATGAAGAACAGGCTTCATCGAAATCATCATGCGTCAGAGACCGGATACG
>CAYYIS010000105.1:0-7020 GCA_964470965.1 uncultured Gemmatimonadota bacterium | reverse complement strand
TTGGGTCATATGTGTTTGGACTGATTGTTAACGGAGAAGGGGCAGTATGAGGATTTCATAAAAGGAACATGGAGGTATAACCTCGGGTGCGTGGTAAGATATACTCCATCCTGGTGTTTTACAAGGGAAAAGCGATGATCCACTGTCGGCCGGTGCTGTGTGCATATCCGTACCAGGGAGACATTGATGTACAGGGTTACGCATGCGATTCCGGCCTGATTTCTTCCCCATGAATAAAAGGTTCATTTACGGAGGGGCACAAACATACACGTTGATTCAAAAAAGCGCCGTACGGTTAGAGGATAATCGTGATACCGATGTGGCCGGCGTCTATGGTTTGGATGCAGGAACGGAGACCATTTCTATTGACTTGACGAACTCCGGCTATCCCTTAAGGTAGGCCTTCAAGGGGACATCGCCGTCTTGAGGCAGGTAATAACTTAACGCATCACTCACAACACCAGCGAGCTGTTTTTGAATTGGATTACAACGTTCTACCAGAGTGTGGGGCATTGCGATATAATCCATCGGCTTGACCCACCTGTAGCCATAGCCCATAAAAATGGTTTTCCTGGGATGTCCTGCCCAGTTATTGCCAATTCCATGGTATGTCCGTTGTTCGAACATAAATGCGCTCCCGACGGGTAAATTCATCGATATCATACCACGGGGGGTGCCGGTATCTGGATCGATTACCGGTGGACCTGTCAATCTGTTGCTCCCCGGCACAAGCCGGGTCGCCCCACTGGCCGGGTCGGTCTGATCGCTGAGAACGTACGCAATTTTCACAAGGATGCGAGGATGGGGTTCCTGCATTTCATATGGTGAGGTCCCTCCGTCGCGATGCAAGCCGTGGTTGCGTTTAATTTCAGCAGCCGATTGGGGCCGAGAGGGCAATACCACAAGGTGGGAGGTGAGCATCTGGATATTCCAGTTTAAAACTCCCCATGCCAGTGGAACTGTCCTTGGCCAGTCGAGCAGTTGTAGGAATGCGTCGTGGTGAATGATACAATTTCTCAGATTTAACTGGCCGTCATCCCCGAGTGTCCCGTTTTTCTTGTGGCGGTCGTGCAACGCATCGATGGCATGGTTCAGTTCTTCCACGACGGCCCCTGTTAACGCATCTTCGATCACCAGGTAGCCATTGGTGTCGAAAAATGATTCCTGCTCCTCGGTGATTACTGTGTATTCGCTGGGATTCTTACTGTCCATGTTACAGTTCCTTGACATCGTTATTATGTACGGGTTCTAGAGGTCACACACCGGCTGTTCAAGAGCTTAAATTCCGGCTATTTCAACGTCCCTGAAACACCATGCCACCGTTTGGTGTCAGTTTAATATTCACCCGAACTATGCTCCACGGTATGGAGGCAGATTTTCAACAACATATGACTGTATATCGATGATTTTCACAAATGACAACGGAATATCCTACACTACCCGGTTGCCGTCTTGAAAAACCGCTTTCACGCGGCTGACGGCAGAAATGTCTCTCGTGGGATCACCGTCAAACGCCACCAGATCAGCTATTTTACCGGATTCTATGGTGCCAATTTCATTGGCCAATCCGATTGCCTCAGCGGAAATACGTGTTGCCGCCGCCGCGGCATTAGCCGGGGAGAAACCGACACGGACCAGAAGCTGCAGGTCATAATCCAGATGCCCGAAGGCCAGGATTCCCACCCCGGAATCGGTTCCAGGCACAATGCGGTCGTGCATTCCAAAATCCAGCATGCGTCGTACGATGTCAAGGCGCAGTTCCATACGGACGATTAAATGATGCAGTTCTGCTGCTTCATTTTCCGTGATGTTATCCTCTTCCTGTTTCTTCTCCAAGGCAACGATTCTGGGATAAGAGGTATATGCCTGCAGGGTCGGACTGATCCAGATTCCGGTTTCAGCCATCATCTCGGCGAGCGCGGGGTCGAACCTGAGCTGATCATCCGGATCAAGGAATTCTGCGTGTTCCATCAAGTCTATTCCCGCTTCGACTGCACGCACCATTGATTCCTTCGCTCTACAGTGGGCCGCGGTCAGTCTGTGAAAATGATGTGCTTCGTGTACCGCGGCATGTAATTCTTCTACGGAATAACTCGCGCGCCCTGGATTAGTCCCCTCCGTTCCGCCGCCTGACGCCATGATTTTAATGTAGTCGGCGCCCTCGTGAACCAGTCTCCTGACAGATTTTCGGATCTCGTCTGGACCGTCAGCGGTTTCATTACACATATGAAAATGTCCATCTGTACAGGTAACAGGACGGCCGCTGATCAGCATGCGGGGTGATTGTATGTACCCCTTTTCGACTCCCCTTTTTAGTACGAACCCAACTTTGTTTCTCGCGCCGTGCTCCCTTATGGTTGTGATGCCTGCGTCAAGGTGCTTTTTCAGGTTCATGGCACCGGTCAGTACCATCATCTCATCTGTCTCGCCGAACATCTCAGCATAAGACCGTCCGTCCCCCGCGAGGCTGGTGTGCGTATGACCATCGATTAGCCCTGGCGCGAGGCATACGTCTCCCAGGTCTATGGTATGATCGGCCGGTGTTTTTATTGAACCCCGATCGCCGACCTCGTCGATTCGACCGTCTTTAATGAGAACCGCCTGGCCCTTCTTCGAAATACCAGATACGCCGTCAACAAGTGAATGAGCCAATAATAATGTTGTACCCATCAATACCTCTCCGGTCTTCCTGATCCCAGAACCTCTTTGCCTATATACAGGTCATAGTAGGCATGGCCATTCCTGTAATTCGGGAAATTCCCCCATTTATCTGCTTTGAATCCCTTGATCCACGGCTTGCGTAGCTGTGATGTTATCACATGCCAGAGAAAAACCGCACCTACATCGCCCGTCAGGATTCCTTCAGCATCATCATACATCTGCATCCGTTTTTTCTGATTCATTTCGCCTGCGGCTGTGTCTATAAGATAGTCAAACCTGTCGTTCTTCCAGTCATGCCTTGTGTATCCTCTCGGCTGAGATCGCCAGATGATGCCGAGCATGCTGTGTGGATCCGGGAAATCATAGTTAAAGGCGATGATGCTCATGGGCATATCCCAGTTGTACATGCTGGTCCGGTAGGCACCGCCTTCGGTGTTTCTGATTTTGATGTCTATATTGAGGTTTTCCTTGAGCATCTCCTGTATGGCTTGAGCCGCCTGGCTAATCGCTGAACTAGCCGAGGCGTCGGCGAGCCACAGTTCTTTCACAGGGAATCCCTTCCCACCGGGAAATCCCGCTTCGGCCAGTAATGTTTTGGCTCTTGAGGGATCATACCCTTGATGGTCGTTATACTTGTCCCCCACATTACCGGGAAAATGTCCGGGAAGCATCGTATAGGCCGGGATCATCATCCCTTTCAGGATTGTGTTAACCAGGGAATTCTTATCGATGGCATGGGCGAAGGCCTGTCTGACACGCTTATCATTGAACGGGGCCTCTTGGGTTCGAAAGAAGAGATATATGGTGGAAAATTGGTCATAACGCCAAACCTCTTTGCTTAACTGTGGATCCTGATTGATCTGGCCGAGCATCATCGGACTGATCTCTATCACGTCAATTTCATTGTTCTCATACGGCAGCAAACCGAGATCATTGGTTGAACTCACTGAACCTACCTGCCCCGTGAATACCCTTACTATTTGCCTGAGATACCCCGGATTAGGTCCTGTATAATACGGATTCAGGCCGAAGGTCAGGTATTGGCCGGGAATCCATGATTCTAATTGAAAGGCGGAATTGCTGACACAGTTCCCGGCCTCTGACCAACGGTCGCCATACTTATCGATCTGCCAACTGGGAGCCGGTGAGGAAGTGTGATAAGCTGTGATGTACGGTAAAAATGCACAGGGCTGTTCGGTCTCGATGACAAAAGTATGATCATCCAACGCATGGACGCCCACCGCGTCTGCATCCATTGTCTCACGCTGATTGTACGCCTTAGCGCCTTTAATATCGTAATACAGGAAGGCATAGACATTGCCAGCGTCTGGATGTAGAAATCTCCGGAATGTATACTCAAAATCGTGTGCAGTTACCGGTCTGCCGTCACTCCACCTGGCCTCTGGCCGTATGTAAAACGTCCATGTTTTTCCATCTTCAGAACTCTCCCATCGTTGCGCCGCCCCAGGCAATAACTCACCGTCAAGGCCGAACATACACAGGCGTTCAAACAGGAATTCACTGCCTCCGGCGCCATACAGACGTGTATTCATGTCCATACTTTTGGGCTCACCCGCCAGATATCTGAACACCTGGTTTTCCATCGGGGCGGCATCGCCAGGTAACCGGGCCGCAAGTGCGTCTCGAGCCTTGGCACGGTCACTTTCCGACTGTCCGGGCAGGTCTATAGGCGCTTGCCGCACCTGCCTGCTTTCTCCGCAATGAACGTTGAAGCAGAGCGCTATAAAACAGGATATTACTGTCCGCATCACATTGTCCCCAGCACGCATTTTCATATCGGTTCGATTCCCAACCTCAGGTATTGATCTTCCTGCGCTTCGCAGGCTTGAAGATGAGCTGAAATTCTTGATACGAAATATTGTTCCCGTTCCGGATCAGGGATTGGAGTTTTCTGTTGGGGGTCGGTGACGATGTCATATAATTGGTGCCGATCTATAAACGGGGCTTCGTCATGATGGTGTCTGGGTGCCTTGCCCTCTTCCGGAATTTTGTACAGAGGGAGGTTGTATGTGTGGCTGAAATACCTGCCCATTTCGACCTTGTCGTACACCTTCCTGGCATACCACTGGTTCAATCCCCCGGTGGGCATGGCCGTGTACGCGTACAGAGGGCCTCCATCCTCGTTGACCGGATTGCGCATGTAGACATACCGGCCGTCTGTGATATTAAGCGCGATACCGAAATACCCCAAGATGGCATCCTTTCGGCCTCGTCCCGTTTCAGCTACCTTCATCAGGGATTGCCCATGGACATGGGGTGGTGAGGGGCAGGCAAAATGCTCCAGGATTGTAGGCATGATATCGATTGTCTGGGTCAGTGCATCGACTCGTTGACCGGCCTTCTGTTTTCCCGGTAACCGGATTATAAGCGGTATACGTACGATCTCATTGTACATGGGCATAATGTTTTTCATCCAATAATCATGCTCCGCCAGCATCGTCCCGTGATCCGTTGTGAAAATAATTAACGTATCGTCGAGTATGCCGTTTTCCTCGAGCGAATCGATGATTTTTCCGATCCAGTGATCGGTCATCGTTAAAAGTCCCGCATAACATTTTCGAATATGCGCGATTGCCTCAGGTGATTCATGCACCGCGTCATAGCTGGGCCAATCGAAGTGAGGGCCATCCCAGGTGTCGTTATACATTTCCCGGTATTTATCGGTGCAGTAAAACGGTTCGTGCGGATCGAAAATTTCCACCTGGATGAGCCAATCATCGGAGTCTTTGTTTGCGCAGATCCATTCCACGGCAGCCTGTGCGGTGCGTGGTCCGGAGAACTCTTCTTCTTTCTGCTGAAGCCGTCGGTTGCGCCAGTTCTGCTGAGACAGCTGACCAAGGTGCTCTGGTAGGGCCATTCGGTCGACCATTGAGCCCCACGGGTCGTTCTCCTGGCCTCGGAAGAAATCCCAGGTGTTGAATGAGGTGTGATAGTTCTCTCCCCCCAGCTCGAAATAATGATCATGATCCGTCAGGAGATGGGTGAAGACATTATGCTTTCTTAATTCCGTCGGCATGGTGTCATCATACGGTTCTATGGGACCCCAACCTCGATAGATGAAATTGTACCGGCCGGTCATAAACTCCCTACGAGCGGGCATGCAGGGTAGGGAACCGACCCAGTGGTTATCGAATGTAATACCTTCCGACGCTAACCGAGAGATGGTCGGCGTATTTACCCAATCGTTACCATATGCGGATAAATAATCCCTTCGTACTGTGTCCAATACGATGAATACGCATTTCATAGGGCGGCCTTTCACTGATCAGTATTCTGATGATCTTGCCTGCAGAACAGCCCGTCCAATGTTCGAACGGGCTGAGTGTTGTTCTCGAATTTTTGCGGACGGATGATTATTCAGCCACCATCGGAAAAAACTTACTGATGTCCATCAGGTGGATCGCAAGCAACCTGGGTCCGGGCATCCCGCGGCTGGATGCGAAGGCGATTGTCTTGCCATCCGGCGAGAAGGAGGGGTAACCGTCGAAAGCCGGGTTATCGGTCACCTGAACTTTCTTACGTGTCTGGATATTCATGAGGAAAACCTCAAAGTTACCTCGTCCGACCATGCGTACATAGACGAAATGCTTTCCATCCGGTGACGGATAAGGCGCCCAGTTAAGCCCGGGATCTGCGGTTATCTGTTCTCTGCCTGTTCCGTCGTGATTGATCGTGTAAATTGTCATGGGCCGCCCACGGCCGCCCTCGTCTTTTTTCAGCCAAGATCTGTAAATGATCGTTTCACTATCGGCAAGGTAGAAACATCCTCCCTCTTGCTCTTCATCGGTATTTGTGATCTGCGTCAGTTCGGTGCCATCGGGCCTCATGCGCCAAAGGTCCATGCTTCCATCGGTATTGCGTCCGAAGAGAACCCATCTCCCGTCCGGCGAGACGGAGACTTCAGCATCATACAGGTTGTTTTCGGTAAGCCGTTGCACATTACCGCCGTATAGGTCACTGACATAGATCTCCGATCCGACTGGATAATCTTCAGGATTGGAAAAATCTCCTTCCACAAGTTTCAAATTGTCTTTTGTGGAAGTCCAGACGAGCCTGTCACCACTGGGAAAGAAAAAAGAGCAGGCATCAGAACCTTTATCATTGATTCGTCGCACATCGGAGCCGTCAAGACTCACGACATATGTATGGTAGTCGATTTCGGTAGTATCTCGCCGCGCCTGCATGATAAGGTATTTGCCATCCGGTGAAAAGTACGCCTCGTTCATTGAGACGAAACCGGGAATTCGGGTTACCGACGGTTCCTGAGCGATACACGTCCCCGGAACAATCAGGATGATGGTATAGATCATGATAGCTGAGATATTTGTAATGTTTAGA
>CAYYIS010000104.1:0-7075 GCA_964470965.1 uncultured Gemmatimonadota bacterium | reverse complement strand
GGTGTAGCCCTGTCGGCGGTATTCAGCGTAATGGTCGTCTATGGAGCGGTGCATGTGCTTTGACGAGTCCTTGTGTTGATAAGTGTTTCATGGCCGGTCGGCGCCGATTCTTGTTTCCTTTAGAACCGAATGGTGTTTTCGTCCATCTGCGCTGCAACTTTTCCTGCGGCACAAGGGACCAGGTGTCCGTACCGGCCTAACTCTGTTTCGATTAATTAACTGCCGACTGCCACAAACTTGCTTTCGGACTGTGACGTCGCTGCGGCACTCCCTGCTAAATGAAAATCGGTTGTCGATAAGATCCATGCCATACATGGATTGGAATCTATCAGGTCCCTTACTAAAGATAACTATTGTGAAACTCTGAAAAATCAACCTATTTGTGATATTTGTATCGTCCTACTAGGCTAGTCGAGACAAATATGTCGTAGGTACAACCTTTCAGTGCTGACTCCTTCTTCCGGTTGGGGAAAGGCCGGTCTTTTTTTTCTTCCGAAGACCTTCAGTGATAAAAAACTGTGCCGCTTTTTCGGCGGCAACTTGGTGTCCATACGGTGACCAGTGTGTATCCTTCTTGAAATATAATGTCTCAGGTCGTTCGGCGACTTTGAAATGTGGCAATAGATCGATTACCGGAACACCAATTCTACTACCGTAATCAATCAGCCATCGATTAGGTTTTGACAGATCATAGGCATTTATATCAAAAACAATTTTATCGCCAATAGTCTGTTCCCAGTGTTGTGGCCAGACCTGTCCCAATTCAGGAATAAGCATAAGCACAAGCCCCGCGTCGTGCCCGTCTGCCCAACCTTTTATGTTCATAAGTAAATTTTCGGTGGCTACGTATCCCAAACTCTCAAAATCCGGAAGGTCTTTTCGATATAAATCGAGCCACCACACGCTCTCCTCAGTGGGCTTTTCCCTGACTTTTATCATCCGTAGCAGTTGATGATATCGTTCCCTAAAAAACTTAAAAGCGGCACTGTGTTCTGCTAAAAACTGCTTGAAAGGAAACGGAAATCGCATACGATGGGAATCAGGCGAATAATACCCTTTTTCTTTTTCGTTTATCACCTCTAAATTGCTCTGAATCCTCAATGCATTTTGGCTAATATCGTTACCTATGAATAGCCCTAAAAGTATTAGGTCAGGATCGATTGCTGGACCGATGCGTTCCAGCCATTGCCATTCCTGCCAGGTGTCATAGCCAGGGACCGCAGCGTTTATTACTTCGAAGCTGAAATTGGTCTCACCATCCTGAAAAAGACGTTCAAGTTGTTGACTGAATATGTTTTCAAACTGGACTCCCGGGCCAAACGCAAAAGAATCACCTATTACCAGAATTCGCTTGATTCCTTTCGGCTTTCCACCGTACTCACGAATTGCTCGGAATCCGACGAGATTAGTCTGTTCAACTACATCAAACTCACCTCGGCTATAATTACGTGCCTCGAGACCTTCCTGCAGTTTGTAACCCAGCACAGAATCCGGCTTGCTGTATCCGGGCACAATCCGTCCTCTAGATTCCCACTCTCGATAGCCACGAGCCGCTCCCTCCGAAATGAATGCAAATACGAGCATCGATCCCAGGATTAAGAGGCAGTTAGTAAAGAAGCTACGGAGGTTCTGAAATTTATTCTGTTTATCCATAAAAGAAAGTCTGATTATCTTCCACCGTCTTCTGTCCATTATCTTAGTCTGGTGGTGGGGCAAATTACCGCGCCTTTGCTCCCAAACCGTAGGAACTGCTAACGTTTTCAACCCGAATGGTATACAGGCGGTAGGTGAAACACAAAAAACGGACAGATGACTCTAGGATACTACTTCCACAAGTCCATCTGCCCGTTCTTGTTAGGAACATGCGCCGCCAGGGAATCGAACCCCGAACCTACTGATTAAGAGTCAGTTGCTCTGCCAATTGAGCTAGCGGCGCGCGCTTTGTAAAGATATGAGGGCGGAAGGAGTCGAACCTTCGACCAACAGATTAAAAGTCTGCTGCTCTACCAACTGAGCTACGCCCCCCCAAAAAAGACCCTCCATAATACACTTAACGGGCGTTGCAGTCAATAGAAAATATCGCGGGATTGATCCCGTTGATTCCACTGCGGCGGGTCTTACCTTCCCTCCCCGGCAAAGGACCTACAGAAAAATCGTTTCGTCGCGGCGGGACCCTACGGAGACCATGCCTACCGGAACGCCCGTGAGCTCCGAGATGCGGGTGATGTAGGTGCGGGCATTTTCGGGTAGATCGTCCCAGGTGCGGGCTCCGCCCGTGGGCGACTGCCACCCGTCCATTTCCTCGTAGACCGGTGCGACACGATCCAGCAGGTGGGAGTCACTGGGCAGGTGCTTCAGAATTCTGTCACCGTCTTTATAACCAACGCAAATCTTCAGCGAGGCCAGTTCGTCGAGCGTATCCATACGGGAAATGGCCAGGCTGGTCATGCCGTTGACACGGGCGGCGTATTTGGAGATCATCGCGTCGAACCAGCCGCAGCGGCGCGGTCGGCCCGTGGTGGCCCCGTATTCCTGGGCCATCTGGCGGAACTCGTCACCCCAGTCCTTGGGGAATTCGGTGGGGAACGGGCCGTTGCCCACCCGGGTGGTGTACGCCTTGATCACACCGACCACTTCGTCGATCCTCGTCGGGCCGACGCCCACTCCGGTGCATGCGGCGCCGGAGACGGTGTTGCTGGAGGTGACGTACGGATAGGTACCGTGGTCCACATCGAGCAGCGTGCCCTGGCCGCCTTCGAACAAAACGTTCTTACCCGCGTCGATGGCCTCGTTTACGAGTACTGAGGTGTCCGTGATGAACGGATCTATCTGTTCGTCGAATGTCAGGTATTCATCGATAGTCTGGTCTTCATTGAGCGTCTCGGCATGGTATACCGCGTCGAGAAGGTTGTTGGTGGCCTGGATGTTGCGTTTCAATTTTTCGCGCAGCCGGTTGCGGTCCAGCAGGTCGACGATGCGGATGCCTTTTCTGGCCACTTTGTCCGTGTAGGCCGGACCGATCCCGCGCCCCGTAGTGCCGATGCGTTCTGTCTCCTGCATGCCCTGTTCTCCCACCTGGTCCAGTAGTTTGTGGTAGGGCATGATGAGCTGGGCGTTGTGGCTGATGAACAGCCGTCCGGAAACGTCGATTCCGTGGGACTTCAGCATCTCTATCTCTTCCATCAGTCCGGCCGGATCGATCACCACGCCGTTGCCGATGACACAGACCTTGTCCGGACGCAATATGCCGCAGGGAATCAGGTGCAGGATGTATTCCTGATCCCCCACCGCTACCGTATGCCCGGCATTGGCGCCACCCTGAAACCGCACAACCATATCCGACTGATCACTCAGAAAATCAACGATTTTACCTTTGCCCTCATCGCCCCACTGGGCGCCGATGACGATCCGTACCGACATGTTTTACTCTCCGGAACACCGTATGAAAAAGATATCGCTGTAAACGCGAAAAAGGGCAGGTTTCATCACCCTGCCCCGTTATGATGACATGTAAACATAATCCCCGTGCTGCAGGCTGTCAAGAAGGAAATAGGGATGATTCTACACCATGGGAAAATGGGGTGCGCCCCGTATTGAAGGGGCCGGAACTGCCTGACCCGGACTGATGTCATCAGCTGCCTCGGTGCCGATGTTACACGCTGGCATCCGCCCGGAACGAAACGGTCTACTGTCGGTTACGGAGCGGTTGCGTGCCTCTACCGCCGGGGTATCGCGTTGTTTGACACGGTCCGCACCAAGCGCGAAGCGGGCAAGGAAGTAAGAGGCACCTAATCCCCCAACGCACCCGACAGGTACCGGAACGCCTCGTCAGGATCGTTCACGAAGTGTATCAGATCCAAATCCGCCGCGTCGATGGTTCCCCATTTTACCATGGCGTCCAGGTTCAGTACTTCGTGCCAGTAATCGGTTCCGTATACGACGATAGGCAGCTTTTTTATCACCTTTCTGGTCTGAACGAGGGTAAGCAGCTCGAACAGTTCATCACAGGTACCGAATCCGCCAGGGAAAATGACCAGGGCCTTGGCCAGGTACACGAACCAGAATTTGCGCATGAAGAAGTAGTGGAACTCGAAGTTTAGTTCATCCGCAATGTAGGGGTTGGCATACTGTTCCATGGGGAGGCTGATGTTGAGGCCGATGGATTGCCCACCCGCCTCTTGAGCGCCGCGGTTGGCTGCCTCCATGATGCCGGGACCTCCCCCCGAACAAATGACATAGTGCTTTCCCCTGTCCCGGGCCATAGACCATTCGGTCATCTTGTGAGCCAGGATGCGCGCCTCGTCGTAATACCGTGCCAGTTTACGCTGTGCGGCGCTCATCTCATTGGCAGCGTTGTCATGGCCGCGTACCCGCGCGGATCCGTAGAATACAATGGTGTCCCGAAGGTTTAATTTCCGGAACCGCCGTTGCGGATCCAGGTACTCGCTCAAAATACGAATGATACGGGCATCCGGGCTGTTTAGAAAATCCAGATCTCGGTAGGCTTTTTCCGGTGTTACGGGCGGTTGTGTTGACATGACCCATCCTTTTCAGCTGTTACGGTGTGCCTGACTGTCGTTCGAATCATTTTCCGCGGGGCCGCCTTCAGCGTGACCTCCCCTGTGCGTATGCGGTATCCGCTTTCGGGTGCAGGACTGGAGCCCACTCCCGGCGGGGAGCTGCGCATCAACCCCTGATCCGCTCTGCCGTCTCATCGATCTGCGTGGCCATAGCGGTATCTTTGCCGGTGACACCGCATGCATCGTGAGTACTCAGGGTTATGGTGACCCGGTTGTAAATATTGTGGATCTCCGGATGATGATTGGCCGCTTCCGCGCGAAGGGCTACTTCATTGATAAATTCGATTGATATAGGAAACGAATCGAACTCAAAACGCTTCGTGATGCTGTCGCCCTGCCTGTCCCATCCGGTAAGGTCAAGAAGCCGTTCCGCGAGCTCACTGTCCGAAAGTAATGTCATTCCTTCTCCTCGGTAATGTTTCGTAATTAGTGAAAAAAAACGGGCCGACAATATGCGTCGGCCCGTCCATTCGGGCGGCGTCTTTTTATCGGCAAATCACATGGGTAGTCGGAGAAATATCCGGATCCGCGGTACCTTGGATGTCTGAGGACCGCACATCCGCCCGTCCGCAGGAATACCCGACGGTCCGAAAACGATACCGGCATTAATCGGCGTACTCCGCCAGCCGGATCCCGCGGTTGGTGTGCCGGAGTTTGTTGATCGCCTTCTGTTTTATCTGACGCACGCGCTCGCGCGTAAGGCCGAACTGGACCCCGATCTCTTCGAGGGTGTATGTTCGGTCGGAATCGAGCCCGTAATACAGGTTCAGGACCTCGCTTTCACGGGGTTCCAGGCTGGCGACCGCCCGGCCTATCTCGCGCTTCAGAGCATCGTCCGCAACCGACTCGTCCGGCAGCGGACTGTTTTGGTCCTTCAGCCGGTTCATCAGGCTGTACCCGTCATTGTCTCCGATCTGCGCATCCAAAGACAGGGGTTTGCTGGCCCATTCCGGTGTCTCGGCTGCCGGCACTTCGGTGGCTGAGGCTCTGTCCCCGTCTTCGTGGTTTTCGGCCATCTCCCGCTGCCGGATGGCCCGCTCGATCCGGCGCAGTTCTTCCACCTTGTTCAGCGGCAGCCGTATCAGCCGCGATTGCTCCGCCAGTGCATGCAGGATAGACTGGCGGCTCCACCAGACCGCATACGAGATGAATTTGAATCCCTTGGTCTCATCGAATCGATGGGCCGCTTTGATCAAACCGATGTTACCCTCACCGATCAAGTCGGACAGGGTGAGACCCTGATTCTGATATTGTTTGGCGACTGACACGACGAAGCGGAGATTAGCTTTTACCAGGCAATCCAGCGCCCGCTCATCGCCGGCACGAATGAGCCGCGCCAGCTGCTCTTCCTGGTCCGATGTGAGCAGGTCCGTCTCGCCGATTTCCTCAAGATATAAATCAAGGGACAGATCGTTTTTGTCATATTGTTTTTTTACGACCATTTCCATATTCCAAGCACCTCCGCATCATCTTGTTCTTACTGTTCGGCCATTTACCTGCAGTGGATACATTCTGGCACCTTTTTTTGCCACAATGACACCTAGCTGTCAATTTGACAAAATGGGCAAATGGTAGGTTCCCTGCCTTCAAAATTTAACTTCTTAATAACTGACTATCAATACAACAAGTTATAATTTTTCTTCAAACAATTTTCAAGGTTTGGCACGCAGTTTGCTTCAACATTTAGTGAACACGATGTGACCATTATTGCGCAGTGATGTCACGTTTAACGTATTAACTCGTGGGACGGTTCCCATTCAGGCAAGGTTTTTTTTCGTAACAATTACGGTTAAACAAACATACCAAAATCGCAAGGAGGTGAAAGCAATTCTTAATAGACACATGGTAAAGACACCATCTCAGTTATAAAAACCTACGAATATTACACAACCAATGTTAATCACTATTTTAAGTTTTCCGAAAGGATAAATCATGAAACTCACTACCTGCCGCCCGGTGGCCCTGCATCGCCAATTCGATCGTCTCTTTTCCGGCTGGAGTCTTCCTGAGACGGGCTGGCACCCGGCAATCGACATTCACGAAAACGAATCCGACCTCGTGGTTGTCGCCGACCTGCCGGGTATGACGGCTGAAGACGTGAAGATCCATGTTAAAGAGGACGTGCTCGCGATCACTGGCGCGAAGAAGCGGCAAGAGCAAACAGAGGACAATACCTACTATAGGATAGAGCGGTCCTACGGTTCATTCGAACGTTCGTTCAGTCTGCCGTCGAAGATCGACACCGATAAAATCTCCGCTGATTTCGGGAACGGCGTACTGACGATTACCCTGCCGAAAGTCGAAGAGGTAAAAGCGAGGGAGATCCCGGTTTCTGTCTCGTAATCGATTGGCGCACAGCAACTTATTTTCATGTTGAGCAGATGCAGGGACGGGGGAAACCACCCTTCGTCCCTGCCCCTGCTCTAAAATTAAAAGGAGTAAGACCATGGGTAAGATCATCGGTATAGATTTAGGCACGACTAATTCGTGTGTGG
>CAYYIS010000103.1:0-7187 GCA_964470965.1 uncultured Gemmatimonadota bacterium | reverse complement strand
CTCACTGTGTGGGGAATAATGAGATGATCCAACGGTCGCCGCAGTACGTCCATTCAAGCCGTGTCAGTAACCTGGATATGTTCATAATTGCCTGCCTAGGGTTCGCCCGGCGTTGTTGTGGGCGGCATCATATGGGCGGAGATGCCTGGAATCTCTGGATTAAACAGAGTAGACGTTTGACCTGTTGTATCTGCCAACCATTCCGGCGGTCCTGCCGGAGAAGTGAACCATGAAACTGCGCTCTCCCCGCTCGTCCAGAGACGGAATTAAGAAAGTGCCACAAACTTTGGAGGAATAGCTCATGCTCCGGAAACGGTTGTTGACACCACTTGCTCTCATTATTCTTTTCTGCCTCACCATCCAGCCCCAAACATCGGCCCAGACTGGCGGTGTCCCCTTGCCCGTAGCGCCTGCCGACTACGGTAGATGGGAATCGCTCGGAGCGGGGGTGCTGTCACCCGACGGCAACTGGTTCGCGTATCAGATCAGCCGGGGCAATCAGGATAATGAGCTTCGTATTCGCCGGTTTGATACCGAAGCCGACGAGGTAGTTCCACATGGCGTCTCGCCTGCGTTTTCAAGAAACAGCCGTTGGTTGGCTTACGCCATCGGCATACCGGAAGCCCAGAGAAAGAAACTCGAAGAGCAGGGGAAGCCGGTCAGGAATAAAATGGGTTTGTTGAATCTCGCTGCGGGGGACACCATAGTGGTGAATGACGTGGCTTCGATTCGCTTTCGGGACGATGGCGGATACCTGGTCATGCAGCGGTATCCGCGCACGGACCAGAATAATAAAGGCGTGGACCTGGTCACCAGAAACCTGGCTAACGGCCTCGAAATGAATTTTGGTAACATATCGGAATACGCCTGGCAGGAAGACGGCATGCTGCTCGCGCTGATCACCGATGCGGAAGGGCGGGCAGGTAACGGAGTACAGGTTTTCGACACGGAAACGGGTGTGTTGCGCCCCCTCGATTCCAACCCCACCCGGTACACCGGGCTTTCATGGCGGAAACAGAGTGACGACCTTGCCGTACTCAGGGAGCGGGAAGATGACGACTACGATACCCCGACGCATGTCGTTCTCACCTGGCGCGGGCTAAAAGACGACAATCCGACACAGCGGATCCTGGATTCATCCACGGCAGGATTGCCTAAAGATTCCCGCATTATAGACGGATATACTCCGGAATGGTCGAAAGACGGCGATATCCTGTTTCTGGGCATCCGAGATCGAGAGAAAAAAACGGAAATACCAGCCGATTCTGTCGCGGCCGAGGACTCTATGGCAACGGAAGAACTTGCTCCGGCTGAAGTTCTGGTCTGGCACTCCAAAGACGCCCAGGTAATCCCCGAGCAGAAACTGAGTGCGGAACGGGTCCGGAGGCGTAACTTCCTGGTGGCCTGGCATCAGCAGGACAACTACCTCGTAAAACTTGGTAAAGCGCTTACGGAGCCGGTCCGTCCCATACCGGGCCGGCGTTACGCTCTTGGCGCAGATCGAACCCCGTATGAATTCGACGGCATGTTCGGTCGGCCCTTTCAGGATCTTTACCTGATCGACCTGGATTCCGGGGAATGGCAGAGAATTCAGGAGCGGATCCGATTCAACTTTGGACCCAGTCCCGACGGGCGTTACATCCTGTATTTGAAGGACGACCACTACATGGTGTACGACATTCAGGCAGATCGGCATACCGACATCTCCACCGATGTGTCGACGTCGCTTGTGAATCGGGAATACGATCATCCGGTTGCACAGAAGCCGCCGTTCGGATTGGCGGGATGGTCGGAAGACGATGAAACGGTGCTCGTATACGATCAATACGACATCTGGCAGGTCCGTGCGGACGGTTCCGGAGCCACCAACCTCACCAATGGCAGGGCCGAGCGGATTCGGCACCGTTATGTACGGCTGGATGACGAGGAAGATTTCATCGACACCTCGGCACCGATTTACGTGAGCACGTACGGCGAGTGGAGCAAGAAGTACGGTATCACACGACTCCGTACGGGCCGATTACCGGAACGGCTCGTGTGGTTGGAGGATAACGTGGCCAGGCTTGCAAAGGCCAAGGATGCGGAAATTTTCACCTATGCGGTACAGGATTTCGATGATTCCCCCGATTACTTTGTGAGTGGTTCGGATTTTGCGGAAGCGCGGCAGGTCACGCAGACGAATTCTTTTCAGAAGGATTATGCCTGGGGACATTCTGAATTGATCGAATACGAGAACCCATGGGGGCGCAAGCTGCAGGGTGCGTTGTATTACCCGGCGGATTACCGGCCCGGTAAACAGTACCCGATGCTTGTTTATATCTACGAGATCCGATCCCATTTGATGCACCAGTATTCCGTGCCTTCGGAACGCAGCTATTACAACACCGCCGTGTTCACTAGCGAAGGATACTTCGTGCTGCAGCCGGATATCGTGTTTCAGGCGCGCGAGCCGGGGCGGTCGTCTGTTGGGACGATCGAGGCGGCAGTGCAGAAGGTGGCGGACACCGGCATGGTCGATCCGAAGCGGGTAGGCATGGTCGGTCACTCCTGGGGCGGCTACCAGACAGCCTATGCGGTCACTCAAACCGACATCTTCAGCGCCGCGGTGGCGGGTGCGCCCCTGACCAACCTGATCAGCATGTACGGGGCGATATTCTGGAACTCAGGTTCTCCCGAATCCGCCCATTTCGAGGTCGGCCAGGAACGCATGGAAGTGCCTTACTGGGAGGACCCCGACCCATATATCCGCAACTCCCCGGTATTTAATGTAAACGACCTTAACACGCCGCTGTTGATCGAGGTGGGCGATGCGGACGGCAATGTGGATATGCGTCAGGGAATCGAATATTACAACGTGGCACGCCGGGCCGGAAAACATCTGGTGCTCCTGTCTTACGAAGGCGAGAATCACGGTTTGAGGAAGAAACATAACCAGATTGACTACCACCGGCGGATCCTGGCCTGGTTCGGCCACTATCTCAAAGGCGAACCGGCCCCTCAATGGATAACCGAGGGGGTACCATATCTCGAACAGGTGAAAGCACGGAAAAATAAATGACCTACAGAAAGCTGTTCGAGGCACTTGATCTCGATCGGGACGAGCTATCCCCGGTGAATAAGGCGGTGGCCGCATCTGATACAACCGCTGCTGTGAAAGAACTTGCCCATCATATACGAGATAGAAAATCACCAGTGTGGTATTTCGGATGGCAGGATGAGGTGGAATCTACCGAATCCGTTCCCCTTCCCGAGGCCGACAAAATTCTGCGTCACGAGATCACTTACGGTTTTCACGGCGCACCGGATTTCACCGAGACGTTCGGAGAGCAGATCGACTGGGGCGCCAATCCGACCGAAGGGGAACACGGTACACACCTTTGGAACGAATGCCTGAACCGACATTTTCATTTCGATCCGCTCGTGAAGGCGTATCGTGCTACAGGCGATGAGCGCTATGCGCAGGCCCTGGTGCGGGACTGGCTGGACTGGATAAACAACACAACCCGGCCTGCCGGCAGCTCCGGCAACGAGGTAGACCGACCTTACGGTTGCTATGCCTGGCAGACGCTGACTACCGGTATCCGCCTTGAAAACACGTGGCCCAACGCACTGTACCGGTGCCTGAACTCCTCCGCCTTCACGGACGAAGCCGTTGCCATGATCCTGGTGTCGATTCGTGAGCAGGCCCTGCATTTGATGCGGTGGCCGACCCGGAACAACTGGCTCACCGAAGAATCCATGGGGCTGTTTACGGCGGGCATGATGTTTCCTGAATTCCGGGAGGCGCCGCTGTGGCGTGCCACCGCTATTGCCCGTTTATACGGGCAGCTTTCCAACGAGGTATACCCGGATGGCGCTGAATACGAACTTGCTGCGGGATACGGAAACTGGGTGGTCCGCAACTTCATAAAACTACTGGAGCACGCCCGCCGAAACGACTTGATGTCGGAGCTGCCCGATGACCTGGAAGCCACCATGGAGAAGATGTTCGACTACATGGTGAGCACCGCCATGCCCGACGGAAAACTTCCCGGATTGAACGATTCATACAACGTAGACATAACAGAGCTCCTGGAAACCGGGTACGGCCTGTTTCCACACCGGGAGGACTTTCTGTACCTGGCAAGCACCAGGGAGAAGGGCAGCCTGCCGGATCGCCTGTCGTGCGGTCTGCCATATAGCGGCCATTATGTGATGCGGTCGGGCTGGGAAGCGGATGCACTGTACATGCTGGTGGACAGCGGACCGTTCGGCTCGGCTCACCAGCATGAGGACAAACTTCATTTTGTCCTGTATGCCTACGGCAGGCAGCATGTGCTCGATCCGGGCAATTATTCGTACGACTCTTCCCGGTGGCGTAATTATGTGCTCTCCACCCCAGGCCATAATACGGTTATGGTGGACGGTATGGGGCAGAACCGTCGTCCCCATAAAGCGACTTGGACCTGGCCCAAACCCTGGGCGGCATCTGTTCCACCGGGCAACGATACGGTCTGGCATAGCACGCCGGACTTGGATTATGTGAGGGGTACATACGACTACGGGTACGGATCTGACAATGACCGTACCGTTACCCATAGACGCTGCGTTTTTTTCATAAAACCGGAATACTGGGTGATTATTGACACTATGTGCCCCACCGATGACGAACCACACACCTATGAGTCACTGTTTCACCTTGATACATCGCAGGCACTGATAGATGAGGAAACACACGCCGTAAGGACCGACAATCCCGGCGCGGCCAATCTAACCATTATGGCTCTCAACGATGAAACGTTGCAACGTCGGATCGTTATCGGTCAGAAAGAGCCGGTTCAAGGGTGGGCGAACAATCCGTGGCGCGCTGTCCCCACGGCGGTTTTTACCAAATCAGGATCCGGTCTCGTGCGGTTTGTTTATGTACTGTATCCTACTCGGCAGAATCAGGTGGTTCCGGTCACGGCGCTAGAACGGTTGGAAAAGGACCACGAGGATGCGGTGGAAGTGGTGTTTGCGGATGGTCGATCCGATGTGGTGATTTTCTCGGGACGTTCAGGAGCGGAAACGGAACACGGCTCGTTTTCCACCGACGGGGAGGCGGCTGTCGTGCGACTCAGGAATGCAGGACAACTGGTCAGCGCCTCTGTAGTTAACGGCACATCACTCTGCCGCGGAGGACGAGCGGTAGTGCCTCTGAACAAATAAACTGAAGATCTGTACCATGTGGCCAATCTTCGGGGTGCCCGCATCGGTACTCCCTGCGCGTACTTCAACCACGGATCGGAGATCGACACGGGCGCTTTGTGCCGGTGTAGGTTCTCCAGTAACAGATCGTGCAGGTCAATCAGAAACCTGCTTCTTGTTGACGTCCGATCCGCCAGTGGCGTCAGTTCCGGACCGTCCGTGGGGTGGTCGGTTTCCGGTTCCAACGGTTTGCAGTCAGGAAGGGCATGGTGCTACATTGGATCGGCGCCCTGTGCCGCGATACGGCATCTTCCGATGAGGCAGTCTCTGCAGGTCCAAGCTTACCGTTCCCGAATGGCGATTCTTCGCAAGACTCTCTAGGTTATCGTGACCAGCGCTATCGGCTTTGATTTCGATTTCGTAATCTCACATGTTAGTCTTTGGTCTCTTTTCTTTCAAACAATCCTGTGAGATGCAGGTTTTATCCAATTGTCACATTGAATTTGTCAACGGAGTTGGAAACAAGTGTAATATCAGGATGAATATTCGAAATGAGATTCGCCCTATGGCAAACCATCGTGATGCCGTTTCATTACAACCTTGCGGTTCTGAAAGTAATGTTTTACCATAAGTGCCTTTCATTCCATCTCAACATACGTCCTTTTTTATAAAAAACCGACATGTTATACTTCTTAGCGTTCCTCGTAATTACCATTTTGATCCCGGGTTATGTTCTGACCCGGATCTTTCGTACACCCATAAATTCAATTTCCGTTTTACCCTATGCATTTTGTACTGGGTATGGCCTCTGGGCGCTGACAGCTGCAATCACCTATCTCCTTCATCTCTCCTGGTCTCAGGTGATCGTTATACATCTTACCGTCATCGCCTTGTGCATACTTTACGGTTTTTTTAAAAGGTATCACAGGATTTCCATCGCATGGTCCCGGTCCGAGTGGCTCCTTTGGACATGTGTGGTTTTGATGGCCATCGCGGGAGTGTGGAAAGGTGGTTACCAGGACGGTGACGCCTGGTATCATATCGCCCAGGCCAACTACTATCTGTCTGTTGAGCCCATTTCCTCGGGTAATGCCTATTACCGCGAAATGGCTGCCGGTACGGTGTATGATTTTAACACTTACCATCTCTGGCTCGCGTATTTTTCAAAGCTAACACAGATTGACCTGCCCGTTATCTGGATTCATCTCTTTCCGGTCTTCGGTTGCCTTTCTGTTCTTATGCTCTACGGTATCGTCCGGGAATATTCCGATACGCCTCTGACGCAGTATCTATTTCTTTTTGTTCTGACCGGTGTTACCCTATCCACTTCAATTAGAAATCTAACTGCGATGATCTACCCCGCGTCAATGGCCATGATGGTTGTGATACCTGTAGTCCTGCATCGGATGATAGCCTGCTATGACAGACCACTGACATTTCAAAATATGATCCACCTCGCATTCTTACTCTATATTCTATCGGGTACACACATCTTTTATTACGTATATTTCATGATACAGCTCGGATTAATCCTTGTAGTATCGGGATTGGTCGTAATTCGAGACAAGAATCGTAACAGGCACTGGATACGCATCTCCGGAATGTATGCGATCTGCGGGATGTCAGGCCTGTTCCATACTGTTGCCGCATTCATCCTATCGGGTAAAGACCAACCCGCCGAGACTTTCCCGGGTACTCCGTTATCTCTCGTTGATTATGGTGATTCGCTATATGCCTTTCCCCTTTGGCATCTGGCTACGGCAACGCTTGTTACGTGGATAATCACGGTGGGTTTGCTGGTAATTCGAGCGGATGTGATCCGCCAGAAGCGCATGCTGTTTTTACTCGTCCCGCTCCTTTTTCAACCGGTTCTCCTGTATAATCCCCTTCTGGTGCCTGTATTCTCCGATGTTCTGCATATCAATTTGGTCGGCCGTTTCAATACACTGCTCTGGACATACCTGTTACTGCCCATTGTGCTGGTTCACCTCTTAAACCGGGAATCAGCACGTAACTATTCA
>CAYYIS010000102.1:0-7598 GCA_964470965.1 uncultured Gemmatimonadota bacterium | reverse complement strand
CGAAAATCAATGTCGTGCGGTGCTGAAGGATTAACTTCTCCAACCGCTCAAAGACCTCTTCCCAGACGGTGTTGGACATGACGGCCGTCAGCGGTGAACGGGGTGTTTCGATGTCCAATTCCAGAGAACGCCTGTGTCCGATATCTATAACCTGACAGCCTTCACCATTCAGATATTGGGATCCGACCAGAAAATGAGCGATCCTGTCAATCGGTTTTTGAGTCGCCGAGATTCCGATTCTAGTGACCGGCTTCGACGTGAGGTGATCCAACCGCTCCATGGAGAGCGCAAGATGAGCGCCACGTTTATTGCCCACAACCGCATGGATTTCATCGACGATCATCGTGTGCACGTCAGTCAGCATGCGTCGTCCGTTCTCACTGGTGAGAAGAAGGTACAGGCTTTCAGGTGTGGTAACGAGAATATGGGGCGGATGCTTAAACATAGCCGTCCGTTTATGAGGCGGCGTGTCGCCCGTACGCACTGCTACCCGGATTGGAGCCGTGGGCAGTTCTCGTTTCTCCAGTTCTGCCTGAATACCGGAGAGCGGAATATTGAGATTAGTGTGAATGTCGTTACTTAACGCCTTAAGGGGGGATACGTAGACCACCTGTGTAGCATCAGTCAGTATACCTTCCTGACTCTGCCGCACGAGGTCATCGATAGAGGAGAGAAATGCCGCCAAGGTTTTGCCGGAGCCGGTAGGCGCCGCTAAAAGGGCATTTTTCCGCTGTTTGATGACCGGCCATGCCTTTTCCTGTACTTCCGACGCATCACCGAATGCAGAGCGAAACCATGTGTCGACAATCGGGTGAAACAAATTGCGTTCCATAGTAAATTGTCTCAGTATTTGAGCCTACTCGATCCGGCAATGAATAGAGTGACCTTATTTTTTCCTTGATTATATTGACCGGCAGCTATTATATACTAAACACGCGTTAAGCTTATAAAATTGTCACCTGGATACGCCATGACTCTGGATGAAATAGCGTTCGATATTGAAAAACTGAAACACCTGTCAGCCAAACCGGCTGGAGATCTGGTTGCCCAGGACATAGATGTTGTGTTCCGAATATGCCACCGCCATCGAATTGCTCCGCAGGACACGATCCTCAATGTAATTCAGTCACTCGAAGCGCTGCTGGGCGGTTGGCGACTTGCCGATGGCCAACGGCCTAAATAGGTGGTGGTATACTTTCAAAAATAACTGTATGGCGATCACTGACCAGGGTCAAGCTGATCCTTCGTCCGAGCGAACCACATTTTGGCCTACAGATGCGGAAATTAAAAACGACTCGAGGGCCGCGGTCATTATTCCGTGACCTTCGTTGTATGCTCCCTTCAATTCACACACAGGGCAGTCAGGTTTACGGCACCCGGTGCTTTCCTTACAGATATACGTCTCTATTAATCGTTCTATACGTGTTTCCATGGGTAATGTCGGGGATGGTATCTCATGCCATGCTATCATATAACGACCCTCCGCGTAAGTATTTTGATATCAAGAATATCTCACGCCTGAAAATGCTAAAGATAAGATGTATTCAGACGGCCCCTCATCCATCACTTTGCCTGATTGATGCTGTCCGTCGACATGTAAAGCGTTACGGTCACCCACACCGTCTTTCCCTGCCCGGTATGTACCGAATTTGGGCTTTTCGGTCGAAATAACAGTCATCTGAATTCTGAATACCAGAAGCATGCGACCAGCTAATCCTTTGGCTCCATGGAGGCCAGTCCCGGGTTTCAATACTCAAAAACCTCTTAACGACTAATGTCTTTACCAACACGACGCCCCTTCATAAGGTTTCGCCGGATTTCTCCGTCACTGGTGTTTTCGAGAAGTGTATCTGCGTAAACCGTTCAGGAATGTGATTGTCAGGATCGCCGATCCGATTCCAGGACCAGCCAACGTGAACCGGCCGACCGCTGACTTCCAACTTCTCATACCTCGCCAAAAAAATTCCCCAGACATCCCCGTCCCGCGGAGGCAATGATCGCCCACCTGCCAGCCATTTCATACCTTCCCACGGAAAACCGATTTCGACGGTCCAACCTTTGTCCGGAACGGAATCATCGTTAATCTTGCCGTTCACATGTACCGCGGTTTTCAAACCAGGGAAATCCCAACCAGGAAATGCCCAACGGTTTCCGCGGGGATGTGTACCCCGCCAGAAGTCCGAGCCTCTGCGATCGTGATTACCGCCGAACGAGACCGCTTTGCCACTAAAAAGGTCAAACTCCGGCACATCGAATTTGCCGTCCCGTTTGTAGGCATCCTGCCAGATAAAGAATACCTCATAAATCGTATTTAACGCGTTGAGCTCAAATTCATAGTAGGTATCTCCCCCATCGATGAACACCTCGATATCATTTTCCATGAAGATAATATCGTCCCGCTTCTCCAGCTCTCCGCGCACATACGGTTCCTCGACCCGGAACCCAACATACAGATAAGAGTCGTCCCACAGTAGGGCGGAGCGGGTATCGTATAGGCCGGGCGTCCCACTGACCACGTCGACAAAACGCGGGGACTCCGGGGCGATATCCCAGACATGTTCGTCGAGTTTGCCGTCAATCGTAATGGGATCCGGCGTACGGTAGCAGGTGTATTGGGCTATTTCATCTTCCGAAAATTGAGGAATTGACATTTTGACTCCTGTAAGTCTGCTGGTAATTTACCTGCTTCCCATTTCTGAATAAAGCCGATGATTGAGTAGATACGCTGTTTCGAATCGTGAGATCTCTGTTATTCCAGGGACTACGCTTTTTCACCTGGATCCCCGTGACCGATCTTTCCAGTTTTCCACAGATCAACCGGGATACTGAACTGTTGGTCAAGGGGGATGACCGGCAACTTGGGCGAATGAGTTCAAGGAACCGTGTCGGGGGATCCAGATACCTGCTCCGGGGACAGCGGGAAACACTTTCCCTTACTGATCCTACTTGTGGAGAGGAGTGCCGATCGGCAGGCGGGCTTCTTTATCGTGTCCCGTAACGTCGTTCGTAATAAACGGGCTTCACGAGAATAGCTTTGGGCGGCGCATTCCAACGCCATGATTCGGTAACATGACGTGACCTAATGGTACGGTCAGATCCTATATGTAGACCAAACATCCCGTGCTAATATCTATATATTGTGGTAGTAAAATAACCGCTTGACATACTGTAAAGGCATTCGTTAGTCTATTGTTCCAGTAGGAAGAACGTCCTGTAAACACCACTCGTCTCCGGTCGAACATGCGCGACCATCCAGGCGGGTGGTGTTTGCATTTTTACCTCGTGGCGATGGCATGGTCCCGCGTGGGTAAACACCTGCTGGCCGGAGGCAAACCCGATTCCTGCGATCTCCAACCGGTGGACGATACCGAAGCCCTGCGGGTCTGCCTGTTATTCGAAAACACCTCTATCATCAGGGTTTTAGATACGCCCCTCCGTGCCCGATCGAGCCCTTACCGTACCGATCTTTTATCTTGTCAATAGCGTCCAGAACCCTGCTGTCCGGCTTGTCACCTCCATCTTGAAATAATTCAGACTGTACTGGTTCACCGGGCTGGACCAGATTGTCGACTGCCACACCGAGCAGCCGGATGCCGGACGTGCTGTCCCAGGCGGCATCAAAGAGAGCCAGGGCCGCATTCCTTATGACGAAATCGCTATCTGTTGGCGGTACCCTTACCTGCCTGTTCAGTGTTTGGAAGTCTCCGTAACGCACCTTTATTCTCACGGTTTTTCCGATTCGGTGATCTTTGCGCATACGACGGCCGACCAGGTCGCTCAGATTAATAAGGACATTTCTGCATTGCTCCCGGCCGGTGAGGTCTTCAACGAATGTATGCTCGTTGCTGATTGATTTAGCGATGTGATCGCTTACCACCGGCCGATCATCCGCTCCATGGGACATATTGAAAAAATGTAATCCGGCGGAGTCACCCAGCAAGCGTTTCAGTTCCTGCAGGGAACGCTGCTGAATGTCGCCGATGGTTGTGACGCCATGTTCTCCCAGGAACGCCTGCATGCCTTTACCCGCTCCCCAAAGGCGCGATACCGGCAGCGGGGCCAGGAAATCCATAACACTTCCCGCTGGCACTACGACCAGTCCATCGGGTTTCTCCAGGTCTGATGCGACTTTTGCAACATACTTGCAGGGAGCCACGCCCACCGACACTGTCAGCTGGGTTGCGTTCAGCACTTCCTTTTTTAGGTTTCCTGCGATGGCCTCTCCATCGCCGTAAAGGCTTGAAGATCCGGATACATCCAGGAAGGCTTCGTCGAGTGACAGAGGTTCTACCAGCGGCGTATACTGGCGAAATATGCTCTGAATCGTTTCCGAGACCTGGTTATACACCTCCATACGGGGCGTTATAAAATATCCGTTTGGACACAGTTGCCTTGCCCTGGTTCCGGGCATCGCGGAATGAACACCAAATCGCCTTGCCTCGTATGAACAGGTGGCCACGACGGACCTGCGGCCGCCCCCCCCTACTATAACCGGCTTGCCACGTAACTCCGGTCTGTCTCTCTGCTCTATAGCAGCGTAGAACGCATCCATATCTGCGTGCAAAATTGTTCGAGTTTTGTTCATTGATTTTTAAAAGATGGGCCTGATCTTAGCTTCCTCGTGTGAACAAGAATGAATATAACATACTGACTGCCTCTCGGCAACATATACGGATAGAAAGTAGGCGCTTCTGCCACCGGGGCATATTTTGGCAGATTTTCGATCTGTCACTTGGTGTCATGGGCTAAAAGTTGTTGGGTGATCTCCTGGTGCCCATACCGCTCGGCCCAGGAAAGCGGGGTGGACCATGCTTCACCGTCGGGATTTGGATCGGCTCCGTGGGAAAGATACAGGGAGACGAGCTCGTCACGTCCCCACCGCGCCGCCCACGCAAGAGGCGTGGATTTAAGCACCTTGTCCTTCCGATCGAGTGTTGCTCCGTAAGCCAACAAGAGCTGCGCGAAGCCAAGGCGCTCTTCTTCGAGTAGATTGGGCTGTCCCCAGACCAGACCCGTTGCCGCAAGATGATGGAGCAGCGAGGTATTTCGCCTTCCCGGTATATTGGGATCGATGCCATGTTTCAGGAACATCTCCAGTATTTCCGGGAAGACACTCCGGTCGAAATCGCGGTGTTTCCTGTGCGGTGCGCATGGCCATATTCTTATAGGCTGTTCCATCAGATTGTACCATCGGGGGTCGTCCTCCGCCCAGTCCATGCCGCGGAGACACATGGCTACGATGGCGGGATCTCCGCCGCAGGCCGCGCCCCAAAGAATCCGATCCGTTAATTCAGGCTGCAAGCGCAAGGCCATTGCGGCGGCCGAAGTGTCGCATTCAAGGGCAGCCCCCTCCGGTGTCATCGATCCGCCATATCGGTAGAGCAACCGCTTCATCGGTTCGTCACGATTGTTGAAGGCACGGCTCATGGGATCGCCGGAAGCGTATACCGCGGCATTGGCATCCGCTCCCCGTTCGAGCAATAGTTCCGCTATATCGTACATACCGGCGCCGGCCGCGATCCACAGGGGTTCACCCTGATTGTACGTCTCTTCCTCAAGAGACATTATCCGGTATCTCTGGTCTGGATCGACACCGAGGTCCAGCAGAATCCGAACCATCTCGATACGCCCGTGTTTTACCGCATCCCCCAGCAGATGCGTTTCGTTCTCTACGTCAGGCACAAACAAATCCTCGTGGTTTTTGGCAATCCGGGTAACGGCTTTGGTGTCTCCCAGCATGACATATGTCCTGAGCGCTCTCGGGGAACCCGCCGCCATCAGGATGCCGGCAGTCATGAAACAACCTTCGGTCACCGGCCGATTATCGACTGCGGTGCCCTCCACGGCCACTTCCAGCGGGTTAAGTCCTTCGAGATTGGTCTTACCTGTATCGGCACCGACTTTGAGTAATGCCTCCGCAAGGGTCGGAAGTCCACACCGGGCGGCATGATGCAGGACGGTATCGCCATTATCGTCGCAGGCGTTTACGAGATCCGGTGAATCCTGTAGATTCCGTAACACACGTTCCACGTTTCCGTTCTGAATATGCCCAACCAACTCCGTGACTTCAGATGTTACGGTAAGGTTGGGACAGAGATTCGCCTCCCGCCGTTTCTCCTTACCTCGCTCGATAACGGTTACCACGTCGTCAAAACCTCGGTCCCGGGCCATGATTAACGGCGTGGTCGCATCCCGGTGCGGATACACGCCCTGATCCGGGTCGGCACCAACGTCCATCAGAGCCTCCACTGCCGCCAGGCGGCGGTTGACGACCGCGTGATGCAAAGCACGGTGCTCATCGCTAGAAGATGTATCAACACAGGCAAGATGAGGCGCCACTGCCAGGATGGCATTCAGCCGGTTCATATCACCATCAGCAGATGCCTGGCATAACTCCGAGACGGTGAAACAGTCAGACAAATCGATCTCCTTAATATAGATGAATGAGTTAACAGAGCGGGAAGGGCCCGAAATGATACGCCAACACGCGCCCCGTCAACATTAGTCCGTTCTGTTCTTAGGATGTTGTTACGGCAGGTGCCTCATCAGCTCGATTTCCCGCTTCGAGATTTATTCGTACGAGCCCAATCATTGCTGAGGTACATATGGACGATACTTCATGATTTGTTGGTGAATCCGTCTATCGCCTGGTAAAAAGAAGCCTCAAATCAATACATGGAATGCGGTGGATTGCCCCTAACCGTCCGCTAAATATTCACAAATGTCCATTCTACCATTTCCGATCAACATCGCATGACCGAGGTGCCCGTTCCGCCTCAGCTTATGCCTTGTTTAATCCACCGGGTAATTGACAGGTACCAATAAACGGTCCGGCATAAACAATGCAAGGATTACTTGATGCTTTAGAATAGGACAGTAATTTAACCAATTGAAGGACCTTCATACCGAGTCCATATCACTGGCTATAGAGTACCTGCAACCCATTCATGAAGACCGGATTCAACAGGTGTGCCCGGACGTAACGGTTTGACATCACGGGGGTTCTACCTAAGTTATCATTGATCGCTACCCCATATCTCTCTGATAAGCAGATTGATATTTTCAGTGAGCCATCACCATCCTGCCTCTATCGTTATGAAAAGCTCCCCTAATTGGAGACACGGCATGGTCAATGCGGGGAATATTAACAACATATGACAGCGAGGTCCGACAACATTATGAATCACGACTCGCAGAAACAGTGGATCGGCGCAGTTTATGCGGAAGATCTCAACCTGATGCGCTCCATGCTGCAAGAGGATCCCTCGCTCGCCCATTTCAGCCATGAGGCGTTCGATGACCCGTTTCGCAGCGGTCGATTCTCTGTGGCAACCCTGGCCTTCGCGGTGGTGGGGCCGCCGCAGCAGCAGCTCGACTGGCGCAGTGTTGAGCGAAAGATTAATTTTGACATGGTAAAGCTGCTCGTTGAGGCCGGTGCTGATCCTAACGTCAATAATCTTCACGGCCGTCCTCTTTGCCTTTGCCGTCAGGAACATATCGCACAATACCTTATCGATAACGGCGGCGATATCAACCTCTGGCACGATAACGGCGGAGCGCCGGTTTATTTTTCCGTATGGCAGATCGATCCCGATCGG
>CAYYIS010000101.1:0-7666 GCA_964470965.1 uncultured Gemmatimonadota bacterium | reverse complement strand
TTGTTCATTGCTCATGACAGTGCGTTTTTATGTTGGTGTTCCTAATTGCGATTATCTAAATACCGAATAGCCACTGCCTGCGCCCACCAGGGACTTATCCGGTACACTTCGTGGAGATAGGCGGCTGTTGCCGTTTGCCCGCTGTCGATCATATGTCTCGAATCGAGTATCTCAAACCATTCAGACCAGGTTTTTCCAGTCTGAATCTGGACGGCTGCATCGCGGATAATACTGCTGTCGGGATGCTCTCTGACCATTGTGGAATCCCGATGAGGGATAACGGCAGATGTATTATGTTTCCGAGTGTTGGTATTATGATTACATAACGGAAGATAGAATGAGGGCTATTGTATGCGCAAGCGTTTTTTTCTAGGCTTCGGTCGATGTATGTTCTTGAATGAGATCCCGGCCTTCCGCACCGTAGGATTCTTTCACGTCCTGATCGACGGTCCGCCAAATGAGGAACTGCTTACGGAGCGTGTTGAGAAACCGCCGGTTCAAACGCTGCCATGATTCGGAATCACCGCTTTCTCTATGTATCTCCACCCAAACGGAATACAGACTGTGTTCCGTTTCTGCCGGAGCCGCCCGCAATGTTACCGTCTGACTGACACCCATGTCATAGGGAGCCAACCAAGTAGTTAGCCTTATTATATAAAGGGGTTCGTCAACCACATTCCGCGACGTCAAAGTTACATTGTCGGTCATAAACGTACCAAGGGAACTTTCTTCGTAAGACTCGAACAGGCGGGTCAGGTAGGTATATAGGCCCAGAACCTCGGCGCTGCTGACTGTAAACGGAAAATCGAAGCTCCAGCTGTCCCCTACCGGATCAGGAAAACTCCATTTCCTGTTCACATCAGGCACCGCCATTTCCGAGGCCTTGCGGGCAGGATAGGCGGTTGACAACAGCACGAGGGCCATCACAAGAACCGTCGATGCCACGGCGGAAAGCGAGGAATAGTTCAGGGTAAGGCCGGGAAGCAAATTGTAATTTGTAATGAGCTGTGCCGCTGTCTGTCCGATCAGATAACCGGCCATCCCACCGACTACGGCATACATGCAGGCCTCCGCCATGAACAAGGCGCCGATGTGGGCGGGCGCCAGGCCGACCGCACTGTAGATACCGATTTCGCGAAACCTTTCGTAGACGGCATTCATCATGGTATTCAGGATAATCATCGCCGCGACCAGCATCGGTATAAACAGGTTTCCCAGGCCTGACAGTGAGCTGAGTGCAAGGGCACTGTAGACGGCTACCTCATCGTCTACACTAGCGACGACAGGTATGCCCAGCCGGACCATGAACCTGTCGAGCCGATCCTGGGCAGGAGCACCAGCGGGGAATTTTACCGCCACGGATCGGAGGGGGCCTCCGATATCATTCACGTACGCCTGGGGCACCACTATCATCTGTGCCGCCAGTATATGGTCGAAATCGACAAAGTCGACCGGTTCCTTCTCGTAGTCTTTCCTGGCCAGTTCGGTAAGCAGTTCGGCACCCGTGGCGGTAAAATCAACCGGGGTGATTGGTTCACCATCAAGATCTTTAACCTGATCGAACGCCAAAGGGTCGTATAGTCCGATTACCCGAAAGGTCTGTCCGAAAATACGGACTTCGGCCTGACCAACCTGGCTGCCGGATATTTCAAGCAGGTCCGCCATATCCGTCGGTAACAGGCAGACATTCAACTCGCCGGGTTCCATCCACCTCCCGGCGATCAAGGTCTGGTCCGGACCGGTGATTTCGGTTTCCTCTGCCGTGACGCCAAGCAGGGCGGAAGCGTATATGGATGTCGTACTGTCGGCCCTGATACCGGTAACGACATTGTGGTTCTCCACTTTTATAAACGTTTTTACCCCAGGGGAGGCGCCTACATACCACGACCTCGGCACGATAAGGATGTCTTCATCCTCCGCTTCGCTGGATGCGAATTCGGACTGGACATACTGGTGGGTCTGTTTCTGTAATGCCCCCCAGTTGGTGTTCCGTACCAGGAATCCGCTATAAACGGCTTCGGCATCCCTGGTCACTTTCTGAATCCGTAGATAGGTCTGAACCGAAGTGAAGGATAGGACTGTAAATACCAATAGGATAAGTGTCAGACAGGTAAGTAATGTCCGGGCTTTCCGTTTGCGCATGTTGCCCACTCCGAGTGCAAACGCGGTGGTGAGTGCGCTGGATCGCTGGACATCGGTCGTATGGACCCGGGTATCGGCCAGCCGGTATTGCTGCATGGTCTGACTGAAACGCCCCGACAGCACCATGATGACGATCGTCGCCAGGGTGAGCGTTATGAATGCGAGCAGAACAATGTCGGGAGTGGTACTGATCTGAAAGGCCGGGTGGTTGATACGGAGGACGAAATACGATAACAGGAATATACCAAATGTCATGATTATCCGTTTGTTGATGTCGGCGAAACCGAAAAGCAGGCGTTCCAGGGCGTATGAGAACGGGAGAATGAGCACCATGTAGAACAGGACGCCTTTCATGACATCATTGGCTGTATCCGTGGCATCCGGGTAGGCGCGGGACTCATACCCCCATGCAGCACGGGCGTACTTCATGAACACATCCCATTGAAGGGCCTGCCTGGCAGTTTCCGCTTTGTCGAGCAGCTCTTTTGCCTGGCGATGGAATCCTTCAAGCCGATCGCTGTTGATACCGGCACGCTTCAATGCCTGAATCCGGGATTCATCAAGATGCCACATATCCTGAGCGACCCGATACGATGTCTGAGGAATAGCCCACGTTCCGGCAGGAAAACCAGTGCCCTCCGGCGATTCAGGACTGGCGTTTGTCAGGACGAGCCGTCGGCCGAAAAGGCCCGTGGACATTGTCACCTTGAACTTGCTGCCGGGACGCATGAACAGTACGGCCGTATCTTCCTCATATGTATTCCCGGAGGTCCACCCGCCTTCCTGGAATGTCATCCCGTATTCAAGCGGCGGGTTCCCGGAAGCGTCCAGTAAATTGGCTTCGTTGAGACGGGTAAGAAATCTGGGGTCCACCAGGTCGTAAATATTGGTGGCGTCGCTTCGGAACACTACGGTCGATTTTTCTTTCACCACCCAGTCCATGGTGATTTCGAGCGGGTACTGGCCTGCGCCGTATGGTCCCCGGTCCGGTGCATATGTAATATTTCCGGTCTCCGGATCGATGACATAACCCTCTGTGGGGTAGGTGCGCCCCGCCTCTAATTCGGTGCTTTCTGCAACCCCGTTGCTATCCGCCACCACGAAAATTTCATTTTTCACGCCGCTGATGCTTTTGTTGTACCGCCGGAACCGAACCACGGCGCCCGGCTTTGGAATGTCCGGTATGAAACTCTGCTTAGGGTCGAACTCCACCACCTTTATTCGGCCGGTAACAAAAAGGTCCTCCAGCTGCATCTTGAAATCAGGGAAGAGATCCGGATCGTTAAGTCCCCTCGCCAGGAGCCCGGTAAGTAATGTGGTCTGATCCTGCAGGTTCCTGACGTCGACCCGGTCGGGGGTGTCCAGCGGGGTATCAACAAACTCCCGGGCGTCGAACACCGTCGCGAACGTGAGCGCCGGATATCCGGTCCAGAAAATCAGCTCCCCGTCCAGACCCAGACCACCGGCAGGAAAGAACTCGGTGGGCCTGATACCGCCCGGTGGGGAGATCACGTTCATCAGGAGATCCGATGCATAACCGAGCGTTCCGGTGATTCCATCCGAGTAGGACATGAACTTGCGTCCGAATGGGGTGAAAAATCTCTGTTTTTCGAAAGAGTTACCTGCGAAAAGGATTCCGGCATAATACACCCCCACCTGGTTTCTAGCACTGGATAGATCGAGGCCAATGAACAGCTTCATGTTGATGGGGTCATCAATCTGTTCTGCGAAGTACGCTGTTTTGCGGGTGTGCCGCTGGGTAAAATCGCTTATTCCGCTGAGGCTGAGGAAGTGGCCGGAAGTGGCGAGGAAGTAAACCGTGCGCGCTGGCGGATACTCCTTGAAGTATCTTGCTATTTCAAGCATCGCTACAACACTCGAAGCCTGATTGGCGCCCGGAGCAACGGCCGGTACGGGAGAGATCGAGTCATAATATGATTCCAGGACGACCGCTTCATTTTTCAAGACAGGATGGGTTCCGGAAACCTTTCCGATCACGTTGTAGGCGGGCAGGCGTTTCCAGGTCATCCGTGCCTTTGCCCTGACGTTCAGGCCGGGCTGCGCGTTGAGCATGTCCAATAACGGTGCCGCATCGCCTTTTTTCATCCAGAATCTGGGAAAATTGAGCGGAACCTGCAGGTACTTTTCTTCGCCTTCGACCCGGTTGGTTTTATCCGGCTCTGCGAACACTACCGCCCGGGCACCGAGATTCGCAGCGTTCTGCCAGTTGAGCCCGGTGTTGAAATCCATCATGATAATGGCGTCCGCCACTTCGATTCCGTTGAAATCCTCCCAGTCCCCTTCACCGACATAGTACATTCTGGCGGTAAGCCCGACCGGAGGTAGTGTAGAGGTGCGTATAAGGTTGGGCCAGACTGAAAAGAGAGGCATCGGGATCGCACCAGGCACATCGTCCAGGATCACCAGCTCCCCGCCTTCATCGAGTGGGACGGAGGCGACAAACTCCTCGAGATCGACGTCTTCTAATCCGATGCTTCGGAATTCATCAGCCAGGTAATTGGCGGCCGCTGTGGCGCCCGGGTATCCGGTCATCCGCGTACCGAACGAAGCCAGAGACTCGATCGACGACCGGATCCGCGACGAATCGATCATCGTTGCCATCTCGGAAATATTCGTCGTGTCTGAAACATCTACCGGTATGGTTCGGATTCCGGTGGTTTCGCACGATAACAGGAGGAGGGAAATGAAGAGGCTTATGGGGAATTTGATAGTCATTGAAAGATAAGGCTTTACTCGTTCCAGGCTCGGAGGGAACGTAATTACCCTGGTACTCAGTGAGATTGATCACGCCAAGATATCGCACTTTATGTTCTATTACAAGGGTAATCTGCGGACCAGCGGGTACGGCGATTGTTTACAAATGGGATATCAAAGGAAGGAGAGATAGTCCTGTGCTACCAGATTGCTTGCGGTGCCTATAATCCGGGCTTCAGATACCCCTTCGGAATGCCATGCGTCAAGTAAATCCGTCGCCTGCGTTTCCGGTACGGACACCAGAAGGCCGCCACTCGTCTGGGGATCTACGCAGAGTTCCTGTATCTGCGTGGAAAGTGTGGGATGGAAACGCGTGTAATCCTCGATCAACGCCCGATTTTCGGCGTTTACACCTGTGGTCATACCATTCTCATACATGGCCATGGCTTCCGGCATCAGTGGAACGTCACGGGTTGATATTTCAAGGGAGACACCGGATCCCCTTGCCATTTCGAGGGCGTGCCCGGCCAGGCCGAAGCCGGTCACATCCGTAGCCGCATGCACCTCAAATCTTTCCAGTACCTCCGCCGTGGTTTTATTTAAGGTAGCAGCCGTTCGAATACAGGAATCCAAGGCTGCTTCCGACACCAAACCCCGCAGGTTTCCGTTAAACAACACGCCGCTGCCTATGGACTTAGTCAATAATACAACATCCCCATGCCGGGCGCCTGAATTCCTCCAAAACTTGTCCGGATGCACCACACCAGTGACCGATAATCCGAATATGGGTTCCTCAGCATCGGTTGTGTGGCCGCCCCCCAGTACCGAACCGGCTTCGATGATTTTGCTGATGGCTCCTTCGACAATTCCGCTAAGAATCTCAGGTCCGAGCTCGTTAGAAGGGAATCCTATCAGGTTCAAACACGTCAGCGGCCGCCCGCCCATGGCATAGATATCACTGATCGAGTTGGCAGCGCCGATCTGGCCGAAAAGGTATGGATCGTCTACGGGCGGCGTGATGAAATCCGCCGTGTGAACAAGCGCCGTTTCGTCGTTGATACGGTATACCGCCGCATCGTCGCTGGTCTCGTAACCCGCAAGCAGATTCGCATCGAAGTTCTGGGGCAAATTTTCAAGCAGTTTTCCCAGCCCTACCGGACTGGCCTTCGCCGCTCACCCGCAGGTCTTAGCTAGGCCCGTGAGGGTCTTCTTTTTAATCATGATTGTCCTGCATTTATGACGTGGCGCCTGTCGGCGGTACTGCAACGAATTGATAATCCGGCTCAAGTTCCTGACGCTCCTGGATCTCCGCGATATGCTTCCAGGTCTCCCTGAGTCCGTTGGGGCACCAGGGCATGTCATGTTTGATCAGCCGGTGGAGCTTTCCTAATTTGTAACATGGTACAGCGGCATACATGTGATGTTCCGTATGATAGTTCATGTGCCAATACAGAAACCGTAAGACTGGATTGAGATAAATGGTCCTGCAGCACAGTCGATAATCTTCCACTTTATCCTGAAGGCCGGTATGTTGTGCTGCGTTGCAGAGGAATTGCAACCAGGCGCCAAACGTCTTTGGGAAGGTGATCACCAGAGGCACAATCCAATAGCCGTAGGCGATCGAAACACCAGCGATCAACATATGGCCTATCAACATAAACCGTTCCCAATTAATGTAAGCCTTGCGACGGTCCGAATCGCTCTCGGGTAGCAAGGACGCAACCCAGGTGTTGTCCATATTGATATAGCCGGTGAAGGTTTTAATTTTCTCGCGTATGAGGAAATCCGGATACCTGTAATTGATAACAGACCACTTCCAGAGGTTTTCCAGGTCTATTTTCTGTGGGAGCACCACTTCCTGGTCATCGGGCGGGTGCAATGCGTATTTGTGGTGTTCGGTGTGGCTGGCCCAGAAGAGATGATGGTTGTGCCAGGCAAGAAAAGAGTAGACCCACAGGAAGAACGTGTTAAGCCACCGTGTTTTGAATACGGAATCGTGAACCAGTTCGTGGAATCCGTTCACGAAGAAATGCCAGAAGTGTCCGTTTACGAAAACCAGGATGGCCGTGACATACCAGGGCCAGTTTGTGGAGGAGTAAATGGCTAAACCCGCGAAGAACGAGATAACGGCAAGAAACCCTAACGTCTGCACGAATCCCAGAAAGTCACTGCGCCGGTTGAGGTCTCTCAGCTGTTCACGAGACACCCTGCATCGGTACCACTTGATACGATTCTTAGGCGGGGGTTCGTTATACTTGGGGCCTTCGGTCAGTACATCCTCGTCAGTGAAGGCTTCCTGGTCGTTTGATCCAGATTGAATCGGATTACCCATCACTTCGCTCCACGGATTTTACCATGCGGTATGACGTTCCATAAACACGCTAATCAGTTGCGGAATAAAAGGGTCTCTGTCAAGTTTTTATTACAGGCTGAATCCGAAAATGGAATGAACGGTCACAGGTACCGATTGAACCAATCCACCATCCATTCAAAATATTCAAACTTGAAAACATGATTCCCATCCGGCTGATAGACTTTGAAATTATCCGGCAATCCCGACACCTCATATGCAGGTTTTACCGTTCGCATCAGGTCATCTACGCCCGATCGGGGCATATCTTCATCCTGTGTGGGCGAAACCATCATGAAGGGCCGCGGAACGACACAGGCGGAGACCACCTCCGGATGGTCAAAATGGCGCAGCATGTGCGGTATATAAAAATATGCACTGTGCCGGTGAAGATCTCCGGAATGTATCACGCTGTCCAGTCGCCCCAAACCACCGCAGATCGGCACACCGGATCTCAGC
>CAYYIS010000100.1:0-7909 GCA_964470965.1 uncultured Gemmatimonadota bacterium | reverse complement strand
TTGGTGTTCCAGCTTCGAATTTCTCAGGAATATCCGCCCACGACGAATAATCGAGGTGTACTTCACTAATCATGGAACCGCCGCCCATAAACGGTTCCATTGATTCCAGGATGCTACGTCGGCCCCACAAACCTCCGATGCCTGTGGGACCGCACATTTTGTGGCCTGAAAAGGCGAGAAAATCGCACTCGAGAGACTGCACGTCAACCGGCATATGCGGTACACTCTGTGCGGCGTCTACGAATATCATGGCACCCACACTGTGAGCAGCCATGGCAACCTCTTTAATGGGATTGACCGTACCGAGCATGTTCGACATATGGGTAAGAGCCACCATTTTGGTGCGTTCGGTGAGCTTAACGCCCAGATCCTCCAGTTTGAGGGAGCCATCCTTTCGAAGATCTAGAAATCGAAGTTTTGCCCCTACCTGTTTGGCGAGCAACTGCCAAGGGACCAGGTTGCTATGATGTTCCATGACTGAAAGCAGTATCTCATCGCCTTCATGGAGATGGGTCCTCCCCCAGGCCTGGGCCACAAGGTTAACCGCCTCTGTGGTATTGCGGACGAAAATGAGCGTATGTGGATCAGGAGCATTGATGAAGTGAGCGACCTTGACCCGCGATTCTTCATAAGCGTTTGTCGCTTCTTCGCTAAGGGCATGGATGCCACGATGTACGTTTGCATTATACCTGGTGTAGTAATCGTTCAAGGCGTCGATCACAACCTGGGGTTTCTGGGATGTAGCCGCGTTATCAAGATAGACCAGCTGCTTATGATGCACCTGTCGGCACAAAATTGGAAAATCGCCCCTGATTTTTCTGGCTTCCTCGTCATAGTGTGACAGTGCATCGGAGTCGATCTGGCGAGGCATTATCAGAGATTCGCTCATGTTTGTTCACCCTTATCAGTCCAGGCCGAGGGTTAATTTCGCTTCCTCGGTCATCATATCCATATTCCAAGTCGGTTCCCACACGATTTCAATGGTAGCGTCGGTAACACCTTCCACACCTTTAACCTTCTCTTCCACTTCCGCCGGCAGGGACTGTGCCGCAGGACAATTGGGAGAGGTCAGTGTCATTTTAATATCCGCTTCTCCGGTTGGCTCCACATTGATTGTGTAGATGAGTCCCATCTCGTAAATATTCACTGGGATCTCAGGATCGTAACAGGTTTTAATTACCTCAACGATGTCATCCGTAATTTTAGAATTATCCATTTAAATGCTCCGGTATAATAGATCCGTTTCTGTCTCCGAATCAATAGGATCTGGTTTCTGCCAGTCCCTTTATGCTTTCTTCTAATAACGCATCCAATTGTTCTCGGATGGCTTCCACCTTCAGTCTTCTGATAAGGTCGGCAGCAAAACCGTATGTGAGTAAGCTACAGGCCACCTCACGTGACATACCCCTGGTAATGCTGTAGAAAACCTGGTCTTCGTCGAGCTGTCCCACAGTCGCTCCGTGCGTACACTTTACCTGGTCGGCAAAGATCTCCAGCTGCGGTTTGGTGTCGATTGCAGCCGTGGGCGATAGCAGCAAATTCTTATTGAGTTGCTTGGCGTCTGTTTCCTGTGCGTCTTCCCTCACAAACACTTTGCCGTTGAATACCGCATGGGCGTGACCGTCCAAAATGCCCTTGTAAACCTCATAGCTGTTGCAGTTAGGTTTCGCATGGTCCATCGCCGTGTGATTGTCTACATGCTGGGTACCGGTGACGAGATACAGGCCGTTCATTCTGGTGACGATGTGCTCACCGTTCAAATGGGCCTGAGTATCATTGCGTGTCAGTGCACCGCCCATGCACATGTTAAACGTGGAAATGTTGCTGTCGCCATGTTGCTCGGTCTGGGTCATCGACGTATGGAAAGCATCAAGACTCTCCCGGTTTATTCGATAGTGATCAATCACGGCGGATTGTCCCGTGACGAGTTCCGTCACGGCATTGGTGAAATACTGGTGCTCCGACAACCCGATATAGCTTTCTAGCACCGTAACCGAGGCACCCGGATCCGCTACCACCAGCGTGCGAGGATGCGTAACAGTAGGTGTTGCACGATCAGCCGAGACATAGAGGATATGAATCGGATGTTCAACCATTTTTCCTTCCGGAACCTGGATGAATACCCCGTCATTCAGAAATGCTGTATTGAGAGCCGTGAGTCCGGTTTTCTCGTAATCAGCGTATTTGGCAAGGTGCCCCTGGAGGGCTTCATTGCCGGCCGTTTTCGCGTTGGAAATAGGTTGCACGGTAACGCCGCCGGGATAGGAATGCGTCGTCGAAAGACTTTCCGCATAGATCCCGTTGACGAACACAAGCTCTGTCCAGGCCGCGTCGCCGAAAGTATAGGGAGCCAGATCATTCCTGGTGACGCCCAGGGTGTCCAGCACTGGCGCCCTACTGAATGGGATATTCGCAATCGGCGCCAGATTGGTAAAAAGCCAATCCTCCTTTTCAGGAAACTGAAGCTCTCTTGTGACCGGAATACCGAGGTCTTTAAACCGATCTAACGCCTGCATTTTGAGCCGTCGCAGCCAAGGCGGGACCGGGTCTTTCTTCAATGCTTCAAAATCCGTGAAATAAGTCGCATACCTGTTTTGCGGTGATACACGTTTTGAAACCTGTGTCATTATCTGGTCATTTCCTCTCACCTCAAGTTAACCGGCTGCCGTCATTTCCTCACGAATCCAGTCGTAACCACGTTCCTCCAGCTCAAGCGCGAGATCCTTGCCGCCGGATTTCACGATGCGTCCTTCAAACATAACATGTACGAAATCTGGGACTACATAATCCAGCAGGCGTTGGTAATGGGTGATGACGATCATTCCGTTTTTGTCGGACCGCTGCTGGTTTATGCCGTAAGATACGATCTTTAACGCATCGATATCAAGGCCGGAATCCGTTTCGTCCAGGATGGCCAGTGTGGGTTCCAGTACGGCCATGTGGAAGATCTCATTCCGCTTCTTTTCACCACCGGAAAAATCTTCGTTCACCGGTCGGTTTGCAAGCGATTCGTCCATATTCACCAGCTTCATCTTGGACCGCATATGCCTCAGAAACTCACCGGCGCTCATTTCTTCTTTGCCTTCGTACTGCCGACGTTCGTTGATAGCGGTCCGGAGAAAATAGGCGTTGCTGACGCCTGGTATCTCCACCGGGTATTGAAATGCCAGAAACAGCCCCTCCTTCGCCCTGTCCTCCGGCGTCATTTCCAAAAGGTCCTGGCCCTGGTACAGAACTTTACCTGCAGTGGGCTGGTATTCTTCGTGCCCGGAAAGAACTTTGCTAAGGGTGCTTTTGCCGGAGCCGTTAGGTCCCATGATGGCGTGAACTTCACCTTCGTTTATGGTCAGATCGATCCCTTTAAGGATATCGAGGTCCCTGATTCCCCCGTGCAGATTGCAAATTTCCAGTAAAGCCATGATGTTCTGCTTTCTCCCGTGTTACGTGACTTGATGTCCTGTGAAACTAACCAACGCTTCCTTCGAGACTGATACCTAATAATTTCTTGGCTTCCACTGCGAACTCCATGGGAAGTTCCTGGAATACCTCTTTACAGAACCCGTTTATGATCATTGAAATGGCATCTTCGGTAGAAATGCCCCTTGTTTTGCAGTAGAACAGCTGATCTTCGCTGATTCTCGCCGTGGATGCTTCGTGCTCTACATTGGCAGTGTTGTTTGAGACATTGATGTAAGGGAAGGTGTGGGCACCGCATCTATCACCGATCAGCATGGAGTCACACTGGGTGTAGTTCCGGGCCCTGTCCGCCTTTTTAAGCACATCCACAAGGCCGCGGTAAATGTTCTGACCCTTCCCGGCGGAAATTCCCTTGGAAACGATGGTGCTGCGTGTGTTTTTACCCACATGAATCATCTTGGTACCCGTATCAGCAGTCTGGTGGTTGTTAGTAAGGGCGACTGAGTAGAATTCACCGATCGAGTTGTCGCCCTTGAGTACGCAGCTGGGGTATTTCCAGGTGATGGCGGAACCGGTTTCCACCTGGGTCCAGGATATCTTGGCGTTTTCGCCCTGGCACAGCCCGCGCTTGGTCACAAAATTATAGATCCCACCCTTGCCGTCTTTATCACCGGGATACCAGTTTTGTACTGTGGAATATTTGATCTGGGCATTCTTGTGGGCAATCAGTTCCACTACGGCCGCATGCAGCTGATTTGTGTCACGCATCGGAGCGGTACAACCCTCGAGATAACTGACATATGAGCCTTCGTCCGCGACGATGAGCGTCCGTTCGAACTGTCCCGTATTCATGGCATTGATGCGGAAGTAGGTAGACAATTCCATCGGGCATCTAACACCGGGCGGGACATAGACGAATGAGCCGTCGCTGAATACGGCGGAATTCAACGCGGAGAAATAGTTGTCGCGATATGGAACGACCGAGCCGAGGTACTTCTCTATAAGATCAGGATGGTCCTTGGCTGCTTCAGAAAAAGAACAGAAGATGATCCCATGCTGTTTGAGTTCCTCGCGAAAGGTGGTAGCGACAGAGACACTATCGAAAACCGCATCGACTGCCACGCCTGCAAGCATTTTCTGCTCTTCAAGGGGTATCCCGAGCTTTTCGTATGTCTCGAGCAGCTCGGCGGGCACCTCATCTATACTGTTATAATCGGGCGTGTTTTTTGGAGCGGCGTAATAGATGATGTCATGGTAGTCAATCGGTGGATAATCCATGTATGCCCAATTAGGATCTTTTTGTTTGAGCCAGTACTCATACGCATTCAAGCGCCAGTTAAGCAAAAATTCCGGCTCTTCTTTCTTTGAAGATATCAATCGTATGACGTCTTCATCCAATCCCGGAGGGAACGTTTCCGTTTCTATATCGGTCGTGAAGCCCCATTTGTATTCCTGGTTAGCCAGGGTTTCGACAGAATCCATCTTCTCTCCTTTTCGGTTCCTAAATACCTTTTTGTATCGAGTCCGTATCCTGGGTCGCAAGCTCGAACACACCCATCACTTCAACCTCCTCGCCCAGAAGATCTGCCAGGGAAATCTGATCCAGAAGTCCAGTTATAAAACGGGACAAGGTAACCCAGACCGGACGGATGCCGCAGCCTTCCAGATGTATACATTCTGACAGGTGACCTGAAAAATGATTGCAGTGCTCACTCTCTGTACTGGTGACCACCAGGCCTTCCGTGCTGAGCGCCTGTATTACCTCACCTACCGTTACTGTCCGGGGATCTCCCAATAGTGTGTACCCACCTTTGGCACCACGCACACTTTCTACCAGATTCGCCCGTCGTAACAACATCAATAGTTTGGTCACGTAATCTACCGACAGGCCTTCCTGGTCGGCGATCATTCGACTCACCAGCGGGGCACGCCCGTAGTTTTTTGCCAGTTGCAGGATGCAACGAAGGCCGTATTCTTCCTGTGCTGTGACTTTCATAATTGAGCAGTCCCTTTAAATTTGGCCTCAATATATCTAAACCTGACTATTTTGTCAAGATTGAATCCTGACGGATGTGTCGGATATGAAATCGGACTCAATAGCACATGTAATTCGAGTGTGTATTTTAACCGGATGGTGGCTGAAATAATTCTATGGGGATACCGTCGGGGTCATACATATACAGCGCCCACCCGCCCAGGTTGGGGCCCTGGTCGAGGTAAACGGGATCGCACACGAAAGAGCAGCCAAGCGCGATCATGTCATCATGCATCGCCTGATACATGGCTTCGAGGTCATCCACATGATAGGCGATATGACTGCTGCCAGGATTGTTGGGTGTAAGATCCTGAGGCACGCCCAGCGGATGCTTGTACTGAAACAATTCCAGGTGATGGTCCGATCCTGGGATATTGAGCAAAACGGCGTGAACCACACCGGCCGGAAATCCGATGATGGCCCGAAAGTAGTCGGTGGTAACCTCGGGACGCTCATGGACGATCTCAAAACCGAGAAGGCCTTCGTAGAAGGCGAGCGATTTCGCCATATCTCGAACCGTATAACAGGTATGATCCGCACCCGTCACAGCCATGTGATGCTACTCCTCTCCAAAGCTTGACATACCTTGAGAGAGATCTTCGGACCGGCGAAATTCTGGTTTCATCGGCGGATTGAGGATTGCATGGATAGTCTCCCGGGCATTCTGGCCAGCTTCCAATCACCCTTGATCTCTCCGTATGTTTCTGACTCCTGGCGCAAGGGACTCTGACGCAGGAAAATCTCTTCATTTTCCACGTTCTCACAGGTCTCAATCGATCCACTTCTGAGCCAGGCCGGCCACCCATTGAAAACAAGCGTGAAGCCGGTGGACATCGCCGTCATTAAATAATATCCCATCTGAAGATCACGATCGGTTTTGTGGTTTGGATATCTACATGATCCCTATTCAACAGAATCTACCGGTAACGTTGCAAAGGTACTTAGCCGATGGAAAGCTGTCAAAGGAATTTCCTGTTGACTTCCCCATTACCCGGAAGTAATGTCGCATGATATTCTGGCAATCCATGTTGAATCAAATGCATATACAACAATAAACTTCAGAAGGAACGATTATGTCTGAACATCTGGATATCCGGAAATTGTCCGGCACATCGGCATCAAACGTGGTAACGGGGCAGGGATATTTCCCGGTCATTGCTGATCTGGGCGATGGCGAACTCATCGTGGTACATCGAGGAGGGTCCGGTCATATGGGCCTTGGCGGACGGCTCGATGTATGCCGTTCCCTCGACTGGGGGGAGACATGGGACGCCCCAGTGACCATCGCTGACAGCGAAAGGGATGACCGCAACCCGGCTCTTGGCATAGCCCCGGACGGCACGGTGGTGTTAGCCTACCACTGGCAGTGCAATTATGACGAGGATGGAATGTGGAAACCTGAGTTGGGCAAGCAGGATACTCGCGTTGTTTATTCTTCTGATGGCGGTCGTTCCTGGCAAAATGATATCCTCATGAATTACCTGGAACTAAACGGTTCATCTCCTTTTGGCAAGATCAGATCCGTCCATGGAGTTCTCCACATGCCCATCTATGGGAGGGTTCCGGAAGACGTTCCGTCCGGCACTGTAACCGTTGATCCAGGAACGGTCGCGACGTTTATCTTGCGCTCCGAAGATAACGGCCTTACGTGGGGGAATCCGTCTCTTGTGGCGCTTGGTTTGAACGAAGCGGATTTTCTGGTTCTACCCGATGATAGGTACCTGTTTGCCGCGCGGTCGGAAAAACGGAGTGAGATGGCGATTCACACTTGCAGGTCATCGGACGGCGGTTCAACGTGGGGGTATCTAAATAGAGTGAATGATTCCTCAGAGCATCCGCCCGACCTGACGATGCTGGGAAACGATTGGATTTTAATGACGTTCGGGCGCCGACATGAACCGTTTGGGGTACAGGGTATTATCAGCAAAGACAATGGTGAATCCTGGGAGGAGAGGCGCCTCCTGATAGATGATACACTGCCCGGAGGAGATTCCGGCTATCCTTCTACTGTGCGTCAAGATAACGGAAGATTGGCAACCGTTTACTACACCGCAGGCTCCTGGGATAAACGATGGGACACCTATAATCCTCTTGAGGCTGCTTGTAAGGTCATATGCTACCATGAACAGGAGCTAATAGATCAGTTTTAGTCAGGAGGATATTGATGGATCTTGGCATTAAAGGCCGAGTTGCGGTAATCGGAGGGGCAAGTAAAGGACTCGGAAGGGCCTGCGCTGATCGGTTAGCTGCCGAAGGTGCCGACTTGGTGATATGCGCCCGGAATCAAACGGAAATCGAAGCGGCGGGTGAGGAAATACACGGCATTACCGGAAGTGAAGTGCGTGCGGTAGCGGCGGATTGGAGTAAAGCAGAGGATATCGAGAGGACCATCGATGGCGCGATGGATGCATTCGGACGGATAGATATTCTGGTACACAACACGGGCGGGCCGGCTCC
>CAYYIS010000099.1:0-8263 GCA_964470965.1 uncultured Gemmatimonadota bacterium | reverse complement strand
GTGACGTGGAGACGGATGCCTCGGTTTTGGATTCTGTGGAGGTACAGAACACCGGTACGGCGGCCCTCACCGTGAGTGCCAAGGCCATAACCGGTGCCGATGCCGGTTCTTTTGCCGTGACCGGTTATGGCCCATTATCCTTCCCGATGGGTGAGTGGGTACCTCCGGTAGTGGAACCAGGCGGTAGCGTTTACCTGCGGGTCTCCTTCACTCCGACATCCACGGGTCCGAAGGCGGCCTTACTTCAACTGACGCACAACGCGGAGGGCGGCGTAACGGATATTCTGCTTTCCGGTACCGGGGTTACTCCTGCGCCTCCCGCGGAATCCGAATTCAAGCTCACGGCCTCCGACGTCGGACCGGGAGATTTATATGGCCGAGTGGTCGCCATTGATGGTAACTATGCCGCCGTAGGCGCTCCCTATAAAGATTTCTCGTCCCACAGCGGCAGTGTGTATATCTACAAGCGCTCCGATTTCAATGACACGTGGATCCAGACCTATCAGCTTAACCCCACTGATGGTCATCATTTTGGATGGTCCCTATCGCTGGATGGTCCCTATCTCATTGTTGGGGCCTCTTACGCCGGGGATGCCGCCTTTATCTTCAAGCGCGAGAGCCAAAGCGAAACCTGGTCTCAACAGGTGAAAATTACCGCGCCCGAGATCGGACAGGGTTATTTTGGAACGTCCGTAGATATCGACGATCCCTATGCGATCGTTGGGGCGTCCCATGACGATGAGAATGGCCCTTACAGCGGTTCTGCCTATATATATATGCGCGATGGTGAAACCTGGTTAGAGCAAACCAAGGTTTATGGAAAACAAGACGTAGGGGCATATGACTATTTCGGGGAATCTGTTGCCATCAGCGGAGATTTCGCTGCTGTAGGTGCCACTGGACTTACGTCCCAGGGAACCGGAAATGGTTATGTTCATATTTTTGAACGGGATGGTACGAATTGGAATTATGCACAGGAACTCTCCGGTAATGCTGGCTTTGGTAAAGACTACTTCGGTAAATCGATCGCTATGGAAGGCGATGATCTTATTGTGGGGGCACAGCATACCGCTGTGGATGGGATCGGGAGTGCAGGTTCTGCGTATATATTTACCAGGTCGGGAGGAAGCAATAGTCTGAGTCTACAGCAGAAACTCATCCTCTCTGATGCAGACACCAGCGACGTTTTCGGCTGGGCGGCATCCATAAAAGGTGATATGGCAGTGGTGGGGGCTCCCGGTCGGGACGACAACGGGACGGACAGCGGGTCCTCTTATGTGTACTTACGAACCGGCACCACCTGGCACCAAGAATTCATGATTACGGCGTCCGATGCCATTGAGAACGACAAATTCGGACTCGCCGTGGGCACCGACGGAGTAAACATAATAGTAGGATCCGTGAACCAGGGTTTCATTTCAGGTAACAGTGGATCCTCTTTAGCGAACGTCCCCGATCCTGTCATTGATACCCGGCTGGGAGTCAACACCAAGGTCCAAACCCCCAGTACATCCGGCTCGGCGTATGTATACCGAATCCCGGCGGGACCAACGTCCGGTCCTGATCCTGCACCCGTGACGATATCCATACCCTCTGTATTTGGAGCACCGGGTGATACCATTGCGATCCCGATTCACCTTTCCAATCCCAACAACGGGCACCCCGTCGCAGGCCTTCAGTTTGCGAGTACGGTGTCACAACCGGAATGGGTAACCTATGTCGGCCTGGCCGACACCTCCCATCACGGCGATTTTGTATTCACCTCCACCTTGAGGAATGATACCCTGCGCGTAGCGGCGTACAGCCCTACTGCGGCCAGTATCAGTACGGGATCCAATGTCCACGTTTTAACCGTAGTGGGGGTTATTGACGGTTCTACACCGCTGGGCAGTACAAACCCGATTTTTGCTTCCGAAACTGAGTTTGTGGACGGTTTAGGTGTTGCGTTTCCTGACACTTTGATTACGGGTGCGATACAGGCAGGCGTTAGAGGAGATATCAGCCGGGACGGCAGGGTTGCGATCGGTGACGTGGTACAGATCGTGCGTTTGATTATTGGTCTGGACCACATGCCTGAACTGGGCAGTACCCATTATAATATTGCCGATGCCAACATCGACAACCAGGTCGATGTTGCCGACGCAATTCGTCAGATCAATACTATTCTGGGTATCGTCATGCGTCCTGTGCCCGTCGTCTCCGCCCCCGTCACGGTCAGCCTTGGAGATGTCCGCATAGATCCCGACGGCCGCCAACTGGTGCCGGTGGTACTGGGCGGGGGATCCGTGATGTCAGGGGTGCAGATGACCTTCGCCTACGATCCGTCCCTGATGACGATAGGCGAATTAGTTACCACGGAAGCCGGGGGCGGCCTGGTCTGGCAGCACCACGCCAGGGACGGCGTGTACACGCTGGTGGGCTACGGTCTGCAGCCAGCGTCCGGTTTGACGGCGGATTCGAGGCCCTCCTTCTACCTGCCGGTATCGATCACAGGGCAGGACGCCGAGAGATCCCTGCTTACCCTTACCGACGTGAAACTGGTAGATCGCACGGCGCACTACCTGGAGGTGCACCTGGAGGGCGTCACGGCCACCGTGAACAGGGAAATGGCGCTTCCGGCCGCTTTCAGCCTATCAGAGGCGGCTCCCAACCCGTTCAACCCCTCCACCAGCATAGCTTACGAGGTACCGGAACAAACGCACATCACGCTCACGGTGTACAACCTTCTGGGACAGGAGGTGGTGCGGCTGGTGGACCAGGTGCAGGCCGCAGGACGTTACGAGGCGGTGTGGAACGGCACCAACATTAGGGGCGCCGGCGTTTCCAGCGGGATATACCTGTACCGCATCACGAGCGGCAGCGGATATACGGAGACGAAGCGGATGACGCTGCTGAAGTAACGTGTTTTACCTGGAGGGAATACCCCAGGATGTTAGGTGGTGGATGTACGGAACTGCTTTTGACCGACCTGTTCCGAGATCGATCGGTTAACGGCAGAGGACTGAAGTCGAATTGAGGCAGTCTGAGCGCTGTGTTCTTGGGGGAAATTTACCGGATACCAAAAGGGACGGTGTTGGACGTTTACCTGTCGAGTCCGGGTGAATCGTCTGGTAAATCAAAGTTTTCGAACGAAGATGGTCCGTAGCGGCCGTGCGTTTAACGATAGGTAAAACCTTGTCTTCCGGGGAAACAAATTCGTAAATTCAACTGGTAGCCTGGACCCCGGCCTACGCTATCAGTTCGAAGTGGAACACGCTGGAATAGACAGGGGAGAAACAAGGAAATAGAGGTCATCCTCACGTGCGCCGCTCCCTCAATATCAGACAGCAGAACGATCGGAATCAATCCCAGGGAAATGTCTGCCCTGATGTTCTCAACGCGGTAGACGCCGGTCAGGCGGATTGAATTTAACGATCGGAATGAATTTTTTGCCCGTGATTTCAGACCGTCCCGGCACCTCTGTCTTTAAGAGTGCATGCCTGTAACACGTATACATTTCATGAACCGTCTGCCACGGCTCTAATAGGAACTCTCCTGTATTATCTGTTGGTCGCCTTCATCCATCAGCTCAATCCTACATTTCAACCATCAATCTGAAGGTGTTTCATGTTGAAGAATGTTCTTTTTATCCTGACAATTATTATCTCGGGCTACGCATATGATGTACTTGCACAGCCCCTTTCGGATCGTTTGAAGCAGGGCGATCAGGCCATAGGATTCAAACTGATCGACACCTATGACTATGGACGAACATATCTGTTAGAAGGTGCCGAAGACCAATATGGACCAAGACCGCTTCAGATCGCGGTATGGTATCCCGCCGGGAAACCTGTCGAAGGTACTTCTCCTATGACGTTTGGAGACTATGCTTTTCTGATCGCCACGGAGGAAATCCTGGGTGAGCCGACCGAAAAACAGAAGCAGGCCGTAAGACGGGAATACGGTAGTTTTGCCGGTTCGGAAGACGCGCTGGAAAAGCTTTTCGGGGCCCCTATGCATGCGACAAAAAACGGGAAAGCAAGGTCCGGTGCCTTCCCCCTCATTCTTTACGGTCCAAGTCAGAATGGTTCAGCCTACGACAACGCGCTCTTGTGCGAATATATTGCGAGTCACGGTTATATCGTCGCGTCGGTAGCCTCCAAAGGCGCCTATCACCATAAGATGCCGTTCAACAGCGAGGGTGCGGAAGCCCAGGCCAGAGACCTGGAATTTACAGCAGGTGTCATGTACAATTTTCCCAATGTAAAATCTGAAAAAATAGGGGTCGTCGGTTTCAGTTTCGGGGGATTGAGTAATACTATTTTTGCGTTAAGGCACGCCAACGTCGCTGCTGTCGTGAGTTTCGATGGTTCAATCGGTTCTGATCTGGGGTATGACATTATTGCCAGCTATCCCTATATGAAATCAAATGATCTCCGGTCGGCTTTCCTGCACTTCGGCGGGAACAAGTTCAAGCTCAAATTAGGTTCATTTAAATTTTATGACGACCTGGCTTTTTCGGATGCCTATGTTATGACGCTGAAAGGGCTCAACCATCTTCAGTTCTCCTCTTTTAACATAATGTTCCGGGCACAGCCGGAGTACGCATATGCGGGTTACGCGGCCATGTGTGATTTTTCAGTCTCGTTCCTCGATCACTATGTCAAAAAGGATACACCGTCATTTGAACAGGTAGCCGCAGCCTATCAACGGGATATCTTCAGTCAATACGATCACAAAATTGGGAAAGAACCACCGCCTTCGAAAGAAGCTTTTATTCGTCTCATTCAGACACAGGGGATCGACAAGGGTGTGGCAACTTACCACGCCGTCAAGCAGGCATATCCTACGTATGATTTGTTCGAGTTCCAAGCGTTCAGGGATGTGGGCTGGTTGTATATGCAGGATGGTCAACATGAAGAGGCTGTCAAGGCGTTTGAAATCCTGATGGACGCCTACCCTGATACACAGGAAAGCTTTCGTCGTCTCGGTGAAGCGCACATGGTCAACGGCGATCGGGAGATTGCCCTGACCCTTTTACGAAAGGCACTCGAAATGAAACCAGACGATCCAGCCGTCAAACAGATACTGCAACGGATGGAGAACAAGTGAAAGAGGTGATCAGAAGGGGTGGTTTCGAAATCCAAAGACCCCGATCGATTCGGATAAGGCTGGGTTCACCGCCGCATAGATGCCCGGGGTTCGATGTAACTGTTAGGTGTCCAGAAATGGGTGCATATTATGTTGACATCGACACGTCCTTAAATTACATTACTGAAAAATGCCCCTCTGGTCACTGCACGACCTACCAATCCATTCAAACGCGAATTCCGAAATCAGAGTATTCCCATGCCTGCTGTCCGTGCGATCGTGCTGTTGCTTCTTCCAGTGTTTTTCCTGGTCTGCCAGGATAATCCCATAACCACACCGGTTGAAACCAGCATTTCATCCCCCGCGGCAGGAGACTGGGTTTCTGGAACGCCAACCGTGCTTGTTTCCGGCTCCGCATCCGGTTCATTTGACAGGATAGGGCTCTACGTCAACGGTTCGCTGGAGGAAATGAAGCCCAAAAACGATGCCGATTGGAACACGGTTTATTTTTTTCAATGGCAGCCGTCTTCCAGTGACGGCTATGCACCAACCCTGCAATCGCTGAGGCTTGCTACCTTCTCCGATTCAGACGTCATAACAGACAGTTTGGGTACGGCGGCTTCCGATGCGGTAGAGGTGTACTCCCTTCATCCCCGCCAGATTACGACGAATACGTCCGTAGACATACAACCAGAGTGGTCCAATGACAGCACCACCCTGATTTTCAAGTCAAACAGGCAGTCGTCGGACCCGGTCCAATCGTTCAAAATCTATACCATCAAGCCGGACGGCACTAGCCTAAGGCGGATATACACGGATATGAATTACCACGGGTATCCGGATTGGTCGCCGAACGAAGAACACGTGATCTTCAATTCATTCGATCCGGGCAACAGTGAAATCTACACCGCGTCCGTCGCGACCGGTGTATCCGTGCGTTTAACGGACGATCCGAGTTTCGATGATTCGGGGCGGTGGTCCCCGGATGGAACCAAAGTGGTGTTTTTTTCGACACGAACAGGCAGTTCTGAGATGTATACCATGGAGGTGAGTCCGACCGGATCGCCGACGGCATCGATGGTTCGCCTGACGGATAATTCCTGGCGGGACGAACAGGCACGCTGGTCGCCAAACAGCCGCCAGCTGATTTACGAATCCAATAAAACCAGTCAGAACCGGATGAAAATCTGGTTATTTGACCTCGACACGGCAGCTGAAACACAGGTAACCTTTGGCGACAGCGACGACGGATATCCGAACTGGTCCCCTGACGGAACCCACATCATTTACGACTCGCTGACTGGCACTACCGGGAACAGGGACGTCTTTATCGTGCCCCTGTCAGCTGCCGGGGCCACGCGGAAGATTACCTTCGACGAAGCATCCGAGCTGGTCACCTGACGGCAAAAGTATCGCGTTTGCCTCCAAAAGGAGTGGAAACTGGGACATATGGGTAGTAGGCATACCCTCACTGTAGGTCATTCAACAGGCCGCTCCGTGAACTGGTCGATCTCTCCCGCAATATCCTCGCTACTTGTTTTCCTCGGTCTCAGTTTGTCGGCTTCCTGCGATTCACGGACGGCCCTTGAAAAAGACAACCCTATCCGTCCTCTACCGACGTCCCTACCCGGAATATCGAAAAGATTGTCTGGGCCGATGGCAACCAATTATCCAAGGCGTAGCCCGCCTGCGGATCCGGAACGGGTCCGTCTGGGGCGATGGCTCTTTTTCGATAAAAGACTGTCGAGAGATGTTGATGTATCATGTGGTGACTGTCACGTACCCGATAAAAGTTTCTCTGTGTCCCAGGGATTCGGTGTTGGAACCGGGGGTGTCAGAACACGGCGAAAACCCCTGCCACTCGTAAACCTCGCTTGGCGGATTTATCCCCATTTTAACTGGGATGGAAGTGCCGACTCACTGGAAGACCAGGTCCTGGCAGCCTTACAGTCGGAGATGGGAGCCGATATCGAACAAATGGTTCTGTTCCTGCGCCAATCCCCGGATTACTCCCATTATTTCAGGGAGGCTTTCGGCTCCGGTCCCATAACGCCTTACCAGGTTGCGTCGGCAATTGCCGACTACGAACGGTCCCTTGTCAGTGGAGGATCTCCCTGGGATCTCGCAAAACAAGAACGGTCCCCCGGAATTCCGGTCTTTGAGGGGGAGAAACTGTTTTTTGGAAAAGCGAGATGTGTCACCTGCCACTTCGGAGAAAATTTCACCGACAACCGGTTTCACAACACGGGCATAGGCTGGGATGCTGACAGTCAACGTTTCCGTGATAAAGGTCGTTACGATGTAACGCTTGAAATCGGGGAAATCGGTCGCTTCAAAACACCCACATTGCGAAATGTCTCGCGGCGGCCGCCGTTCATGCATGACGGTTCTCTGCCGGACCTGCCCTCAGTGGTAGCGCATTATAACCAGGGAGGAATCGTTAATCCAAACCTTTCACTTGAAATAAAACCGTTAAATTTATCTCAAGATGAAATTCTGGATTTAATAGATTTTTTGGAAGCCTTGACCGACCCTCAGCGTCCGAACACTCCTCCTGAACTGTTTCCTCATTAACCGTCAGAGTTACCCGTAACCCATGATGGGCGTCAATGCGGAACCTGGACTCAGATTACGCATCCTCACGCAACAGGCAGGCAATGACAGCTGTAAAATACGATCTGTTTTCGGAACGGAGTAGATCCCTCTATGAACGCAACCGGGCCGTGGAGTAATCAGAAATGAAAATCCGGGACATACAAACGTTTCTTATGAGCGCCGCACCGCCTGGCCAGCAATCCTGGCGCCACTGGCTCTTCGTAAAGGTGCACACGGATGAAGGCCTGTACGGGGTAGGCGAGTGCTGGGGATGGCCGCGTGTGGTTGAGACGGCCATCCAGGATTTGAAACCGATTTTGATCGGAGAAGATCCGACGCATATAGAACGGCTCTGGCAAAAATTGTTTTCATCGATTTTGGGGCACGGTATGACGGGCGTGGTAGGCAGCGGGGCCATGACCGGTATAGATATGGCGTTATGGGACCTCAAAGGGAAAGAGCTGGACACACCCGTTTGGAATCTGTTAGGCGGTAAGATACGTGATCGTATCCGCCTTTACGGGCATGCTTTCGATATGGAACGGGCGGATAAATTGGTGGAACGCGGCTTTACCGGACTCAAAATATTTGGGGGAGA
>CAYYIS010000098.1:0-8542 GCA_964470965.1 uncultured Gemmatimonadota bacterium | reverse complement strand
GTGGCCGTAATTGCCCCGGCCCGTGCTGCCGATAACGCCGGCACGGTAACGTTTAAACATGTCAGTACTCCTCTAATGTCAATGTCCATTTATCAGCGCCCCACCCGGGATTATCGTTCGGAGCAAAACCGAGGGGATTCTCTAAGGTTCATGGCTATCAATGCTGGCACTTGAATGCACATCAATCCATGGGTTTCGCACCTATTAAATCATTAACCTATCCGAGGTGTAAATCAACTTGTTGCCAGCGTTTATTGCATCACGCACGGTTACCTTAACGCCGAAGGTACCGGGGACCGCTGATGTTTTATACGGAATTCCTGCAGGAATGTGAGATCACAAAACGGATCCTTGAACAGATGCCAACAGGGTTTCGATTCCATTTCACTCCCCGAATTATCATATTATTTAAATTCCTGCCTATGCAACATGCATTCAGTCTAACCCTACGTTTTGCGTCATTGATCATTTTTACACCGTCATTCTCTTCGTCCTGTTACACATGTTACCGCCGGTGATGCGGTACAGGTATATGCCGCCCGTGATGTTGGTGCCGTTCCATATGGCCAAATGGCGTCCTGCCAATACCCTAATGACCGTTAACTGCCGCCGGCCAGCCAAAACGATCATCGGAAGAGGCACGCTTGGCCTGACAGTCCAGGACATGTCCTTTCAGGTTTTATATTTGCAGGGCCGGCGCCACAGCCGTTGAATGGCACCCAGTAATATTAAAATGTCTTGAATACCAATATTTTACGTTTTCTGAAATGGTAATGTCCTATTGACATTATCACACTATAAAAAATCGAAAATATCGAACAATTTAATCTATTCTTCCAAATTCTCGTTCCGTCAGGAATTTATAAAACTGCGGTTCTTCACTATTTAACGTATAGCCGGTGTCATTGATTGAATCAATCCGGCTGGATTTCCCAGGGCACCCCAGAAGGCGTTAGGGCGAAGATAATGCGTTAAAGGGGCATTATGGCACCATAACGGCTGTCTGGATGCCCTAATGCAGTCGCTGTAAGCAGGATTTTACCCAAGCCCTGTAGTTATTCCTGTGTCTGAGCGGTTTTGAGATATCGGTTCATAGTAATTTAATGGCGACCAAAGGCTATACAGGTGATCGCCTGACGTACACTTCGATCATGATAATTCCTGAGACACCCATATTGGCGCTCTGAACGGCTGGCATTCGATTTTAGACGGGGCGGAGAATCGCGTCTTTGAAACATGAGATTCCTCCGGGTCCTCTAGGCAGAAGGCACCCGGGCAATGAAAAGCTGCCTGGCGCCGTTTGGTGCCTGACGTTTAAGGTCTTCTTCCTACATCGCCTATTACCAAATAACGCCTCCTGGCGGGCATTCCATCTGAGTCCAACAGATAAAATCCTGATCCTTGCTTCTGTCGGGATAGGCCCAGACGAAACGGTGCCAGGCATGGCAACCGCCCTACGGCACTAATCAGACTCTGTCAAACCCGTCCCGATTGCCCCCTGCGCTGTCCCGTAAAACGGCCTATCTTCCGAGAAATAATTCAGGACATGGTCTCCGGCTAAACGATCAGACCGTACCGAATGCCGCCAGATGCGTCCGTGAAGGCGCGGTATTGAGGAAATAGAACGCCCGTGAGACCGATGGGATTGGTCCTGCTGAAACTCAAGGTGAGTTCGTGTAAGAAAAGGTCCAGACTTTGTCACGATTAAATATACTACTCATGCGCGCGCAAAACGGGTATATTGACGCGAATCTACTTCAATTCACCGGATGTTTTTTATACACCACTGTTGATTACCCCAAACCACAACGACCGGGCATTATGAAAATCAAAAAAATCATATCGTTGGTAACGTTCTCGTTTGTATCATTTTTGATGTTTTTAGCGGCGTTAAGCGCGTTAGCATTTATGACAAAGTCACTCGATGGCGATTACAAACTCGTCGACACCTGGAAAGGGGTCACCCCTACTTCCGAGCAATTTACGTATCCGACGGGCATGAAGATCTTCAACGATGAAATTTATGTCGTCGATACGAACGAGCATATGATTAAAGTATTTGATCTTGACGGCTTTTTTATCCGGCAGTTTGGCAAGGAAGGAACCGCTGAAGGTGAATTTCACCGTCCCTGGAACATATTTTTCTCCGAAGGTGAACTATATGTTGCCGGCTATGAAAATGACCGGATAGACGTTTTTGATCCCGATGGAAGCTACAAGCGGTCGTTCGGAGAATACGGCACCGGTGATGGAGAATTTGAAGGGCCGACGGCGTTGACCAAGGATGCCAATGGCAACATTATCGTTACAGACTTTTATAATCACAGAGTGACGCGTCACCGTCCCGACGGTACGTTCCTATCTGCCTGGAATGAAGCCGACAATGCCGGTAGTGGCGTTGACCGGTTTAAGTATCCGTTGGATATTGCCACGAGCCCTGACGGGGAGCTTATCTACGTGGTCGATTCAGCAAATGAGCGCATAAAAGTGTTCGGCGCCGACGGTGAGTATAAATTCAGGTGGGGCGGACCGTTTGCTTACAATATCCTCAGGATCTGGTACCACTGGTTCCCTTTCGACGGCTGGTTCTCGGATCCGAAATCCATTGCTATCGACGACAAGGGAAATGTCTACGTAGGCGACTCAAGCAACAAACGTATCCAAGTGTTTGATAGAGATGGCAATCATATTTCCTCCTTCGGCGGTGTAGGGGAAGACGAATTCGTCTACATAGCCGGGATGGATTTCTCAAGTGACGGATCTCTATATATCGTGGATGAGTCGAAAAGAGTCGTCCAGAAATGGCAATACCGACCGGACCGGTAAGTGACGCAGGCGCCTTTAATGTCGGTTCCAGGCTACACCCCAAACAGGAAGCGGATAGTTCCTGGTGATGCCGCTACACTGCCCCGTTCGTCGCCGACTTGCGCCAGCATGTGATTTGTTGGGTGTTTCCTACTGTGGGAGGCTCTGCCGCACAACGATGATTTCCCATTCCTCCCTTGTCTCGTCCAATACCTCGTTAATCCGGATTAATGATGGTTTGGCGGAATCCCGGAATCGGTCCCCATTACGTCGCCCTCAGCATTGTTAGGGATGGACTTGAGCAAAATGTACGACACGCGCTCGCACACGAAGACCTGTCGGATATTACCGTAGGTGGGCACATCAGATGATGCTACGCGGTTGCATTCGGCTTCTTTCTCTTGTCCTTCATTGCTGTCGGCGATAATATGATGCGGACACCTGGCCCTATGATACGTGTGCGGACCAGAAATCAAGTGCCTTCGTGTAAGGTCTTTGACTCGTTACAAGGTATTGTACATGTTCTTGCAGCTGGTTTTTCCACTATCTATTGCCTGCACAACCAGGAGGATCATACCATGAAATCCGCCAAAGTACACTGGTATTACCATCGTAAGGGATGAAGCGGCTGCGACAAAGCCTCCAGGTTTCTGGAGGACAATCAGGTAGAAGTGCATGAAACCGTTCCGGCGAGTAGGAAATTGCGGGCTGAAGACGCGAGATCAATGCTCGAGACCGCGACGAAGATGGTCGTAGCAAAAGGCAAGAAAATCGATGAGTATTCCGTTGCGTTGCCCGTTGCCGATGACGTCGTGGCCGCCATGCTCGGACCTACGGGAAATCTCCGGGCTCCTACGCTACGTGTTGGCGACATGATCGTAGTGGGTTTCCATGAAGACGTATTTACGGAAGTGTTCGGATAGGCGGTACCAAGTACCGGGTAAGGTGGGCCAGATAACAGGTCAGGAATAGTGATGGCACATAACGTCCGCATGCATCTACGCCTCGGTAACGAAAGTTACGACGAAGCGATCCGCCGATTCATTCCGGGCTATGAGTCAATGTTGGAGGCGGCTGCGGACGCCGTGGCCTCCGTCGAGCCAGGGCTTGTGCAGGACCTCGGCGCGGGTACGGGTGCGCTCTCAGAGGTGCTGCTCGAGCGAGCTGGCATCGGGACCGTGGAGCTTGTGGATGTCGATTCGGAGATGATTGCGAAGGCACGCGAACGATTGGAGCGTTTCGGGGACCGCGTCCGGTTCAGTCAGCGGTCCTACTATGAGCCGCTGTCTTCAAGCGATGCGTTTGCCGCCTCGCTCTCCCTCCATCACGTCCCGACCGTCGAGGCCAAAACGGCGCTGTTCCATGAGATCTTCCAGGCACTCCGGCCGGGCGGCCTTCTGGTTAATGCAGATGCGAATATGCCGGAAGACCGAAACGAGAACGATCGACTCTATCGATTCTGGGCCGATCACCTCGTCGCCAACGGAATTTCCGAGCAACGTGCCTGGCAGCACTTTGACGAATGGTCTGACGAGGACACATACCTGCCGATGCCGGTGGAACTGGCAGCGTTGGAAAGCGTCGGATTCAAAACTGAATGCGTCTGGAAGAAAGGTCCGATGGGCGTGCTGGTAGCAAAAAAGTCCTAGAACGGTGAATGTCAGAATGTATCACGTTCAGTTTGTATTTTGATAATGTCCTATCCCAGCGTGCTCTACAGCACTGCCCCCATGACGACTAAAGGTATTCGCTACGACAACGCCTATAACGCCTCACCTCTCAGCGGTCCATCACGGGATTCTCGGATAACCGGCACCCGAGCGCATACATACGGCGAGGTACACATAACAGCTCCTCCAAAGTGTATCACAAACTTATCAAACCGTTCAATGGTTCGCTCGTAACCGATCTGCGTGACATCGGTTATACGCGCGCCCACCGGGACACGTTGGAGGCGCCGAGGGCTGTCGCGTCTCGGTCGACGAATATCTGAATCGACGAACCGTCGTCTGGAGCAGGCAGCGAACATCCTATTCATAAATCCAGGTCGCATCCCAGATGACTCCCCCTCAAATCAATTCGCTATGTGGAAAGCCAATTGGTTTTGCAGGCCATCCGGGGCATAGAAATTCCCGGCGGCAAAGGTTGCTTCCGGAAGACCGCCTCCTTCGTGTCAGGGCGATTCGCTTCTGGCATTGTCATCGATCCATCCAAGCTTCTGAAAAGCCGCAACCGGGGCCGTCACACTCGTAAGATACACCGGGTTCTGCTGATGGTCGCCGTCGGGATGGATACATTCGTACGGTGAACCAAAGGCATCGCCCTGACGAAAGTCTCCTTCACGCAATTCCTCGATGTACTGGAGCGCCAGTTCACCTGCGGCACCCTCATCAATCCCTGCCACGGCGTAGCAGACCCATCCTGTCGGCGTATTCCAGTAGGCGCCGTTCTGATACCGGTTCTTCGGCCGGTCATTCACCGTCTGTTCCCAGGCACTCGTTTTGTTGAAATCACCGTCGGTCGGTACATGCCGTATGTTGCCTTTCCAGGTGATGGTGCCGTTCTTCAATGCCCGTGTGAGCGCCTGGGCGACCCGGGCCTCTTCGCTGCCCAGCACCCCCGAATACACCGCGAAGGCAGAGCCCCAAACGTCGGGTTGTGCACTCTTTCCAGTACTGGCCCGCAAGAGGCCGCTGTCGAGCAGAAAAGCCGAGGAAATTTGATCTGATATGTTCGCGGCCAAAGACCGGTACCGTTCCGCTTCATGCACTGCGCCGCAAATCTGGTGCATTTCGGCCAGCTGAACCGCCGCCCGGAAGCGGAGCACGGAGCAAAAGAGGAGGTCACCCGTGTGGACGACTATGTCTGTAAATCCGAAGGACACCCCCCGATACCGATCATCACACCAAACCAACTCACTGCCCTCCCTTACCCCTGGTACGTTGAATGCCAGTGTGAGTCTTTCAAGAAGACTCATACCGTCGATTTCTTCATCGAGAATCGTGCGCCGACCGCAAGAGATGGCGAGATGCCAGGCCATCTCCACAAAATAAAAATGATCGTCTAGACTGGGGTAATATCCGAATGGTTGTCCCTGTGTCTCATATGTCAGGCCGCCGGGAAAATATATAGGCGTACCATCGAATGTGATATGGTCGGCGATGCCCCCCTTCGGAACGAAACTACCAGACGGCGTTCGCCAGTCTTCCTTCGCCTGACATCGGGCGGTGAGTCGCAAGCCGTGTTCGATCTCCACCGGGTTAACCAGCCCGCACGCGAGCGATATGGCAAAATCCCGGATCCAGAACGCCGGGTAACAGTCCCTGCCGCCGGGACGGATCAACGTCCCCCCCGTGGTGTTCGGCCCATATCCCGCAACGGACCTTCCGGACCTTACGCGGGAGGCCTCAAGCACCTCCCGGGCGAGAGATTCCAGAAAAAACATGCCTTCCAGAAATCGAGGCGACTCGCAGATGCGGCTGTCATTCTTCATCGTTATGCTCTCTATTAATCGTCAGACGCTTTATCCCGCCGCGAGTCAGGACCAGCTTAGAGCCTTCGCGCATCGTTACAGCTGTGTGATGACGCCCTGTTTTGTCCGACTGGAAGACCGGACCGGGTGTCCCTTCGGCTGAACCCGCATCCCCTGATGTCAACTTCAGATCTTCTTCGGAAACACCCTCTATTCTGACCAGGTTGTCCTTCAGGTTTTCAATATTCAACGTGTGGGCGAAAGAGTCTCCATCATCCACACGCTGGAAGTCTTCGATGATGAGGTCCCGCACGCCCAGACGGATGTCAACCAGTGGAAACCCGGGCGATTCCGGCACCTTGGCGATGCGGGCGTGGCGGATATCGATATTCCGTATATCACCACTCCCAGCGGGGAAAGCCCAGTTATCCATGTTGATTGCGTAGCACCGACACCCGCCGGAAAGATTGCGAATTCGAATACCCTCTATCGGCTGAGACTCACTCAGGAGCCGAACAAACGTATAGGCGTTCTCCGCCGCCAATTCCTCCACGTGTATGTTGCGGATCGGTCCGCATTTCATTCCGAGGTTAAGGACCCTCTCCACGTTGTCATCGGCATTCAGCGCTACCATGTCATCGTTTGGTGTATCCGCAGTGACTGCATAAATGCCACGAATATAACCGTCCTGGCAGAACCCGCCTAAGTGGATGCCATCCTGGTTAGGGCGCGAGACGGTCTGGTCCAGGCGAATATCCTCGATCTCAAAATGCCCTACCTCTCCAAGGCGGATCGAAAACGATTCAGGATTACGAATTGTCATGTCGGCGAGACGCAGATGTCGCACATTTACGAAGTTAACCGCAACGCCCGTGTACCCGTCGGAATCTCCGTCCTCGCCCCGCTTATTGGCCTCATTGTTGCCATCCCATATGCCGCCTGAAATTTCGATGTGGTCGTTGCCTGTGTCATGGTCGTTGTTGGTGAGAATAAAGCTACCGGAATTCCGTCCGGCACCGTCGGCCAATTTTAGAATCGCGTCAGGTGCCGCCAAAACACGTTTACCTGATCCAACCCGGAGGGTGTCACCGAGTAAATAGTTACCGGACGGAATACCAATTACTGGACAGGGCCCGTCCAACGCTCGTTGGATGGGCTCCTGGTCGTCCGTTTTTCCGTCACCACGGGCGCCGTATTCGTGGACCGTATCTACGTCTGGATCGTGTTGCATTGTTCCCCCGAGTTTTAGATCAGATCGAGAACTGCTAATGGATATATTCCATATTGGACATAACGCCTAGTCTATTTGGACTCGATCTTCTTGGAAGATTGTTTTGAGCAATTTCTGTCCCTGCGTATCCAGGTCACCGTCGCGACCTCTAACTTGAATACGATCGCATCCGGGTTGGTCCAGCAAAGATGGTATTTCCTTTGGGTAAACCAATAGGGCGTCTTTGCATTTTTCTGAACCTGCACAGGCGGCCCACTGTGCGATGTCAGCGGCTGAGTAACCGTCAGGTTTTTACACTTTGTATTTAACACGCAAATTCTTCTCCGTTCCTGCCAGCATATATAATAAGACCAAACTGGAACTTCAAGTCTCCAGAATCCTCCATGTGGGCGTTCTCCCGCGCCGTAGGTAATAGGTATTAGATAAAGGGGTTTTAAATAGACCATGTTAAGAAGGAAAGGAAGCATCGCAGGCTGGACTTCTCCTAAAAGAGGTCCGGCGCCTTCTGAGAAAAACCGTGCAGACAAGAAGGATTAACTGAACCTCCTAACTTGTTGTGTCCGTTTCCGTTTCTGTCATACGCCAGAGAGGATTCGGCCTCTGAACTACCGCTCCGGAGATTGATTGATCACATTCCGATTGTTTCATCTTCGTGGCTTATGGTTTGTATAAATTTCTATTCGGCCACTGGCAGTTTATTTCTAGTTTCCGGTACATCAGGATGTTGTAGCTTGTTCCGTTAGCAGGGCTTTAGCAGACCATCTTCCAGAATCAACGCCTGCGTTGTTAACAGCTTTCAGGCTATGTTATGTCAATTGGGAAATCCGTCGTGCCTGGTTTCAGCACTGAAATACGATTACCGAACAGGGTTTCATCCAGACCGGATGAGGCTTCGCTGTTGGTGTCGGGAAACAGACGGCCTTATCTATCGAATGTCATTTCAAAGCAACTATGTCGCAGCTGCTCTTGAATGTACTCAGGGTTCTCTCCCTGAGCGATAAGAAGAGATGCACAAGTGTGATGAAGGTCGTGGA
>CAYYIS010000097.1:6747-8610 GCA_964470965.1 uncultured Gemmatimonadota bacterium | reverse complement strand
GAGCCAAGGCGAAAGGCTTAAACCTGAGAAGGCTGCTTGATAGGCACTGAGCCAGAAACAGGTTTGTGAATATCAGTTTATGGAAGGGACCGCATCATGAGAAGAGTGATTGCGGTAATCGTCATCGTCTGGATCGGTTTGGCCGGCACCACACCTGTTCTACATGCACGGTTGTTCGAGGATTTTTCCATTGACCGCATCGACGCACACGCGCTGGTTACGCCCGGGAGCCCGGAGAAATTAATTTCCGTCTCTTGCCTCTTACTTGGTGACCCCCGCCCGCACCGACCAGGAAAAGATGCGGGCCATCTACCGATGTTTCACCCACAACATCGCATATGATACAAAGGCATATTTCTCCGGTAACTACGGGGATCTGAGTCCAAACGCCGTACTGAACAGCCGAAGTGTGGTATGTGGCGAATACGCCGGTCTCATGGTCCACCTCGGTGAGGCGTCGGGGCTGGAGGTCGCGAAGATCGCCGGGTATTCGAACGGGTACGGATATACCGTCGGTGATAAATCCGTCGGCGATTATGGGAAGTTTCCCGGTGATGATCAGGTCAGCGGCTTGCTCCAATTTGGCGGTTCCGGATAGGGAATCTCCAGAACCTGGAAAATCACTACAAGTCCTACGCCCCTCATGTTCAATACCCCAACTGGCTCTGTCGGTTTAAGCGTATCGGCAGGATATTCAGGCGCAAAATTTCTGTTGACACTACTGTGTTACGCCATATTATATCAATACTGTAAAACTGGTACTGTGACAGAGGAAGGATCCCTTGGTGTTTGCTTTTCTCAATATACTGAAGCGTAGTCTGAACGGTGGCGCGAACACGATTGGATTCGCCAAAATCGCAGAGGAAAGACGTGCGCGCGGCGATGTTAAAAAAGCGCTCAAACTATGTCTGGATGGTGTCGAGAAATATCCCACCTATGCGACCGGTCATTATATTCTCGCGTGCTGCTACCTCGCAGAAGGGCAAAATGCCGAAGCCAAAAACTCCCTAACCGAAGCGCTACGCTTCGATCCTCATCATATCTCAGCCCTCAGTGAACTGGCCGGTCTATACCAGTTTGAAAACAACGATGCCAAGGCACTGTACTATTACCGCCAGGCCCTGGCCGTTGATCCTCTGAATACCCGTATCGCCTTTTTGATCAAGGCATTAACCGGCGAAGACCCTTTATTCGGGGAGGCGCCTCCTGCTGTCGAAACCGTTTTTGATCCGATTAAAGAAGATGTGGTATCGGTTGACGAAGACCCAGTTGAAGCCGTGCCTGTCATCGAGGAAGCCGCGGTTGAAGAGGAAATTCAGTTCTCAGAAGGGCCTCCGCCGACCGTTGTGGAACCCGATGCACCGGTGACTGCTAAGACGGACGACGCCGTGGTTCAGGAGCCGGACCCTCCTGCAGCATTTGCTGCGGTTGCGTGTGGTCCCTGGGTCGCAGAGCTGTTTCAGGATTACCTGCCCGTGCTTGCGAAGGAGCATCACCAGGAAACATCCGAAGAGGAGCCGTGGCCAGCTGTGGCGTTTAATTCGGTCCTGGACCTGAGCAGGCATCCCGATGCTATTTCGTTCGATAATACAACGACGACATCGCCGCAGGTAGATACCATCACCACGGTCATTGAGGAAGAACCGCCGGAAGAAACATATTCTCCCGACGTGGATATGACGGATGAGGTCGTACCTGCTAAAGAAGCCGTGGAGATCGTGGAGGAATCGGAGGAAGAGGAGGCCCCGGCATCCGATGTCTCCGAAAGAATGGATGAAACGGAAACTGTCTCAGGAACAGAACCGATGTCTGAAACCGGTGGCGAAGCGGTCTATGGGGAACCGGATGATTTGAACGATGTTG
>CAYYIS010000097.1:0-6647 GCA_964470965.1 uncultured Gemmatimonadota bacterium | reverse complement strand
TCTGAAACCGGTGGCGAAGCGGTCTATGGGGAACCGGATGATTTGAACGATGTTGAGCGTGTGGCTGATGAAGCGCTGGTGGAGACCGATATAAATAAAGCGGCTGATGTGACGGGTGACCTTGAAGAAGAACCGTCGGTTGCTGAACCCGCTGCCGCCGCGTCTGACGATACTGCGGAAGCAGAGGCGCGAGAGGATCTGGCCATTTTCGATATGGAAGCGGGATCCGATGACCATGTCGAAGAATCGGAAGAACCTGCCTCTGAGGGAGCAGCAGAAGAGCCTGCGCCAGCGGAGGAATTGGTAGCTGAAGACATTAGCGAAGAAACGGAATTTGGCGCGGCGCCAGTGTCCGAACTCCTGGAATCTTCTGCCTTCCTCAGTGATAAGACGGATAACCAACCCGTGCAAGCCGTAAATGAAGGTGCGCAAGAGCCTGGTGCATCCGAAGATGAGACCCTCATCACGGAAGAGCATCCGGCCGAAGATATTGTTTTGGAAGATGAATCTGCCTCCGAAGTGGAAGAAGCGCCGGTTGAGACTGAGCCGGAGCCTGAAGAAGCGCCGGTAATCGAGAAGGTTTCCAAGGACAACTACCTGAATCAATTTTTCCCCGGCGTTACAACGCCGGCCTCCCCTTCTTGTGCACCAGGAAATACTGCTTCGGAAGAGTCTGTGTCAGAGGGACCGCCCATACAAAACCAAGGGACCGATTCAACCGTTGCGGCAGGTTCTGATCTGCCGTTACTGGATGATGCTCCTTCGGAAAATGACGATACGGTTACCGCTCCTGAGGCATTGAATGTACATGGCGAGACGCTGCCGGTCGAACGGCCGGAACAGATCGATGAGGGTGAGGAAACAGTAGATCGGGACCCCGGTGAGGCTGAAGCCGACGCCCTGTCGGAGGCTATACCCACGGCTACGCTTGCGGAGCTATACGTTCGACAGGGTTTGATCGACCGGGCCATTTCGGTCTATCTTACACTGAAAGAACACGATTCGACCAATCCCGACATCCATAAACGTCTTTCCGAGTTATTCGTGATGAAATCTCAATGTGAGAGTTCGTGAGGAGGGAATAACAGAGTATGGTTCCGGCAACAAATTTACGAAGCGGCATGGCGTTGCGAGTAGATAATGACGTATACCTGGTAACGGAGTGTGATCATGTCAAACCCGGTAAAGGGACGGCATTCTCCCGGATTCGTATGAAGCATATCCGCACGGGTTCGGTGATCGACAAAACTTACAAGGCTGCGGATAAGGTCGAGGACGTTCGTGTGGAACGACGTGCTTCACAGTATCAGTACCACGACAGCGCGATGTACTACATGATGGATCTCGAATCGTATGATCAGGTACCGGTCGAACAGGGACTGCTCGGCGATGAGACCCTGTTCATAAAAGACAGCATGACGATAAATCTCCTGACCACAGATCAGGGAGTTGTGGGCATTGAGATGCCTAATTTTGTGGAGCTGGAAGTTACCCAGACAGAGCCCGGCGTTCGTGGGGACACGGCGACCGGCGGTACGAAGCCTGCCACACTGGAAAGCGGTGGTGTGGTACAGGTACCTCTTTTTATCAACATTGGTGACGTTTTGAAAATTGACACCCGGACAAAAGAATATGTCGAACGAGCCTAAGGAGTCCATGATGGGGATCGATGAGATTCTCAAACTTATCGAGATTATACAGGAAACAGATGTACAGGAACTGGAAGTAGCAAAAGGGGACTGGAAAGTCCGGATCGCGCGTATGATGCCTGCACAGGCGCCCCAGGGTGTGAGTGCCCCTCCGGCAGCGCCTGTCCCGGTGGCTGCTGTCGAAGCAGTCACCGCCGTCTCAAACAGTTCCCACGTGGAGATCGTTTCTCCGATGGTGGGTACGTTTTACAGGGCACCGGAACCCGACGCTGATTCGTTTGTCAACGAAAATGACAAGGTAGCACCTGGTCAGACCATGTGTATTATAGAAGCCATGAAACTCATGAATCCTATTCAGTCAGAGATAAAAGGCCGTGTGGTCGAAATCCTGGTTGAAAACGCACAACCCGTTGAGTATGGTCAACCGCTTTTCCTACTGGAGCCTGTTTAACACCGATGTTCCAAAGAATACTGATCGCCAATCGTGGCGAAATCGCGTTACGCATCATTCGGGCCTGCAAAGAACTTAACATTGCGACCGTGGCGGTGTATTCTTCAGCCGACCGAGATTCCCTGCATGTGCGTTTTGCCGACGAATCCGTCTGCATTGGAAACAGCGCGCCGGATGACAGCTACCTTAATATTCCCCGAATCATCAGTGCGGCGGAGATTACCAATGCCGACGCTATACATCCCGGATACGGATTCCTTTCGGAAAACCCCCGTTTCGCCGAAATATGTGAGGCCTGTGAATTCACGTTCATCGGGCCGTCTTCCTCTATGATCCAAGCCATGGGTGACAAAGCGGTCGCCCGGCGCATGATGATTGAAGCCGGGGTGCCTACGGTGCCCGGAACCGAGGATACGGTTGATGATGCGGCCGAGGCATTCAAGCTGGCGGAAGAGATCGGATATCCGCTCGTTATCAAGGCCGCGGCAGGTGGCGGAGGCCGGGGCATTCGTGTGGTGAGGGACGCCTCGGAGTTCAAAGAACAGTTCCAGATCGCATACTCAGAAGCGGCCCGGGTGTTCAATAATTCCTCCTTGTATCTGGAGAAATTCATCGAGAAAGCCCGTCATGTGGAGATTCAGCTTTTCGGTGACAGCCACGACACCATCGTGCATCTCGGAGAGCGGGACTGCTCCATCCAGCGCCGCCGGCAGAAACTCATCGAAGAATCACCTTCGCCGTTCGTAGATACTCAATTCCGCAGCCTCCTCGGGGAGACCGCTGTGCGCGGCGCACAGGCGATCGGCTACCAGAACGCGGGTACCATGGAATTCCTGGTGACCGACGATCACAAATTCTACTTTATGGAGATGAACACCCGTATCCAGGTCGAACATCCGGTGACTGAACTGGTGACGCATCAAGATCTGGTCCGGGAGCAGATACGGGTGGCGGCCGGAGAGAGGCTCGGTTTTTGCCAGAACAGCGTGAGCTTCCGTGGTCATGCCATAGAATGCCGTATCAACGCGGAGGATCCGGATCGAAACTTCATGCCGTCTACCGGACAGATCACCAGCTTTCATGTCCCCGGAGGATATGGAATCCGGGTGGATAGCCATATCCATACGGAATATGTGGTATCGCCCTATTACGATTCTATGCTTGCGAAATTGATCGTGTGGGGCAAGGACCGTAAAGAGGCGTTGACCCGCACACAACGTGCGTTGGAAGAGTTTATAATAGAAGGCGTGAAAACGACAATTCCATTTCACAGCCGCATGCTGAAAGATCCAAGGTTTGTTGACGGTCAGGCGGATATAATGCTCGTCGAAGATATGCTGGCCGCTGATGAGGATGCTGCGGTGGGCAGTTAGGGAGGAAGCAGTGCACATTCCGGAAGAATTGCGGTATACGAGTGAACATGAGTGGGTCCGTCTTGAAGACGATAGAGCGGTCCTCGGCATCACGGCCTATGCCCAGGACCAGCTGGGGGACATCGTATTCGTGGAATTACCGGAAATCGGTGATGTCGTCGACGCCAATGGAGTTTTCGGGACCGTGGAGGCGGTCAAGACCGTGTCAGACCTGTTCTCACCGCTGGCAGGCGAAATTACCGACGTCAACACCGGACTCGAATCCCATCCTGAATACGTGAATGAAGATCCCTACGGAAACGGTTGGATGATCAAACTCAAGATGGTCAACCCGGATCAATATGATGGATTGCTCACCCCACAGGGATACCTGGATCTGATTGGAGAAGAGTAGCACGGAGAAGACATGTCTTACATTCCCAGCACAGAGGCCGATCGACGGGAGATGATGAAAGCTGTCGGGGTTTCATCGATAGAAGAACTGTTGAATGTCGTCCCCCAAGAAGTACGGCTCACCCAGCCCCTTACACTCCCCCCTGCTTTATCAGAAATGGAACTCAGCGACCTAATGGCCGATATGGCAGGCCGAAACTTGGATGCGGACCAGGGGATTTCGTTTCTCGGTGGCGGCATGTACGACCATTATGTTCCCAGCGCCGTTACACATCTTGCCGGCCGGTCGGAATACCTGACCGCCTATACACCATACCAGCCGGAAGTGAGCCAGGGCACCCTCCAGGGCATCTACGAATACCAGACCATGGTCTGTGAACTGACCGGCCTGGATGTTGCCAACGCTTCCATGTACGATGGCGCTTCGGCCACGGCGGAAGCTATGATGATGTCCTGCACCGCGACCAGGCGGAGCGAGGTCATCATGGCCGGTTCAATGCATCCTCAATACACCGGTACGGTTCGCACCTATTCCCATGGTCCCGGCATTACCGTCCGAGAGGTTACGCCCGATGGAGGCGCCATAGATCCAGATGATGTCCGAAAGGTGATCTCTGATAAGACAGCGTGCGTGATCGTACAGCATCCCAACTTCTTCGGCGGCCTTGAGAGCGTGGCGGAGTTAGAAGCCATGGCGCACGCGTGCGGCGCACTCCTGGTGATGATTGTCGATCCCATATCCCTTGGTATTCTGAAATCTCCGGGAGAATACGGCGCAGACATTGCCATAGGTGAAGGGCAGGGCCTGGGGAACCACATGAGCTACGGAGGCCCGGCACTCGGAATAATGGCTGTGAAGGAGTCGTTTATCCGGCGTATACCCGGCCGAATAGCCGGTAAAACGGTGGACGATCATGGCCGGCGCGGCTTCGTGTTAACGCTCCAGGCACGTGAACAGCATATCCGGCGCGATAAAGCCACATCCAACATCTGCACATCTCAGCAGCTGAATGCGCTCATGGCGACGATCTATCTTTCGCTCATTGGGAAAACCGGACTGCGGAAAGTGGCTGATCTCTGTCTGCAGAAAAGTCACTACGCTGCCGAAAAAATCAACACGCTCCCGGGATACAGTCTACGGTTCAATACCCCCTTTTTTAAAGAATTTGTTGTTGAGACACCGATCGACCCCGGTCGCATCGTCCGTGAGTTGGCGCACCGGAAGATCCATGCCGGACTCGATCTGGGCCGGTTTCCGGACCTGGACTTAGACGATTGCCTGCTCATCGCGGTAACGGAGCGTCGTACGAAAGAGCAGATCGACCGATTCGTGGAGGCGTTGGCCTCTTTGGAATCATAAGCGATTTTCCGGAAAGGAACACCCTTGCCAGAACCTTTGATATTTGAATTAAGCGCACCGGGCCGTCAGGGCGTCGCATTGCCGGATTCTGATGTTCCGATTAAACCGCTCGAGGATCTGATACCAGCTGAGGATTTGCGACGCGTACAGGCGGAACTGCCCGAAGTGAGCCAGGTGGATGTGGTCCGGCATTTTACGCGACTGTCCTCGATGAACTACCATCCCGACAAATCCATGTATCCTCTCGGTTCCTGCACCATCAAGCATAACCCTCGGATCAACGAGGATATGGCATCCTTGCCGGGTTTTGCCCGTATCCACCCGTTTCAGCCGGATGAGACCTGTCAGGGCGCGATCCAATTGATGTGCGAACTGGCCGAATACCTTTCAGAAATTGCCGGAATGGACGGAGTGACGCTGCAACCTGCCGCAGGCGCCCACGGTGAGTTGACCGGTCTCTTGATAGTTCGTGCCAGCCACGAACGCCGGGGGAATCCGAGGAGTAAAGTAATCATCCCGGACGCGGCCCACGGCACTAATCCGGCCAGCGTGAAACAGGCAGGCTACAGGGCCATCGAGATAAAGACCAACGATAGGGGACTGGTCGACTTGGAGCAGTTGAAAGAGAAGATGGACGATGAGGTGGCGGCATTTATGCTGACCAATCCAAATACACTGGGCTTGTTCGAATCAGAGATCCGGGAAATTGCCCGTATCGTCCATGGTGCCGGCGCCTATCTGTATATGGATGGGGCTAATATGAACGCGGTGATGGGTATCACCCGTCCCGGTGATATGGGGTTTGACGTGGTGCACTTCAACCTGCACAAGACGTTCTCGACGCCCCACGGCGGGGGCGGACCGGGCGCGGGGCCGGTCGGTGTCCGTGGAGACCTCGTCGATTTTTTACCCACACCGATTCCGATCAGAGAGGAAGACCACTACAGGCTGGAATATGACCGGCCGCACACCATCGGCCGTGTCCGCGGTTTTCAGGGTAGTTTCGGTATGTTGGTGCGCGCCTTCGCCTACATCCGAGCCAACGGACCCCACGGGCTGCGCCAAGTGAGCGAAACAGCCATTTTGAATGCCAACTATCTTATGCGGCGCCTGGAGAAATTTTACCCGCGCACCGTAAAGGCCGGCGGTGCCGAACGTGAGACTCCGATCCCAGATGATATACCCTGCCAGCATGAGTTCGTGGCCTCGGGCACCCGTTTTCGTAAGCAGGGGGTCCGGACGCTCGACATAGCCAAGCGGCTGCTCGATTTCGGCTTCTACGCACCGACGGTGTATTTTCCCCTGATCGTCCCGGAAGCGATGATGATCGAACCCACGGAGACGGAAAGCCGGGAGTCTCTCGATGAATTTGTTGACGCGATGATGACCATCGCAAAGGAAGCGGAAGAAAATCCGGAGAT
>CAYYIS010000096.1:0-8838 GCA_964470965.1 uncultured Gemmatimonadota bacterium | reverse complement strand
CTCACAGTCCGTAAACGCGTAGAGGGCATCGACGGTGTCTTTAGAGTGCACACCCCGGGCAAGACGAATTTCGATCTCGACCTCGTCCGCCGTGTAATCCGAGATACCGGCGATTTTCAGCTTGTTTTTCTTGGCCGCGTCCTCTATGGAGCTGATAAGACTTTCGGTCGTGGATCCGTAGGGCAGATCCCGGACGACGATGTTCTTTGGATCTTTGGTATCCAGCTTGGCCCGCACCAGCACCTTGCCGATACCGTCATCATATTCGGTGACGTCGGCCATGCCGCCGGTCGGAAAATCCGGCAACACCTCAAACGCCTGGTCTCTCAGGCAGGCGATCTGGGCTTCCATCAGTTCGATGAAATTATGGGGCAGAATCCGGGTGGTCATACCCGAGGCGATGCCTTCAGTACCGAGCGCCAGTAGCACCGGCACCTTGGCAGGAAAGGAGACCGGTTCTTTGTTGCGGCCATCGTATGAATCTACATATTCGGTAATCTCCGGATTGTACAGCACCTCTTTGGCCAGAGGCGTGAGACGGCACTCTATGTACCGTGCTGCGGATGCTTCATCACCGGTGAGGATCGATCCGAAGTTGCCCTGTTTGTCGATGAACAGGTCTTTGTTGGCCAGGATGACCAGAGCGCCGTATATGGATTGATCTCCGTGCGGATGGTACTTCATGGTCTGCCCGACCACATTGGCCACCTTGTGGAATTTACCGTCGTCCAGCTCCATGAGCGTGTGCAGGATACGCCGCTGAACCGGCTTCAGACCGTCGTTGATTTCCGGAATGGCCCGGTGTTTTATGGAATAAGAGGCGTATTCAAGATAGTACTTCTCGTATAGGGTATCTGCGTATGCCATCGTTCGATCTATTTCCTCTGCTCTATAGGTCGTTTATCAAATTCTCTACGATATAATTTCGACGTTCAGGTGTGTTCTTCCCCATGTAGAACGAGACCGTGTCCGCCATATTGTGAATGGATTTTATATTCACTTTGACCAGCCGGATCTCCGGACCGATGAACTGGCCGAATTCCTTCGGAGAAATCTCACCGAGCCCCTTGAAACGGGTTACTTCGGGGCTCTTGATTTTTTTCAGCGCCGAATCTCGTTCCCGCTCGCTGTAGCAGTAAAAGGTATTCTTGTTATTGCGCACGCGGAAGAGCGGCGTCTCCAGGACATAGACGTGGCCTGAGAGCACCAGCTCTTCGAAATAGGTGAGGAAATAAGTCATCAGCAGGTTGCGGATGTGAAAGCCGTCGTAATCCGCATCGGTCGCTATGACCACTTTGTTGAACCTCAGGTTCTCAATCCCGTCTTCGATGCCCAGGGCCATCATCAGGTTGTACAACTCTTCATTTTTGTAGATGGCCGCTTTAGTGCGCCCGAACACATTCAGCGGAACACCTTTGAGACCGAAAATAGACTGGGTCAACGGATCCCGTGCCGGAACCATGGATCCGGCGGCGGATGGACCCTCGGTAATGAAGATGGTGGTATCATCTCCATATTTCTGATGGCCAAGGTGGTACTTGCTGTCTTTGAAGTGGGGTATCTTGATGGCGATCCGGCGGGCGGCTTCCTTGGCTTCTTTCTTGACCGCGTTGAGTTCCTTTCGTAGCCGTTCGTTCTGGTTTATTTTATCCTGAATCCTGTTGGCAGTCTCCTGGTTTTTGTGAAGAAAATCAACCACAGCGCTACGTACATCGGAGACGATCCAGCCGCGGATATCGTTGTTGCCCAACTTGTTCTTGGTCTGCGACTCGAACACCGGATCCTTGAGTTTGACCGACACAGCGCCGGATATGGATTCCCGCACATCCACACCACCGTAATTCTTTTTGAAGAACTCGTTGACACCCTTCAATATCCCTTCACGGAAAGCGCTCTGATGGGTACCTCCGTCGCTCGTATTCTGGCCGTTGACGAATGAGAACATCGTCTCGCCGTAGTTGCTGGTGTGCGTAAACGCGAATTCCAAGTGTTTGCCCTTGTGGTATGCTGGATCATAGACCGCCGCATCGCCCACTTCGTTCATGAGGTAATCCAGCAGGCCGCGCTTCGACACGAAGCGCTTTTTGTTGAATACCAGACGGAGTCCACTGTTCAGACAGGCATAACTCCACATACGCCGTTCCACGTTCTCAGGATTGAATTCGTATTCACCGAAAATATCAAAATCCGGGAGGAATTCCACGTAGGTGCCGTCCGGCTCATCGGACGCGACGCCTTTCCTCTGCTCGATCAGCTGGCCACGTTCAAACGTCGCTTCGGCATATTTCCCATCCCGATAAGCAACCACTTTGAATTCCGATGATAGGGCGTTCACCGCCTTGGTGCCCACCCCGTTGAGTCCCACGCTGAATTGATACACATCGTCGTTGTACTTGGCGCCGGTGTTGATGACGGACACACATTCAACGAGCTTACCGTGCGGGATGCCCTGACCGAAATCGCGAACTGAAACCCTGTTATCCTCGATCGTGATATCGACCCGGTTACCATGTCCGGTGATGAATTCATCGACCGAGTTGTCCACTACTTCCTTCAGGAGGATATAGATACCGTCCTCCGGATCGGAACCGTCTCCGAGGCGGCCAATATACATTCCGGTACGAAGGCGTATATGTTCAAGGGAGGAGAGTGTTTTAACTTTACTTTCGTCGTAGGTATATTTTGACCTGCTCTTAGCGGCAGATTTTCGTTGATTAGGCTCTGATGAACCATTCTTGGCGGAGGCCCCGTCCTCGTCCCCTTCAGCCTCAACGCTCCCGGCAGGCGCCTTGGTAATACCACCGTTTTTCTGTATTGCACCGTTAGAGCCATCCGCGGCAAGCAACAGGTCAAGCTGAGAAGGCTCCTGATCGGTACTGATGCTATCTGCCATATATTTCATCCCTTTCGCAGCAGAATTAAAGGCAAAAAGACCTCAAAATATTTTCAGAATATTTACTATATATCGTATCATCAGTTGTCATATATATACAATATATTGATTCTTTTTGTAAATGTCAAGTGCGAAACTTATCATCTGTTTAGTAGTAATGGCAAACGATTCATGTGTCCATTGTATGTTTGATCGGACCGGTATCTCCGAACCCCAGTGTAATCGCTCGGTCCAGCATCTTCTTGCGCCTTGGTCCGGCGGTCTCAATCAGGCGTTCGCTGTAAAAACGTCCCCAGCGCCGCGTTTCGTTGGTCAGAAATCTGTGAAGCCATTCGAAATGTGCACGATTAAGCTCCGGCGTCGTGTACTGGCTGCAGTTTATGTGGATGGCCCGTCTGCCCGGGTTATCACTCAGGGAGGCATGATACACTTTGTGATTCATGAACACCACATCACCTGGCTCGTTTGCGATCGAATACCGTCCGGGAATGTCTTTCGGAGTGAAGCCAAGGTCGTTGATGGTACCTCGCAACGCTTCCCTGAAGGCCGTGTTATGACTCCCGGGAATCACACTCAGGCAACCGTCCGCGGGTCCCAGAAAATCCAGGTATAGGGCAGCGCGCATGGTGAAGAAACCCTCCGGCGCCACCGCGTCTGAATGCCAGTCGGACCCGCCCGCATGGATGATGCCTTCGGATAGGGTGAAGATAAAATCATCCCCGATCAGCTGCTCGAAGGCGTCCATCAACCGGTCATCGTCGAGCAGGGGATAGAATGTATCCGGATCATAGTCGAGAAAAGGCACCTCCTGCTGCCGTTTCATCGAATAACCCCGTTCATCCCGCACCAGTTCCGGTGACGCAGTTCCGCCCCGTGCCAAGCGCATAGCCGCGTCAAAAGCCTTTGAAATGGATGCCATCTCATCGGGTGAAAAGAGTGTTTTACACAGCACAAAACCAAGTGTTTGGAATTGGCTGACTTGTTCTTTGGTCAGCATAAGTATCTTCTGTTAAATCTTATCCGAATGAATGTAAAGATGTTTTTCGTTGACAGTGTAATTGTCAAGTCATACCGTAAGCTGGCTCCCAAGCTGGCTCCCGAAGTATTCGTACACGCCACCCTAACGCCCGGAGGTATCCGATGCATTCCAAATGGCGTTTTTCTGATATTTTCTCGCTCCTATTAGCCACCTGCCTCACGTGGCAACCGGCCTCAGCACTGCCGCAGGATGCCGCTCCTGCAGACAGCACAAGACAGAAAAACACCACCGAACAAGATCTTCCGCTCGTCCCCGACCGGACCTGGAACTTTACCACCGACGAGGGGTCCTGGCTATCGCTGGATGTCAGTCCGGACGGCCACACCATCGTCTTCGATCTGCTGGGAGATCTGTACACCCTTCCCATCACAGGGGGACAGGCGGACACGTTGACGTCCGGCGTGCCGTTCGACGCGCAACCCCGGTTCAGTCCGGACGGCAAGAAGATCCTGTTTGTATCGGACCGTAACGGCGGACAAAACATGTGGACCGTCGACCTGGATTCAAAGGATATGAAGCAGCTTACCAAAGGCAAGCACAACCGCTATGAATCTCCCTCCTGGTCGCCGGATGGTAAATACGTGGCGGTATCTAAAGGCGAAGGCCGGTTCGGTCCGACCAAGATGTGGCTGCAGCACGTGGACGGCGGAAGCGGCGTCGGACTGGTCAAATCGCCGGACAACCTGCGCACGTTGGGAGCTGCTTTCACACCGGACGGGCGCTACATCTGGCATGCGCAGCGAACGGGCACCTGGCAGTATAACGCCAATATGCCGCAGTACCAGCTGGCGGTATACGATCGTAAAACCGGCATAAGGTCCACCCGCACCTACCGATACGGGTCGGCATTCCGGCCGACCATCTCGCCCGATGGAAAATGGCTGGTCTACGGCACACGGCATGAAGCCCAGACCGGCCTGCGCATCCGTGAAATGGCTACTGGTGAGGAGAGATGGCTGGCATATCCGGTTCAGCATGACGACCAGGAGGCAGTCGCGGAGCGGGACGTGCTGCCGGGCATGGCGTTTATGCCGGACTCCCAATCCCTTCTTGCCTCCTACGGCGGTAAAATATGGCGGGTACCGGTGGACGGCAGTGACGCGATTCTGATTCCTTTCACGGCACACGTTTCCCTGGGCCTTGGACCAAAAGTGATTTTCGACTATCCGATTGAGGACACGCCACGGTTCGTGGTCAGGGAAATCCGCGACGCCGTACTTTCGCCGGACGGCGCAAAGCTGGCGTTCACCGCCCTTAACCGACTCTATGTAATGGATTATCCGGACGGCGTGCCGCAACGACTTACAAACAGAGAAGACACCGAAGCCCAGCCAACCTGGTCGCCTAACGGACAATGGCTGGCGTACGTAACCTGGTCCGATGATGGAGGCGGGCACATCCGCCGGATCCTCTCCGACGGCCGCCTTCAATCGCGGCAGCTCACGACTCTATCTGCCATCTATCAGCAGGTAGCCTGGTCCCCGGACGGGCAGCGCATTGTGGCGGTACGGGGGCCTGCCCGCGCCTATTTCGAATCCACCGGACCCACAGCCCCCGGTGCGGCCACCGACTTGATCTGGGTGCCGGCCAACGGCGGCGACGTCACGTTTATCGCGCCCAGTGAAGGACGCATCCGGCCTCATTTTACACAGGATGCAAACCGTATCTACCTATCCCACCGGCGCAACGGACTCAGCTCTATCCGCTGGGATGGAACGGACGAGAAATTCCACCTGAAAGTCACCGGGGAGAAACGTCCGGGCGCACAGGAGCCCAACCTGCCCAGAGAGTTACGAATGGCACCGGCGGGCGATCAGGCGCTGGCGTATCTCAACCACGACCTGTACGCAGTCACCGTGCCATATGTGGGTGGGGAAACACCTTCAATTTCTCTGGCCAAACCGGAAAACGCGTCGTTCCCGGTTCGTAAACTCACGGACATCGGCGCGCAGTTTCCAGCATGGCGCAGCGACGGTCGCAAGGTGCACTGGTCCCTGGGCAACGCCCTGTTCGTGTTTGATCTGGACTCCGCAAAGGTGGTCGATGAACGAATCGAAGAGAGGAAGAAGGTTCTGACGAAACAAGATTCAACCTCCGCAGGTACAGACAGCGGTCTGGGCGAAAAATACACGCCGGACGAATCACGCATACGCATCGAGGTGAGTCGGGATATTCCGGTAGGCGTGGTTATACTGACCGGTGCCCGCATCATCACCATGAACGGCGACGAGATCATTGAGAATGGTGATATCCTGATACGCAACAACCGTATAGAAGCGGTCGGAGCCAGCGGCACGTTGTCCGTCCCGGACGGTGCGCGTTCGTTTGATTTGCCCGGTAAGACCATCGTTCCAGGCCTGGTCGATCCTCATGCGCATATGTGGCCGACCTGGGGTATCCACAAGACTCAGATATGGATGTACCACGCCAATCTCGCCTACGGCGTCACCACTACCCGGGACCCTCAGACGTCCCAGACTGATGTTATCACCTACGGCGATATGGTTGACGCGGGAATGATGGTAGGACCTCGTGTGTACTCCACCGGACCGGGTGTATTTGGTGACTACGCCAATGACCGGATCCGGGATATGGACCATGCGAAAGACATCATCCGGCGGTACAGCGACTACTACGACACCAAAACCGTGAAGATGTACATGGCCGGAAACCGGCAGCAGCGGCAGTGGGTCATCATGGCGGCACGGGAAGCAGGGCTGATGGTCACCACCGAGGGTGGCCTGGACCTCATGTACAATCTGACCATGATGATCGACGGCTACTCGGGCCAGGAACACTCGTTCCCGATCTTTCCCCTGTACAAAGACGTGGTCCACCTCACGGCCGAAACCGGCATCACCTACACGCCCACGCTGCTGGTATCCTACGGCGGACCGTTCGGTGAGGGATATTTCCTCACCAGAGAAAACCCCCATGATGACGAGAAGCTGCGCCGTTTCACGCCTCATTCGGTCATCGACGACCGTACCCGGCGGCGGTCCACCGGCGGGGCGGGGTGGTTCCTGGAAGAAGAGCATGTATTCCAGGAACATGCCAAAGTCATTAAGGCCGTTCTCGAGGCCGGCGGGCGAGCGGGTGTGGGCAGCCACGGCCAGCTGCAGGGCCTGGGCTACCACTGGGAGCTGTGGGCTATGGCCTCCGGTGGATTGAACGAGCACGATGCCCTGCGCGCCGCCACCATCTACGGCGCTGAGTCAATTGGCCTGGGCAAGGAAGTCGGCACCCTCGAGGTCGGAAAACTGGCGGATCTGGTGGTACTGAACGCCAACCCGTTGGAAGACCTGCGCAATACCAACACCATCCGTTATGTTATGAAAAACGGCCGTCTGTACGAAGGGGACACCCTCAACGAGATATGGCCCAGGGAAAGGGCATTCGCACCCCAGAAGCAGGATGATCCCAGCAGTGACCTGAAAGCGGGGATTCGATAACGATCGTCCATAACGTCCAGGGTGTCCAGGCGTTGTCGGCTAGGATTCTCACCTTTACCAGTCCCAGCCTGACAGGCCAGCGCCCTGCTTTACCCTTATCTTTTAATTTTACATTTTGGAACGGTAGGTTAGGAGGTGATTTATGGCGGTAATTTTTTACCAGCGTAAATTTGAGTTTCCTCTCCCGGGGGGACTTCGTACAACCCGGCGCCCTGCCGACGTCCCCAGGGACTGGCGCCCGCTTGCCGGGATGGCGAAACCACGGTATGGGAAGCCAGTTTATCCTCGTTGAAAGCAAGGCCGAAACCGGGACTGTCACCCAGCACGATCCAGCCGTCTTCTATACGCTGATCACTGTCCATCACCGCATCCATCCCCACGTCGACCACTTCCATCATCATGTGGTTGGGCAGGCATGCGGCAAGGTGCGCCATGAAGTTGGCCGGACAGTTCATCATTGATACCGGCAACTCAAATCCGTGGGCCATGTGCGCAACCTGCATGGCGCCGGTAAGTCCGGTGGTTCCGATCCCCACCTGTACGATATCGACCGCCTGATTTGTTATCAGCGGCATGAATTCACCAATGTTGTCCAGGTTTTCTCCGGTGGCAATGGCGGCGGTGACGGACTGTGAGACCTGACGCAGGCCACGGTAGTCCCACCGACGCGCCGGTTCTTCCGCCCAGACAAGCTCGAAGTGACTTTCGAAAAACCGGATGTTACGGATCGCCTGTTTGGGGGACCAGTATTCGTTGGAGTCGATCATCAATCTGGGTGTTTTGCCCGAACGGGCCAGGGCATCTTTCATGATCTGCAGTCGTCGCAGGTCCGCTTCGCGATCCAGCCCAACCTTCAGCTTACCCGCCGAAATTCCAAGGGCGGCCATGCGGGAATAGAACGCTCCGATCTCGTCATCGGTTAGAGGCAGATCGATACCGCTGGCATAGGCTTTAACCCTGCCGCTGGAGGCTCCCAGCAGCCGCCACAACGGTTCGCCTGCCGCCTTCCCTTTCAAGTCCCACAGCGCCATATCGATGGCGCAGATAGCATCGTTAACAACACCGCTGTTGCCGCCTTTGAATACGAAATCTACCATCTTCTGCCACAGGCCGCGCACCCCGCGTGGGTCGCATCCCATCAGCAGGTTATCCACGAAACCGTGGACATGGCTGCACGCGGCGGGTGAACCAATACCGATGCCTGTGAAACCTTTGTTGGTGTCGAGAAAAACCGCCGCTTGAGCGGCTCGTCTGCGGCCCAACGGGCTGTTGGCATCGCCCAAAAGCCGAGTCAACTCTATTTCGTAGAGGATGGTGCGTACGCCGGTTATTTTCATTCATTCACCTCATGTAATTTTGAGATTGAATCTTTTATCCCATGTTAGGACTGAATGATAAATAAGTCGGGCTACAAAGTCCATCAGGGCTCTTCCGAAAATCGGTTGGGGGGAGCC
>CAYYIS010000095.1:0-8871 GCA_964470965.1 uncultured Gemmatimonadota bacterium | reverse complement strand
CCGGTGATGTGACGTTCGATTTGAAGCTTAATGTAAGAGATGTCGTCAAAGAAGTAGGGGTAACACTCGGTACATTAGAAATGGATGGACCGTTAGCCCTATTCGATCTCACAGGTGGAGGCATGGTCAATGTGTTGGACGTAGTATCTATCATACAAAAAATCTTGGACCTTGATTATCCGACTCGTCCGGCAGCATTAGATCAACCGGTCGTGATATCTCTGGATAAAGAAGGGGCGGTGCGGATCGATTCAGCATATGGCATCGCAGGCGTACAGCTTGTGTTGTTGATGCGTGGCGGTACTTGGGATGGTATCGCTTTGGAACACGCAATGGAGGGATTTCAGGTTGGTGATGCCGGGGATGAAGATATAAAGACGGTCTTATATTACAATATGGAAGGAAACCACCTCCCGGCGGGATCGTCGGACATCCTCAAAATTCAGTTGCCGGCAGAAATCCCGGATGGATATGAGATTTCGGTCAAAGAGGCGATTTTCGTGGATGCATCGGGACGGGAAATTCCGGTAAACAAGGATAACGCCGTATTCCGTCCCACCGGTATTCCCGCTAAATTCACCCTTAAGCAGAACTATCCGAATCCATTTAATCCGGCTACCGCCGTGAGGTACGAATTGCCGAAGAGCGAACACGTGAAACTGACGGTATTTAATCTCCTGGGACAGAAGGTAGCCATACTGGTGGATCAGATCCAGCCTGCCGGGCGTCACACCGCTGTCTGGGACGCCCGGAATGATGCCGGTCGGTCGGTTGCCAGCGGAGTGTATCTATACAGAATACAGGCCGGTGACTCATACTCGGATGTCCGAAAGATGCTTCTGGTCCGCTGATCTGGTCCTAACGATCTCGGTATAATCCCGACCTTCCGGTCCGATCAAGCCCAGATCCCGCTTCGCCCTGTTCGATGTTTCTGTGGGATCACAGACCGTGTGAAGCAGTGCTTCAAACTCAGCCAACACATCCCTATATTCTTTCCTGCCCGCCAGATCTTGTTTCTCATGCGGATCGTTTTTCATATCATAAAGCGTCGGACGTTCTTTCTCGTAGTACGTGTACTTGTAGCAACCTCTCACAAGCATGTACCAGTCATGCCTGAAGAAATTACCGTGGAATTCCGAGAAGGCATAGTCTGTCCGGCGTGGTTCGCCGCGCGCCAGCCTCACCCAGCTTTCACCGGGTCGACCTCCTTCTGCTTCAACCCCGGCCATGTCCAATATGGTAGGGTACATGTCCACGAGGGTTACAGGGTGATCGATCTCATGCTTTTCAGGTACCCCCGGACCCGATATGATCAGAGGGACCCCTACGGATCCCTCGTATGAACACTGCTTATAAAACAGGCCGTGTTCACCGAGCGATTCACCGTGGTCACTGGTGTAAATAATGTAGGTATCCTCCAGTAACCCCCGGTTTTCTAAAACGGAGATTAATTTACCGATCATTTCGTCCAGGCAGGTGATCATCCCGTAATATGCAGCGATGGTCCGTCGTAGCATTTCCTCAGTAACGTCACCCAGATTGAGTGCCTTCTGGAAATGGCGGAGTGCCGGATGGAGATGCTCATTGGGAAAACACGCATCGCGGGGCAGGATGAGATTATCGGGGTAGTACATGTCATAATACCTCTCAGGTACGCTGTATGGCCAATGGGGCAGCAGATAACCTACGTATAACGCCCAAGGATCCTGATCCACGCCCTGCAGGTATTCCAGTGCCCAATCCGTGACTTGGCGATCGTGGTCATAGCTGTCCCATGCACCGGTTTCTTCTACCATGGAACGCACAGGTCTCGGACCGGCGTTCTCAAGGTGTCTGCGCTTGTCAGCCCGTGTGTAGCCATCCAGCCGGGCATCCCAGGGGGCTTTCCGAGGTATATGTTCCCAGGCCGGTCGCCGATGAATGATCTTATGATGTGTGAATCCCCCGTCCTGGTATTCCCCACAGAAATCCATTTTACCCAGCATAGTCGACGGAATTCCGGCTTGACCAAGTCGTCGGGCCCATGTCATTTCTTCCTGGTCCAACGGGATGCCGATCATCCAGTTATCGATCTGATGGGTATATTTACCCGTGATAAAACTCATCCGGCTGGGTGTACAGACCGGACTGTTGCAGTATGCTCTGGAAAAAGCCGTGCCCCGTTGAGAGAGCATATCGAGGTGAGGTGTTTTAACAATCGGATGATCGAGGTAACCGGCCAGTTTGGGATGGTGCTGGTCACTGCAGATCACCAGGATGTTGGGCATGGGGCTATGGCTCCTTCGGTGGGTTTCACCGTTTTACGAATGCATGGATCTGTGGTGGTGATGTCAACGCTTGACATTGTTCGCAATGTCACTTTCTTTAGAAAGAAATAAACAAAAGCGATTTTAACCACGTAAATCTGAAGCCAGCTGATACGTCAGGTCGGTACCGGGGCGTCCCCCCCCTATCTTCAGGTGAACGGAAGGGTGCCGGGAAACGGAGACCAGGTACGAATCCCACGCGCCCTTCCTATGATGATGCATAGAACAGGTCTGCCTATCAATGGGAATCATCGTTGGGCCCAGGCAACATAGTCCCGTGCGAATCAAATAAATCGGGGGGCGCGGCAATTAAATCTTTGGTCCGTCTTCACTAAAAAAAATTCACAACCCGGAGAAGTCCTTATGTCTCACCATACCCCGTTCGTAATCGACAAGAACCTTGGCGCACGGTGGAACGAAGAGCGTGCAAATTTCCCGACGACCAATTCCGATGGCTTGCCTGTGATCAATCCCACCGACGAACAAAAGTACCTGTTCGACATGCGCGGCTGGATACTGGTGCCGGGCGTGCTGTCTGAAAAGGACTGTCTTGAAATGAAAGCCTATTGCGAGCAGTTGAACAGTGCCCCCGAATCTATACCTGAACACGAGCGATCGCCCATCGGAGGACCACTGCAGAAGCTGACGGATCATCCTTGTGTGGTTGGGTTCATGAACGAATTCGTGGCTTATCCGGGGTTATCGAATCAGGAGTGTTACGGTTTCAGGCAGGAATCGTGCAGCCTGTCCTACCGGAATGTGGGAGAAGGGGACTTCAATCCCCACAACGGGAACGGGATGTTACGGTTCCCGGGTGATTCACACCTGTATCGATGCATTCCCGGCAAGGCGAATGCCGGTTTAACGAGGGTGGTGTGGGAATTAAATCCTGTTACCGAGGGTAATGGTACGCTGGTGGTTTCCGGAAGTCACAAAGCGGTTTTCACCGCTCCCGAAACGATAAAATCACCGGATTCGCCTATTTGGGATGCCTATACCTGCCCGCCCGGTTCACTCCTGATTTTCACAGAAGCTCTTACCCATAGCGCAAGACCCTGGGCTAATACCGACTTTCCTCGTATCGCCATATTCACCTGCTACAACACCGTGAACAGTAAATGGCACAACTGGGATCCACACCCGGATCTTCTGGCGCAGATGCCCCCCAAACGTCAGACACTATATCGGCCGGTACATGTGGCGGACAACCTGGTTGGAGGAAAAACACATTGATTTATTTTATTCCACCACGGCCCAGGTTTGTGGTGTGGTGTAACCTTCCCGGGCATATGGATCATTCCCGCGAACGGGAGCGATACCGCGGTAATTTCGCTGCTCTTTCCAGGTCAGCAGGGAGGCGGCAGTGCAGTAATGCATGGTAAGGGCAGGCCGGTGCCCTGTGGATATGTTTTTCTTCGAGCTGTGTAACAGGTACCCGTTAAAGAATAATATACTGCCCGCTTTCATCTCGATCGGGATCTCCGAGGCAACATCAAATCCTCTGGCTTCGGGCATGCTGTCCACTTCCGGCCGGTTGTGTCTGTACCGCTCGTAGATGATCCCGGATCTGTGGCTTTCCGGGATGATCCACAGACAGCCGTTCTCTTTGGTTGTGTCCACCAGCGGTAACCAGATTCCAACTAGGGAACGGTCCCTGGTTGGAATGGGGTGTTCGTCCTGGTGCCAGGGACTTCCGTTGCCCCCCGGTTTCTTGGATACAGACATCGTCTGCATACATTTGTATGCCCCATCCCAAAATGGCAGATGTGCACCGACCACCATATCGAGAACACGGCAAATGCCCGGGTGTTTGATGTACTTTCCCAAGATCGGACTCAATACATGGGGCTCGCCGATATACATATAGCGCGTCAGAAGGTCATCATCGGTTAGATATTTTTCTTCTGGGGTAATGGATGCACAGGGATAATCCCCGCGGTTAATCTTTATCAACTCTGTCCTTATCTCTTCTCTCTCCTCTTTAGAAATCAGATCTTCAACAAGTACGAAACCGTTTTCGATATAGGACCGGACGAGCGAGGTTATATTCATGTCGTCCTGATGGAAAGGAAGTATTTGCGTCATCGGTCGATGCGTCCCTCGTGTTTGCAGGTCAATGGCGGAAACATGCGAATTCCAAAAACCTTACTGCGTCAGCGGAAACATCCGCCACCGGCCTTTCGATCGCCCTTAACGTGTCATCAATGGCGAGACTACATCCGCCACGGAATCACGGTCCCGATTCCGTAGCTCCAATGCCGGCTTATTCGCTGACGTTACAGAACATAGGTTCCCCGTAATGACCACGCAAGAAGTACCAGCCAGATAGGGTTATTCCAATTATCTTGACAGAAGGATTATTGTATCTCATACTTCGCCACACGTCAAGTCGGGATGTCGGCAGATAAACGGAGACCTTAATTTATTTGAAAGAGGAACGCTTATGGTGTCTGCGGAAGCGGTTGATAAGCGCAATGAAATGCAGCGTGACGGTTTTTGTGTAATCGACGATGTCCTCTCGGAGGAATTCTTGAACGAGATACGAGAGGAATCAGAGCGTCTGATGGCCGATCATGTGCCGCCCCCTGACGTGCGTTACCAGGGACAGCATGTGGTGACGGATGGTCAAGACAACAGCATCATTCAGAAATTGCTGGACTGGCAACCGTCCCGAAGCGCCCTCGAACGGATGGGCTACGGTGACTTCATTGCCCATGGCAATATTATCATTCTCACAAAGGATCCTGGAGAACCGGCCCTTTACTGGCATCAGGACTGGATGAGATGGAAAGATCCCATCAGCTGTTCTCCATGGCCTCAGACCATTTTCCTGTCCTATTACCTACAAGACACTTCCGTCGAAAACGGATGTCTGAAAATCATTCCCGGCACCCATCGTAAGCGTATTCAGCTTCATGACGACCTGGTACCGGCACACGAACAGGGTGCCCGCTTTATCGAAGAAGATCATCCGATCATGTTCAGCGATCATCAGGATCAGGTGAATGTCATGGTGAAAGCGGGATCGCTGGTCCTGGCAGATGCCCGGGTGCTACATTCGGCCCATCGAAATCAGACGGGAGACCGCAGAACGCTGATCCTGGCCTGGCACCGGCGTCCCGACACGGTCCCGGCATATTGGGATGGGCCCATACCGGAACCAATTGCTAATCGAGATCCGGTGGCGGAGTACGAAGGCTCCCGTATTCCTGGCGAATACCTCCAGCAATAAGCTAACAACTCTTCCCGATGCCAATGCCTTCTGCGGGGATTCTGTGCTTCTCTATTGATTAACAACCGTTGCGCGCCCTGAATCCATCCTTCACCGGTAATACACATTCACAGACGGATTGATCGGAGAAACGGGGTCAAACCCCGCCCTGTCTTTCATCAATCAATATTCCGACCTAAGAATCTCCGCGGCCAGCACTTCGTTGTGAAGTTTGTGATAGGCTTCGTCCAGGGGGATATCCCAGTACGCTCCAGGGGAGAATCCACAGTCGGGGTGCATGGCGATACGTTCAGGTGCCACTGCCTCCAGCACACGGCGGACACGTCCGGCGATCTGTTCGGGGGTATCCACCCCTTCCTTTTTCGAGTGCACGCAGCCGACGCCGATTTCCATATGTTCCGGGAGGGCTTCTAACATTTTCAAATCCCGGGGCGTGGCTTCGCTCAGTTCGAACATGAGCATATTAAAATTGAGATGTTTTATGCCGGGCAGCAGGGTATCATATCCGGTTTCGTCCCCGGCCAGGTTCAACTGGCGTTTTCCGCATAGGTGAAGGGACAGGTGGACGTCCTCAATGCCGCCTACCACCCGGTTCAACGAGTCAACGGCATATTCCAGCTCTCCGTCAGGATCGTCTAAGGCTTCGACGCGTGTTTTCCGGATGGAGTCGCTGATACGGCCGATGGTGGTGTCATCGAATTGGATATACCGAACCCCTTCGTCTCTCAGCAGGATCACCTCCTGACGGATGATTGGGATCAGGTCTTCGACAAGGTCACGTCTTGTAGGATAAACACCCCGAGATCGCTCTCTGTCCCACTGTACGACACCCACATGGTAGGGGGTGGGAATCGCCACACGGACTTCGCGGTCCGTGTGCCTCTTAAACAGGCGGGCTTCCCTGGCGAAAAGACCGGGACAGACCGGTTCCACCTTTCCGGTAACGGTGTATCCCACGTAGGCACCGTGCCGGTATGAATCCACCGCCACTTTCTCGAGTTCGAACCCGGTGACCATATCCGCGATGATCCCGATATAGGACTTCCTGCGCCATTCTCCATCCGATATCACATCCAATCCTGCTGCTTCCTGAAGTGCCGCAACATACGGGATGGATCGGTCCATAAGGCGCAGCAGGTCCTCCTCCGAACCCCCTTCCATTAGATATCGATCCACCATTTCCCTGAAAAATTGTGGCCGTGGCATTGAACCGACCACCATGGTCGGAAAGAGTTTGTCGAACATTTAATCTCCTTTAGGTGTACGCACCTTGTCAATCACAATGTCATGCAGGAAGGGTTGTTAAAGGTTGTCCCCTGACGCGTGTACCCATGATCTCGAAATACCTGCCTCTGGGATAGGGGCCTTCGATTTGTCGCCTTTTAGGGAAGATGAACGTTGAAATGAGAGCGGTAGACCGCGCTCAAGTATCAATTACCATGAGGAGCCAAGGGTGTAATAATTTTCTGGAGAGAGACACAGCGATTAGTTGAATATCGTCATGTGGAAAGATCATGTCAAATAAAGTTTGTAGGGATTGGCCATTCCTTATATTTTTAGGGGTTGACGGTCATAAACTTGCAGTGGTCGGCCAGGAAATGGTGGCAAAACCAAAACAGGGGGAATCAAAATCCATGTCCGCAAAAATTACAGGGGTCGAGCGATTTACGCTGCATGTCCCGTTTGTCGATCGTGTTCGCACCGAGATGGAACGAGCCGGGATTCATACCTGGTCTGAACTGGAGATCACCCGAGTTGAAGTTGATAAGGTAATAGTAGGGTGGGGGGAGACCATACAGAATTATACGTGGGGGCGGGTTCAGGATGAGGAACGCGTAATCGGCCACTCGCCGTTTGAGCTGATGTGGGATGATTCCTTGGGTGCAGGATTGCAGATGGCGCTATTCGACGCAGCTGGGAAAATCGCAGGGGTACCGCTGTATCGATTACTGGGTGACAAGCACAGGGACTGGTGCGCCATCTCGTTCTGGGACCACGATATGTCACCGGAGAACTATGAGGTCGAGGCGAAGACCGCAGTCGCGCTGGGGTATACATCGATTAAGATTAAAACCCGTCCCTGGTGGGACGTGCGTGAGACGGTGCGGAGGATCAGCGAGGTTACCCCCGATCATTTCCATATAGACGCCGACTGGAACGCATTCCTCAACAACGCGAGCAATGCCATACCCATTCTGCGCGAACTGGAACGGGATTTTCCAAAAATCAAAATTTACGAAGATCCTATTCCGCGACACGACGCCTCGGGGAACCATTTCATGCGGTCACAGATCGAGACAGCGGTCGCCCATCACTACGGGGCTATCGGCGCTCGTGAAGGTTTGGAGTTGGGGGGTGTTTGTGACGGTTGGGTGATCGGTGGTGGCGTATCGCAAATAATGAGCCAGGGGGCAACGGCGGCCAATGTGAATATGCCGTTTTTCCTTCAGATGGTGGGAGCCGCCCCCACCACGGCTTTGTCGCTACACTTAAGTGCGGTGCTTAGTCACGCCCAGTGGCCGACGATCACCTGCCATGAACTCTATGAACATTCCCTGCTCAAAGAACGTATGCCTGTTGTGGATGGCCATGCCCGTGTGCCTGAAGCGCCCGGTCTGGGGATCGAACTGGACGAAGATGCACTGGAGCGTTACCGGGTGGACAAAGCAGACCATTCACTACCGAGGCGGCTTACGGAAGTGACACGTCCGGGTGGTACGAAGATCTACTTCGTCGATTCCGGACAGAAATGGACCTTCTTTCAGGGTGGTAACCGCCCGGTAGACGACTGGGGCAGCGCAACAGCATTGGTGGATGACGATGGAACGAGTGAGTTTGAAGACCTGTTCCGCAGAGCCTCCGCGAGTCCGGTAGTGGTGCGCGGGTAGATATCGATTCGAGTGTAGGGACCTGTTCTATTTTGCGAAATGGCCTGACCCTGTTCAGGTTAGATGGTGCCTTGGATTCCTTCCCTGGTTTTTTGAGCGGTGATCCTCGTGAAGGTTGGAGGGAGACGGCTTCAGGGCAAAGAGATCTTCCGATACGCAGACGGAAAAACGATCTAAAAAAATAACTGCAGATGCGGACTCCCGCCATGCGGGACGCCACCCACACATGATATGAAAAAACTGCATCTGACTGCATATATGCAGGGTTATTCCTGAGACGGTGCCCACCGAGAGGTACTGGTCTGTGGACAACGGCATTAAAGGGTGTCGGTCACTGCCCTGTCCACTTCTGCCGTAGCCTGTCAAACGATCCGTCACGTTCCATCTGGTCCACCCAGAGATTGAGCCAGTTCAGCAGCGGCTGATCGTCGCTCAATGTCATGTA
>CAYYIS010000094.1:0-8946 GCA_964470965.1 uncultured Gemmatimonadota bacterium | reverse complement strand
TGGAATGGCGGGCACACATTGTTATGCAGACCCGTTTTCCGCCCCGGATTGCAATTGGGCCACGAAATCTGTATATTTTTCCAGCGAGGAGGAGATGGATACGAGGTCAAACTCGGCACACTTATCCTCTAATTCTTCGGCCCAGGCGACAAGCGGATGCCAGGAGGCATCAACGCCGAGATTTTTTATTTGAACTGCGAACGCTTCAATATCGTTTATCGTCATGGTGTGACGGATTTCTAGCCACTCAGACTCCATGTCGCGTAGTTTAGCTAATAACGCCGCCCTGTCCATACCGCCGGGCACTTCCTGGTGAGAAACCATGGTCTCTCCAGACCCGCTCAACGGACCGGTCGTGGACGGCCCCTCGGATTTCCCTCCATCCAAGTACCTGACTAATTCCTTAATCAATTCAATACGCCCCACGGGCTTTTGCAGGAAAACATCAAACTGTGAATCAATCTGTGATTGCATTTGAGTCGAAGCTGTCGCTGAAATGGCGAATACCGGGATGTGACTGGTGTCGGGATGTTCTTTGATAATCTTTGCCGCCTCCATGCCGTCCATAACCGGCATGGAGATGTCCATTAAAATAATGTCTGGGATCCTCCCAAGGGCCATTCCCACGGCTATTTTACCATTTTCTGCCTCTATAACATTCAGATTGTGGGGCTCCAGATAGTCGATCAATAACTCCCGATTTAACGAAATATCGTCCACGACCAAAACGGTAGCGCCTTTAAACATGACAGAATCGAATTCGGCCTCTATCCGCTGGTCTGGTCCGCTCGAATCTCCAGACCCTATGGGGACATCAGGTATTTGAATGGTGAACGTAGTGCCCTGTCCGACTTTGCTGTTTACCTGGATCTGTCCATTCATTTTTTCAACGAGCAGCCTACAGATGGAAAGACCCAGTCCCGTACCGCCGAACTGGCTCGTTTGCTGACCCGTCCGCTGTTCAAATTTTTCGAATATAGTCTCCAACTCCTCATTGGGAACACCAATTCCCGTGTCACTGACTTGCAACTCAATCCCAACCAGGGTGTCATCCGGTGAGGAAACCCGACCTTGACACGCCCAGGAAACCCCTATGTGTCCTTCGTTGGTGAATTTTATGGCATTGTCCAAGAGGTTGACCAAAATCTGGCGCATCCGAAGCGGATCGAATTTCAAAACCGAAGGCAGATCGGGATCTATTTTTAACGAGCAGCCCAACCCCTTTTCTTCAATCCTGTCGCAGAACAGAGCTTCTATTTCTTCCATGAATTCTGACACGTTGACATCCTTCGTTTCAAAAATCACTTTTCCGGCTTCAATTTTAGAGAGGTCAAGGATGTCGTTAATCAAGAACAACAGCGTGTCCCCGCTGGTACGGATGGATTTAAGGTACCTTCGCTGCTGTTTGTCGGTGATAAGACCGTCCAGGAGTTCTGAGAATCCCAGAATGGAGTTCATCGGACTTCTGATTTCGTGACTCATCCTGGCGAGAAAATCACTCTTTGCGCGGTTGGCGACTACCGCGTCCCGGGTTCGCTTAACGATCTTTTCCTCCAGTTCCCTGTTGAGATTCTGAACACGCCTAACCCTATACCGGAACAGCACAAATCCTAAAAAAAGAACGGAAATTGACAGGCCGATCTGTGCCGCTGTGGTCATCCACCATGGTCCCGATATCTCGATGGGGATGATAAGCCCATCCTCATTCCAAACCCCATCGCTGTTCGATCCTTTGACGTGGAAATTGTATTCTCCAGGGGCAAGACCAGTAAACGTCGCGATACGTCTGTTTCCAGAATACGTCCATGAGTCCAAAAAACCGGTTAATCGGTAGGCGTACTGGTTCAACTGGGGATTGGCATAGTGCAACGCGGTGAACTTGAACGTCAGGACATTATAGTTCTTATATTCCAAACGTATCCTGTTCCCGGAATTTATTGGCCGATCCAATTCGCCACCGGGCCCTGTCTCCTGATTAACTGGTACTTGGTTGAGGTTGAAAGTCGAAAGGAAAACTGGCGGTGCGTGCTGGTTGAGACGGATGCGTTCCGGATAAAAGGCATTCAACCCGTTCATCCCTCCAAAGAACATCTCTCCCCTGCCGCTTTGGAAATAAGCCCCGGAGTTGTACTCGTCACCCTGCAGTCCGTGCCTTGACTTGAAATTGGTGAATTCGGGTGCTACGCCGCGGGCACCATTGAAACGGGTTATTCCGGCATTTGTACTCATCCACAGGTTGCCGACGTCATCTTCAAGTATGGCGTAAACGACTGCGTCCGGCATGCCGTCAGCCGTACCGAAATGGTCAAATTCACCATCGGGGGTAAGCATCCGGTTCAGGGCCCCTCCGTAGGTGCCGACCCACAGAACCCCCTTCGAATCTTCATAGATGGACGAGACCGCGTTATTGCTCAGACTTTTTGGGTCATTGAAATCATGTTTGTAAGTCTTGAAACTGCCCGTATCACCATCCAGTCTACTCAGTCCGTTCCGCGCCGTGCCCACCCACAAGACACCTTGGGGGTCCCTATACTAGGTCGGGATGTATTTCCGGCTGACACTGCCGGGATCGTTTTCGTCTTTCCGTTAGTGTGAAAAATGTGTCCGATCCGGACTGAGGACGTCGATACCACCCCCGTAGGTGCCGATCCACAGTTGTCCCGCACTGTCTTCCAAGAATCCCCCACTAACCGTGACGTGGCTCAGACTCGTAGAGTCATCGGCGTCGGGTGTATAATAACGGAATCGATTCCCGGCGGGATCGAAGCGCACCAATCCCGCCGTGCGAGTACCGAGCCAATAGGCACCGGACCGGTCCCTGAAAATTCCCCTTACATCGGACTTCAGACCGTTGATATTGGCCGGTTCGACCGGCCATTTCTTCACCGTACCGGTGTCGCGGTTATACCTGATGAGCCCTCCCTGGGATCCGATCCAGAGAACACCGTCCGTATCCTGTAAGACCGAAGTGACCACATCATCGTCTCGGTGTGTGGTCGTTAAATCTGCCGTTAAATCATGATAATATTCAAAACCATTCTCCGTGCCGTCAGCGATGGAAATATAACCGGATCCCGCCAGGAACAATACGCCTGAGTGGTCCCAGAGGACATCCCGAATGTCGTCCTCCTTAACGGAGTGTCCTATCTTGGGGACATCTCGATACTCCTCGATGTTCCCTGTCTTCGGAAAATACCTATCGAGGCCAAAATTACCGGCCAACCAAACCGTGCCTCGGGGGCCGATTCTCAAGGTACTCAGTCGTCGCGGCTCCGATCGATTCAGGAGATCCCCCACCGCCTTGACCTGAGTAACAGTTTCGGTGGACGGATCAATTCTGCTCACCCCGCCTCTCAGTGTTCCGGCCCACACCACGCCCGAACTGTCGCTCGCGAGATCGGCAACCAGATCGCTGTCAAGGCCACGGATACCTGACGGATCGTGTCTGAAATGCCGAAACCGTTCCGTGTCCGGATTCAGCCTGTTAACACCGCCACCGCGTGTGCCGATCCAGATCATGCCGTCCGGACCTTCTAAAAGCGTTGAAACATGGTCATGGCTTAGAGAATTTGGATCTTGAAGACTGTGCCGATAACTGGTTAGATTGCCTGTGTCCGGTTCTAACCTGAATATACCGTCATTGGCCGTACCGACCCAGATTGCCCTGTCAGGACCTTCCAGTATTGCCGTTACTGAGGATTGAAATGCCGGCGAGATCTGCCAAGTGTCCGGTGGATAGTGATCAAACCTGCCGAATTCGGGATCCAATGTGTTAAGATGGCCTCCCTCCGTTCCAATCCACAGCTTGCCGGCCTCATCCTGGGCGATGGCTGTCACGATTGTCCCGCTTAAGGAGGTTGGATTACCCGGTACGGGTTTGAATACTGTAAAATCATAACCGTCAAACTTGAGCAGACCGGCCCAGGTACCAAGCCAAACAAATCCGTCCCTGTCCTGAAACATGGTATTGACATTAGCAGAAATTTCATGGTGGTTGAAAATCAGATGCTTGAATCCGGGCTGACCAAGGACCGAGGAGGGAAATGCCGTCAGAACGGCAGTAAGGGCCGTAGCCAAAATCGTAGAAAAGGATATTCTGAAGGAGGTATTCAAGGTCAATGCTATCCCTTTTTTAAAACAATGAATGTCGCGGGGTATTTGGTGCTAATCACCTTGATACACGGGTATGCTTACCGTCAACACCGTGCCGTCTGTGGAATCGGACTGGACTTCAATGTCCCCACCATGGGATTTTGCGACCATGTAGGCGTACGTCGTACCGATCCCCGTTCCGGAAGGTTTGCTGGTGTTGAACTTCTCAAAAAACGCAGGCAATCTTTCCTGGGGAATCGGTTTACCGCCGTTTTGAATCGTGAAAACGACTGATCCTATCCGATCGAAAACAAGGACCGTTACTGTCCGGGCCTCCGAAGGTTCAAGATCTGAAACGTGTTCTATTGCGTTTTTGAGTAAATTTGAAAATACCCCGGCCATGAGACTCGGATCCACTTCTATTTTTTTTACTTTCGACGTATTCCGATAGTCTAAGACCGCAGTTTCCCCGAATGCTGTAATCATTCCATTACATGCATCAGTGAGGAGCGCGTCAACATCCACGGGGACCTTCTCTAATCTGTAGGTTCCCGCCTCTATTTCATTTAGGTGCCGCAAGGAATTGATTACATCGACCATCACATCCGTGGCATCCCGGATTCTGTTTACCCACTGCGTTTCCTTATCCCCTAAATTACCTTTACCAAGGGTCAGGAGGTCTGCGTATCCCATTATAGGTGTGAGATGGTTTTTCAACTCATGAGTCAGAAACACGTATTGTTCTTTCTGCAATCGGGCTATCTTCTGCTGGAGCTTCTCAGACCTATCCAGTTCCTCCGCCAGTTCCGCCACTCTCGATTCCAGTTCCCGCTCCATGTGATACCGAGAAAGGTGCGTGGCAACTCTGGCGACAATTTCCGTGTTGTTAAAGGGTTTGGTGACATAGTCTACGGCACCCACCTCAAACCCTTTGGCAATGTCTTCCGCCTCAGTCTTACCGGTAATGAAGATGATCGGCACCCCGGACGTGGATGGGGATGTCCTGAGCTGTGCACACGTTTCATATCCATCCATACCCGGCATGGTGACATCGAGAAGAATGAGGTCCGGCAGAACGCGTGTCACCGCCTCCAGCGCATCCCCACCACTCCGGGCAACATTTACCAGATAATCCTGCTGGCGCATTACTGTACCAAGTCGCTGAATGTTTTCCAGGCTGTCGTCGACAATCAGGATCCGAAACTGTTTGACCTGGGTCATTCTCTACCTGCCCTATCATTGGGTTGTACCGTTGTCCGACAAGGCCAAAATCGTGGGGACGGAAGTGCTCAGGAGTTTCCCAGGGTTCTCACGGGTGCTGGTTGAATATGTTTTTTCAGGGCTTTGATGTGTCAAACCAACGAATTTCAACGTGTGGTCCCGGCCGCAATTCACGTCAATAATATAGCATGAGAGAGCCGGTAAAACAAGATTTAACTTGGGTTCCGGGATGCTCTTCGGCTCATATCAAGGCTCAGGTGGCTTTCGTAAGAAGGTGGATCCGTATATTTATTTTGCAAATCCCCGGCCGAATGTGTTTATTTCACACGTACCGTTCTTGCGGTCATTGAACAGTGTGTTTTTTAATGCTTTGGAATGAACAGATCCATGGCATTTATTTCGTCCAGGATTGGCAGTGGAATTGGGTAGGGTTGATCCCTGACACCTATCCGTCCGTACTTTCACTGCATCAGGGTGGCAGCTGAACCGCTTGTTCCCCAACAGAATGCCAGCCTCTATAAGCCGACCGCCAGGTGGGAATGTGATTCATCTTTCTGAAACAATGCGGATTAATGTTTATTTCATAGAGGAGGCTTTCATGTTCAGACGGACGTTGATGCTTGCCCTGATTTTCTTGGCCTTACCGATGGGCAATGCCAGAGCCCAGGAAAACGGACAGTTCGCTCCGGCGAATTACCGCCTTGCCGGGCGGTTCGCGCCGTACAAGATGCAGAAACTCATATACAGCACATCGGTACAGCCCAAATGGATAGAGGGCAGTGAGCGCTTCTGGTATGAGTGGGAGACGGCGGATGGCCGATTCTTCTACCTGGTGGATCCGATTCAGGGCACCAGGACACAGATCTTCGACAACGACCGGATAGCGGCCGAATTGACGCGGATCACCATGGATCCCTGGGACGGACAGCATCTACCCATCCGGGCCATTAAATTTATCGATGGGAATACGCTGCAGTTTGAAGTGGAATCTTCCCAGGACGAAGAGAAAGAAAAAGCGGAAGAGCAGATACAGGAGCAGGATCAAGAGGAAGAAGTTCGAAAGAAGGACAAGATCAAAAAGAAGGTTTTTCACTTCGAGTATACGGTGAGCACAAGGACCTTGAGGGAGCTCGAAAACTGGGAGGAACCGGACAACCATCCGTCCTGGGCCAATGTATCACCCGACGGAGAGACGGTCATCTTCGCCCGCCACCACAATCTGTATATGATGAGCGGGGAAAGCTACCGGCAGATTCTCGACGCACGCCGCGGTAAGGACGGCGAGGAGGCAGACGAGGCGGACGAAGCGGTCGAGGTCGAGGAGATTCAGCTTTCCGCCGACGGTGAGGAGCATTACAGCTACGCGGTCCGAGACCGGGGCGATACGGATGATGAACGGATGGAGAACAGGGACAAGCGGAAACGTGTCAACATCTCCTGGTCCAAAGATTCTCGCCGATTGGCGCTGGTGCGGACGGACCGGCGGAAGTCGGGCGATCTGTGGGTGATTCACTCCGTAGGCAACGAACGGCCGCAACTCGAGACCTACAAATACGATATGCCGGCCGACACCACCCTGGGACAGCCGGAGATTAAGATATACGATTTGCGTAACAAGGCTATGGTAACGGTCGATGCAACGGGCTTCAAGGATCAGCGACTGTCCACGTACTCAGACCGGCAGTTCATCTATCCAGACAGCGACGAGCCGGTCCGCACCCTCTGGTTGTCGGACAATTCGGACGACCTGTATTTCTGGCGGCGCAGCCGGGATCAGCACAAGGTGGACGTATGCGTGGCCGACGCCGCCACCGGCGCAGTGCGGGTGCTGATCGAAGAACGGCTCAACACGTATGTGGAGACACGTAACATCGAACGGTTGGCCTCGGGTGATTTTCTGTGGTGGTCGGAACGTGACGGCTGGGCGCACTTGTATCGGTTCGGTCCCGACGGCACGCTTAAAAACCGCCTCACGGAAGGGCCCTGGTCCGTGAGGCGGGTGGTGGGAATAGATGAAGCAGCCGGATTTGTTTATTTTTTGGCCAACGGACGCGAGCAGGGGGAAGACCCCTACTATCAGCATCTGTACCGTGTGAACCTGGCGGGAACCAGGCTCCGGCTCCTCAATTCCGGTGATTTCGACCACAGAGCGAACATGGGGGAATCCAACAGGTTTTTCGTCAACAACTTCTCGAGGACGAACACCACACCGGCTTCGGCTCTTTACAACAGTGCCGGGATCAAGGTCCTCGACCTGGAAACGGCGGATTTCTCAAAACTGGTGGAAGCCGGATATCAGTTCCCAGAACCATACACCGTAAAGGCCGCAGACCGGGTGACCGACCTGTACGGCAATATCTACAAACCCTTCGATTTCGACCCGAATAAAACATATCCTATCGTTGCCTATGTTTACCCCGGACCGCAGACTGAAGCCGTATCGAAATCATTCTCCACCAACCGGTATGAAACGGCACTGGCGCAGTTCGGTTTTATCGTTATTACCGTAGGCAATCGGGGTGGCCACCCGGCACGTTCGAAGTGGTATCACAACTACGGATACGGCAATCTTCGAGACTATGGTCTTGCGGATAAAAAAGTCGCTATAGAACAGCTGTCCGACCGGCATGATTTTATCGATATCGACCGGGTAGGTATCTACGGTCATTCCGGTGGTGGGTTCATGTCTACCGCCGCGATGCTCGTTTACCCTGATTTCTTCAAGGTGGCCGTATCATCTTCAGGTAACCATAACAACGACGTGTACAACTGGAATTGGTCGGAGAAGCACCACGGCATCAAAGAGGTGGCGGGTGACTCGGGCTCAATCAGCTTCGAATATGAAATCGAGAAAAACTCGGACTTGGCGAAGAACCTGAAAGGACGTCTGCTGCTTACCACCGGCGACATCGACAACAACGTCCACCCGGCAGGTACCTACCGTATGGCCGAAGCGCTGATCCGAGCCAACAAGCGGTTCGACTTTTTCATTTTTCCCGGTCAGCGGCACGGCTACGGGGATATGTCAGACTACTGGTTCTGGCTCCGCGCTGAATATTTCGTGAAGCACCTGCGGGGGGACCACAGGTGGAGTCCCGATGTGATCCAGCTCAACATGGAACGTGAGCAGACAAGAGGCCGGTAGAACGCCTGTCCATCAATCGATCAAAATCGATGCGCCAACCTTCTAACCAAATGACTGGCCGAACGGAGGTGGTGGCGTCGCATGGTCGTGGCGTCGATCATTCCCGAAATATTCTGCAAACCGCGTAAGCTTTTTAAACCAGGCAAGGGATTGATTAAACTTGAAGGAGTATTCCTGCCGAAACGCCCGGGAGCGGAAAACTGTGCCGGACATTAATATGGGGAGGAGACCCGTCAGCCCGATTACGGAAGCCCCGGATCCGCCGATGGCTTTGTACCGAACCCGGATCCCGTGGAAGTGAAGACAGATGCATGCACAGGATGAACCTGTGTCCTGCGCCGATTAAGGCTTCTTGTACCGGACGTCCGGGTGGCGCGCCGCATTTGTCTCGTCCAGCCGGCTGATCGGCGTGGTATGCGGGGCGCCCGTGACTATCTCCGGATTTTCTTCCGCTTCCTTTGCGATGGTCATCATCGCGTCAACAAATT
>CAYYIS010000093.1:0-9238 GCA_964470965.1 uncultured Gemmatimonadota bacterium | reverse complement strand
TCTGCTCCGGCACCTCGTAGGCGATGGTGGTGGACGGGTTGAACGGGTTGGGGCGCGCTGTGGCCAGGGAGAAGGCCTTGGGCGTGGCGGACACTTTGACGGAGTGGGTCATCAGCGTCACGGGTACCGATTCCGCATAGTCGGGAAGATCGATTTATGCCACCTTTACTAACACCAGCAGCATCGCTTTTTACAATCGAACTTCTGATTGAGGGGCCTGTACCGTACCGCAAGGCACATTCTGCATGACACAGACAGACCGTCGAGTGCCCCCACAGGTCATTCACGACTTGAGAGACTGTAACATTTCCTGTTTACAAGATTCGAATTCCCACCAGGCCCAATAGATATGTGCTCTCCGCGGCTGTGCTATGATACACGCGCGCTTCGCCGACAAGGCGCCCTAAATTAAGACCTACCGCCGCCCCCGCACCGATACCGTTATTAGTGGTCGACAGGTCAATCCCGAATACGGTTGCTGTTACTTCCGCTTGATTGTAACCAACCAGGCCAACTGCATACAGTAGAGGTAAATTCAGCTTGATTCCAACGTTCGCCTGTTTGACTGACATGGAGCTTGCTGAGCCGATTTTATTGTAGATGTAACCGCCTTCTGCCGAGATTGAGGCAATCAGGCTAATTGGTAATTCCACAGATGCGATCATGTTGTACCCAAAACTGAAATCACCGGGCTCAAGCGTGGCATCCGCAACCACCTTGCTGCCACCGGCACTTAGCCTCAACGAAGGTTGAGCGTAAGCAGTTTGACTGATCAGAATGGCTGTCGCCAAGAACAACAAAGAAATGCGAGTCATCGTATTCTCCTTAAATGCTCTTTGTACGTCTTGCGGAATAAAACCTTGCCTTGTTTCTCATCGCTCACCGGACTATTCGGCACTTTATGTTCCTGGTCGAAGCTCTGCCTCCTTTACCGACATTTGCATTCATCAAGTTGGGAAAAACACCGGCTGAATATCAACAAAGGGTATCTGGTTGAGCACAGAATACGCCCTTAGGGGTTCGGCTTCTTTTCTTGCGGGCACCTTGTAAAATCCTGAGACCAACATTTATCCTGGAACATACAGTTTTTTGATTCTAATGACTTCTCGAGGCTGTTTGTCCAACGGAACAATCGGCCATTCGAAAAATGAACTATAGGAGCCGAGGGCCGCCGCTTTCCCTTGGTGTATCGCCAGATGAAACCACCGTTGCCTGATGTCAATTCGCTGTACGGTGATCCCAGAGCAACCAGAACATCGGCCCCCTGGGGGCCTGCATGCTTTGGTGCGGCTGTTCGCACTTCCATCTGTCGACACCCCGGGGCAGGGGGGAGATATGAAGCCCGCGCATACTCAGCGCTCGGAAAATAAACGCCTCTAAATCATAGTGACCGCCACAAATAAGTCAAAGGAAAGTAAAACAAAGAATCCAAAGACCCAGATCAAGAAAAATTGGAAAGGTTTTATACGATTCATTATATGGTTACTCATAACGGGCCAACGGGGCCATCCCTGCGCTCCTCAGCTGGTTTTAATATCTTTCTGGAAGATGGGCCGTGCGCCCAAGGTAACACCCATGCCGACTGCGCGTGTGGTTCGGAGTATGCGGGGATAAAACCAATGCTGCGGCGCACCAGCAGCTTACCATCGGACAGGGGCAGGTATGCATCGTTCTGTGCACGGACAACAAAAGGCAACAGGCAAAGGAGATAGATGGGGAATTCCGATACAAGACACATAAACTCCGACAGCCACCTGTAAAGTGCCCGATATAGATGCGTGTAATTCGCGTACATCATATCACTTTAACCATGGTATAAAACAAGTGAGGCACCAATGTGTTATACGATTCTGTTAAAGTGCGGTGTTGTCCTGCCATTCGTAGTTGCGTAAACCGCGTCGGCCTTCCCACTTTAATTTCCTTTGACAGTAAGAAGGCATCGACCTACGCGTCTGTAATATCAAATATTCTTATGGTCGGACCATCAGCACACATATCACCTATGGCGTCCACGGTCCCGTCCTCAGTCCTAAAAGCAAGGTATTTCGCATAGTGTTCTTCTGAGTCCCAAACTTCGGTGAGTACAAAATTGTTTTGATTTTCAACATTGAGAGTCAGATTAATATTTTGGCAACCATCATAAGCACGGGTGACTGGGAAGGCATCTGTACATGTTTGAGCAAATTGTTCTACCAAACCGTCTTTTAAAGTTCCTTCTAACAAAACGCTGACTGACATGTTATTCTCCTTATCATTGTTTCTGGTTTAGACATGGTTAACCTATAATCAGCATGCAAAATATACCTTAACACCCGTATTGGGGTGAAGTCAAGAATTTAGTAAACCACTGTTTCAATTCGACCATGGAAAAGCAGGCGCCCTGGACCGATTTAAGTCCCGGGAATCCATAGCGTTTCTTTATTCCAGATCTTCGCGTAGAGATCCTGCCGGATCCCGTAATTCAACTGCCTCAGCCTTTGCGTGTTTTCTTATACCAGATTATAGCTATTACCACTACGGCAACGACTATCACAACATTCGATAAATCCAGTCCGGTTTCCATCACCAACCTCCCGAAAAAATTTAAATGATTCTACATTAACTAACGCACCAAACATACCACACGCCAATGGGTTACCGGTCTCTATTAAAGTGCCTGTCGGTTATCTGGGCCGGTTTACTATGGCCATGTTTTCTTTATGGTCCGACTAAGTCCTCTACGGTTAAATGCGCCTGTCACACCATTTCCAAATACGTCCGTATACAACGCCACCAATCTTTCGCCGGCAGAATTATACATGCTCAAAACACCGCCGGCATCATCCGCTTAGTCTCGGTGTAGCCGCTGCCGCAAGACACGTCTGTGCCCGTACTGTTGGTGCCGTGCCATTTGGCCTCGTAGCGTCCTTCCGCCTGCCCCTGATCGACGAGGCGCGTCACTTGTTGACGTAAAATGTTGTACAGCGTGAACTCTGTTGGCCTTCCCGTTTCAATTCCCTATCGGTGCTTTGATCATGTGAATAGAAACCCGGGACCTTAACAGGCCTTCCGCGTGATTTCTTCCAAAGCGTCCAGGCTTAGAAATTCACAACTCATCGCATGTGGCCTCGCAATCAAACCTAAGCCACGGCAGTCGCTTCGAGCTCAACCATGATTTCGGGTTCGAAAAGCGCTGTCACACCCAGGAGAGTACTCACCGGGCGGCATTTGTCACCGGCGAAAATCTCCACGAGGTCTTCGGCCGCCGCCATAAACGCCGGAACGTCCGTTGTGTACATGTTGAGCCTGACGATGTTTGTCGCGTCCATATCCGCCGCCGCCAGGGCTTCTTTAAGATTTGACCACGCCAGGCGGAACTGCGCGACCATGTCTCCAGCGTGGAGAGGCGCACCGTCAGGACCGTTGGACGTCTGTCCGGACAAGTAGAGAACACGTTGGGCACCGGTTATTTCGATTCCTTGATTGATGTTGAAGCTGAGCAACCATTCTGTTGGGTTTATTTCACGTTTTTGCATTTTTACCCCCTATTTGCGAAGCCCGATACGCACCGGGCTTTGCTGAATCATGGTTTCTGGTTTTAACATGATATATGCTGGGAAGGTGTGCATATTGTCCGTGTGTGTCAAGTGCCTTGACAACAAGATAAGCCCCCAACGATTCACGCTGTTCACAAGCCTGCGCTAACAAGTATTGATTTTCAAAAACCGGTTAGATAGCTTATAGAATTCAGGTTATATTATATACGAAGGCCAAACACTCGCCTACTATACGATTATCCGCTACCGGAACACCATTCTGAAATCCTTCTCATAGAGTAAGTTTATTTACATGTGAAAAAGAACGGCCCTCTTTTAGGATTAAATTATATGAATCGTCCCTCAACCATAACCCACCGGGCCGTATGCCTTGGCCTCATCTTGTCCGTAGTGGTTGCATTCTGGGGGCAATACGCTGCGATGGAACAGGGATATTCGGAAATGACCTATCCGCATTTGCCTGCCTGCTTGCTGATCCCCTTTTTTCTCCTGATCCTGTTACCCAATATCGCCATCGCGGCATTAATACCACGGTACACACTGACAACGACGGAGCTGCTTGTCATCTTCTCCATGGGACTGATCGCTTCTACTGTGCCCGACTGGGGTGTGATACGTTACTTGATGGTGATGATCGGCGGACCTTACTATTTTACCACCCCGGAGAATCAGTGGGCTGATTTCTGGCCGTATCTCCCCGAATGGCTTTTGGTTCACCCTCAAGTGTCGCCCAGTTATATAGAAGGGGTAACGGAGGGGGGGGCGTTCCCTTGGACACCCTGGATTATTCCCTTATTCTGGTGGTTTTCGTTTTATGCCGCATTGTTTTGGATCGGCGCCTGTGTCGTGGTCATCTTACGAAAGCAATGGGTGGAACATGAACGACTGCGCTTTCCGCTTGGGGAAGTTGCCATGCGACTGATCGGCGTGGAAAAAGGACAACATCCATCCGGTGTGCCTGTACTTTTTCAATCCCGTATGTTTCAGGTCGGTTTCAGTATGGCCTTTTTAGCCATGTTGTGGAACGTGCTGTCCTACTGGGAACTGACACCGCGCCTACCGATCACAGGCACCGACGTCTTCAATTTACGGCTTACGCCGGAATTTCCCCCTATCCCGATTTACCTTAACCTGCTTACCCTGAGTCTGTCCTACTTTGTCAACGTGGAAGTGTTATTCAGTGTCTGGTTTTTCGAACTGTTCAGTATAATGGAACGCGGCGTATTGAACCAATTGGGGATGGGCACAGCAACCGGGGCTGTCATACGGGGTGGCCTTGTATCCGTACAATCTATCGGCGGCCTGGTGATATTCACGGTCTGGGGGCTCTGGATGGGGCGCCGACATATCTGGGAGGTCGTCCGGCATGCTCTGATCCGTAAAGATAGGATGGACGATACAAGTGAGTTTTTTTCTTATCGAACCGCGGTTATTGGACTTGCTGTTGGTATAATCTATGCGGTAGGCTGGTTATATCAGGCCGGGTTGGCCTTGCACTGGGTACTGTTGCTGTTTTTCTTTACATTCATCTTCTATCTGGCTTTGGCACGAATCGTCGCTGAGGCAGGATTGGCAACTATTGATTTGCCCATCAATGCCCATGAATTCACGGTCGGTATCGCTGGATCAGGAAACATGTCAACGGCAGACCTGACCGTCATGGGGCTGGGCAGTGGATTTGCACGAAATTGGCGTACCTTTACAATGGTCGCGCCGTCCCATGTGGCCTGGATGGGGGAGCGCCATGGGCTCACCGGTAGACAACTGTTCCGATGGATTGCCGTGGCCTTCCTTCTCAGCCTGTTAGTGTCTACAACCTATGCCATTTTTTCAGGTTTTACCCATGGGGCACAGAATCTCACGAACAATACTATATCTTCATACCGTGTCTTTTTCGGTCTGATCCCTAACTGGGCTAATAACGCTGCCCAGATTACCATGTCGGAGGTTGGCTTCTTCCTTCTAGGCGGTGTCCTTGTGATGGCACTGACTTTTGCCCGATACGCTCTGGCCTGGTGGCCTTTGCATCCGATCGGCTTTGCCGTTACTGCCTCCCAGTCTATCCTTTTGCCTGTTTTCACGTTTTTTATGGCCTGGCTGATCCAAACCCTTATTCTTCGTATCGGCGGTGTCCAATTATATCGCCGGGCCCAACCTTTATTTCTTGGCATAATGGTCGGCTATGTTATGGGACTGACCCTGTCCTATTTCGTTGATCTGATCTGGTTCCCCGGTACAATACACAATATCGAAAGGTATTATTGATAGTTGAAATGGTACGACTGCCGTCCCTAAGGACTCAGGGTTATGACGGAGACTCATCCAGAAAACATTCCACCTGTTACGGAAAGGAACGACATGAGCGGACAAACAATCGAACCCGGCTTTGGCACTACCGCCGTCCACGCGTCTAAACACGATGAAATGTCTTCGGTGCCGATCCATATGGCAGCGACCAGCCGGCATTTTTACACCCGTGGCGGCAATCCCTCTATCGATGCCCTTGAACAAGGGCTGGCCAAACTGGAAGGCAGTACGTGTGCCGTAGCCGCTGCTTGTGGTATGGCTGCTATCTCTCAGACCCTATTGACCCTTTTGGATAGCGGTGACCGGGTTCTCTGTCACCGATCCGTCTACGACTGGACCGACATCTTCTTCCGCGAGGAAGCACCTAGATTCGGCATTTCCACCACGCAGATCGACCTGCGTGACCTGGCGGCAGTCGAGGAAGCGTTGCAGAAACCGACCAAACTGGTCTATTTCGAACCCCTGTCCAATCCCGGCATCGACTTGATCGATGTCCCTGCTGTCGTTGAGTTAGCCCACGAGGCCGGGGCTGTGGTCGTCGTCGACAATTCCTTTCTGACCCCCTATCTGTTCAAGCCGTTAAGCGTGGGGGTCGACGTGGTGATCCATACCGCCACAAAGTATCTGTCCGGCCATGGTGATGCGATGGGTGGCGTCATCCTATCTAACGACCAGGCATTGATGGATCGTATCCGGCGTGGTAGAAACATCTATGGGGGTGTGATCAGTCCATTCAACGCCTTCCTGATAATGCGAGGCATGGGGTCCCTGCATGTTCGGATGCCTGCCCATTGCGCCAATGCGCTAGAGGTTGCCCGATTCCTCCATGACCACCCACAGATTGCTGAGGTCCGTTACCCCGGCCTGGCCGATGATCCCGGCCATGGTATCGCCACTAAGCTTTTGCGGAGGGGGTACGGCGGGATGCTGGGTTTCCAGATCATGGAGGGGCAGGACCGGGCAGAGGTTTTCAAGAAGGGACTGCGGCTCTGCAAACCGTGGGTGAGCCTTGGTGACGTTGAATCATTGGCCTATATACGGTGGTCCGAGGAACGAAAAGGGATTCCGCCGGGATTCGTCCGGATGTCGGTTGGCATCGAGGATTTCACTGATATTATTGCGGATCTGTCTCAGGCGCTGGATGCTTTGCCCTGATTGGAATATAGGGGTATGAAATAGCAGAACCGCTCGTCCCTTTCGATGAGTTGTGAGTAGGCAGAAGCCGGATCCTGTGGCCCTAATGCTCCGCCAGTGGAGAATGTACAAGGTAAACACAGGTCTCTCCATGACCACACGGAAAAACCTCTTTCCAGCCTGGCGCAGCCACGTATCTGTTTCGCCCAACCATCCCACGTCCCCCGGGGACTGGCGCCGTAAATGGCGGTCGGGTCTCAGTTCACCATGTTAACCCATGAAACCCGTATGACTCTGTGGAGGACCACTAGGTAAATCTCAATCCCAGCCAGGCATTGCAAAAGTATGGCCTGAAGGTATTTTCTATGATCGCCTGGCCCCTTGTAAGGCCAATGGTTCTGATTTAAATTTTATATAGGAAGATATATCGTCGATACCCCGCGGCATGGGACCCATACATATTCAACGTATAGAAATCCTTACCCGTGGTAGTTTGTCAACTGCTGTCGTTCATTATGGGAGGTAGTCTCTTGTCAGAATACGCTTGACGTGAGGCCGATGTATTCATTAATAGGTAAACGTTCCATCTTTAAACTAAATATAGGCCGGTTTGACTTTCTAAAAGGAGAACATGACATGCTTAAAGCTATCATCGGTTTTGTAGTGGGAGCGGTAGCGGTTTATTTGTTAGTATCGCCTTCCGGAGATATAGGCGAGGCTTCAAATCTCAGCGATTCGCCTCTGTTCCAGGAGAACCTTGCCATAGTAAAAGCATTTCAAGGCGCCCTTGTAAACGAAGACATAGAGACCTTGGCTACCATGATGTCGGATACTGTGAGATATAACTCACCTGCGTACGGATCCACCGTCGGCACGAAGGAGGATTGGATAGGTTTCTTACAGGAATGGTTTGATAACTTTGAAGACTTTGCCATCGAGCAGGTTGTGTTTCTCCCGGGACTTGATGGCGTGACCGCGGAACCCGACGGTTCTGTGCGATTCTACATACACTGGAATAACGTGCACTCGTCCGGTGTAAAAGTTGATCCGTGGTATTACGCGAGTTTTGATCTCGAAGGCGGAAAAATCGTTGCGGCCGAAATCTTCGGTGATGTTGGAGGAATGATGAATCACATCGCACAAGCCGCAGCTACGAGCGAATCCGAGTGAGGTTACTGACCACACCCTTATCGTTCAACGAGAGATGGTTGGCCTGTTTCTAACGGGTCAATGAACCTGATATCACTCAATAAACAAGGCCGGCAGCGGTGTCTTCAGCACCGTTGACGGTCTCTTTAAGCAGACCATTGGGGGGATAGCATTTTTTGGGGAGTCGTTCATAGGATCACTCTATCACTCTCCCGACGCATTTCACCGTGATCCTACGCTATTCCTCGGCTACAAAACCCTCCCAGCCTGAAATATAGGCAATGAACTTCTCTGATAATCCCTCTTTCACCAAATGTTCCCTGGTAACTGGAATCTCAACCGGCGAGAAGTTCGTATTCTTACGATATTGCTCCGGAAAATCATGATGTAGAATTGCTGCTCTTCCTAACATAATCCAATCGACCCCGGAAGCCAGTGCTTTTTCAGCTTCGGCAGGAGTACGAATCTTACCTGCTGCTCCCAGCCTTACACCTTTTCTGTCAAGTTCTGTAAAACAAGACAACAGACTCTTCCCCCGCATATTTTCATCATTAGGCTCCTTGAAGACATCCCACAATGACATGTCGAGAAAATCGATTTGTCCCCCGTCCATCAACCGCTGGGCAACGATAATTATTTCGGACAGTTGCATACCAAAGCGCTCTGGTGACAGACGTACTCCCAGCATGAAATTAGAACGGCATTGTTTTCGAATGCCATCAATAATCTCAATTATAATCCGAGACCTGTTTACCAAACTGCCGCCATACTGATCGTCACGCCGATTGATCTCGCTGCTGAGAAACTGACAGAGAATATAGCCATGGGCCCCGTGTATCTCCACGCCATCAAAACCTGCTTTTTCGGCCCGCACGGCAGACGCGACAAAGTCAGAAACAAGCTGTTGAACTTCTTCGGTACGCAATGCTCTGGCACCGGTTTCTTCATTGAAGGAGGGACAGACTGGCGGCTCACCAATAATTTCAGTCGGTGAGCGCATACCGGCATGGTGTAACTGGCAAACGGCCACGCTGTTATTGGATTTGATGCCCGTCGCCAGGCGTGTTAATCCCTGGATATGGTTGTCTGAGAATACGCCGAGCTGACCCGGA
>CAYYIS010000092.1:0-9579 GCA_964470965.1 uncultured Gemmatimonadota bacterium | reverse complement strand
GACGTAGCTACCGAACTTCTAGGCCCTGCCGGCGCCGCTTTCATAGCCGTCATCGTCATGGTGTCAGCAACAGGGAGTATTAACGGCACCATGATGACGGCACCCCGCGTCTACTATGCCATGGCGCATGATGGCTTATTCTTCCGCTGGTTCGATTATGTACACCCTATCTATCGGACACCATCCCACGCGATCGTAGCCCACTGTGTCTGGGGTGCTGTTATATTGATTGTCCGCGGATCTTTTGAAACCATAATGGCCGGGATGGTGTTTGCCGTTCTCATTTTCTTCGCGCTCAACACCCTGGCGCTTTTCAAATTGCGGCGGGAAGGAGTCGGGGGGGATGATGTATATCAATTGCCCCTATTTCCCTGGCTACCGGGCGTGTACCTTGTCGGCATCCTAAGCCTGCTCATAATGCGTCTTATTTACGAATGGCAGAATTCCCTGACCGACCTGATGTTTGTAGCGTCCGGTCTTCCATTTTATCTCATATGGCGCCGTCAGAGAGTGGCACCGGATCAACATAAGTGAGCATATGAACGATCTGAATCCCAATAACGGCATCATTACCATGGAAACCGTGCCTATACGTTTCGGTGTGGGCGCAACAAGGGAATTAGGTTTTGAATTGCATAAAAGGAACCTGTCCCGGATTCTGCTGGTAACGGACCCCTTTCTTCGTGAAATCGGCCTTGCAGATTCCATCGAGGCGATAATCCGGAAAGCAGGAGTCTCCGTTGAGACGTATGACCGGGTGCATGCGGAACCGACGGATCGATCAATGGTGGAAGCTGTTGCCTTTCAGGAAGGAAAGGAGATCGACGGTTACGTGGCATTGGGAGGAGGGTCCTCTATAGATACGGCCAAGGCCATGAACCTCTACGGCACCTATCCTGCGCCATTGCTTACCTACATCAACAAACCCGTCGGAGATGGGCAGCCGGTTCCGGGTCCCTTAAAACCGCTGATAGCCATCCCGACCACCGCAGGCACAGGCAGTGAATCCACATCCGTCATCATTATGGACTTGATGGATTTACGCCTTAAAACCGGTATTTCTCACCCTTACATCCGTCCATCTGTAGGTGTCATCGATCCTCTCAACACCATCACCATGCCACCGGTTGTGACCGCCTCCACCGGTCTTGACGTCTTGTGTCATGCCATCGAATCGTATACCACAAAATCGTATGACACAAGACCTCGCCCTGCAACGCCGGGTGATCGTCCCCCTTATATCGGCGCCAATCCAATTGCCGATATGTTCTGTACACAGGCCATGGAAATGGCGGGTAAGCATTTACGCCGCGCCTATTATAATCCAAACGACCTGGAAGCAAGGACGCAGATGCTCATGGCGTCCACTCTCGCTGGATTTGGATTCGGCAACGCGGGCGTTCATATTCCTCATGCCATGGGATATCCCGTCGCCGGAATGGTCCGGGATTATGCGGCTCCCGGATTTCCGAATCGCTCCAAAGCCCAGGTGCCGCACGGTATGAGCTGCATCGTCACCGCACCGGCGGCATTCCGGTTCACGATACCTGCCGCTCCGGAGCGACATGCCGAAGCGGCACGCCTACTGGGCGTAGATACACGGCAGATGACCATTGAGGCGGCGGCGCAGGCGCTTCCGAATACGTTAATCCAAATCATGAAAGACCTTGATATGCCTAACGGCCTCGAAGCGTTGAACTACACCTCTTCCGATATACCCGATCTGATAGAAGGCACGACAAAACAACAGCGCCTGTTGGTCAATTCCCCCAGATCCGTGTCAAAACAAGACCTGGGGGATATTTTTCAGCAAGCAATGAGGTACTGGTAGTACCGTTCACGACATGCTTCCTATTGTTTTCCATCCGGACTATGTGACACCGCTTCCGCCAGGTCACCGGTTTCCGATGAATAAATTTCAGAGGATCCATGACATCCTGATACGGGATCGTATCATTGCACCCGGACAAATTCATCCGCCAAATGTTGCGGAGGCCCCGTTAATTTGTAACGCCCATACGCGGGCGTACACCCAATCCTACTTGCATGGCTCTATCGATGCAAAAGCAATGCGCCGAATCGGCCTGCCCTGGAGCAGGGAGTTGGTAACCCGAACGTGCACCGCCGTCGGGGGGACATTACTTACGGCGGAACTGGCCCTCGAACACCAGATGGCCTGCAATACGGCCGGCGGTACACATCATGCTTTTCGGGACTATGGTTCCGGGTTCTGCATCTTCAATGACCTCGCGATTGCGTCTTTGGAGTTGTTAAACCGGAACCGGGTCAATCAGATAGTCATCATCGATCTCGACGTCCACCAGGGTGACGGAACGGCAGCGATCCTTCGGGATGAACCCAGGGTCTTCACGTTTTCCATGCATTGCCAGAGCAACTTTCCGTTTACAAAACAGGAGAGCGACAGGGACATCTCACTTCCGGATGAAATGGGAGATGCCGACTACCTGGAAATTCTACAGGGCCATTTACCTGCCCTTCTTGACTCCCTATCACCGGATCTGGTGCTCTATGATGCCGGGGTCGATCCCCACAAATCCGACCGGCTGGGGAAACTGGCATTGTCCGATGAGGGCATCTACAATAGGGACCGAATGGTTATGGAAGCCTGTGCCCGGCGCAGAATCCCTGTAGCAGCGGTCGTCGGCGGTGGATACTCGGATAATTTTGACGAGTTGGCCTACCGCCATTCGCTTCTTCACAGAGCAGCAACAGCGGTGTTCAACCATTGCATCTTGGAACAGAGGGAACACATATGACGCAATTCATCCACTTCCAGCACGGCACTGATGTTATGCGTCATGAAACCGGGATTGTAGTGCCGGTATATCTTCCGCCTGACGTAGATACGGAAATGGGCGAGAGGCTATTGCGGGATAACGTGGCCACATTCGTTCAGCAGGTGGCCGAACCGGCCTCCATATGCCTGTCTGTGGACGGGACGGAATGTGGCCTGGACGCGGCCAGGGCGATCGCTGGTGATTACAATACAGAAATATCCACTGCGCCTGAAAACAAGGGTAAGTTGAACGCTGTTTTCCATGGGATGCGGACGTTGCTGAAGCACGCACGTTTCAGATACCTGGCGATCGTAGACCAGGACGGAGATCACTTCGGAAATGAGTTGCTCAATGCCGTTCGAACTGCAGAACATATTGCAGCTCATAACTGTTCGGACCAAGTTATGGTACTGGGACAGCGGCGGTCCCGCCATCGCCCAATGGGTTTTCTCAGGGGTGACCTGGAGGAACTGGCAGATCGGGTGCTTATGGATGTCCTGCTGTACCATGCGGCAATTACCGGTAAGCCACTCCGGTTGGAATATCCATTGCTGATGGACGAGTATCCGGATTTTCATTCCGGCTTCAAGCTCTTCGATCGTGTCACGGCCCAATCGATCTTTCAGAATGAGCCTGACCTGGCCGGGGCATCGGAGACCTGTTATTTCCGGCACGGAGTTGAATCAGTCCTGACAGTCGAGGCTCTGGAAGCGGGTGCCTATCTCGGGGCTTTTACGCGTAGTACCGTCAACGAGCAGCCGATATCAACATTTGGGTTATTCAATCGTATACAACTCGTGGCAGACAAGATAATCTGGCCCAGTCGGCGGTTGAAAATTCCCCATCAATTTATCCGGCAGTGGATGGCCAACCACATGCCCAGATTGTTGTTGAGTACGATGGCGCCTGAAGGGAAAAATGAGCTAATTAAAATCCGGAATACCGTACTGGAAGGAATAGGGGATACTACTGCAGAGGATGACGCACCGTTATTCCAGCCGCTGTTCATCTGAATCCGATCAGAGGTCTACCCGGTAACGGCATTTCAGGGTGGTATCTGGTGCATAGAGAGTGTTGTCCCTGGGGATTGGGACGGTTTCTATCAGCTTGCCCCCTACGATCTCACAGGTCTTGCGTGAGGGGTAGTTGTCCGGATTACAGGTGATCCAGACCGGATTCACACCATGCTCGGCAGCGAGAGGGAATACGAGCTCACAGCTTCTCGCCGCATAACGGTTACCCCGGTGTGCCGGTTCTACGGAATAGCCTATGTGACCGGCATACATCTCAATATGTTCCGTATCCCCGATGCGGAGCGACAAGCTGCCAATTTGGAGTTTCTGCCCTACCTTACGCATCTGGAACACGTAGACCGGGACATGGTCCCGGTGGGGATTGCCAGGTCTTGTATCGGTAAGTAGCAGTTCCAGGTCACCGTCGATTAAGGGTTCCGGTTCGTGAAACCGGAATCCGTAGGCGTCGCTGGGGCGCCAATCGGTACCTACTCTGGATAGAAACCCTTTGAGTCTGAACATCCAATCTCCCAACTCATAAACGCGGCTTCGTAATTTTCTGTGGAACGCGTCAATAATGATAATCTGGTACATTGATGTCAAGTAGATTCAATAGATGGCAGATCATCGCTTAGTAAGGATATCGTAAGTTCGAAGAGATAAAAAAAGGGGCGGCTTGGCAGCCGCCCCTTTAGGTCAATCTTTCCAATCCTCACTAATACCGATAATGTCCCGGTTTGAATGGACCTTCGACCCGCACACCTATATAATCAGCCTGATTCCTGGTAAGGTAGGTCAGCTTCACCCCGAGTTTGGCCAGGTGCAGCCGGGCAACCTCTTCGTCGAGATGCTTCGGCAGTGTAGTCACACTGATTTCGTGTTCGTTCTGCCAGAGGTCCATCTGAGCCAGTACCTGATTGGTGAACGAGTTGGACATCACAAAGGACGGATGCCCGGTAGCGCAGCCGAGGTTCACCAGACGCCCTTCCGCCAGCAGGAAGATGGCGTGCCCCTGCGGAAAGGTGTATTTATCCACCTGAGGTTTGATATTCTGATGGACTATACCGGGATAGCTAACCAGATTCTCGACCTGGATCTCGTTGTCGAAGTGACCGATGTTGCAGACAATAGCCTGGTCCTTCATCTTTTCCATATGCTCTATACGGATGATGTCGCAGTTACCAGTGGTGGTTACGTAGATATTTCCTTGGTCAAGCGCATCTTCCAGGGTGGTCACCTCAAATCCTTCCATCGTCGCCTGCAGCGCACAGATCGGGTCGATCTCAGTAACCAGAACCCTTGCGCCGAAGCCGCGCATGGACTGCGCACAGCCCTTTCCCACATCGCCATAACCGCAGACCACAACCGTCTTACCGGCGATCATCACGTCAAGCGCACGCTTTAAACCGTCGGCCAGGGATTCACGACATCCGTATAAATTGTCGAACTTGGACTTGGTGACCGAATCGTTTACATTGATCGCCGGGAACAGCAGCGTGCCTTCCTCCATCATTTGATAAAGCCTATGGACTCCGGTCGTGGTCTCTTCAGAGACGCCCTTGATATTTTCGGCCATATCGTGCCAGAACCGAGGATTCCGTTCGAGCTGACGCGTGAGAACGGCATTAATAATTGCCAGTTCCTTGTTATCCGTGGGCTCATTGAGAATGGAAGCGTCTTCTTCCGCCTGATATCCCCGATGGATAAGGAGGGTGGCATCGCCGCCATCGTCCACGATGACACTCGGACCTGGCGCATCCGGAAAACTGAGTGCCTGCAGGGTGCATTCCCAGTATTCTTCCAGGGTCTCTCCCTTCCAGGCAAAGACCGGGGTACCACCGTCCGCGATAGCCGCCGCGGCATGGTCCTGCGTTGAGAAAATGTTGCAGGAGGCCCAGCGCAGGTCCGCGCCCAGCGCCTCCAGAGTTTGAATCAAGACGGCGGTCTGGATCGTCATGTGTAGAGAACCGGTTATCAGGGCACCCTTCAAAGGTTGCTCACCGGCATATTTTTCGCGTACCGCCATAAGACCGGGCATCTCCTGCTCGGCGATTGAGATCTCTTTATGTCCAAATTCGGCCCCGGACATGTCGGCGACTTTATTCGGTAATCCGGAATAGTCCGGCAAATTAACATTCGAAGCCACTTCGTGCGACATAACTTACTCCTCGAAATGAAATGTGATGGATAGAAATCGGTTGGATTCTATTAAGATTCACTTCCAACGGTTGGCAATAATAGGTCATCTTAGATTGAAAATCAATGAAGTTTCTGTTGATTCCACTGACGGGAGCGTTGAACAGGTATTGTAAGTTGTATCTTTTTGGTGTAAATTAACGGTAATTATTTAGGTCTATACCCATCAAATCAGGAGTACGGATATGATTCGTGAAGGACGACGTGTTATGGTATTCAGCGCCCATGCGGCTGATTTCTGTTCGCGCGCCGGAGGGACAATCATCCGCCTTGCGGAGGCAGGTGCAGAAGTACTGATCTATAATATGACCTATGGGGAATTATGTGAATCCCCGGCCCTCTGGGCCCTGGAATCACCGCCGTCGGTGGCTGAAATAAAAGAGATCCGCAAAGCGGAGATGGAAGCAGCGGCTAATGAATTGGGGGTTGAGGTCAGATGCTTTGATTTTGGCGACTGCCCCCTGGTCATCGGTCCGGCCAGGAGGATAGACATCGTCAAAGAAATCCGTGCATTCAAGCCGGATCTTGTGCTCACGCACTGGATTGACGATTTCCTCCACCCCGACCACGTGGAAACCACCCAGGCTGTCGTCTGGGCCTCCCGGTATTGTGATGCGGCCGGCCTGTTGCCAGAAATACCTACCTGCGACGAACCTGACATTTTCTGCTACGAGGTCACCCTCGGCTCCGGACCGGTCACTGGATTTGTCCCGGACAATTATGTGGATATATCGACCGCCTTCGACCGTAAAATCAAGGCGCTGACTCATTTCAAGTCACAGCCGCAATTACCGAAAAACTATGACGTACTTGCACGATATCGCGGGCTGGAAGCGAAAACAACAGCCAATATGGATGATTGTGTGTTGGCAGAAGGTTTTTGCAGGTTGACAGGTCATTAGGGTGACAACAGGTGTGCCGTCTCGAGACGCGACGTAATAATCAGGAGGCATCGTCAGACGAGGCATCAGCCAGGCAATCTGCCCCCGCGCGATTCGAGATTCAGGAATAGCATCTGGACCAACAAACTTCAGTCGGAGCGCTGGAATTTCCATATAGGCACGAACACATGGAACTGAAAGCAGAGGTTTGCGTTAATGTAATTGGACAGTATGACTGTCAGTCACGATCGATCACAGGTCCTGTTTCTTGACGCCAGATTGGCGCTTATGACCGGGTACAGCGAAGCTATTAGTCATTGAGCCGACTCCCCCCTTCGTTGTATTCCGGTTAAAGCGCCATTTCTGTTGGTCGGATGTTTTTCTTCCGCTCAGGAACTGTTTCTGTTCCGTAGTTTGTCAAGCTCCTTCAATACCCGCTTATTTCGAAAGCCCGACATCCCCTCTGACACCATTACTATTAGGTTCTTTCGTTCTGCTGGTTTTATTCAATTAGAAAGTCTCTCCGTAGCGTTTCAGCACCAGGTACAGTCGCGGCCAAAGCACCGAACATTAACAGATGGCCAGTATCGCTGCCATGTGATCTCCTATCATCTACCCAATATTTTGATTTCCCGATAGGAGCTGACAACACATCCGAGTGTTTGCCTGTAACGTTTCAGTAACATATCAAAGTCAGAAAAAACTTGCCTCGCTCCGTGGGACAGGATATAGTAACAGAAACACTTTTACCTGGAGGATACAACCATGATCGATCAGGAATTACTCGATATTCTTGCCTGCCCTGAAACCAAGGAAGGTCTGACCGTTGCGGAAAACACCGTGGTCGACAGGATCAATGAAAAAATCAAGGCCGGAGCCTTGAAAAACCGCGGCGGCGAAGACATCAAAGAAGCCATTGACGGCGGGTTGGTCCGTGACGACGGTAGGTATTTGTACGCAATACGCGATGAAATCCCGATTATGTTGATCGATGAAGCGATCCCTATGGAAGGGCTGAATGACTGAGGGAAAGACAGTATGACGGATCCTTCATCCTTCAGCAGGCCCCATGTCCGATAGCCGTCCCAACATACTCCTCATAATGACCGACCAGCAGCGTGGCGACTGCCTGGGCATTGATGGACACCCGGTTCTCCAGACGCCAAATTTGGACTGGCTGGCACGGACCGGGGCGCGTTTCCGGCGCGGATACAGCGAGTGCCCCAGCTGCATTCCGGCGCGGCGCGTTCTGATGAGCGGTCAGGCACCGGCGGTTAACGGCATGGTCGGCTATCGGGACGGCATTGAATGGCATCCTTCCCACACGCTCGCGGGCGAGCTGGCCAAAGCGGGTTACCAGACTGAGATGGTAGGCAAACTGCACCTGTATCCATTGCGAAAGCGATATGGCTTCAGCCATATGAGCCTGGCGGATGGGACGCGGGCGAACAACGGCCACAATGAATATGTCGACTGGCTGATGGAAGGCGGCGCCGTACCGTTCGAAGCGGGCACCGCCCACGGGGTCGCCTCAAACGGATGGGTCGGTCGGCCCGACATCCTGCCCGAAGAAAAAACTCATACCTTCTGGTGCGTCGACCAGGCCATGCGATTTATCCGGCAACGCGATCCCACCGGCCCATTCTTTCTTAACGTTTCCTTTATCCAACCCCATCCACCGCTCACTCCGCCCAGATTCTACTATGACCGATACATTGCCTCGGACCTTCCCATGCCTGTGGTGGGCGACTGGGCTCCGGTGTTCGAAGGACCTGTAAAAGGTCTCGATCCGAACGCGTCGATCATGTGTATAGACGAACAGCCCATGCGTTACGCCCGTGCCGCCTACTACGGCATGATAAATCACATCGATGACCAGGTAGGCCGCCTGATCCAGTACATGCAGGCCCAGGGCGTTTTCAAAAACACACTCGTTCTATTTACTTCCGACCATGGCGAGATGCTCGGCGATCACAATATGTTTCGCAAAACATATGCCTATGAAGCATCCGCCCGGGTCCCCTTCTTTGTCCGTCCTCCCCAATCCTGGGAGTATCCGTCCGAACTGGTCCTCAACACCCCCGTGGGCCTTCAGGATATCATGCCCACATTCCTGGAAACAGCAGGAGCTGACATACCCGACACCGTCACCGGCCATAGTATGCTCCCGCTGATGCGTGGTGAAACGGACGGATGGCGCAGGTATCTTCACGGTGAGCACGCGGGATGCTACCGTTACGAAGACGGCGTCCATTTCCTTACTGATGGTCATTACAAATACCTGTGGTACAGCCAGACCGGGCAGGAACAGCTGTTCGATCTGAATGCCGATCCGAACGAGCACTTTGACCTGGCACGGCAGCCAGTGAATCGGGCCCTGCTCGACCCCTGGCGTCCCCGGATGATCGAAACACTCCGACAGCGTCCCGAAGGCTTCACAGACGGGGAACGGCTGATTACCGGACGGCGGCATGACGTGCTGGTTGACGGCGATTAGGCATCCCTCTCCCACGAACTGAACGCGCGCTATGCGGAGACCCAACGGTAGGTGTATCGCAGCGAACCAAGAATCCGTCAATCCACCAATCGACGGGAACACCCCATGAGCCCCAACCAACCAAAGCGGCGCCCAACATCAGATGCATTTTCCGATGACACCGTTCGATCCCTGCTCGCGTTCACAACGCTCCT
>CAYYIS010000091.1:0-9606 GCA_964470965.1 uncultured Gemmatimonadota bacterium | reverse complement strand
ACACACCGTCCGGGACGGTGACACCATAGACCTGGGCGACCGTGTGCTGGAGGTGATCCACACCCCCGGTCACGCGCCCGACGAGATCTGTGTTCTCGACGCGGAGAACCGCCTGCTGTTCACCGCGGACGCGTTCTATCCCGCCCACATGTACGTACACCTCCCCGGTTCCGACTTTGACGCCTACGCGGCCTCCGCCGCCCGCCTGGCCGCACTTGCCGACAGGGTCGATTATCTCCTGCCGGCGCACAACTACACCATGGTGGAGGCTTCCGCCTTAACACACCTCGATGAGGCATTCCGGTCCATCCGCGCGGGGTCCGCGGAATGGATCCCCTTCGAGGGCGGGACGCGCAAGTATCTATTCGACGATTTTTACCTGATCTTACCGGGGGAATGACCTTGGCCGGATCCACGAAGAAGGTTCTTTGCAAAGGATTGTGCCTCCTCGGCGTATTATTGGTATCCATGTACACGGTGGTGCTCGTGGCCGGACAGGACCGAACCGCACCGCAGCCGGTCGTAAACTCCGTCGGCGTCACCCTGCCCCCTGACGCGGCGTCTCTGGAGCACCAGTCCCTCACGGTTTTCGAGCTGGACAACCGGTACATGGACCGGGCGGTGTCGTCCTACCAGAAGGTGTTCGGCTTCGCCCTTGTCAACGAACCGCTCACCAGGGTGGACCGTAACTTCAACCTGCTCCCGGCAGCGGCTACCCACTGGGAAGTTCTGGACGACAAGCTCACCTGGGTTTTTCACCTGCAGAAGGATCTCATATTCCAGGACGGACGGCCTGTCACCGCCTATGATTACGAGAGCACCATGCACCGGCACGCGGATCCGAAGACCGGATTCGATTATGAATGGTATTACCGTCCCATCAAGAACTGGGGTGAGGTCATAGCCGGAGAACTGCCGGTCGACTCGGTCGGCGTCAAAGCTCTTGACGAGCACACCCTGGCCATCACCACGGGACAGCCGGTCCCCTACCTGCCTGAATTGTTGACCTACAGCTGGGTCACCCCCAAACACCTTTTCGAAAAGTACGGCCCCGCCTGGTCCACACGGCCGGAAACCCTCCTGGGCAACGGTCCCTACAGGCTCAAGGAATGGCGCAAAGCCGACCTGATCATTCTCGAACCCAATCCTCATTACCGGGGGCCCAACAAACCATTGCTCGAACGGGTGATCGCGCGGCTCTTCAACCCGGCCGCACCGCCGCCCTTCCTGCCGGCCTATGAAGCGGGAGAGGTGGATTACATCCCCCTGAGCAACCAGGCCGAAATCAACCGCGTGCAGACGGATCCGATGCTGCGGGACCAGCTGAACGCCTACCTGGATTTCATGACCTACTACCTGATCATGGATACCTACCACCCGCCGTTCAACGACATACGGGTGCGCCAGGCGTTCAGCCACGCGATCGATCCGGAGGCGTTGATGAAATCGGCGCTGCGGGGTATCGGTTTACCGGCGGCCTCCATGCTGCAGCCCGGGTTTCCGGGCGCCAACACGGAGGCGCTCGCACACATCCAGCGGTACGATCCGGACCTGGCGCGGCGGCGGCTGGCAGAGGCGGGCTATCCGGACGGCAAGGGATTTCCGGACATGGACATCTGGATGCGCGGGGAGCTTCCGGTCATAGGGGCGGCAGCGGAAGGCGTCCAGGCCATGCTCAGCCAGAACCTGAACATCGACGTGGGCGTGAGCAACATGGAGCGCAAGGTCTTCACGGAGCGAATGAATTCGCACACGCTCACGCTGGGGCTGGTCCCCTACCGGTATGATTACATGGACGCCAGCAACCAGCTGACGCTGTGGCTGTCAAACGGCCGCCACGCCTGGCACAACGACCGCTTCGAATACCTCGTGCACCAGGCCAACGAACTGGTCGGGGATCCTGATCGGCGAAAAGCCATGTACCACGAGGCCGAAGAGATCCTCGTTCGGGACGTGGGCGGGGTCTTCCTGTGGTATGTCCTGATAAACGAGATGTGGAAGCCTTATGTGGCGGGCGACGCCCTGAAACCCAATGACCTGGGCTACCGTGCCTGGCGCGGTGACCAGATGCTCAACGTCACCCCCACCCTTTACATCACGAAGGACGTGTTGAAGGGGCGGGCGAAACGCGGTTCGCCGGGCGGTTTATGGCATTGGCTGACCGGGGAATAAAGGAAAAGGACGGGGCGGGATGCCTGCCCGGGTTCGGCCGCGGAACACGGTCACCCGGTCACCGCCTCCCAACGACGGAACCTGTAATACCTTTACCGTGGTTTAAGTGAAAGCGAGATTCTTTAACATGGCGCAGAACCGATTCCTGACAAAATCAAGATTCCAGCTGGCGACCGAGTGTCCGGCCAAGCTTTTCTACACCGGCAAGGAGGCCTACGCCGACCAGAAGATGGAAGACAGCTTCCTGGAAGCCCTGGCCGAGGGCGGATTCCAGGTGGGCGCACTGGCAAAATGTTATCTGCCGGGAGGCCATGAGATCGTCTCTCGTAATTATGATGAATCCCTCTCAGAGACAAACGACCTGCTGAAACAAGAGAACGTAACCATTTACGAGGCCGCCGTCAGCGCCGGGAATTTCTTTATCCGGGCCGATATCCTCGTCAAAACGGGTAATCGGCTCGACCTTTATGAAGTAAAAGCCAAGTCGTTCGATCCCTCGGAAGAACATCCCTTCTCAACGAAGAGCGGCACGATAAAAAATGCATGGAAGTCGTACCTGTACGACGCCGCGTTCCAGAAGCATGTCATCAGCCGGGCTTTTCCGCAATACAAGGTCAAAGCCCACCTGATGATGGCGGACAAGTCGGCCCGGTGCCCTTCGGAGAAGCTGAATCAAAAGTTCCGCCTGCAGAAAGGCGATGAAGACCGGAAATCCGTCGTTGTTTCCGACACCCTGGGCGAAAATGACCTGGACCCGCCGGTTCTCTGCCAAGTCAACGTGGATGCGGAGTGCGAGAACATATACGCCGGAACGGACACCAGGGAACCCTCTCCGCATTCATTTGCCGAGAAGATCCAGATGTACGCGGAACATTACGCGGCGGACAGGAAGATTCAATCGCCCGTGTCCACGGCCTGCAGGGAATGTGAATTCCGAACTTCCGCACAGGACGAACGGGAGGGGCTCAGGAGCGGCGTGAAAGAGTGCTGGAAAAACCAGCTCGGGTGGTCCGAGGCGGACTTCTCCTGCGCCACGGTGCTGGATATATGGAATTACCGGCAAAAGGCCAAGCTGATCGATGCCGGAACAATCAAGCTGTCCGACGTATCGGAGGATGACATATCCCCGAAAACCGACAACAATCCCGGGCTTTCTACCTCTGAGCGCCAGTGGCTTCAGGTCCGGAAATACCAGGCAGGGGACGATACGCCCTGGATCGACGGCAGTGGCTTGATGCGCGAATTAAACACGTGGGTGTTTCCCCTTCATTTCATTGATTTTGAAACAACCATGGTGGCCATCCCCTTCAACAGGGGACGCCATCCCTATGAAGCCATCGCCTTCCAGTTTTCCCACCACGTGGTCTATGACGACGGCACGGTCGAGCATCGCGGTGAATACTTAAATGCCGAACCGGGGGTTTTCCCCAATTACGAATTTCTCAGGCGCCTCATGGCGGAACTGTCCGGGGACCGGGGAACGGTTTTTCAGTACGCGACCCATGAAAACACTTTCCTGAATCACATCTACCGGCAGCTCCAGTCGGACGCTTCGGAAATTGAGGACAGAAACGCACTGTGCGCGTTCATCAGAACCATCACCAGATCCCGGCGTGAATCCGAAGAACAGTGGGTCGGTGAACGCGCCATGGTGGACATGCTCGAAATCGGGAAGCGCTATTATTACGACCCCTTGACAAAGGGTTCGAATTCCTTAAAAAAGGTTCTCCCGGCCGTTCTCAACAAGTCTGACTTTTTAAAGAAGAAATATTCCCAACCGATTTACGGGGCACCCGGGGGCATCACGAGCCTGAATTTTAAGGATTGGCGGTGGATAACGTTCGACGGGGAAAAGGTGATAGACCCCTACGAACAGCTTCCCGACATGTTCCGGAACCCGCCGGAAGATGCCCCCCCGAGACTAAGCGAGGACAGCCAGCTCCGGGAGGGGGGCGCCGCTTTGACGGCGTACGCCCGCATGCAGTTTCAGGAGATGTCGGATTACGAACGCGGTGAGATCGAGCAGGCGCTTCTTCGGTACTGCGAGCTGGACACCATGGCGATGGTGATGCTTTACGAGGGTTGGAAAGACCTTGTTAAATAAGCCAAAGGTATTCCCAATACATAGCGTTCGAGGTACTCTCCGCGAACCACTTCCGTTACTGCGGAAGCATCCTGAATCCCGGTCCTGATTCTAACGACGGTAGCCGTATTTCATCAGCATCTCCACCTGGCAGCTACGTTCCGGTGAAGGCCTTTGCGCAAGCACGTCTTCAGCCCTGAGCTCCTCCATCTTACGCATCACCTCTTCACCGGACAGACCGTGTTTTCGTTTCAGGTAGCAGCCCACCACAGTGCCGGTGCGCCCGATCCCGCCGAGGCAGTGGACGTAGACGGGCTGACTGTTCGATATGGAAAACCCAATTACACCCAGGATCAAATCCATGGTTTTGAAGGACGGAACTTCGAGATCCCTGATCGGAATGCGGGTGTATGCGATATCGATATTCCTTTTTTCGGCGAGGGCATGCAGCTCCAACTGATAGGGCCTGAGCGTTCCGACGTTCGTGCCCGTCTCCCCTTCTTCGGAGAGATTGAACTCCAACTGGAAGGCCCCAAGGGGTCCGACGTTCGTCCCCATCTCCTCTTCTTCTGTCAGATTGATGAAAGTACGAATCCCCGCATCCAGAAGTTGATCGAGTTTTGCCGTTGTCTCCGCCGCTGACGTTCCGCCGGGATAGAATCCGGCCAGCAGCCTGCCGCTCTCTACCCAGTATGACCGGTTAAATGGTGTGTTCACCTGCTGCCTCTCTGCAGACATCGGTCCGCAAGCTCTTCTATCTCGTTCCGCCAGGCCGGGAGCGTCAGCGAGGAGACCCTCCTTTGCGGCAGACATCCGATCTTTTCAAATCTCTCGTTTTCAAAGCGGGTAGCATTGGCGTCGCGGTTGTTACGGGACTCTCCCTCCAGCTTGAGTTTCTCGCCCGGTTTTGCGTCTACATCAGAGTACTGCCCGCCGGCGACGACCTTTGCCAAATACCCTAAACTTTTTTTTCCCGTGTTGACGAATTATTCATGAAAGCTCCCTTGAGCTAAAGAATAATTCCAGAGTACTTGGACTTTGTCAATAGTTTGTGGTAACACAGGAGTAATTTTTTTATAATTTTCTAGGATTGCCTAATTTTGAACGGGGGTTCAAATTTGGCTGGTAGGGACTTTATCGACCACCTCTAAAGGCAACATGGAAATGGTCAGAGATTATTTTGATGGCGGTGATGATTGTTTAATGGGGATGGTAAGACGTTCTAATATGTTAAACTGCGATAAGAATCAGATTGATCATGGACGCTCTCCACAGACTGCCTCCGAGCCGTACCCTACTGCCGGCCGTAGTTCATCAGCATCTCCACCTGGCAGGGCCGCTCCGGCGACGGCCTGTGCGCGTGCGCGTCCCGGGTTCTGAGCGCCTCTATCCTGCGCAGTACCTCCCCGCCGGACAGACCGTGTTTTCGTTTCAGGTGACAGCCCACCACCGTGCCGGTGCGCCCGATGCCGCCGAGGCAGTGAACGTAGACAGGCTGGCCGTTCGATATGGAGCAGTCGATCACGCCCAGGATCAGGTCCATGGTTTTAAAGGTGGGAACATCGAGGTCCCTGACCGGTATGCGGGTGTAGGCCACATCGAGATCCCTCTCTTCGGCGAGATCGCGGAGTGCCGCCTGGTAGGACCTGAGCAGACCGGCGACGGTGCCCGACTCCCCTTCTTCGGTCAGATTGATGAAGGAACGGATCCCTGCATCCAGCAGCTGCCCGAGTTTTTCACTTGTCTGTGCCGTTGACGTTCCGCCGGGATAGAACCCGGCCAGGAGCCGTCCGTCCTCCACCCAGTATGACCGGTCGAATGGTGTATTCACCTGCCGCCTCCCTTCAGGCATCGGTCCGCGAGTTCTGCTATCCTTTCCCGCCAGGCCAGGCGGGCCAGCCATTTCTCCGGAATGCCCCCGACGCCGTAGTGGGCCCCGGCCACCTGCCCGCACACCGCGGCCGTCGTGTCCGCGTCGTGTCCTAAATTCGCCGCCGCCAGGATGGCCTCTTCAAAAGTTTTTGTCTTCCAGAAACACCACAGGGCGGCCTCCAGGGACTGTACTACGTATCCCTGGCCTTCTATCTCCCCCGGATTCTTTTCCATATAACGCCCGTCCGCTATAAGTCTCAGGGGGACCGGAAGATCGGAGAGTCCGGCGGCCGCTTCCAGGACCGTGACTTTGTCCTTGCCCTGCAGCGCCGCCCGGATCACAATTCCCAGCACCTCGCAGGCGCTGACCGCTTCCTCCGTGGCATGCGTGGTCTTTGAACTCAGGGCGCAGTATTTCAGGAGGTCGGGCGATTCGGCGTAATACAGCACCACGGGGGCGAGCCGCATAATCGAACCGTTGCCGGCGGCACCCGACGAGGGGTCGCCGGAGAACGGGTCGCCTCCGCTTTCAAACCGTTCGATGGCCCCGCGGCAGGTCATGCCGATGTCGAAACAGCTGCCGGTGACGCTCATGTGCCCTTCCCGGTACCAGCTCAGGTACCGGCCCATCTGGTCGCGGGCGTCGAATCCTCCTTTTTCAACGAGGCTGTACCCGAGGCAGAGGGCCATGGACGTGTCGTCCGTCCACTGTCCGGCTTCGAGCCGGAAGACCCCGCCGCCGGTCATGTCGGCCACCGGCTCGAACGTTCCCGGCGGTTGAAACTCCACCGTCGTGCCGACGGCGTCACCCGCGGCCAGCCCGAGCAGGCAGCCCCGGGCCCGGTCCTGCAACGTGATCGTGTTATTCATTTGTCCCTGCCTCCCCGGGTAGGGTAGACGCGGTCAGGTGGCACAGGCGGCCGTCACTCAATATGGCGGAGCCGGTCAGACTGTCCTGCTGCACGAGCATTTCCACTCCTTCCCCCAGGGTGTCCGGCGGGATGTCCAGTGAAGCTCCCACACTGCCGAGGTATTCCGCCGCCTGATCCCGGGTGGCCGCGGTGCCGTCCGACTTGAGCCGGACGGCTTCGAAGAAATACGACTGGGAGATGTCGGGCCACATCCGGGCGAAAGCGTCCGGGTCGTCGTAATAGTCCATGCCGCAGATCTCGTTGTTGACCGCCAGGATCGCGCCCCGGCATCCGGCCGGCATGACCACCTCTTTCCTGTAGCGCTCCAGCCGGGATTCCGCCTTTTCGTAGGTCTCCGGAAGGGAATCCGTGTCAGAGTCCAGGTTCATGGTGTCCATGGTTTCCCGGATGTCAGCCCAGACCCTGCCCTGGTCGCTGCGTCCCCTCCCGCCTGCCATGCGGTCCTCCCGAACACTCCGGTTCCTGGTGGCGCGGAGGCTGGGGGGGGCGTAGTGCGAAGCCCGGAATTTTCTCGTTGCGCGCGACCATCGCCCCTGCTCCACGCAGCTGACGGGCAGGGTGAAGGCGGCGGAGGCGGCCACCAGGACGGTCACGTTCACCACCCGGTCCTGCTTGGCTCCGGTGAGTATCTCGCCCTCCGGAATCAGCAGGCGGCTCCGGCCCCTGTTGACCACTTTGAGCTCGGAGACCACGCCGGACTCGGACATTTCACTGACCTCGGCGTTTCCGTCCTCCAGGGCCGCCTTGAGCAGGTCGTAGGATGACACGGCGTCACCCGGACAGAACACGGGAAACACGGACAGGTCGCCGCAGACCACGGCTTCCCTTATTTCAAGGGACGAAACGAAACCCCGCGCCGTCTCCAGCGACCGTTTGGCACTCTTCACGGCCGCTTCCCCGGCCCGGTGGGGAAACAGGTGTATCAGCATCCTGGTTTCGGGCAGGAGGTCTCCCTTGAACAGGGCTTCCAGGTTTTTTCCGGCGGCGGCGATCACGTCCTGCCGGGTCCACGCCTCCACCGCGAGGTAAGACTCCAGCACCGTTCTGTGCGCGGCCTCCGGCCCGTCTACCGGATCCACGGGCATGTCGAGAATCCCCGTCCCCCTGGAACCGAGAAAAAGCGTCAGGCGGACCGGGGGAAGGTCATGACTGAAGGCATCCGGATCTTCCGCCACCGCGTCCGCCATGACCCGCCCGTCGTCCATGAGAGGCGCCAGCCAGGAGACGATCCGCCGCGGCAGGTACCCGATTTTTTCAAATTTCCCGTTTTCGAGACGTACGGCCAGGGGGTCGTGGGCGTTTCCGGGTTCTCTTTCCATCGTGAGATTCTCGCCCGGTTTCGCTTCTGCGTCGCAGTACTGCCCGCCCGCGACGACCGTCGCCACGTCGCCCAGGCACTTTTCCGGCGGGGTTGGCGTATTGTTCATGATTGCTCCTTGTGTGTGGAAAGCCGAATGCAGCAGAAACCGGACTTCCGCGCTAACAGGACTGTCCGGCGGAAAAGCCGGGGGTTAAACCCTTACATCAATTGTGCAGGTAATAGTCGAAGTGCTGCGCGTCCAGCAGCCGGTGGGCAGGGTAAGCGGCCTCCAGGTCTGCCGTATGCCGCACCTTTTCGCATTCCGCCTCGACCGCGGTGATTACGCGTGCCAGCGCCTCACACACCTCTTCAACCACCTCGCCGTAAGCCCCGACAGCCAGGTTGACCGCCGGATCATGCTTGTTGATCATCCGCAGGGTCCACCTGGCGGGCTCGTCATTGCCTTCCTGTCCCCGGCTATCCAGATAGACGAGGACGCCCTGCCCTCTCAGTTCGATTATATGGCCGTCGGCACGCCCGTTCCCGTTCGATCCGGTCGACGCCGGCCGCAGCCCGAGCAGCCGGGCCGTCTGTTCCTTCAAGGCTTCCAGGGACAGGAATTCAAGACGTATCTCGGCCATGGGCCGGTGGGTGCGGTGCGGTTCTTCCCCCCGGGTCTGCGAGGCCTGAAGGAACTGAAGTTCTACGTGACGGACCCGCCCGTCGGCACCGATCACGGTTTCGGCCCTGATGACGGTGTTTCTCCCGTCTTCCAGCGCCTGGACCGATGCGTGTCGGACGACCAGGGGTACCTTGGTTTCATTGGGCATGGCAGGCCTCCCATGTATCTGTGTGGCGGGTGGAATTCGGCATTTACAAAAGTACGTCCTGCCATAATACTAATCAATTGTTTGGTACTTGTCAATAGCGTAAACAGAATTCAGGCGGAATTTCTTCTGTTTCTGTAACGGGCAGGTCAGTGCCGTTCCACGGATTCAACAACCGGCAGAAGGGAGATTCTTCGGCCGCAGGCTGATTGTCCGATGCCATAAAAAACAAAGCCTCACAGATATGAAAGACACTCTTCATGCCAAGACCGAATTTACCTATTTTACCGGTTTCCATGCCCTTTGAACCAACTCGGAGTTTCCTTATGGCATCAGCATCAACCCGTCGGAAGTCGCCATCATTAAGAACTACGAGGGCTTTATCCCTTAATAGAGGATGTTTACTGCCTGAAATTCCTG
>CAYYIS010000090.1:0-9821 GCA_964470965.1 uncultured Gemmatimonadota bacterium | reverse complement strand
TATTCGGCAACCAGAACGCACGGCCTGGCAGTCAAAGACGTTGGTTCGCCTCAACCTTCATCCTATCGCCTTCATCCTTCATTCGGTAGTACCCCGACTTTTAGGGTCCCTGTCGCTCGATCAACGTTGATTTTAGTCTTCATCCCCGACGGTTTCCGCAAAGCCAATTAACGCCACTAAGTTCTTGATAGGCGATCGTTCGGCATGTCCGGAAACTGAGAAAAACATGTACACTCGTAGATACATCAATAAGTGTGCCAATGTGGAAATCAGAAGGAGATATTGCAGGGGAATATGGCGTATCTATATGAATTTCAACAAATTGGAATTCTTGGAAAAGTTTTCTTTGTACACACGCAAGGATCTACCGGCAGTGATCGACGTGGGTTGAAGGGTGTAAGGTGTGACAGATTGTCAATAAATATATTCAGAGGGACCTTGAATTTGAAAATCTGTCAAAATAAAGATAAAGGAGGCATTTTCTTGAGACATTCTATCGATCAGGGGTGATTTTCAGCGGCCGCATATCAAACGCCTCGCTTTCCCAGTTTCCGGTAGATCGTCCGACTCGTGATTCCAAGGAGGCCCGCAGCCACATTCTTGTCACCACCCACATGATCGAGTGTCTGTCGGATTACAAGTTTTTCGATCTCGTCCAAGGGGATAGTACCGATCGGGATCAGGAGCGGCTGGGTGTTTTTTTCGGATTGACCGATGTGTGAAGGCAAACTGTTCAAGGTGATTTTACCCGTAGAGCACATTACGACTGCGCGCTCAATAACGTTTTCTAACTCTCGCACATTGCCGGGCCAGGTATACGTAGAGAAACTTTTCATGACCTCATTACTGATAGATTCGATGACCTTGTCATTTTTCTGTGAATACAATCGTAAAAATTGATGCGCTAGCAACGGAATATCGTCCTGCCTTTTACGTAGAGGAGGTATTGTCAAGGGAATGACATTGAGACGGTAAAACAGGTCTTCCCGGAATGTACCTGCCTTGACGGCTTCCCGAAGATTCCTATTCGTTGCTGCAATCAAACGTACATCCATCCTGATCGTCTTCGAGCTGCCCAGTCGTTCGAACTCGCCCTCTTGTAACACGCGGAGCAGCTTGACCTGCATTGCCAAGGTCATTTCGCTAATTTCGTCCAACATCAGGGTACCTTGATGGGCTGCCTCAAAACGTCCTATGCGCTGGTTCGGTGCTCCTGTGAAGGCTCCTTTTTCATGGCCGAATAATTCAGCTTCAAGCAAGTTTTCCGGCAAGGCAGCGCAGTTGACCTTCAAAAATGGTTGATCCTTCCTTGTACCGTACTGGTGGATGGCATCTGCAACGCGTTCTTTACCGGTGCCGTTCTCACCGAGAATCAGAACGGTGGCTGAACTGGGAGCAACCTGGTGTACCATCTCCATGATCTCCTTCATCTCCGAACTGGCGGCAATGATTTGTCGCCCGTCCTGAATTACAGAGAGCTGTTCGCGGAGACGCTTGTTCTCCCGATTAAGAACCCGTTTTTCCACAACCCGTTCGACAACACGCTCGATTATAGCTTTTCTAGGCGGCTTTGAGATAAAATCATAAGCTCCTACTTTGAGAGCTTCCACCGCGTCCTCCACAGTACCATGCCCGGTCAGCATTATCACCTCAAGATCCGGATCTACCGTCTTGGCTGCTTTAAGTAGTTCCATACCATCCATTCGAGGCATCCGTAGATCCGCTAGCAACACATCAACTCGCGAAGATTGTACTACCTCAAGCGCCTCTCGTCCGTCCGCAGCAATCTTCGGCAAATAACCCCGGCGTTTCACGATACGAGCAAGCGCGTCACATATCTCTGGTTCATCGTCGGCAATCAGAATAACCGGTGTATTGTTTAGCATAGAACGCATTGTCAGAATAAAAGATGTTTGAACTCTAAATGCTGTAGATAAGAGTATTACTTCAACAGAATCGAATTTCAGGCTATTGCTCTTACTGTTGACCAAGTGTAATATAGTGGAAAAGGTGTGGTTTGTCAATGTAACGTGAGCACTTGGTGCTCGGAGATTTTTTGCGATGCAAGCGGTACTCTACCTGGTATCAGTGGCACCCGAGGATGGGGGGCCGAGCAGACGCACATAACGCTCACCGTGTACAACCTTCTGTGACAGGAAGTGGTGCGATTGGTGGATCAGGTGCAGGCGGCAGGACGCTATGAGGCGGTGTGGAACGGCACCAACATCACGGGTGCCGGAGTATCCAGCGGCATTTACCTGTACCGCATCACCAGCGGCACCGAGTATAGCGAGACCAAGCGGATGACGCTGTTGAAGTAACAGGACCGCACTTAGGATTATGTAGATTCGTCGTCCTTGATATGGAATTAGTGGCTGAACCAATAGCAGGAACATTGATAGTTGATACAGGTCTTTAAACATCATAACAGAGGGGTATCATGACGATTCGCACTTCTGTATTGTGTTTAACGATAACAATCATGTCCAGTCAATCTATTTATTCCCAACCTCCCATAAGGCTGGGTGCTGGTGGCAGTTATGTGGTAACAGATAAGTCTCTATCCTCCAATGATTACGTTTTGGGTTACAACGTGATGGTAAGTGCAGAATTATCATTGAGCCCAGTTTCGTCAATTCTGTTTGAAGGCGTGACCATCTCCAATAATATAGACGATTCATCAGGCTACATTTCAGTTGAACAGATGAATATTGGAATCAAGCTAACATCGCCTACACTGTATGCAATTGGCCTAATTGGTTACAATAAAGCCACAGTAACGGCAGACTTGGGCCTATTCGGTGGAATTTCTCTCACTAAAGAGGATATCGGTGGGGGGGGAGGTGTGGGCCTTGATGTAGGGCACACTTTCAGCGAAATACGCCTGTATCATAGTAAGGCTTTAGATACCACATATCTATTGGGCATCGTGGGATACAGATTTGGGGGCAAGGAATAGGCCGAACGTTGAAGCCGGGGCCACAGTAAATAGGCCCATAAAGGAGCCGTGAATTCGATTTTTAGGACTTAAAACCGCAGTAGGTATCGGGTATTAATTGGAGTTTTTTTTGGGGTGCCAACGCACGCACGTACGCACGTGCAGAGCATCCCGAAATGCCCGAAATACAAAGGCCGTGTTGTAACTGAGGGGGCGATATGAATCTGAGTGTTAAAGAGCGAATAGGTGTGGTAGTGTGTTGGGTTTGGTTCGTGTTCGTTGTGGCGCTCCGAGAGATGGGCAGGATAGGTGACACCGGATTTTTGATCGGCCTTGTTTCGATTATAATAATCATGTGGGTACTCAGGGGTAGGAAGAAATCTAACGACACAGAGAAAGGCGAAGGGAATTAAAATGGAAGCGCTGGGTGTAATAGGATTTGTTTTCGGACTCATTGCATTTATAAGAGTGGAAAAACTCATAAAGACTCTAAAACAACAAAAAATTCTTGATGAGAATTACAAAGAAGAGTGAGGGAAGTGAAATCAAAGCATAGTACTTCCATTGTAGCATTTATTTCAATTGTAGCATTTATCCTGGCATTTACCATAGGATCTGTGATAGTCGCATTTTTTATAGTGGGGATTTAAATGGCAAGGCCATCGAAGTTCACGGAAGGCGCATCTCAGGATAGCTCGGCACTTTAATAGAAAAGTATAACCCTTTGGCTTGTAGCATGTTTTATTCGTTAGTTAAAGTTATATCCTAATGAATTCGTGCATCTTTTTGGGGCAGTTTGTACGTACCTGTCGGAGTTTATATGTCTTGTATCAGAATCTTCTATCTGTCTTTCCTTTGCCTATCGCAGTCTGTTGTCAGTGCACAGGACGATGCCCTGCACAAGCAACCGCGTCACCTCCCAAATGTTACTCAGCAGATTCTGGGTAAAACATCCAAACAGATCATCGAGGAACGCCTGGTGCTCGAAGCCATTTGTTATCTGCTCTATTCCAATCATCCGGTTAACGAAATCGCCCACACGCTCGGTTCTAAAGATCCATCGCATTCTAGTAAATTGTTTAAGAAATTCACAGGTGTATCCCCCCAATCCTATAAATAACACAACAAAAAGTACCTGATTTTTGTATTTTTATCCATTTACATCCGTCTTATCGGCCAATATCCTTATTGTGGCAGATATTGATCCCCGCAGGATGAAAACAACGATTGTCCTTAGGTTTTTTATTCATTCTTTATCTTTTTGTCAGGTGATTGTATTGAGAATGTGTCGCAATTGATGGAAGTCCTATGCCCAAATTTATCAATGGGGAGCCATACCCAGTCTCTACTCCTTAGCCGAAACCTTTATCAAAACACTCAAGTACGAAGAGGTGTATCTCTACGAGTATGAGTCCCTTGAAGAAGCCTGAGAGGGTATCGATTACTTTATCCATACCCTCTATAATCAGAAACGGTTACACTCAGCCCTGGATTATCGGCCACCGGCTGAATTTGAACAGGAAATGGCACTTCAAATAACTATAGCTTAACTCAGTGTCTCATCTTGGGGTGCACTCCATTGAGTAAGCATAGGCAGCGATCTCTTTAATGACAGGAATCACCTAACCATCAGCACGGACGAATTACAAAATGATGCCAATTGAGACCGTAACAATATTTTTCGTCGCCTCCGTAGCTCTGGGGCTTGCACCTGGCCCAGACAATATTTTTGTGCTGACGCAATCTGCATTGAACAAGCGGGCATCTAAGTTACCCTTGGGTTGTGCACAGGTTTGTTAGTACACACAGCCGCGGTTACTCTAGGAGTTGCCGCCATCTTTCAAACATCGGTGCTGGCTTTCACCATTATGAAAATTGTAGGTGCCTTGTATTTACTTTACCTTGCTTTTAAAGCTTTTTGAGCTAGTGCGATCAAGCTGGACGAAGGTGGAAAACACAAGCTGGCCTGGCGTAAGCTTTACACACGTGGAATCATTATGAATATAACCAATCCAAAAGTAGCGATATTCTTCCTGGCATTTCAACCTCAATTTGCTAATCCTTCCCTGGGATCAATGACAATTCAGATGCTAATGTTTGGTGCTCTGTTCATAGTAGCAACTCTTTTAGTTTTTGGCGCTGTAGCATGGTTTGCTGGTTTTCTTGGAGAGTGGTTAAAGGTATCTGAAAAAGCTCAGATTATTATGAATCGTATCGCCGGAACTGTATTCACGGGCTTGGCACTTCGACTTGCCGTTAGTGAACGTTAGGTGTTATCGGGGTGCTGCCTAACAAACGCATGCAGGCCGACAAACCACTCGCTAAGCGATTCGTTTGCGGCTGATGCAAAGTGTTATATAGCTTACATCCTTTGTACGTAACAATGGAACAAGGTATAACCATAGGTCACTACAAAGCCATCCGTCAGCTTGGTAAAGGTGGCATGGGTGAGGTATACCTTGCAGAGGATACCAAACTGGACCGCGCCAAGTCTCACTGCTTAAATCACCATAAGGCGGTGAAGCCACATAATGCGTGGCTGACAAGTCTGCCAATAGAATATGCGTCTGTTCAGAATCCCAACCAACTTTAACATCATATATCGGGTGCTCGAAGTATCGTCAAATTGTCGATTTAAAGGGTTGTGGCATTAGCCGACTTCGGCCCAGTCCTAGTCATTGTTGCGGCGCGGGGCGACCGACGACGGATATAGTTGCAGCCGATGCATGGTGCAGTCACATAGGGCCCGGCATGTTTTTTTCCAAAATACAAAATACAATAAGGGTATCTTAAATGTTTGGACCGTCAAAGGATCTGCATCAGGTCCCCATTCTTACAGAGCACCAGATCGCACAGTTCAAGCGAGACGGTTTGCTTGTACTTCCCGGGGTACTCGACCCCGCCCTTTGCCACCAGGTAAGAGAACAGATGTGGGATGTTATTTTGCAACACCGCCCATGTATGAGGCGGGATGATCCGGCCACTTGGCGCCCGTTTACCAAGGAGGAAGCGGGCAGCTATCAACGACACGAGCTCGGAGGAGATCCCTACTTTTTCGGTGAAGGCCACCGGTTGTATATCCGTAACGGGGCCGAGGAATTGATGCTAAACACCGCGCCACGTGCACTCTGGAATGTGGCCGAACAACTGCTGGGCAAAGGCGAGGTTGTCTGGCCGGCCGGGGTGGGCGAGGACGGTCACACAACCGGTCCCTGCCTACTCACCGAGGGTACGGTTCGTGGCATGGCACCCCACCTGTCCGCAGATCCTGAAAGATGGACGGGAAGCGCCACGAATAAGTCCGAACAGGTTCGACTGCCAAAGACAGGGCCTGTCTGGGCGACCGGCCAGGGCACGCGGGGACTGTATTGTACGCTTCCCAACAGTCCGCCACCGACGGACAATCACTGCCCGAGTCGCGGCATCTACCGCAGTGCCCATTCCGAAGCCATGTACGACACACACTGGCGTCTTCAGATCGCAGCCTACGTGGACGACTTGCCGCCCAATGCCGGGGGACTCACCCTGTGGCCTGCCAGCCACAGGCGCATTTGGGACTACTGGAACGCGGTGCACCGTGAAACACCGCCGCCCGGCAGACCCGAAGATGTGCCGGCTTGGGACGGGTACTCCGCCCCACCGCTGGACGAAATTAGATCAGACACCGAACCTGTGGTGACGGGAGGACCGGTAGGGTCGGTTGTACTATGGCATGCGAATTTGCTGCATATGGCTGGCCAGAACACCCTGAGCAACGTCATCCGCCAGGCGACTATCTATGCATTCGCGAAGACACCGGAGTCCGTTCCAGACGAGGTGGTCAGGCGCGACCCGAACGGCAGCTTGTGGCGTGACTGGTCTGAGGAGGTACGGTCTGTCGATCCACTGGAATCGACCGGCCCGTTTTAATTCGACTTCCCGAATACGCTTTTAACCCTGTTCTATCGTTTAGAAACGACTGGAGATTGGCTGATCATCCTGCTCTTCTTTAAGTGCAGATCGCGGTGAAGCCCATATCCAGGTCTACATTTGGCATACCGACTCGGAGAAGACATGGCCGACCGGCCAGGCTGCGGACCTGTGGCTTCATCCGGTAATGCGGCACAATAGATCAATCAAGACTTCATCATGTCTTATCTTGGAGGTGTTCGGGGTGCTGAAGAAAATTTGGGTGATCGCACTCTTGACAATGAGCACGCCTTATGCCATCGCTCAAAATAATAACGTTTTTGTGGAACTGGGAGGAAATGGATTACTTTATACCATCAATTATGACCGGGCTGGGTGGCACACGGAGTTGGGTGGCATTGCTGCAAAGGTATCGGTTCGAGCAGGATGGGGACCCTTTGCATTTTACTCTACCGATGGGCTCGGTAATAGCGGCAAAGCCATCGTTCACTTTGTGCCCGTTTTAGCTAACCTCCTTTTGGGCGGTGATCATAAGTTGGAAATTGGAGGAGGCGTAACTTTCGTTACAGCCGATGGCACCATTAATTTTGCAGGCAGAAGCCTTGACGGTTTGGAATCCGGTTCGGTGCAGACATTTCTGCTCGGATACCGGTATCATAAAAAGGATGCTCCGGGATTATTGTTGAGGGTTTCAATTACTCCATTGAGGATTCCCACTTCAATAACATCTAACGGAACATTCAGCGGTCCGTTTTTTCCATGGGGTGGAGTTAGCCTGGGTTATTCATTCTAATCAGGGCCGGGCAATCGCTCTGGACACGGTAGGGGCCCCATCCCTCCTCCCCCGGGGTTGCGGCGCTTTCCAGCGGCAGCGGGTATAGCGAGACTAAGAGGATGTCCCTGCTGAAGTAGAATGGACAACAAATACTAAAAGCATCGTGCGTCCGTGATGAGGAAATGTTAGCTGGGTTAGTCGAAGCCTCATCGTCAAATGATTCTCAAATGGTTTACCCGTTTGATAGGTAATGACAACATTCACAGGAGATTTACCATGTCCATATCCCGACGCAAATTCATCGAATCAGCGGCCCTGGCATTGGCGGGTATTGCAGCTGCCGGTAAAGTGTCAGCCGCCACCGTGTCGTCCAAAGACCAAAACGATCCAGCAATTCAGACGGCTGCGTCTCCCGGAAATGGTACCCCTGGTGTCTACAAACTTGGTGACTTTGAGTTGCAATCGGGTGAGGTGATTCCGGACGCACGACTGTCTTACGCGACCCATGGGACTCTAAACGCCGATCACACCAACGTGATCGTTTACGGGACCTGGTACAGTGGCCGACACAGTGATAACGCCGCAATGATCGGTGAAGGAAGGGCGCTGGACCCGACGAAGTACTTCATCATCGTGCCCGACATGTTTGGCAATGGGCTGTCCTCGTCTCCGAGCAATACGTCGGAGGCCGCCTACCCCGAAGGTTTTCCGCTGGTCACCGTATATGACAACGTGGAGGCCCAGTATCGCCTGCTCAGGGACCACTTTGCCGTTGAACACGTCGAACTCGTTACGGGGTTCTCAATGAGCGCACAGCAGGCATTTCACTGGGGCGCACTTCATTCCGGGTTCGTGGAGCGTATCGCGCCGGTTTGCGGGTCGTCGAAGACCTCGACCCACAACTGGCTGTTCCTCGAGGGCGTTAAACAGGCCCTGATCGCAGATCCCACTTGGGAAACGGAACCCGGGCCGGGGCTCCGTGCGTTCTCGACGGTGTATGCCAGCTGGTTCGCGTCTCAAAGCTTCTATAGGGAGGGGCTCCATCTGGGAATGTTTGGAGAACCGCTGCCGTCTATGGCGGAATTCCTTGAAAGTGTCATCGCACACTTCGGGTCGTTCGATCCGCGGGACCTGTTGGCGATGCTCGCCACCTGGCAGGCCGCCGATCTGAGCGCGCATTCCAGGTTTCAAGGCGATTGGCAGAAGGCCCTGGGTGCGATTACGGCGACCGCCGTCGTCATGCCTTGCAGTCACGATCTCTATTTTCCACCTGAAGACAACGAGATCGAGGTTTCCATGATGCCCAGCGCCAGGCTGGAGGTCATTCCTTCCATATGGGGTCATCTTGCAGGCGGCCCCGGCTACGCGTCGGATGGCATCGAATTTATTGAGGAAAAGTTGCAGGGGCTGCTCCAGGACTGAGGTCCATCTTTGGACGGGTCTTTTGGAGTATACGTTTCGGGTCACAATCTATCACTATTGATTGGCACCCGGATTATGCCAGGCCTGCAAATTCACGGGGGTAGGATCTTACCGGCCGTTTATAGCCATTGTAACTGTCGCCCGTTGTTTTGGGGAAAATGCTGTCGGTCTGTTGTAAAAGTTCAAAGATGGGAGGCACTGTATGAAGAGGTGTTATTTTACCTTGTTTACCGTCGGACTGTTATTGTTTGCAGGATGTAGTGCATCGGACACCACGCAGCCAGGCCCGGTAACGGACGCCAAGGATATCTTGGGTACTTGGGAGATTTCTGGCCGATATATCCGATACTATGAGGATGGCACGTTTCACTTTTCGGACTCGCTTGAAGGGTTGGCGGAGCGTCCCTTAGCCACAGGCGAATTTTGGTTCGAGGAGGGGCGCTACCTCCAGAACGAGATCGAGGTCCACGATATTCCACCATGCGGAAGCACGCCCGGAATGTATGAGGTCGCGTTGCTTGAAAACGGTAATCTTATGTTTACCGAAGTCGAGGATGAATGTCGCCCACGTGCTTCTGCTACAACAGGAGAACACAAACGGGTTGAGTAGACTCATTTTCCGGTTCACAGGACGGGCTCGATAATAGCCGTTCAAGTTGGCACCTTATTACCCTTCGAACTATGACTGCGCCACTATACCCCGCCTGGACCGGTATCGTTTGGTGAGCGGGAAATTTTCGGGTGTGAAGACAAAAGGAGTCAGCAGCGTATGGTTTT
>CAYYIS010000089.1:2697-9848 GCA_964470965.1 uncultured Gemmatimonadota bacterium | reverse complement strand
TCACCCTTTATACTCGTATGATTGACACAGGAGAAACGGATGAAGGTATCGGATGCCATAGCCAGAATCATGAAAGCGGAGGGTGTTGAATTTCTTTTCGCCTACCCGGTCAACCATCTTATCGAGGCGGCTGCCAAAGTTGATATAAGGCCGATAATCGTCAGGCAGGAGCGTATCGGTCTGCATATGGCGGACGCGCTCAGCAGGGTATCCTCCGGCGAGCGTATCGGCGTTTTCTGTATGCAGAGCGGACCCGGTACGGAAAACGCGTTCGGAGGTGTAGCCCAGGCATACGGCGAATCTGTGCCAATCATCGTGCTGCCGGGCGGTTACACACGGCAGCTTGCCAATATTCCACCTAATTTCAATGCCTATCTGAATTTTCAACACATTACTAAATCGTGCGAACAGGTCTCCCAACCGCAGAACATACCGGAAGCCTTACGCCGGGCCTTCACACAGGTAAGAAACGGCAGACCCGGCCCGGCCCTGGTAGAGATACCGGCGGATTTGTATACGGAGGATCTACCAGATTTCGACCACCGACCTGTCCCCGTGACCCGGTTCGGACCGGCTGACGATGACGTGGAACGGTCTGCGGAAGCCCTTCTTTCAGCAGACCGTCCGGTGATATATGCAGGCCAGGGAATTCATTATGCCAAAGCCTGGGAGGAGCTCAGGGAGTTAGCGGAATTACTCGAGGCACCCGTGACCACCACCCTGGGCGGAAAAAGTGCATTTCCGGAAAATCATCCCCTGTCATTGGGATGCGGCGGTCGGAGCTATCCCAGAACGGTTTACGATTTCGTACACGATGCCGACACGGTTTTAGGTATAGGCTGTAGTTTCACCCGTACCCACTTCGCGTTTCCGATGCCGCAGGAAAAGACATTCATACATGCCACTCTTGACCCGGGAGACATCAACAAGGACATGGAGGTGGAACACGCGCTCGTCGGAGACGCCCGACTGACCCTCCGCGCGTTGATTACGGCTATACAAGACCGTTTGGCGGGAGAGCCGCGTGGACGTTATCAGTCTGTCACCAGTCGGATCGGCTCTGTCAAAAGGCAATGGTTAGACCAATGGGCTCCTAAGCTTAATTCCCATGAGGCGCCGATAACGCCATACCGGGTCATCAGAGACCTGATGAATACAGTCGATTCGGTCAATACCATCATCACGCATGATGCAGGCAGTCCTCGGGATCAGCTGGTTCCGTTCTGGGAGTCCGTGACCCCATTATCCTATCTCGGGTGGGGGAAGACCACACAGCTGGGATACGGCCTTGGACTTGCCATGGGGGCAAAACTGGCATATCCTGATAAATTGTGCATCAACGTCTGGGGTGATGCGGCCATAGGATTTACGGGGATGGATTTCGAAACGGCGGTCAGAGAGAGAATCCCCATCCTCTCGATATTATTCAACAATTTCTCTATGGCCATAGAATTGCCGATCATGGAAGTCTCTACAGAAAAATACCGCAGTACCGATATCTCCGGGAATTATGCAGAAATGGCCCGCTCCTTTGGAGGATACGGTGAGCGGATCGAGACGCCGGATCAGATCGTTCCTGCTTTGAAGCGGGGAATCAAAACAACCAGAGAGGGCACGCCTGTCCTCCTCGAGTTCCTTACCAGTAAAGAGTTGGAACTATCGATGGTAGGGCAGCGCGGGTTCTAACTGTTAGGAGTTTTACGTCATGACCTCCGATTTCTGGTTTAACAGAATGGTGGAATACTGGAGTATACCGCCCCGCCTCGACCTGGTTAACCTGGTTAAACAATCGCGTATTCAGGTGGTGCAGACCGGCACATTCGGACCGCAGTTCTACAGCCTTGCGGATGATCCGGATGTGGACCGGCACTGGGTGGGCATGCCCCATGTGGGTGTTCGTGAAAACTTGACCTATGTAAAGGACCTGATAGACGGAGTACATGAAGCCGGCGCACTTTTCATAGGGCAGATGAGTCTGGCATGGCATTATGGGGACCACGAGGCACGAAAAGGGCTGTTCGGGGCCTGGGACACCATATGGGAGGAGGACCTGCTGGGATCCAAACCATTCGACGACCCGGTTCAGGCCCAGGAAACGATACCGGACGGAAACGTGAGACGATGGCCCATCGAAGGCCGCCCTTACCAGGCTTACAGTGGTTGCCTCAGCAATCCCAAATGGATCACGATGCTTAAAAGGATGATTAAAAAGGCTATCGATACCGGGGTGGACGGTTTGATGGTTCATCACAATTTTACAAAATATTGTTCATGTGTACATTGCCTTGCAGAACTCCGAGGTCGGTACAGAGAAAATTTCGATGACGCGGACTTGAGGAACCTGTTCGGCACCCGCAACCTCAGCGATTTGGATAACCTTTTTACATTCCAGAATAGTTGTCCGGACAAATTGAGAGAGAAAGCCGTTTTTGCAGAGATGCGGTGGGAATGCCTGCGCAGAAAAGAAGTGTTCGATGACCTTTTTGTTTCCTTCGGGCGCTCCATAAAGCCGAACCTCAAGGTTGCCCAGTGGTACCATAAATATGATTTCACCTCGGAGGATGAACGCAGCCTGCTCCCCGATGAATTGTGGGCCAGGGACGAAGATTATATATGGTACAGCCAGGGCGGGGAAAAAGGCATCAGCAGAATAGAACACGGCTACATTTCAGATATGGGACTGCCTTCCAGATTCGTTCATGCGGCCGGTAACGGGCGTCCCTTTGTAATCAACAAATATGACTACCGCAGGTTTCGGCTATCTGTTGCCGAGGCGAGTGCGAACCATGCCGCAGGACCCGCTTTTCATTGGAGTCAGCAGGGGAACGAAACTTACATCATCGAGGAGTATACAGGTGTTATAAAACGGTATCACAGGTTTCTGGAGCGGTACCAACATCTCATACATCCTGCCGAACCGTGGTCACAGGCTGCCATCGTATACCCCCGCCGCGCAGAGGTGGCGGGTGAACGCGATGCTCTCGGTCCACTGAGAAGAATCGGGCGGTTACTGGAAGACCGGCACTACCCTTTTGAAATAATCATCGATACGCAAATCACCGATGCCATCGGGAGGTTCGATCTTCTTGTACTCGCAGGCGTCAGGAGGATCTCACGTGATGAGGAAGCGATAATTGAAGCCTATGTTTCCCAGGGAGGAAAGGTCATACTGACATCCGGATCGGGCTTGACGGACATTCCCGGTAACCCATATGAAACCCCGTTATTTGCATCGTGGCGTGCCACCCCCGACGCCGGGGTTTATGGGCGTATCATCACCCATAAATCCGGTTCGGTTCTTTACGTACCAGATGTTCCCTGGTCGCCCATCAGTCAGAAAATAGAACCCGGCGTGGACCTCCCTCTGTATCCTCTTCCCGACCGGGATGAATTCGGTATAGCCTTCCATACAGACCTGGACAGCCTGCTCGACGACCATTTCATTATAACGGACGCACCCTGGTATATTCGTATGCGGGCATGGCGTCCCTCACAGTCTAATGCGATAGTCCTCCACTGGGTGAACTATCATCAGAATGAAGACAGTGAAATCGAAGTGCCGATTCCGTCGGGCAGCTTTCAGGTGGATGTGAAGTTGCAGCAGGGGCAATCCATCGACCGGATAGACTGGTTGTATCCGGAAATGCCTTCACCCGGTATTCTGGCTTACGAACTGCATGAGGGTTTTGCGAGGATTCAAACGCCAGGTGTGATTGTCTATGGATTGAGTGTTATACACCTTAAAAGCGGAAAGTGATGCTCAGGGGATGAAAAAGAAATCGTCCTGCAGTCGGTCAGGATCACGAATATGGATTTTACGTCCGTCACGATTGATGTAACCCTTCTGTTCCAGGTTATTTAAAATCCGGGATACCGTCTCCCGTGAGGTCCCTGCAAGACCGGCTATTTCTTGAAGGATTGGACGTTCGGTAATGGTTATGCTGCCATCATCCTGATAAACCCCCTGGTCTTCCGCCAAGAGAAGCAGCACCCCCGCGACTCGGCCGTACGATTTTAAAAGGGCGAGGCTCTCGACCTGCCTGTTGGTTCTGCGCAGCCGGTTGGCTAGTGATGACAGCAATGTCGTCACTATTTTGGGATAGTGGTGGAGGCAGTCTAAAAAATCCGCTCTTCGCAGGAGCAACAGCTCGGTTTCATCAGTTGCCGTGATGGACGCGGATCGTGGTTCGCCGTCCAAGATGGAGATCTCACCGAAAAACTCACCATCGCTCAATACGGAAAGGATAACTTCCTTTCCGTCACCGCTGTGCACAGACACGGTCACCCTGCCGGTGAGGATAATAAACAGGGTGTCGCCCTCCTCATCCTCCCTCAGGATAAGTGTATCTGCCGGCACCTTACGCGTAACGCAAAGATCCTCCAGAACGGAAACTTCTCTGTCGCCCAGTCTAGCGAATAAAGGGACATGCTGTAGTGCCGATTCGCTCATGGATGGATCTCTTCCGGTAATAGCAAGTAACGGAGATTATCGCGATCAGGTATGATACTGCTCAAGATAAGAGCACACGGGTGGGGTGTCAATCATCGAATTATGACCCCCTCCCGGGAATAGATGAGATTAGGAGATCATATGAGGGACACTTTCCAAAACCCTTTCAAATAGCGTCTGTACGTCAAAATTCCCTGGGTAAACCCGCCCAGGAACCAGGCTATCCAGATACCGGTGACATCAAGGCCTGATGTGAATGTCAGGATGTATGAGACCGGGAGCATGATGCCCCATTGACCGACCATGGTATAATATAGAGGGGGACGCGTCTCCCCTCCGCCGGCCATTACGCCCCCGGTAACAATCGAGAGACTGGAGAAAAACTGTGCAAACGTGAAAAACCAGAGCATTGTATAGCCCAATTCAGTCACTACAGGCGCGTCCGTGAATGCGGAAACTATCTCCGAGGCAAAAAACAAAGCGCATGCGCCTATACCGCTGATGACAATCATACATAATCGTATGGTGTCGACGCCATATCGCTCTGCCGCGGGAATTTCCCTTGCTCCCAGGCGCTGCCCCACCAGTGCGGTCGCAGCCACAGAAAACGCAAGGGCCGGCATTATGGTCACGAGACGGACCTGGAAACCGATCGTCAACGATGCGATCGATGCGGTCGGATTGCTGGTCATGGCTGCAACACGGTACAGTAAAACACGGGCGCCGTTTCTGAAAAACCCCGTGATGCCTGATGGTATTCCGATTGCCATCATCTTTCTGATCATTACCCATTCGAGTTTCAAACGCCACGGCCAGCTAATCCTGACTCTGGTGTAACCCTGGGTCAGAAAATAGATACCTAACACCACCCCTACGGATCGGGACACGATGGTGCCCATGGCTGCACCCGAAATCCCCATCTTCGGCAACCCCCACGCTCCAAATAGCAGTCCGTAGGTGGCGAACACTTTCAGGATGATGATTACTATCGAGATCTTCAGCGGTGTCCTCGTGTCACCCATCCCTCCGAAGATTGAGCCTATTACGAAATTGAGGACGAGAAAAACGCATCCGCCGAAATAGAGTCGCAGGTAGGGGGTGGCGTAAGACAGCACGTCACCCCGGGCGCCCAGAAGGGATAAGACCTCTTCTGATATCAGAACACCAAAGGCTCCCAAAAACAGGGAGAACAGAAAGGCGAGTGCGATAGACTGTTGTGCCGCGCGGCTCAGGTCGTCGAACCGGCGAGCCCCGTAAAACTGTGCAATCAGTGTTCGTGAACCGGCCGTGATCGACATCATGACCACCATCATCACAAACACAATCTGGCGGCTCATTCCCACACCCGAAATGGCCTCCGGTCCAATCTTTCCAACCATGTAAATATCTATCATACCTTCCGCTGCATCGAGCAGGGAAGCAATCACGACCGGCCAGGCGATCCACCAAACCTGCCTGAGGATAGATTGTTGTTGGGTAAGCCCTGTTTCTGTTTCCGAATCTGATTGGATGTTAGACATGAAAAACCGGAAGAATGGGATACGCTTTATTGATTTGTAAACAGGGTGAATACATTTCCAAGGAGGGCATCTCGTATACCGGCGGACAAAAGCCTGGTCGGGGCTCCTTCCGCGATCTCATAAGTATTTACAACAAAAATTGCTGATGTTAGTTGGGCCGGATCCACATATACGAAAGAATGAAATCCCTTCTGCGTGCCGGTGTGGCCGATCACCCTTAATCCTTCACGTTCCAGAACAAAGAATGTCAGTCCCATTGAAGTTTTTAACGTACCATCATCTGAAATAGGAACCTGTGACTGCCACATTTCTTCCAGGGAAGACCGCTTGAGGAGTTCATACGTAATGCCCGAATCTGACAAATAGGAAAGGTAATTTACCATATCTCCCAGTGGCGCGTTCAACCCCCCGTTGGATACGGTGATCCCGGTGTCGAAGTCCAGTCCGTTTGCGGTCTTGTCACCCTTTCGCAGGAAATAGCTGTTTGACCGATCGGGCAGGAGATGATATGGAGACAAATCATAATAAGTTCGGTACATCTTCAGCGGTTTCAGTACATTCTTGTCCATGTATACTTCAAAGTCGTCACCACTCAACTGCTCGATGAGCCGCCCTAGAAATATGATCGCGGGATTGGAATAGCTGTATTTGCTGCCCGGCTCAAAGAGGATCCGTGTGTAGGGCATCATAGCCACCAGCTGGTCCCATTGCTTTGGTTCATGGGGATGCCAGGGTTCGTTACCTCCCCAGGGCCAGGTTGAGCCTCGGAACCCGGCGGAATGGGACATGATATGACGGATCGTAATGTCCCGCAGGTCGCCGTATGGGTTATGAACAGTCCGTAATTCCGGGAGGTATTCTACGATCGGGTCGTCGAGAGTAATCAGTCCCCGATCCCGCAATTGCATGACGGCGATGCCTGTCAGTGTTTTCGTTACAGAGCCCCAATGGAAAATCGTGTTTGCATCTACACTGCGGCCGGTCTCTTCATCTGCCAGACCATAATACGTCTCCCCCAGGACAGCGCCGTCATGAATGAACATGAGGCTACCTCCCACGACACGTCTATGCTGCAATCCCTTTTCAAAAAGTGAAGCTACGTCGTCCCAGGCCTTTATGAACCCTTCCGGTGGCTCTTCACCGTCTGCACCCCCGGTATAATTCGTTAGGAGGCATGCGAG
>CAYYIS010000089.1:0-2597 GCA_964470965.1 uncultured Gemmatimonadota bacterium | reverse complement strand
ACCCTGGTTTTCATGTTTTTGATTTCCATAGTCAACTCACCTCACGCCTTCGCTACGGATGGCAACCGGTTTGAAATTTCATACACATCGGACGCAAACTCCGGTCCGGTAACCGGTCGTGTATACGTAATGATCTCCAGGACGGCGCAGCGGGAACCAAGACTGCAGATCGGCACCCGCGGGGTGCCCTTCTACGGTAAGGACATCTTCGCTGTGAAACCAGGGAAAGTCACCGTTATCGACGATGCCGTCTTCGGTTATCCGGTAAAAAGCCTGAAGGATATCCCGAAAGGTGAATACTACGTGCAGGGATTCGTAAACATCTACACGGAATTTAAACGATCAGACGGCCACACGGTATGGATGCACGATGACCAGTGGGAAGGCCAGCACTTCAACCGATCACCCATGAACCTATTCAGCGAAGTCCGGAAGGTGACTCTCGATCCTGAGGTTCCGCAGACCATATCGCTCGTTTGCGATAATGAGATCCCTCCCATCGAGATGCCGGATGACACCAAGTGGGTTAAACGCATAAAGTTTCAGAGTAAGATGCTGACGGAATTCTGGGGACAGCCGATCTTTCTGGGGGCTACCATCCTGCTTCCAAAAGGCTACGAAGAACACCCAGACACCTATTATCCCGTAAACTATATCCAGGGGCATTTTTCACTGGGCAATCCGAACGGATTTCGGACGGATGATCCCGGTCCGGACAATCCGCGAGCCCGTCGGGGATTTGAATTCCAGGAATACTGGGTCTCGGACGAGGCCCCCCGGTTCATATCCGTTACTTTCCAGCATCCCTGTCCCTATTACGACGATTCCTATGCCGTCAATTCACCCAATGTAGGTCCCTATGGCGATGCCATTACAAAGGAATTGATTCCCGCGGTGGAGGAGCAATTCCGTATCATCAGGGAACCATACGCCCGTATCCTGTCAGGGGGCTCCACCGGCGGCTGGGAATCGCTCGCGCTTCAGATATTCAATCCTGATTTTTTCGGCGGTACGTTCTCGCTGTGTCCCGATCCTGTTGACTTCAGGTATTTTCAGGCTGTGAATATCTATGAGGATAAGAATGCCTATTACAAAGAAAGCGGCTGGATTAAGGTGCCCACTCCGAGCGACCGATATGTGGACGGGGTGGTCAGGCTGACCTATCAGCAGCGAAATCACATGGAGCTTGTGATGGGGACCAAAAACCGGTCCGGAGAGCAGATTGACATATTCGAGGCGGTTTTTGGTCCGGTAGGTGAGGACGGGTATGTTAAGCCCCTGTTCGACAAGATGACTGGCGAGATAGACCCGGAAGTGGCCCAATACTGGAAGGAGCACTACGACCTTCGCCAGTACCTGGACACGAATTGGTCCTGGCTAGGTCCCAAGCTGGTAGGCAAGCTCCACATCTATACCGGCGATATGGACACCTACTACCTCAACAACGCTACGGTCCTGATGGAACAGTTTCTGGAAAGCACCACCGATCCTTACTATGAAGGAGAGGTGAGATACGGCGATCGGATGCCCCACTGCTGGGGTCCGGATCGCCCGGAGCTGTATGGTTTGATGGCGGATCAGGTTACGAAGAACACGCCGAAGGGGTCGGAAACGGGCAGTTGGAAGTATTGAACGATACCTGAATGTATCATTATGTATGAGACAACGAACCGAAGCCTTCTTTGTATTGATAGCCCGGTCCCACTTTGCTGGGCGGAACCATTATACGGCAAGCAGGTAGTGCTGCGGGCACGGCACCGCCCGTGGGAACATTAGTGTTCCCCTGTCGATCAACAAGTGGGAAACAGGATCAATTCATCAGCCCACAGCCTGATATAACGGCTGTTCGTCGTCATCAGACCTGAAAGAAGGGATCTAAATCGGATTTCTCCTGGTCATCACGTTTCGTATAACCTATCTCCCCATCTTCCAGCATAGCAAGGAGAGCCGAATCATCCACATCGAGCGGGAGGTTTATTTTTGCCCTTCTGCGACTGGATTCGTATGTGGCGAATATTAGTTCCGTAGCCTGAAGCGCTTTACGTCCGCCCAGTTCGGGTTCCCGGTCGCTTATCAGCGCGTCGATCAAATCCAGGGTCGCCCGTGTGGTGTCGCCGCCCGCCCCCTTCACTTCCACCAGTTCCGGGACAACCCAGCCCTCTTGACCGTGCTGTAAAACACGAACAGGCGGTGCGTCATGGCCGCCCACTTCGATGATACCCCGTGTTCCGATCAGCCGATTTGCAGCACTCTGGAATCCTGTGTCACCGGTTGCCAGGAGACCCTCCAAACCATTCTTCCATCGGATCCATGAGACGCCGGATGTCTCTAATGCCATGCCAAAGGCCGAATGTTCCCGGGCTGCGTCTATCTGCCCCATTACCCATTCAGCGGGTTCGGCGTTGTTGTAAAAGAAAAACATATCGAACCAATGGGTGCCCCAATCGTACAGGTTCGAGCAGGCGCCCTCAACACGAATCAGATCGCCGATGGTGCCGTCGTTAGCCAGTTGTTTGGCCGTCATGAATTCTGGAGCAAACCTGCGTTGATGACAGAACTGAATCATGACCCCGTGATCGTCACACGCTTTTACCATG
>CAYYIS010000088.1:0-9932 GCA_964470965.1 uncultured Gemmatimonadota bacterium | reverse complement strand
CAGGCACCGGCGTGGCCAGCGGTATATACCTGTACCGTATCACCAGCGGCAGCGGGTATACCGTAACCAAGAGGATGACGCTGCTGAAGTAGCGTATCAATCCTATTTCGAGGTTTCTGTAGCTTTAACCCTTGAAAGGATTATTAGAAACATGCCATGGAAATTTGATTGGATTTTTGTACCGATCTTCCTATTGGGCATATTACTGTCGAATTGTCTAGATACGCAATCGTCTCAGGAATCTGATCATAGTTCATACTCAGATTGGCATGCTCATGGCGGGGACGCTGGCGGTACGCGCTACGCCCAATTGGACCAAGTTAATCGGATTAACGTTCAGCGTTTAGAGCGAGTTTGGACCTACCGTACAGGGGAGCTGGGACAGGGAAGCCCGGTAAAGGAAAAACTTACCTTCGAAGCAACCCCCATCCTATTTGATGGCACACTGTATTTTAGCACTGCTTTTGGCAAAGTGATAGCGCTGGACCCAGAAACTGGTGAAGAATGTTGGGTTTATGATCCTAAAGTTGACCGGACAAAGCGGTATTCTGAAGTAACGTCACGCGGCGTCTCGGTATGGCATAATGCCGAAGTCAATAATTCCCGGGCGGGGCGTATCTTCATCGGAACTATCGACGCCCGGCTCATCGCGATAGACGCCGCAACGGGAGTACCCTGCGAGGACTTCGGAGATGATGGCCAGGTTGATTTAACGGAAGGCTTGGGTGTCAAAAGCAGAGTAGATTACCAGGTCACGTCTCCGCCGGCTATCATCAATGATCTGGTTGTTGTTGGCTCATCAATAGGCGACAACTGGCATGCCGATACTGGCCACGGCATCGTTCGCGCCTTCGATGCGCGTACAGGGGTACTCCGCTGGGCCTGGAACCCTCTTCGTTCTGACGAGGAATACACTGGGCCTGTCGGTGGTGCCAATGCTTGGTCCATCATCTCCGCAGACCCTGAGCGCAATCTTGTATTTGTTCCCACAAGTAGCCCTAGTCCAGATTTCTACGGGGGATTGCGATCAGGAGATAACCGGTATGCCAATTCAGTAGTAGCCCTTCGTGCATCCACAGGAGCAGTTGTCTGGCATTTCCAGACTGTCCATCACGACCTGTGGGACTACGACATAGCCGCCCAGCCTGTTCTTGTCACGATTACGCACGACGGGCAACGCATTCCGGCGGTGGCGCAGGCCACAAAGATGGGGTCGCTCTTTCTCCTGCATCGTGAGACAGGACAGCCAATTTTCCCTGTCGAGGAGCGGCCTGTTCCACAAACTGACGTACCCGGCGAACGCACATGGGAGACCCAGCCGTTTTCGACGCTGCCGCTTCTGATGCCCCAAGGTCCGCTTACCTCCGCCGATGCCTGGGGCCGCACCGATACCGAACGTGAGGAAAATCGGGAACTCATGGGGAAGCATCGCTCTAACGGTATTTTCACGCCACCTAGTCTTGAAGGTACTATTATGTATCCAGGAAATGCCGCCGGGACGAACTGGGGTAGCGTTGCATTCGATCCGGAACGCCAACTTCTGGTAGCAAACACAAGTCGGATAGCTACCCTGGTCCAGCTTATCCCACGAGGTAGCTTTGATCAGACACGTCGAGAGGAGGGTGACTTTGAGTTTGGTGCCCAACGCGAAGCGCCTTACGCGATGAAGAGAAAAACACTTTTCATAAACCCACCACCTTGGGGCACACTGGCCGCAGTGGACCTGTCATCTGGCGAGATGCGCTGGGAAGTACCAATTGGGGAAGTAAACGGCCAAACAATAGGCCTGCCGAATGCGGGTGGGCCTATGATCACGGCGGGCGGTCTGGTTTTTCTTGGCGCGACCATAGACAGTATGTTCAGAGCATTTGACATTGACACTGGCGAGGTGCTTTGGAATACAGAGTTGCCCCTAAGTGCCATTGCAACACCCATGAGCTACGAGTTGGACGAGAAACAGTACATAGTTATAGCAGTCGGAGGCCATGGCAAGATGGGGCTGTCCACCGGTGATTATGTGATGGCATTTGCGTTACCTTGACGAACATTCTGCAGTGTAATACCTTGACACCTTGCCTGTCGGTGTTCTCGTTTCTTTAGACCTCTGGTCCTGGTGGATTTTACAAATGGCAAATGTGGACCGGGTCCACAACTTGGAAACCTCTCGCGTGAAAAACCCTCTCGAGTCACTCCCGCAGAAGTGGCCACCGGCCACAAATCTCCATAGTTTCTTGTAATTGATAGGACAAAGCCCTACGCGATACACTAAAACGGCTCAAGGCGGCCCCTGTAGCGACTATCTCGCCTCCAACTGTTGCACTGATTTAGGGTGACATGTATTACATATCTTATTGCCAAAACGACCTGCCCACCAGTCGGTCTTCCCACAGCATGAGCATGCATCTATAAGTTTAGGGATCTTCTCAGATGGCGCATTATCAGTAGGTGGGATAACCTCGTCGTCCAATGCTTCTGTAAGCGTCCGCACCGAGTCCATTGATAACAAATCAGAATCATCCACAACGCTGAAAACTGACGTTTCTGACGTTTCTGAGAGTGTGGGTACCATATTCACACCGTACCGGTCTGCGACCCTATTCAACATTTTATCTTTTACTACTATTGTCTTTCCATCTTCAAGGAGGGTTCCTGCCTCAAATCCTATAGATCGTAATTTCTTACCGATAAACTGGGATGAGAACTTGCCGCTCTCTGGCGGAAGATGATTAAGGCCGTCTGTTACATAACTTACCTTTAACCTGCCATCGGCCAGCCGATGGTTTCTGTTGTCATATACCTTCTATATGATACGGCCCTCTATTGTATCATGCTTCTGGCTCTTACGTTCTGCCTCTTGGGTTGCTACCCATTTCCTGAGAACCGGTTCCCACTCCGGTATGATGAGATGCATCATCCGAAATAGAGGTTTTAGAATGTCTCCAAGCCGCCCTGACGCCAGACACATTTTAGCGACTTTCCAATCGAAGAACTTGCCCAGTGGGAACATGTCAAAACCGTATGGTTGATTCCGCCCGAGATAGTCCCATTGACTGCACCGTATATTGGGATGAAGGGGTAGATGAATTCGGGGTCGCCTACCCACACAAGTGTTTCGATCGACTTGATATAGTCCAAATAGGAAAAAATGGCTGGGTATTCACGGAGAGTCTTCGTGGTAAAATCAAACCCTATTAAATTGTGAGGGACTGGATCAATTCAGGTTTGACTCCAGACATTGCATATCAAGCTGGTGAACCTGTTAGAATGCAAATTCCATCTCTCAACGAAAATCATGTAGGTAAAATAGCTCCACCGTTGAATAAAGAGATAACAATGTATCCGAACGATGGAACCTGGAGGCTGGAATCTGGCGAGATACTGACCCTCTCGATTTCTGGACAGCCGTTCTACAGACCGCAGTCATCATCAGTACCTAAGTTGTTTCCATTAGGGTATAGTCAGGACCTTATTAAGCACCGTGGTCTTATGGCAGAAAACATTTAAATGCGTCGGCGAGGTAACGCCACTGGATTGATGTGTGAGATTCTAACTGATTCAGATGGGGGCCGGTCAGTTTATTCAGATGAGAGCCGGACAGACTATTTTAGATCGATTGTGAGCCCCATCATCGCAGAAAATATTTCCGTGAATTCAACCAGTGCCAACCGTAAAAAAACTGAACGTGTCCAGCAGCGTGAAATTATACAAGCTACACTTGAAAACCCATTCTGGAAGGACAAATACATAGAACGGAGACTTAGGGAAGCTATGGCTTCTGATCAACCATACGAAGTCCTGGATAAGATACAAGCATACGAAAATGTTGAACGTAAGATACGTGACATCACAAGGATTTGGGGTCAAAAAGGGTTCCTTTGGTGGTTGCTGGAACATCTGCTTAAAGGCAATACAAAAATTCACCAAAAACCATACTGGAGAAAATGTATCGGCACTGAGCATCATCCCGGATGTAACCGTGTATTCTTAGGTAGATCTAATCAGTTCCTATGCTCTAAGGATGACAGAGATGGCTGTTGGCCTCAGAGGAATGTACGTGCAGTATTGAAGAACAAGTCAAAAAGCTAACAAATAGCTAACATACTTTTTGTGAAAGATTGGTATTCGAAAATACGGCTATCGGTGGCTCTCCCCGTATTGAAGGATGAGGTGGTACTCGGTGGCATTCGCATACATTTTGCCTAACCAACAAACCCTTGTGTCACCGCCATATTCCTATTATCTTAACCTCCAGCCCGATACAACCGGACCGAAAGGCCGGTATGCATCGCCGACTATAATCGATATCAAGCACATTAGAACAGAGGAACAGCATGGATCTCTCAACTGAGTTTCATGGGCCCAATGCAGGGTATATAATAGAGCTGTACGAAAAATATCTCGCAAATCCGGACTCCGTCGATGCAGAGACACGGGCGGGGTTCACGCGGTGGACGCCGTCGCTGGACGGACCTCCGCCAACTCAAGCACCCCCGACCGTATCGGCGGACGTAGGACACATCGTGGCAACCGCCAACCTTGCGCAGGCCATTCGAGAATACGGCCACCTCGGAGCGGACCTGGATCCTCTGGGGCTGATGTCGCGGGACGACCCGGCTCTCGACCTGGAGACCTACGGGCTTACCGAAGACATACTGGGTACGCTGCCGGCATCCGTGATTGGCGGACCGATCGCGGAGCAATCCCAAAATGCGCTGGAAGCTGTCGAACGGCTGCGCGGTGTGTATTCAGCGACTATCGGTTACGACTATGAACATATACGGGTACCGGAAGAGCGTGAATGGCTGAGGGATGCGGCGGAAATCGGTTCGTTCCGGCCTCCCCAGGACCCCATTAACCCTGTGGCGATCCTTGTGCGCCTGACCGAGGTAGAGGTGTTCGAACAGTTCCTGCACAGGACGTTCCCAGGCAAAACGCGCTTTTCCATCGAGGGGCTGGACACCATGATCACCATCCTCGATGAAATCATCGCGGAATCGGCGGAGATGGGCATTTACAATATCATGCTCGGCATGGCCCACCGGGGACGCCTTAACGTCCTCGCCCACGTGCTCCACAAACCGTATGCCCAGATGCTGGCAGAATTTAAAGACCCGGTCGTCCGAGTGGACAAGCATGGAGATGACGTGGGCTGGACCGGTGATGTCAAGTACCACAGCGGCGCCAGCCGGGCATACCAGGACCAAAAAGGCAAGGAAATCGACGTGCAGATCATGCTGGCGCCGAACCCCAGTCATCTGGAGGCGGTAAACCCGGTGGTAGAAGGCATGGCACGTGCGGCTGGCACGCGGGCGGACCGTGCCGGCCTAGTGCGTCCCAACCCGTCGCGGACGCTGCCGATTCTCATACACGGAGACGCCGCTTTTGCCGGGCAGGGTATCGTCGCCGAGACACTGACACTGTATCGGGTGCCCGGGTTCCGGGCCGGTGGTACGATCCATATAATCACCAACAACCAGATAGGCTACACCACGCCACCCGAGCAGTCCCGCAGTACGCGGTATGCCAGTGATATGGCCAAGGGGTTCGAGATCCCGGTGGTGCACGTCAACGCCGACGATCCGGCCGCATGCGCCGAAGCAGGGCGACTGGCCAGCGCATACCGGGCAAAATTCCACAAAGATTTTGTGATCGATCTGATTGGGTACCGCCGCTATGGGCACAACGAAGGAGACGAACCTGGTTTCACACAGCCCCTGCTCTACCGGATGATCAATGCGCATCCCACGGTGCGCAAACAGTGGGCGGATCGGCTGGTCACAGCGAATGAGGTCGAGGCGAACCAACCGGATGAGCTGATGCAGAAGCACATGGGGGATCTGCAGACAACAATGGATCAACTGGACCCCAAACAATCTCTGATCGAACCCCATCCTACTTCTCCCCCCCCGGGCGTCGCCAAACGGGTGCGGACCGCTGTATCCGTAAATCGTCTCAGGCAATTGAATCAGTCCCTCTGGGAATTTCCCGAGGACTTTAACGTACACCCTCGCCTGCAACGCATGATCGACCGGCGACGAAAAGCCCTGGATGAGCCCGAAAAGGCGACCATCGACTGGTCGCTGGCCGAGACGCTTGCATTAGCCTCGATCGTCGAGGACGGCGTGCCCATTCGTCTGTCCGGCGAAGATGTGGAGCGCGGTACTTTCAGCCAGCGGCACGCCGTGCTGCACGATAACAAAACGGATAAGTGGCATGTACCCATTCGCGATATGCCGCAGGCCAACGCGTCGTTCGAGGTGCGGAATAGCCCACTATCTGAGTACGCGGTCCTGGGCTTCGAATACGGCTACAACGTCCAGGCACCGGAGCGGTTGGTGATTTGGGAGGCACAATACGGAGATTTCGTGGATGGCGCACAGATCATCATCGATGAATTCCTCGTGTCAGCTCGCGCCAAATGGGGCCAGACGCCGTCACTGGTGATGCTGCTGCCCCATGGCTGGGAAGGACAGGGACCGGACCATTCAAGTGGTCTGCTGGAACGGTTCCTCTCATTCGGCTCTGATATCAACATGAGGATCGCCAACTGCACAACCGCGGCACAGTATTTTCACCTGCTCCGCCGACAGGCCCGGCTTCTGAAGGTCGATCCTCTCCCGCTGGTAGTGATGTCCCCCAAGGGGCTGCTGCGCCACCCGAGGGTGGCTTCGCCTGCGAAGCACTTTGCAACGGGGTCCTGGAATCCAATTATAGATGATGAGCATGCCGGCCAACATAGCGAACAGATTCGGCGGCTGGTGCTCTGCAGCGGCAAGGTATTTGTCGATATGGTCGAGCATGATCTCCGGCAAACAGTTTCAGATGTAGCCATTGCCAGAGTGGAGCAGTTGTATCCTATCCGGTGGGACCTTCTGAATGCCCTGCTGGAAGGCTATCCGAATCTGGAAGAGGTGGTATGGGCACAGGAAGAACCGGAGAACATGGGCGCTTGGGAATACATGAGACCCATCCTGGAGTCCGCCATCAACGACCGCTGGCCTCTGCATCGGGTCTCCCGGTCCCGTAACTCAAGCCCGTCGGAAGGCTCGAGCGCGATCCACGCCATGCACCAGAAGGCGCTGATTGAGAAGGTATTTACGATCGGTTCTTTCGGCACGATAATGAGCAATTGATGAAAATCCATTGATAGGATTTTCATCCTGGCGGCATTGCCGGAATGACACAGGTTATTAGGTGCACAATGAAAGGCAGGAGATATGGCCATCGATATTCTGGTACCCGAACTCGGTGAATCCGTGGTGGAAGCGACCATAGGGCAGTGGTTTAAGCAGGTAGGGGATGCGGTCGCGGTGGGTGAGGCGCTGGTGGAGCTGGAGACGGACAAGGTAAACCTTGAGGTCAGCGCCGCCCAGGCCGGCGTGCTGACGAGTATCGCCTGTGAAGAAGGCACAGATGTGAAGATCGGCGATGTTCTGGGCGTCGTCGATGAGAGCGCTGAAGCGGCACCGGCGGCCGCGACGGAGGAGTCCTCAGGACAGAAATCAGCAAAAGATATCAAGGAAGTAGACGCAGCCCCCGACAAACCGGCAGACGAAAAGATAACGCCGGTGGCCAGGCGTATGGCCAATGAGGAGGGTGTGGATCTTTCAGATATCCAGGGTACGGGGGCGGGCGGCCGAGTGACCAAGCACGATGTGGAGGAAGCTATTGAGATCCTGGCGGCCGAGACTACCGCTGAACCTGATCCCGAAAGAACCGCTGGGATCACGCCCGCCACAGCACCCCCGCCAGCAGTTCCGAAGACTGCGGCAGTCCCGGAAGACCGGGAAGAGGTGATCCGCATGTCTCGCCGGCGTCGAACCATAGCCCGGCGACTGGTGGAAGCGCAGCACACCGCCGCCATGCTCACCACGTTTAACGAGATCGACATGAGCGCGGTGATCAACATACGGAAACAGCACCGGGATTCGTTTGAGAAACGGCACGCCGTCAAACTGGGATTCATGTCTTTCTTCGTCAAGGCCGCAGTGAGTGCCCTGGAGGATTATCCACCGGTCAACGGCGAAATCCGCGGCGACGACATAATATTGAAATCTCACTACGACATCGGTATGGCCATAGGAGCACCGGAGGGTTTGGTCGTACCCGTGCTGCGCGATGCGGGCCGAATGACGTTCGCGGAGATTGAAAAGGGAATCAAGGATTTTGTAGGGAAAGCGCAGGACGGAACGCTTTCCATGGAAGATCTCCGGGGCGGCACGTTTACCATTACCAATGGCGGAATCTTTGGATCGCTTCTGAGCACGCCGATCCTCAATCCACCGCAGGTCGGCATCCTCGGGCTCCACAAAATTCAGGAACGGCCTGTTGCGGTGAACGGAGAGGTGGTTATCCGCCCGATGATGTATGTGGCGTTGAGCTATGACCACCGCATCATTGATGGGAGGGAGGCAGTGCAGTTTCTGGTCAGGCTGAAGGAACTGGTCGAAGATCCGTCAACGTTGCTACTATGAATTTAACGGTACCCACCGCGGGCGGTCGTGCGCTCGACGGTTACAAAGCCCATGTCACAATCAGAACCACCCGGCCACCTGGCACCCGAGCGATCCCTGCACCTTGCACAGATACTATACGGTTTCGGCGCAAAGGCCACCGTCCTTCCGCACGAACTAGCCGCTATCGGAACGCATATCGTCACCATGCGCGGGGGTCTGCGTGGCGGGATCCACCTCAATGTGGCAACCGGGCGATGCGAGAAACCTGCCAAATATACGGCCTTTGTTAAACTGTCAAGGGCCCATTTATGACCGAAACTACCCTTCCGACAATAGATCTCCAACCCCTGCGGGACGGAACTAATGAAGGCCTGAACTTGGTTTCCCGGGATATCAGGCGGGCATACACGGAGACTGGCTTTTCTTATCTTATCAATCATGGGGTACCGCAAGGGCTGACCGAAAAGGCATTCGAGGCGGGACGGCGGTTTCACACGTTGCCATTGAAACGTAAAATGGCGATAGAGACCAACCGTTGGCATAGGGGATACATCCCTATCAACACCTCCACCATCGTGACGTCAAGCATCGCGAAAGTCACCAAACCCAATCAGAGCGAATCGTTTATGATGATGCACGACCTGCCGGACGATGACCCTGATGTGCTTGCCGGCAAGCCGTTGGCCGGGCCGAACCAGTGGCCGCCGTCCTGCCCAGGGTTCCGGGAAACGGTTATGCAGTACAACGACACGCTTCGGTCACTCTGCCAGATGCTGATGCCCGCGGTGTCCGTAGCACTGGGAGGCGCTCCGGCCGACCTGAGACCTTATTTCAAGCGGCCGACCACGTTCCTCAGGCTGCTGCACTATCCGGCTATCGCCGGGCCCAGAGATGAGGATCTGTACGGCTCCGCACCGCATACCGACTACGGCTTCATCACGGTGCTGGCGCAGGATGAAGCCGGCGGGTTGCAGGTCAGGCCGAAAGGGGGCGAATGGATCGACGCGCCCCCAATTCCTGGCGCCTTCATTATGAATACAGGCGACATCACCGCCCGCTGGAGCAACAACCGGTTTCTATCAACTCCCCACCGTGTGTACAACCGGCAGAATCGGGACCGGTACTCCATGGCATTTTTCTACGACCCCAATATGGACAGCCGTATCGCATGCCTCCCGTCCTGCGCCGACGAAGCGAATCCGCCGCGCTATGAATCAGTCGTCTACGGTGATTACCTGATGGAACGGTTGAACGCAAATCATGCTTACAGGCACAAGGTGTAGTGTTATCAGTTCAAAAAACCGAAAACCATTCAGGCCTGTACCGTTTAACCTTGCACCGCGCTTATTAAACAGTATATTCGGGGTCCATACTCATTCCGTACCGAAAATTCGGTCACCGGCATCACCGAGTCCGGGAACAATATACGCATTTTCATTGAGACGGTCATCCAGGGCCGCGGTGTAGATCGGGATC
>CAYYIS010000087.1:4759-11412 GCA_964470965.1 uncultured Gemmatimonadota bacterium | reverse complement strand
CGAAGAAGTGGACCGGCTGATTACGGCACTCCAGGAAATTCTTTTGGAACCCGCATGACGTTCGTTCCATGTAGTTACGGAGCCACCATGTCGGGCGGTGAAGTATATGCAGGAAAAGAATCCGGCCTGTTCGACAGTACAAGCGACCTTGACACAATAGGGTATAGAACATGTTAGCTGACCATTCAAATATGGAAATTAAGTCTCTGTTCCGGCGATGTGTCGACCGCTGCCTTCCGTTCTGGTATCGATATGGTGTGGATCACGACATCGGCGGTTTCTTCGGGGATGTCCTGGACGACGGATCGCTCGGTGTCGACCATAAAGGCGGGTGGTACCAGGGTTTCGGTATCTGGCTTTTCAGTTACTTCCACAACCGCTATTCAGATGGAGAGCAGTACCTGGATGCGGCACGGCGCGGGTGGTTTTTCATCCGGGACCACGCACGGGACGCGGAGGGACGCTGGGCAATGAACCTGTCGCGAACCGGCGATGTGCTCGAGGGAGCTACCAGTGTGCTGACGGAGGCATACCTGGCGCACGGCCTGGTGGAGTTGTTCAGGGCAACAGCGGACAACTCCCATCTCGACGTTGCACGGGAGGCTTGCCTTAACATAAGAGAGCGGGTACAAGATCCCAATTTTCGGGCATCGGCACCGGCCTATACTGAGCCTCACAGCCTGAACGGTGCGTGGGCGAACATCCTGCCTGCCGTTTCGGACTACCTACGCGAACGTCCGGACGATTCGAAACTGACGGATATGGCCGAGTTCGGCCTCTACACCTTGCTGGAGAAACATCTCGACCCGTCAACCGGCCTGATCGTCGAGGCCGTGGCACCGGACGGGACACCCTATACTGGGCGCCAACGGGGACTCGTCAAACCGGGGGCGGCGGCCGAAACCTGTACGGCAATCATGTTGGAGGCGGACCGCAGAAACGACCGTGAACTGAGAAGAAAGGGGGTGGACCTTCTTGAGAGGCACTTCGAAGCCGGCTGGGACCGGCAGCACGGAGGAATTTTTTACGAAATCGATCGTGACGGTCAGCCGGCTGAAGACCGCAAAGACGCGTGGTCCCAAGCCGAATTCATGCGGGCGCTCGTGACTGCAGCGATGACCGAAGCCGACGATTGGATTAAAGAAGCCTATGCACGAATCCATTCATGGGCGTTCGAAATGTACGCAAATGATTCCGATGACCTGTGGCGACTTTCAGTGACCCGGGACGGCAAACCTATTTATAACCGCAGGCTGGACATGATGCATCATCCCAGGATGCTGCTGTCAATACTCGAAACCTTGGAACAGCGCGGCCGAAACCTCAACCGGTAGAGGTAGGAGGACCTGGATTTTTGGCACCGCATTGTCATGTATGCTTCACACAGCGAGGAGTATGTGCCATCCTCAATGTCACGCACGTACTCGAGGGATTCCGGTTCGTTAAGCGGGGCTAACGTCTTGAAGTTTCCATCGACTTACTGAATGCGTCTTAATCCATGCGCCTGTCTTCCTTGCGGCACAATCCCTTTGACGCTTACACCGGCCAGGCTGACCTGAGTTCGTGTACGGTCAGGTTCCGGATCTGAAAAGATCCCTCTTCTGAATGAAGCGCCAAGGGGTAATTCGCCGCTTCCGGCAGGAAACAGAAGGACATCGACACTTCGCCGTTGTTTCCAAAAATTTCGAGCGAGGTGCGGTCTACCAGAAGCTGTAGTTCGACACGGTCATCTATTGTGCGAAGCGGTGCGCTTTTTCCGAATCCGCTGATGGTTTGCTGGCCCGCGTCGTATGCAAGCAGGTGGCCTTGTACCTCAATTTCAAATACCGTTTTCCTGTTCACTTCAATGCCCATTCGCACGTCGAATAAATCCCCTTTTTCCGCTATGATGAGACGGCTACCCTCAGCCCGTGCTTCATTGAACCAGGAGCGGGATTTATTATGCAGCAGCTCAATTTCCCGGACCGGCCGCCGGAACAGACGGATTCCGTCAGGCATAGAGCGGAGCGTGAGCTCCACCGGGAACGACATCTGCTGGTTGAATGGCATGGCCGGGTATTTGCCGCCCGCCATCCAGGAAATCTGAACCCGACGGCCGTCATCCGGGGGGATATCACTCCACGTCTGAGCCGCGTATCCGTTAGCACCCGTCTCGGCGTGCAGGACGTCCGTCTCCGGTGTGAAAAACCTGCCGTCGAATCGCCCCACGATATAGCCGCCGTTGGCACCCCAGAAGACCCATCGCTTATCCGATAAATTCCCGTCCACCGGCAGTTCAAAAAGATCGGGACATTCCGACACACCGGGCAGCGTTAGGTCCTGAAAGGGCTCCCAGGTCTTCAGATCATCTGAAGCGAAGAGCCGGTAGTCGTTTACATGGAGAAACAGCGCCATGATCCAGCGTCCTGATGATGCATGCCATACGACCTTAGGATCGCGATTCTCCGCCCGGATGTGCCCGATGACGGGATTGCCGTCGTATTTCGTCCACGTGCGACCCCGGTCGTTGCTGTATGCGATACATTGCGTACAGGGTTTCCTGGGTGTCGAACTTGTATCACCGACGGTATAAAAGGCGATAAGCGGGGGATTTTGTCCCGTCTGGAATCCTGATGTGTTTTGATGATCCGTCACCGCCGATCCGGACCATATCCATCCCATATCGTCCTCATCCAGGGCGGCGTGATGGATCTGCTCCCAGTGTACCAAGTCCGTACCTACGGCATGTCCCCAGGTGGTCGGCCCGTGTACCATGCTACCGGGTGAATGCTGGAAGAAAAGATGGTATTCTCCCTGATCATACACCAGGCCGTTAGGATCGTTCATCCATTCTTTTTCCGGTGTAAAGTGGTATTGTGGTCGCAGAACTTCCTCATAAGCCATAGCATTACGCTCCCGGTTATAACAACGAAGCCTCAATCAGGTACGCTTTCAGTTTTTCCATATCTTCGCCGGTGAGGTCGGGCAGAGGTTTCCGGCGCCACCGGCCACAGATTCCGAACAACTCCAGCAAGGCGTGCTGGCCGGCGTCGCCTCCCGCAGGAAAGGCAGAATACAGGTACTCGAAGAGCGGCATATCGTACCGTTCGATGACGCCCACTGCTTTGTTCAGGTCGTTGTCTTCAATGGCGGACCAGTAGGCATGGGCGATATCAGGTTTAAATTTGGCGAAGGTGGACATGTAACCGTCGCAGCCGTAAGGAAGCATGTCCATGTGGGTCTGTTTTTGACCTCCAGCGAACAGCGCCCATTTCCCGTGCGTTATCAAGCAGGCTTTGCGTATGAATTCAGGACCGAAGTCTTCTTTCATACCGACGATGCCGGGGACCTTGTCTACCAGGATCTCTACCGTCTTCAGCGCGCCCTGCAACCCCACACTTGCCAGGCCGGCACTCAGAATAAAACAGGGAATCGTATCAGACACGGTCCGATAGTAGGTGACCAGTTCCTCTACCGTCATCTGACGTTCGGCCGGCGCAACAATCATGGCATCCGCTCCGGCTTCCGAAGCGTAACGGCCAAAGGCCGCCGCCTGGCGGGTAGACCAGATGCCGGCTCCGGCAATGAACATCGCGCGTTTGTCGATGACCCTGGCAGTAAATGCCGTTAATTCGGCGATCTCCGCTTCAGTCAAAACCGCATACAGGCTGTCACCGGGGGTGTACAGAATGGTCCGAACGCCTGCATCGATGGTAAATTCGATCAAGTTACGAAGCCCTTGATAGTCCAGATCATCATTCCGGAGGAAGGGCGTATTAATGGACACTACAGGTCCGGTGGTATGGTGACGGAAATCGGCACTATCCATAGCTAAAATCTCCTTGATTCTGATAAGTTTCGTACTGGTTGTCTGCGACGGCTCTCGGGGCTGTTTGCTTGAGGCGTTGCAAGAACGCCATGGCAACACCCGCCATCTCTTGCGTCCTCAAAATGCTGGACGCGGTAAAGTGCCATGCTTGGTCAAATCCATGCCATCGGCAATGACGAATCGAAACCGACAATCATATAATAAACCATTTACCAAGAGGTTATGTGCTTCTGTTAATGCGTTTTATCATATATTTTCGGAATGCCTGTTTGGGCTGCCGATCCCCGTTTATTCGAGACTTTAGAAACGCCGCAGAGGCTACTTGGGCGCCGGTTCCGGCAGTGATCTTAGGTAATTATGTGAATGAGCGGTGTGGACCTGTCAAGAAATTTATTGCGGCAGGAACCGGTTACCCCGGGGGTTCCAGATATGCGCGGGATAGCAAATCGGCCACGGCGTTACCGCCGCTGCCTGAATGTGATGCTTTCCACGAGAGAAGATGGGATTCCTGGGCGGTTGTAGCGTGGATGCGTTCTTCCCCGTGCAGCGGCTTTAATGTAATTTATTTGACATTGGACGTCAGTACATTAAAATGTGGGGTTGAATGTATACGACTTTTTTTTCGCGTGGTAGCTGCAGGTTTAATCATCTTAGGGTAACGATAGACGCTTCCTGCGCCCTGAAAAAGATTCATTCACCGGGTGCTAAAATTTTATGGGCGAACATCGGTCCGCCAGAGCCTTAAGGGCGGTAAAACCGTTCGGGCGCAAATAACGGTTGATTTCGCAGGTATGGTGAATCTTTTGGGAAGATCGCCCTGCCGGGCGAAACCCAAGACCACACCCTCTTCGTCTAACGGGAAATGGCCAACCTGTTTTCAACGGATCATCCTTTTCACTATGACAGCCTTCGTTTGAAGTTTCAACAGCCGCACGTTCCATTTGATTGGAATGTGACACTTTAGATGGTTCACCAATTTTCTATAGGAGGAGTTATGTTAGCAGACAAGATTGGTTCGTTAACTGCCTCTACGGCAAACAAACCGTTGCCAGTAGTCGGCGCACTGCCCAAATTTGAAACATCGGTTGAAGGGCACGGAACGCTGTCCGGCACGGAAGTGACATATCTGGCGACATATTGGTCTGAAATGAGAGCAGATGGTACCCTTTATGGCGAATGTCCCAATCAAGGCGTCATTATGGCGCAGGATGGAACAGCCACATTCAGGGCAACCGGCATCGGTGGGTTCACCGCTGAGGGTGGTGCCACTTTCAGGGGCGTGGTATATTTTCAAACTTCGGCGCCATCGCTGTCGAGCCTTAACGGCACGTGTGGCGTTTACCACTGGGATGTGGACGCCGAAGGAACCGCGACGTGGGAAATCTGGAAGTGGGAGTAGAACGAGCCTGATTCCTGCCCAATTCGTTGACTATGATGCAACCTCAGGCGCCCTTGCTACACACAATGCCTCAATGGGTACTGGAAACTCGGTTCACCGCCTAGAGATAGGGATGTTGACACTGAAGGGGGCGGAGGAGAGAATCGGAGCAGAGCCTTAATCGGTTTGATGCCCGCGGCGGTCACGGTAACACCGTTGCGGGCAGTCTTGTTTTATGTGGATTGCGATCAACGAAATATCGTTGAAATATACGATGTTTTCCTCGTGAGCCCTGCCGGAGAATTGCCGCGGCAGACGGATTTAACACCCAGGTTTCGTTTTATTCTGGCGAAGTGGCAAACACCTCGTATTCGCGCAACCCCTCCGCTCTTGACGCTGAGCGGACAGGTGCCTACCGCATGACGCCCGCCATGTAAGACACGACCTGCTGGTCAATGCCGAAATAACCGTGGGGCGACTTGGGCCCGCACGGCTGTGATTCCGCCGGGGAGCCCCCTGTAAAAATCCTCTGCGTCACCGATGAGGCGGAGGTCAGACCTTCGGCAATGGCGGTGACGCCCTTGGGTGGCGTACCGGGGCAGGTGTCGTCTTGATGGCCTACGATCAGTGCCGGCGCACCGATCTCCGCCAATTCCATATCAAGGATTCCGTTGGGCATGGGGCCACCGGTGGGTGACGTGGAGGCGGAACACAGCGCAAATCCGTCGACCATACTGCTGAGACGGATCGCGGAATTGGTCGCTGAATAACTGCCAAGGCTCATCCCCAGCACCCAGATCGGCACAGACTCCCTCGCATCGATCCAGTCCACTACGGCGGCCACGTCGTCGCTCTGCTTCGAACTTATCCGGTAATTGATGTCCACACCTGCAGGGTAATCCGAGGGAGCGCCTACGAGGGCCACCAACAGACCCTCATCCGCGAAGGCATCCGCATTTCGTGCCAAAAACCCTTCGCTTTGGATTTCGGGCGCTTCGATCGTTCCGCCAAGGAGAATGGTTCCATCATCACCTTCGAGCAGAATCACCGAGGCAACTGGCGTGGTTTCCGGTGCGATGATTACCGTCTCAAGAGATTCGTCCCGCGCGGAAACAATATTTACGACGAACCGCGCGCCTGGATCAATTACCGGGGATTCACTTTCCGAGATTTCTTCCGCGGGCGCAGTTGGCTGCGATTTGTTTCCATCTCCACAACCGAAGGATAATATCCAAAAACCAGCTAGCAGAGGGATGCCCAAAACTGATTCTATAACATGTGATTTGATACGATACCCGCCGATCATTCCAGTCAGACAGAAATAACATTACGGTTGTTCCGGTCGATATAGATTTCCGCCGGCTCTATCGGTTTAACATCTTCGGATTTGGGGACATCAGTGGAAACCCGCCGGTACACCATTTTCTTCAACACATAGCCCTCTTCACCAATTTAAAATAACGTGCC
>CAYYIS010000087.1:0-4659 GCA_964470965.1 uncultured Gemmatimonadota bacterium | reverse complement strand
ACAGAACTTCGTCCCTGGAGCCCTCAATCCAGGAAGCCTTCTCTCCCGGTTTCACGAACGGCGACACTCGTAACTCTATCAGGTTTATTTAAAGCAAATGATGGTCGGTTCTTCATGTGAGGTACCTATTTGAACCTTATTCAAAGACAACCCCGGACCCGCCAAACAACGGACTGTAATGGCTCCCGCTTATGATCCACGCGCCACCGGCTTTCACATAAATTTCCGAAGCACGCGTTCGATAGTTGTTGACGATTATCTCACCGTTTTGTCGGATATTGCCAACGAGATAATAGGTGGCATAAGCAACATCTCCGCCTGACCCCAGTATCCGTATGTTGACATGCAACGGATTAACGTCCATGGTGGTTGCCGCATCTGTAATCATGGAGGCAGCTTGGGCGGGTGTGAGAAACTGCCACAATCCACCCTGTGACGTGGCCATCCAGGCTCCGTCAGGATTGGAGAAACCCGGTTCAATACTCTTGGCCCGCACCTCTTTCCACCGTTTTTCAATGGCGGCCTGCACGTCTTCATTGTCCCCCGCATGAGCAGCTGTGCCGAAGCCGGCCAGAAGCATGATAATTACCAACAGCGTTCTTGAGAATTTCATGATGTCATCTCCTATTTTAATGAGTGAGAATGGTCGCCCGCAAGGAACCGGCCACGTCTCTGTACGATATAGTAGAGCAATAATGCATATTCCCGACCTCATGTCTGGCAAAACCGGATTCAGCACTGTCTAGCGGACAGGCTACAATCCCGTAGTACGGCAGTGACCGAAGACTTAATCGGCAATCAGTTTCCTATTGCCCGGATTCCAACTTGTCACTAACCTACATCCCTGTACCGCCTTTTCAAACGTCAGTTTCTGGGGATGCATAACGTTGTCATTTTACCGATTTCCTGCAGTGAGATCCTGCCGAATCTCGAAAATCAGTCGCCTCACCTTTTGCGACTCTTCCTGAACCACATTATGGCTATCGCAATGACTGCGCCTATAACGACAACGTCCGTTACGTCAAGGCCGGATTCCATAGTCAACCCCCTCAATGATTATATGATTCCATGGAAAATGTTATCAAAAATGTAACGCCTAATGTTTACATGTCAAGTTATAGATTATTCCCCTCATGTTTACTGTCAAAACCGACAAGCGCCCTAGGTGCAGGGCGCCCTGGACTAGCTTCCGCGAGTAAGACCCCGATAAGACAGCAGCATAGACGGAGAATAACATGGCCGTCCGTCAATCCCACTGCAGAATCGGTTAGACATACATTAAGTTACCCGAACGGTCAACGAACAGTTCCGGGGTTTGGCATTTCACACCCGGTCCCTAGGGCCAGGCATACGGATTTGACAATTCCAAGGGGAAAAAATACATTAAATTGTTGAGTGTCCAGTTTCCTCAATGGGATCCAAAAAGCCCCGCGGTGGTACTTCAATAAAGAACCGGAACATCTTATCCTGTCAATTCAGGCGGTCAATCGGTTAAAACCGGCACGTAAGGCCGGATTAAAATACGACCAACCTTCAGTCCATATTTATACAGGGAGCAATCACCATGATCAAATTAGCCAATGTACTGGACCACCTGTCCATTACCGTTAGTGATATGGACCGTTCAGTGGGGTTCTACCGCGATTTGCTTGGATTGAAAGAGGTCGAACGGCATCGGCTCGAAGGAGAAGGTATTTCAAAAATGGCCGGAAAGGAAAACGTGGTTATGGACGTAGTACGCCTTGTCGCTCCCGAGACCGAAGGTATAGAAATCGACCTTCAACAATACCTTGAACCTGAAGGCAAAGTCTCGGACGCAAAGCTGGGAGATGTTGGCCATTCACATATATGCCTCGGTGTGTCCAACCTGGCAGAAGCCTATGCCGCTCTTACGGAAAAGGGAGTGGATTTCGTTTCTGAGCCGGTAAGTTTTGACCTGGGATGGGCTATCGTGCACGTGGTGTTTTTTGAAGATCCGGACGGGTATGTCCTTGAGTTAATGCAGATTCCCTACGAAACCAAGACGTGATCAGGAGATCGATATGCCAGAATACGACCTGGAAGGACAGGTAGCCATCGTTACGGGAGCGGGGCGCGGGATCGGGCGTGCCGTTGCGCTGCGGTTGGCCAAGGAAGGTGCGTCCGTCGTGGTTGCGGACGTCAATGAAGCGGCGGCACTGGGTGTTGCCGCGGAGATCAAAGCAGGAGGAAACCAGGCCCAAGCGTTTCGTGTGGACGTGACTCAAAAAGAGGAAGTGGCAGGAATGGTGGACGACACTGCTGATCGGTTCGGTCGACTGGACATCCAGGTTAACAACGCTGGCATCGGATTTATCGCGCCGCTCCTGGATACGCCTGAAGCTGACTGGGATGCCCTCATGAGCGTAAATGCCAAGGGTGTTCTGCTCTGTTCCCAGGCGGCGGCACGCCAGATGATCATGCAGGGCGGAGGCGGGCGGATTATCAACAACGCGTCAGGTGCCGGAAAAGTCGCACCGGGAAAAAATCTGCCCCTCGGTGCTTATTCGGCAAGCAAACATGCGGTGGTAGCGATCACCAAGCAGATGGGCCTGGAATTGGCGGATCATGGCATTCTCGTCAACTGTGTCTGCGCGGGTATCGTGGACACGCCTATGTGGGAAATGATAGACCGGGAGGTTGCAGGACTGCGGAATGTCCCTGTTGGATCGGTTAAGGAGGCGGCAGTAGCCGGCATCCCTCTGGGCCGTATTCAGCAACCGGAAGATGTTGCCGGCCTCGTGGCTTTCCTGACATCTTCGGACGCCGGCTATATGACCGGCCAAACGTACAATGTGTGCGGCGGGTTGTTGCCCTATTAAGTATGCCTGAGGCATGGGATGATCTTATCATCCCATGGGGGACTGACGAAATTTCCAATCCCTATCTTTAGAATATCAGGAGACGGTTCAACATGCTCCTTCAACGTACGCTGGGACGTACCGGATTGAATGTATCCGTCCTCAGTATGGGATCCGGCGGTTTTAACAAACTGGGACAGACGAGCGTTCCCCCGCTTACGGAACCGCAGATGCGGGACCTTGTGCACCGAGTATTCGACCTGGGTATTAACCTGTTCGACACGTCTCCCGGTTACGACAACAGCGAATTGATCCTGGGAAAGGCACTCAAGCGTTTACCCCGTGATCGATTCTTTGTATCCACACGGGTGTCGTTGTCCGAGACCGACGAAAACGGAAGCCCCGTCCTTATGACTTCGGAACAGATCGTCGCGTCCATTGAGTCCAGCCTCCATCGCCTGCGGCTGGATACTATAGACATCGCACTCATTGCCGCTTCTGAACTGGCTGATTTCGATTACATGATTAACCAGCAGATACCTGTTCTGAATCAACTGTGTCAGGAAGGGAAAATACGGTTTCTCGGTTCCAGCGAAACCGCGGCGACCGACGGGAACCACTCATGGTTAAGGGCGGCCTTGCCCTCAGGAAAGCTGGACGTCATTATGATCGCCCACAATATGCTCAACCAGTCAGCACAACGGTCGATCTTTCCACATTGCCATGATCACAATATAGGAGTCATGAATATCTACAGCGTACGGAACATTTTCAAGAATCCGAACCGGATGACTGATACTATCGGTCAACTGCAGGAAAAGGGGCTGCTGGACACTGCGATCCAACAAGACGCGCCGTTTGACTGGCTGCTAGATGATCCGGAGATCGATACCCTGATTGAAGCAGCCTATCGATATGTCGTGTATACTGAAGGCGTCACCACCGCGGTATGCAGTGCTGTGTCTCCGGACAAGATAGCACAGAACATCCGGAGCATTGCCAAAGGGCCGCTATCGAGAGCGCACACGGACCGGATCAGGGAGATATTCGGTCATCTGAGCGAACCGGTGGGAAATTAGGTTTTGAACGGAATGAATTTGAATTCTTAAGAGCGAAGACCCTAATCCCCCAGCCACCTGGCCCGTTTCATACGGGCTGCCACATACTGGTACCCATGTTCGGGGTGTTCATCCATGGGTATGCAGTTACTGGCTGGCGGATGCCGTGCGATCACCTCTTCGTCTATGTCTACACCCAGTCCCGGTGTGTCGGGGACAATGATATGGCCGTCCACGATGTCCGGTTGACCACGCATCACTTCGTATCGTTGCCGGACATCGTTTGCCAGATGCTCTTGAATCAAAAAGTTCGGAATGGTGGCCAGAAAATGGACCGCCGCCATCTCGGCAACCGGACCAAGTGAACCGTCGTGAGGAGCCAGCAAAATGTGGTGCGCCTCGGCTATCGCCGCGAGCTTTTTCATCTGAACTAATCCGCCGAAACGTCCCGTGTCCGGTTGTGCCACGTCGATGATTTCCCTTTCGATGAGCGGCCGCAGGGCCAACATATTCGGATATGACTCACCTACAGCAATCGGTATATCCACAGCGTCTGAAACACGGGCTATGGCTTCCATATTGAGGGAAGACACCGGATCTTCGTAGAAAAGCAGGCCATAGGGTTCCAACCGATGGCCCAAGGCGATCGCATCGCGCGGCGTCTGCCAGGGGCCTCCGCCCACATCCACCATAAGATCGATGTCCGGACCGAATTTTGATCGGAGGGTCTCGATACGTTCCTGGCAGTGCTCTCCCCCAAATATTTTGAGTCCGGTAAAGCC
>CAYYIS010000086.1:0-11525 GCA_964470965.1 uncultured Gemmatimonadota bacterium | reverse complement strand
TTCTTTAGGAAACGATCGTAATGGTATTATCCATCTTCATTCCCGTCTATAATGAAGTATCGAACGCCAGGTAAATCATCGGAAAGTCCGATCTGCCTGCTTCCTAATCGAGCGGAAATTATAATTGTAGATGATTTTTCAACAGATGGAACGCGGGCTATTCTCGCTGATCTGGAAGTGGAACCTGAATCGGAACCTGTCCAATTTATTTATCATCATAAGAATCAGGGTAAAGGAGCGGGTATTCGAAATGGAATTGAACATGGCGGCGGGGACATCGTGGTGATTCAGGATGCGGACCTGGAATACGATCCCGAGGAATATGCCATCCTGCATCCGTACCTCCTTGCAGGCAAGGCGGATGCCATATTCGACTCCCGGTTTAAGGGTTCGGGGCCGCAGTATTATGTTTCTGGCCTATGGTTGGGGATCGACCGCTCACGCTCCTGTCTAACATGCGCACCAACCTGAATCTGACCGATATGGAAACCTGTTACAAGACGGCACGGACGGAAAAATTAAACAGAAAAAATGCAGAATGGATTCGGGTTCGATCCGAATATTACGGCAGCGCCGGCACATATCAGGAATATAAGGATCTACAGGGTCGAACCTATGAAGAGGGTAGGAAGATAAAGCGGCGCACTGGGATAGCAGCCATCTGGTATATCATTAAATACAGAATTTCCCGATAGAAATGAATATATGAGAATAGGTTTTGATACTCGACCGTTGCAGACCGCCCACAGGGGGGCAGGGATCGGCACGTATACATTCAACCTCCTGAAACACCTGCTTGCCCTGCCTGGCCAGGATGAGTGGGTGTGCTATACTGTGCGAGGGGGTAGAAAGGTTGTCGAAATCGATTTGCCCGGTCAATTCCCCGTCCGCCGCCCGGCCAGCCAGGCTCATATTGGGCTATGGGAACAACTGCTGCTCCCGGTAGATATTCTCCGGGGCCGCTTAGATCTCTTCCATGCCACCGGAGGATTGACCCAGGTGTGGGAAATATGCGCGCCACGTTTTCAGCCAGCCAGGACAGTCGTCACCGTCCAGGACCTCCATCCACTTATCCTACCCCACTTCGACTTTATCGGATCGGCGAGGTCTTTCAAATGGCAGATAGGAGCCATTCGTAAAGCGGCGAGGGTAATTGCCGTATCGGAAACTACGAAGCGGGATATCGTCCGCATTGTCCAGGTGCCGCCGGAGAATATAGAAGTAATCCACATGGCGCCGGGAGAACACTTCCAGGTTCTGGACTCTGCACAGGTACAGGCTTGCCTGAAAAAATACCGAATCCAATCACCATACGTATTATACGTGGGCAACTACAACAAGCACAAGAATATTGAAGCGATTGTGGAAGCGTGGCAACGCGTCCACCCCGTGGTGCCTCTGGTGATCGTTGGTAAGAGAGAATCATATCCACGTGATTTGGCCGGGCCGGGTCGTAGTGAATTCGTTCATTTTATAGGCGATTTGACCTACAACAGCCTGGATCTGGTCGCCCTGTATAACGCGGCTACAGCTTTAGTTTTCCCCTCCCTTTATGAAGGGTTTGGTTTGCCAGTTATAGAGGCCATGCGGTGCGGTTGCCCTGTCATCGCTTCAAGGCGGGGTTCATTGCCGGAGGTAGTGGGAGCAGCCGGACGGCTTGTTGAGCCGGACGACATTTCCGGTCTGGCGGAAGAGATGCAGCGCATCATTGACGACCATCAGTGGCGGGAAACTATGCGTGCAAAGGGTTTCGAAAATGCCGATCGCTTTAGCTGGCACCATATTGCGCAAAAGACGCTGGCATTGTACCATGAGGTGGCCAGGGCATAGTTACAGAATGATGAGGACCTATGTGGAACGGTAAAAAGGTTTCGGTCATTTTTCCGACATACAATGAAAAAGAATCGATCTATGAAGCGATTGAGGATTTTTTTGAATCGGGATATGTCGATGAAATAGTCGTAGTCAACAATAATGCCGCTGATGGTACCGCTGAAGAGGTAGCACGGACTCGCGCCAAACAGGTATTCGAGACCGAACAGGGATACGGATTCGCGATCCGTCGAGGATTCAAAGAGCTAGATGCGGAGAGCGAATATATTGTCGTTTCCGAACCCGACGGGACCTTTGCCGGCCGAGATGTGCTTAAATTGCTTGCCTATGCCGATGAGTTTGATTTTGTGATCGGCACCCGTACCAGTCGTGAATTCATATGGGACGGCGCCAACATGGGCTGGTTCTTGAAATGGGGCAACTGGGCCGTGGCCAAAATGGTCGAAATTCTCTTCAATACCACCCTGCTGACCGATGTTGGTTGTACGATGCGGCTTATCCGCCGGGAGGCTCTTAGAAGAATAGAGCCCCTCTTCACGGTAGGCAGTTCCCACTTCGGCCCCCATATGACGCTGCTGGTCATTACCAACGACCTTCGTTTCGTGGAAATACCGGTGAATTACCGGGAACGCATCGGACAGTCATCAGTGACGGGCAGTAAATTTAAAGCGCTCGTTCTGGGTATGATTATGATTAAACTGGTCATCACGCACAGACTGAAATCGATGTTTTAAACCTGTTCGATGTCTATGATTCACCGGGGCGTATCTGATGAATGTCTCCAAATCCCAGGTAGGTCTGATCGTTATTTTAGGCACTGCCGCTTTTATCTATATCGCCAGTTTTACCTATTCGGTCGGCCATGCCATCGATGACGGTATTCATATCGTAACCGCAAAATCCATGGCCACCGGCCAGGGCCTGCGGCTTATCAGCGATCCCGGATCTCCGGTTTCCACCCAGTTTCCTCCAGGGCTATCCTTGCTGCTGGTTCCGGTTCTGTGGTTTTTTCCCGATATACCGGACAATATCATTCCGATGAAGATGGTGCCTGCCATGTGCGCGTTGCTGTATGTGTTGCTCTCGTGGTTCTGGCTGCGTCGCTACTGCTCTGCCACGACTTCGTTGTGGCTGACGGCACTGGTCGCCCTCAATCCGGAGACGGTGCGTTTTTCCGGGGCCGTGATCGCGGAAATGGGATATGCGGCGACCTCTATGCTCGCGCTGCTGATGTTTGAGCGGTATGATACAGGAAGAGACAGCCTGGAAACCAGGCGATACCTGATACTGACGGTTGTTGCCATAACCGGAGCCTACCTGTTCCGGAGCGTTGGGCTGTCGCTGGTTTTGGCGGCCGCAGGACTTCTGTTGCTCAGACGCAGGTGGACCGCCGTAGCGGCGGTGGGGATAGGGTTTCTTGTGTGTGCGTCCCCTTGGTTCTTGAAGGGTGCTCTGGTAGGAACACCCGAGTACCAGGAGCAGTTCTGGCTGTTTGATCTGGAAGACCCGGGGCAGGGAGTTATCGGGGTGTTTGGACTCTTAGACCGGGCGCTTATCAACGGGATGACCTACTTTGTCACGACGATACCGAATCATCTTTTTCCGCCGCTGGGGGGGCAGCGCATTATCCAGGTGTTTCAGAACATCGGGTTCTATCCGCTGCTCATAGCGATCCAGGTTTGTATTTCGATTACCGTTTGTATCGGGTTCTGGCGTCGGCTTTTTCACCGTACTGGTTTTGTAGACCTGTATGCTGTCATATATTTCGGGGTGCTGTTGTTCTGGCATACCCGCCTTCAGTGGAAATATCTGGCCCCTGTTACACCGATATTGCTACTGTATTTGACGGAAGGCGTCCGGTGGGTTATCACTCAGATCCCACGCCTACAACTCAAACCCGATCGATTGAGCGCGCCCCTTTTTATTTTGCTGATCGCCGGATGTTGTATCCGAAGTATGGATTATTTCGAGCGGGGTTGGCTACGCAGCGGCAAGGTCGACCCCTACCATAACGCCTACGGATGGATCAGGGATCAAACACCATCGGAGAGCCGGTTGATGGGCTTTGACCACCCCGGGTTATACCTGTATACCGGCCGTAAAGCGATAGCCACGGCTATGTCCCATGTTCCCCGAAACTCTATGCACTATATTCAAACCACTAAAACGGATTATTTGATCGTCGGCACGACAATCGTAAAAGGCGGAATATCCCTTGAGGAACAGTATGTGGAACCGATTTTCGAGAAATATCCGGACAGTTTTTCGTTAATGTATACGGATCCAGAATTACGCATCAGGGTCTATAAAGTCCATCCGCTGCCTCTTACGGACCTGTAAAATTCAGGTCCTCCATTATTCCTTACCCACTTTAAATCGCAATTTGTTACTTATTGGCGCCCACATTGCAAATGTTGGAAACGGAAATCGCGCATCCGGTTTCTCAGCGGCGGCCGGGGTGGATTACCTTGCGATAAAACGGTAGCCTGTGATGTATAGTTACCGAATTCCTACCACATCCCCGGGGTCCTTTCTTCCCCTTATGGTCCGGACAAGTGGTATCGTTGGGAACCCAACCACACGGTTTCATCGATGTCAGGGATGCATCACAGGCCGTATTGACAGTCCTAAGTTCAGTGCCTATATTGACTGGGGTATGTAGATTCAACTCTGCTGTTCCATCCTGCCACCAACGAGATTGCGCAGACCCGGATTGCACCGAAACTCGGGGAAGCCGGCGAGAGCGGTTTCGACGCTTCGTTCCGGTGGTACGCCAACACCGAGAGAATCCGTCAGATCGACATTACACGGCAGATTTCCCTGGCCGATAGCAAAGAAGAAACCGTGGTACAGATTAAAGAGCCCAGTCCCGTCTTATCCTCTCTGAGCGCCATGAAGGAGAGAACTCCTGTTCGCGTCTGTATGGTTTGCGGGACTTTCCCACCGGATATTTGCGGCGTAGGGGATAACACCTCGCATCTTGTACATTTCCTGCAGCAGCAGGGGATCAATGTCACGGTGTTTACCTCGCAGAAACCGATGGGATCTCTTGGCCCGGCTCCAAAAGACCCGAACATCCGGCGTATTTTCAGACGATGGAATCTCAGGATGGTCATCAGGATGATCCGTGAAATACGTGCCGCTTCTTTCGAGATCGTCCACATTCAGTATACACCTCAGATGTACGGTAGCCGGACTTTCGCCATTGCATTCCTACCCTGGTTCGTCAGGGTGTTGACAGGTCAGCGGGTATTCGTGACCTGCCATGAAATATACACCCCGTTTATTAACGATTTGCGTCAGAACCTACTCATATTCCTGAACAGGATAAAAGACACGATCCTTCTGGCCGGATGCACAGGTGTGATCGTTTCGTTGCCGCGCCGTGCCGATCGCTTGAAGCGGTTGTTTCCATGGAAGAAAAATAGAATCCATGTGGTCCCGATCGGACCGAATATTGTCCCAGAATTGTCCATCCCGGACGGCCCGAAAAACGGAAGGGCCGAACGGAGGCGCCACCGCGATTGTTTCGGGGTCCCTGAGGGCGGTATGCTATTGAGCAGTTTCGGTATGCTGCATATAGACAAACGCTACGACCTTCTCTTCAAATGTATGCGTCGCCTGATCGATAAAGGGGAACGCGTGTATCTGATGTTGATAGGGGCTTATTCCTCCGATCACCCGTATTATAGATATTTGCAAAAGTGCGTTGATGATCTTGATTTAAAACCCTATATTATCTGGACTGGAACCGGCACATCGGCAGAAGTGTCTGCCTGGCTGTCCATGACCGACATCTACGTGATGACAGACATACGCGGCGCCAGCGCCAGGAAGAGTTCTCTGCTTTCTGCGCTTTCTCACGGTTTGCCGGTAGTTTCCAATCCGGGCAGCGATACGGAAGACACGTTCGTAGATGGTGAAAATATTGTTCTTGTGCCGCAGGAAGATGAAGAAACTTTTGTCGATCGGATCAGCCGGTTGGTGCATGCCCCTGAAGAACGCAGCCGCATCGGCGCCAATGCCCGGCACCTGTATGAATCATCATATGCATGGGAGATCCTTACGGAGCGCAATATAGAATTGTATTTTCATTATGCATCCCGCATTTAAAGATAAACTGTTGCATCCGCGCTGGGTGCGCTGGATCGCCCGGCATGTTTTCGCCACCGGGGATACGGTGCGGCGTGCTGTACAGAAACCGATCGTCGATTCATTCATATCACCAGCCGGACACCGGGTGGTCGATATCGGTGCCGGGCGCGGTATGTACACCCTTGAAACGCTGGTCGGTCGGTTTAGCAAAGTTGCCGCGATTGATGTAAGCCAGGATCATCTGATTTACTTGTCCGACCGCAGACGTCGTGACAGTCTGACCAACCTGTGGCTGGTGCGGGCTTCCGCGGATCGATTACCGTTCAAGACCGATGTGTTTGATACGGCTCTCTGTACCGAAGTCATTGAACATCTTGAGGACGACCGGGCCGGAGTTGCGGAAATAGCGCGAGTGGTGACGCGGGAAGGGCGGATGGTCCTTAGCGTACCGGTACCCCCCGCGCCCCGTCACGACGGGGCGCATGTACATGAGGGTTATACGTACGACCAGCTGCAGGCCTTACTGGATGCGGAACACCTTTCGATCGTAAACAAAGACTACTGTCTGCTGTTGATTACACGAGCTGTCCTGCATGTCATTGCGTTTTTTGAGGGCTGGCTTAGGATACCTCCTCCCATCGTCATTCTGTGCTATCTGGAACGCTGGGTCTTAAGATTCGGGAAGGAAAAACTGAAACCGTACGACATTGTGGTGGAAGTGATAAAAAAGGAGCGGGAGCATGTCAGGCATGCCGTCAGCCACGGTTGATTCTCCCAAATTGTTGTCAGTCGACGACCCACGTATTCGCGTTCTGATTGCGAGTGTATTGGTTTTTATCGGCTTGATCACCGCCTATCTGGTTACATCTGAAGAGTATTTGTTCTCAACCCGCGTAGCCTTGATCCTGGGCTATGTGGCGGGCATTCCTCTCCTGCTTTCTGCTAACTACGACCGGTCTATCATGCTCCTGTTCGTGTTTGCTTCGGTGGCTGGCATTTTGAAATACAAAACCGATTTCAATCCGATCATACATGTTACTGTTGATATCATGATGGGTTTGATCTGCGCCGGGTGGCTTATTCGCCATATGTTCAATCCGGGCCCCCTGGCCAAGACACCGATGGGCAAGCTGATCGGCGTTTTTGTATTTCTATGCGTCATACAGATTTTTAATCCGTTAGGTTACAGCTATTTCGCCAGTGTTGCCGCTCTGAAAATGCATATATTCACCATACCTCTGTTCTTCTTCGGGTATCATTGTTTCAGGTCTTCCGAGCAATTCAAACGATATGCCTTATGGTTCGGTGCAATCGGACTGACAATGAGTTATTTTTCAATCGATCAGTACCAGAAAGGGCCGGAGCAGATGAAGCAGGAGATGCCGGAATATGCCTATATGATCGATTTCAACACCTGGCAGGATGCCGAAGGGGAGTCGTATTTTCGTCCCATGTCAACTACCTCGAATCCGGGAGGTGCAGCCGGATGGATGCAGTGTTTTATCCCGATTATCCTGGCTGTTTTCATGTTTAAGAATGTAGGAAGACGAACAAAATTAGTCTTGGGAGCCATCCTGGTCATCTTGGTCGGGACTTTGCTTATCTCACTCATAAGACAAATGACGATGGTGACAATAGGGTGTTTGATGGTGATTTTGGTGGCACAATTTTGCTCCGGTAGAATCTCGCGGGGTGTCGGGAGCCTGTCCGGTGCCTTGTTGATGCTAATTGCAGGTTGGCAAATAGCTACATTTATCTCAGGAGACGACGTAATACAGGGAAACTCGCTGGATCTTTTTACCAATCCCGTGGAATCCTATATGGAAAACCGTGGTGTGCACATGACCTATTTAGATGTGACAGCGAGATACTATCCGCTTGGTGCAGGACTGGGGCGCACGGGACCGGCCGCAGCGAAGTTCCGGGAAGAAATGTATGCGTATAAAGAGTTACATGGCGGTCCGCTGGCCATGACAAGCGAAAATTATTTCCTTGTGATGATCGCGGAAACAGGTATCCCGGGAACGATTGTGATTACGCTTATTGCCGTAATCTTTCTGGTCCGGGGTTTAAAAATTTACTTGTCGACCAGGGATGATGACCTGAAATGGGTTGCAATCGCGTGTTGGGCCGTGTTGTCATCGATTTTTTTCGTGTTTTTCGGCGGTCCCGCCCTGGTAACTCCTCCGCTAAATCTGTTTTTCTGGTTCCTGGGAGGAATACTCCTGAAAATACCGGAATTGGATGATAATAATGAGACCCAGAAAAGGCCGGTGGAAGCAGCAGTTTTATCGCGAGGGCCCAGTTAAATGAACGATGGTCTCCTGTGACATCACCCGAGTTCTCTCTCGTCATACCTTTCTTCAACGAAGAAGCAAACTGCAGAGAAGTGGTCACCAGTCTCGTCGAAGTGCTCGATCAACACGATGTAGACTATGAACTGGTGCCGGTAAATAACGGATCCGAAGATCACACCGGTATGATTCTTTCACGATGCGCGGAATCAAATCCACGCATAAGAATCGTTACGGTAGAGAAAAATCAGGGATATGGGTGGGGGATCGTGTCGGGGCTGTCCCAGTGCGCAGGATCATTTGTAGGTTTTGCCGATGGCGATCTGCAGATTTCCCCTGAGGATATCCTGCGGGTATACACGCACATAAAAGCACACGGCGAAGATGTATGCAAGGGGACCCGATCGGATCGCGGTGACGGATTCAGACGGCGAGTGATTTCTGCCGTGTACAATCTTTTTTTTAATCTGCTGTTTAAGTGCACGGTTCGTGACGTTAATGCCAAGCCGAAGGTTATGAAACACACCTGCTATACGCGTCTGGACTTACAGTCGAAAGACTGGTTTATAGATGCGGAGCTGATCATTAAAGCAAGCGATTTGGGCATGCGGATTGAAGAGGTGCCAGTCGATTTCAAAGCCAGGGCTGAGGGCAAGTCGAATGTGTATCTGGGATCTATACTGGAATTTGTTAAGAATCTGATAATCTACAGAATGACCGCAGGAAAATATCACCAGGGCGCATCCCAGGCCCGGTCCACCGACCGATCCTGATCGGCTAAATATCAACTCGGACAGATCGGCTTTGTTAACAACTGTAATAAAATGCATAAACATTTCCCGTACGACGCATTTTCAGGAACCCGGGTTCTCGTAACCGGGGCAACCGGCTTCATAGGGCAGCACCTATGCGCCGCGTTGATACGGGCCGATGCCCAGGTATACGGATTGCGCCGGCCGGGTAACTCTCCCCGTTGGTGGAGCCTTGATCCTGGGCGTATGACATGGCTTGAGGCGGACCTGAACGACCGCCGCCGATTGGAGAGCGTGGTACGGCCGATCCAGGCCACGCATATCATCCATCTGGCTGCGGCCACATCGTTTGAACGAGGACCACATGGCGTCGAACGGATGATAGATGACAACCTGCTTGGTACCATGCATTTACTTCAGGTACTTGATGGGACGGACTATACGTGTTTCATACAAACCGGGTCAGCGGAAGAATACGGGGCCAGTGTCGCGCCTTTTCATGAAGATGCTTCCCTGAAGCCGGTCTCACCTTATTCCGCCTCAAAAGCTGCGACTTCCCTCTTTTGTGACATGTTTCACCGTACTCTGGGATGGCCCACGGTCGTCATCCGGCCATTCCTTGTGTACGGTCCGGGACAGCCTCCAGATAAACTAATTCCCCAGGCCATTCTCGCGGCTTTGACGAACCAGCCGCTTCGGATAACATCGGGACGGCAGACCCGTGAATTCACCTATATTGAAGACTTGATCGATGGCTATCTTCGGGCTGCCATGACAAAGGATGCGATCGGCCAGACGATTAATCTGGGTACCGGGATGGCCATGCCGGTGGTGGAAATAGTCGGCAAAATTATCGAAATGACGGGTAGTGCAATCACCCCGGAAGTCGGCGCATTGCCTGATCGTCCAGGTGAGATCATGTCGTACGTCTGCGATAACAGCAGGGCCGGAACCCTGCTGGGCTGGTCCCCCTCCATCTCTCTGGAGGAAGGGCTTCGGATAACTATAGACTGGTATCGACAGGCGATCGATCAGGGCCGGCTACCTCTCGACAGATCTCCGGGAATTTCCCATTCCAGAAATCCGCTTTGATGTGATGACCTTACTTTCCCGACTTCAAACTTTCATTAAACGGGAGACCACGCTGGTGGTACTTCTCCTGTTGGCCGCCATTTCGGTCTTTTACTCCAGGATGTTCTGGTGGGGTTGGATTCTTTATGAAGGGGATATGTGGACCCAGTATTTTCCGGCCAAGTGGTATTTCTCCTCATACATCAAACAGGGCATATTACCACTCTGGACGCCTAACCTCCTCCTCGGTTTTCCCCTGTTCGCAGAAGCCCAGACCGGGATGCTTTACCCGTTAAGCTTCATATTTTACTTTCTGCCGACAGTCGAGGCGTTCAATGTCTCTATCATCCTTCGTGTTACACTCGGGGGCGTCTTCACATTTCTGTACGTGCGGCGGATTACCGGTCATTTCTGGGGCTCGGCGCTCAGCGCCCTGACGTTCGCCTACGGTGGATACATGACGGCCCAGTTACGCCATGAGAATGTCGGTAATGCACTGATTTGGCTTCCACTTATCTTACTCCTTCTGGACCGCTGGATTGAGATGAATGAGCGCCGTTCTCTGGCGGCCGCCTCTCTGTGTATGGGCACATCATTCCTGGCTGGTTATTTTTACATATCGTTGTTTGTTCTAATCACAGCTGCTGTCTACTATGTTTTTATAAGTTATGTGAAACTAACAAGGGAGAAGCCGAATTCATTAGCGTTGCGTCCACTGAGTGTCGGCCTGATTTTTTTCGGTCTAATCGGTGTCGGCCTGGCATCAGTGCAAATCCTGCCCAGTTTTGAACTGATGCAGGAATCCATAAGAAGCGGTGGATTGGACTATGAACTCTCCACACAGGTCTCCTACCCCCCCTTTCAGTTGATAGGCCTGGTGTTCCCAAAATTCTTCGGCTATCCTCCCGATCAGAATTTCTGGGGCATGTGGCGAAGTAATTTTATCGACCTGGTCGCGTACCTGGGCATATTTCCACTGGTTGCGATGATCGGTGCGATCATGATTCGAAGGGACCGCTATACCCTTTTCTTCGGTGTTACTTTCGGTGTTGCTCTACTTTTGGCTTTCGGCCAGTTTTCCCCGATGTGGCATCTGGTAAATAAGCTGCCGGTTTTCTCAATGATGCGTACCCCGGCCCGCTTCCTTTCCATTGTAAGTTTCTCAGGTGCCGTCTTGGCGGGGATGGGGTTGTCAGCACTTATGAATAGCCAAAATATCGGAAGAGTCACCCGATTCCGTAATACGCTGTTCACAAGCTCGGGGATAGTCGTATCCGGAAGCCTAGTCGTCGGGTGGATTTTATCCGGTATGCAAAAACAGATTATCGGTCTGGGGCACTGGTTTGTTGATCAGTATGTTTATGGATGGTCGGTTCATGATAAAACCCAAACGCAATATAATAACATGGTAGCACAGTTTTACGATCTAATCCAGGAATTCGCTACTATTTCACATCCCTATATATATATATCTATTTTA
>CAYYIS010000085.1:0-11677 GCA_964470965.1 uncultured Gemmatimonadota bacterium | reverse complement strand
CATGGCCTTGGCGCCACCCCAGTTCGGTGCCATCGGTTTTTCACAGTGTATGGCCTTCACCCCTCGCCCAGCTGCGGTGATGACCATTTCCGCGTGTGACTCCGGCCACGTGCAGACACTCACGATATCCAGCGCCTCGCCCTCCAGCATGTCCCGGAAGTCCTTGTAGGTCCGCTCTACTCCGTAGTCTTCCTGGAATTTCCAACGCGATTCACCGACCGGATCCGCGCATGCGACCACCTCCACATCGTCCGATGCGGCATATCCCACAGCATGTGCCTGGCCACGTCCCCCGCACCCGATGATCCCTGCTCTAAACTTAGACATGTATACTCCCTATTAATTCCGGAATGCCGGAGATGCTGGTTAAGTCCGTTCATCAATTATATCATATTCCAACCCATGAAACGTGTTATTCCGTATAATTTCAGACCTGATGCCCTTGTCTATTCTGATTCCGACCTTCTGCTTTCCTGAACCGGTATCCTCGAATCGGCTGTCCCTGATTTCTACATTTTGTGGTTCTTTCCTCATATCGATACCGATGCCTGCTTCATCAAAGCCATTATCACGAATGAGGCAGGATTCGATGACATTTCGATGCCCTGCCAGGAAACCTTCTCCTTCATCTCGAAAGAGAATCCCCGCTTTGGCGTTATGTACGATTCTGGAGTTGACGATTCTGTTATCCGTATCCCGGTGGCCGATCGTGATACCGTACCCATTATCTGAAACCGTGCAGTTCTCTAAGATACCGTCGGATACCCCCCAACAGAAAAACACACCCTGGCCATTGTGCCTTGATACGCAATCTGTTAATGCCGGCCGCTGGGAACCGCTGCCAGGGTGAAACCCCAGGTTAGTATTGTTTTCAGAGATACACCGATCAAAGTGAACATCGTCACAGACCTGAAAACTGAATCCGTCACCGTTATACGATCTGGAGATCACATTACGATACGTGTGCCTGTCGCAATACTGGATAAAAATACCCCCACTGTAGTTCCCGTTGATTTCACTGTTCTCCTCTTTGTTTCCGTCAAGCACGAGATCCTCCACTACGATGTCGTCAACAGATTCAGCGGTAAGAATGGGGAAAAGGGTCGCCGCCGTGGCCTTCTGAGAACGCCACATGTTCTCTTTCAGGCGTCGTGTCAGCGACAGAATGTCACCCTCAATATGCGTGACCGTATCTTTGACAACGATCATCCTGCCCATTTCATCATAGGATCTCAACATGATGCCGCCGCCTGTAGAAAACCCGGCAGGGTTTTTTACCCGGATCCTAGCCTCATACCAGTCAGCGTCCTGAACCAGGTCGGTAACGGTTCCCTGTGCTTTTTGAAGAACAGTGTCTTCGCCATTCCCTTTTATCGATATTCCCGGACGCATGTAAAGAGCGTTTCGCATGGTGTACGTCCCCGACGCAATCTGGAGGATGCCGCCTCCCATGCGGTACAGGTAATCGATCGCCGCCTGCAGGACTTTGTCACAGTCCCCAAGAAGGTCTCCCTCGGTATGCCCGACCCTTAGTACCATAGGCCTGGCGGTGGTCATCGGACGATTCATAAAGGGATCAGGTATCATAGTACCCTCTCGCCGGAAGAGGTGGGATATAGGTCAACGGACGGCATATAGATTACACAATCAAAATAGTTGTCTTGAAATCTGTTTTCAATCATTTATTATATTAATGAATCTGAATTTCCCAGACATCCAACCTGACAGGAGTTTCATATGCCGAATTACCGTGCTGCCGTGATTGGCCTTGGCCGTATGGGCAGTACTTTTGACGACGAAATATCGCAGGGCGGCTCAATCTTTCTTCCGTACTGCCACGCGCCGAGCTATCATGAATCGCCCTATACGGACCTTGTCGCCGGTGCGGACCCGCATGCGGAACAGCGGAGCATATTCGCCGATAGATGGGGCATCGCGAGCAGCAGCATGTATACAGACTACCGTGAGATGCTTGAAAAGGAAAACATCGATCTTCTCAGTGTCTGTACTACGGCACGGATCCGTTCACAAATTGTCAAGGACGCAGCACGGGCAGGCGTGAAAGCGATCTGGGCGGAAAAACCCATCGCCCTGACCCTCGCCGAGGCAGACGAGATGGTAGCGGTATGCCGCGAGCACGGCGTAGCCTTTGCGGTCAATTGCGCCAGGCGGTGGAATCCATTCTTTGCCCAGGCGCGAAATTTAATCGACGATGGAACGCTCGGAGACATTCTGCAGGTGACGGGGTACGGACAGTGCGGCCTCTCGCACAACGGCAGCCACCTGATCGACATCATCCGTTTCATGGCCCGGGGAGAAATACAGTGGGTTTTCGGTGAAATGGAATCCGACGAAGCGGCCGCAGGAGAGGAAGACCTCATGGGAAACGGATATCTCGCATTCGACAACGGTGTCCGTGGATATATCAGGGGGATGCCATGCGGACTCGCTCAGTGGGAAGTTGATGTCCTGGGGACGGAAGGACGATTCAGATCCACAAGCAACGGTCAGAGTGTAGAGTTTTTTCGACCGGCTCCGGGTGGGCCCCGCGGCCAAGATGTTCCGGCCCTGGCCCCCTTTCCCTATCCATCCCGTATCCAGGGGATGGGACTCACCATCATCGAAGACCTGGTTTCCTCGGTCGAGAACAGGCACGATCCTAGATGCTCAGGATACGATGGATTGGCGGCGTTTGAGGTCGCCGTAGCACTGCGTGAATCGCATAGGGAGGGTGGACGGAAGGTGTCTCTGCCTCTTGAAAACCGAAGCCTGGGAATTCAGTCTGCCGAAATAAAGCAGGACAACACACCGGCCCGTATCAGAAGAGTCCAAGCCCAATCCAGTTAATCATAACCGGGAGCAGGAGATGAAATTAGGATTCGTAACGTACCAGATCGGCCATGCCTGGGACATACAGACGATAATAGATATGTGTCAGAAGACCGGGTTCCAGGGTGTGGAGCTGCGAACGACACACGCCCACGGCGTCGAATCATCCTTGACGTCGAAGGAACGAGAAACAGTGAAAAGACAGTTCGCCGACGGTGGTGTGGATATCGCCGGGCTCGGTTCTGCCTTCGAATATCATTCAGCCGACCCGGACGAGGTCCGGAACAATATCAATGGCACGATTGAATACGCCCGACTTGCCGCAGACCTGGGGTGTACCGGGATTAAAGTACGTCCTAACGGATTTCAGACGGAACAGGGTATATCCGAGGAGCAGACCCTTGAGCAGATTGGAAAAGCGGTTGGAGAGTGCGCGGCGGCGGCCGAAGATCTCGGTGTGCAGATCCGCGTCGAAGTCCATGGCAGGGGAACCCAGAAACCAAGCCATATGCGTACAATCATGGACCATGCGGATCACCCGAACGCATACATTTGCTGGAACTCTAACTTCGGGGAGGTAAATAACGGCTCCATCCGGGAAAACTTCAACCTGCTGAAACACAAGATCAGCCTCGTCCACATCACGGAAATTTACAAACCCCAGTACCCCTGGCGGGAATTGTTTGCTTGCCTTGAGCAGGAAGGGTACAATGGGTACACACTGGCCGAAATACCTGCCAGCCCTGAGCCAGAGAGACTGATGGGTTATTACAAAGCACTTTGGGAAGCCTATCAGGCATGAAACAGAAAACAGCCTGTTTTTAGCAATATGGAGGAATGCACAGACTCGTTTTGCCTTTCCTTGACCTGTGCTTTTTCCGGGTTCCTGATGGGCGTAACGGATACCGATCTTCAACCTGGTTAGATCATCGACAGGCATACCCCGGTCGACCAGTCAAATACACAAGGAGATGAATGAATCATGTTGACATACTCCGACCTACCCCTTCTCCCGGTAAAAGTCATGGGGAGCCATGGTACCCCCGGCTGGATCTGGGCGTTCCGGGATGCCGTCGCCGACGGGAAAGCCGGCCCCGACGATCTCGAGGAAGCGATGACCGACGCGGCCAAAGTCGCTATTATGGACATGACGGAAGCGGGAGCCGACATCATATCCGACGGTGAAATGTTTCGGGCGGACTTTACCTGGAATTTCCATGAACATGTCCTGGGGCTTGAACCTCAGCCGTTTGATCGCCGATATGGTTATCCTGGTCCGGACCAGCTCGATGCGTTTCGATGTGTGGCGCCGCTCGAAGTGCCAAGGGGCTATGGATTAAAACGCGAGGTGGCATTCCTCAAATCTCGAACCGAAAAACACTTTATGATCGGATTACAAAGCCCGGCTACACAGGCGTTCCGGATCGACCCGGGCGGTGTTTACAAGAATAAGGGTGAGGTGGCCTGGGCGCTTGTACCGTTTTACAATTCGGAGATTAAAGAAGCCGTCGCGGCCGGAGCAAAGCACGTTCAGTTCGACGAACCTGCATTCTGGACCATGCCGGGCGGGTACGAAGAATGGGTCGATCTTTACAACGCATGCTTTGACGGGGTCGAAAACGCCACCATCGAGGTACACCTCTGCTTCGGCAACTACCGCGGGCGGCCCGCCACTGCCGACAGAAGGTATGCCCCCCTGGCCCCTTACTACGATCGCTTGAAGGCAGATGTGATAAACATGGAATTCGCAAACCGTGGAATGAATGAATCGGATCTGTGGACGGAATACGGCGGGAGCCGTATTCTCACAGCCGGGGTGATCGACGTGAAAGGCAGGTCCCTGGAACCCGCAGAGGTAGTTGCTGATCGCATCAGAAACCTGCTGGAGCATGTCCCCCCGGAAAAACTCTGGCTGGCTCCGGACTGCGGATTCAGTCAGACCGCCCGGTGGCTCGCGGTCGAAAAGCTGAAATCACTGGTTCAGGCAGCAGCCATCGTAAGGGAGGAATTAAGCTGATGCTGAAGCTGGAATACAGCAAAAACCTGGGCCGATTAATACGCATGGACGACATCGACACCATAGGAGTTTCAACCTATTCCATGTTAGAAACTCTGATTGCTGAAAACAACGGGGAGGAAGCGGTTGCGCTGGCAGATTACTATCACAAAGAGTTACGTATCATGCATGATATCCTGATGACGTGGGGCCAGGATATCGTCCGCTTCATGATAACCCGAGACACAGGGACCGACCACGAAGTCGCGGATCCGTTGTCCTCCGCCATCTGTAAAGCCTGGTGGGATTTCGAATACGGGATTGCGCCGCTGAACATACTCAAGAAAGCCATCGGAGTAGGCGACGATCAGGCTTCCCACAGAGCGATGGAGCGTTTGTGGCTGGAGTTTAAAATCCCCCATGATGTCCTGGTGGCCTGGATTAACGAGATGCTTGGATACCTTGCTGAGAAAACCGAAGAAGATGTTCTCAATTCGATCCTCGAGACACACCAGAGTATCTGGGGTGATCGGTATGAAACCTGGGACAGCATGTCCCCCTGGGAGAAAGTGGCGCTGACGGTGGAGGGTATGCGCGGGCACCTCAGCGGCGAAAGCCGCAAAGGGGATCTGCTCGTTCGTGAGGAACATGACCGCTTCGCCATATCGTTCGATCCCTGCGGAACAGGGGGTGTTTTGCGCAGGGGAGACCCCGATACCGGGCGAGGCCCCTATTCAACAGACGGCATCACCAGGGAAACCCACGAATGGGTGTGGGATGACAAAACCGATGTCCACTGGTACTGCGCCCATTGCTCCATCGCCATGGAATGGCTCCCGGGACGCCGTCGCGGTCATCCGCTCAGGCCGCTGGATCACAATATGGATCACAACGCGCCCTGCATATGGTATGTGTACAAGGACGAAGCCCGGACGAGAGACTACCATTATCCGCGGACCGGCCTGGTAAAGCCTGGGTAGGGGATTGCTCAATCAATTGATGGCCCCCAACCGCCGTTGCAAGGATTGCTGCCAGCGAGATTTTGCGAAACGGTCCGGTCAGCCTGTGGCGCGACGATCAACAGCGGCATCACCGAACCGCGGCAACCATCCTTGAAATACCCGTCTGGCGCAGGGCAAGATCCCTGTATAACGTAGTCCAGGATACTGGAATGCGGCACTGTAAACGACACATACAACAGGCGGGACCGGATAGTCAATCATAGTCCGACACCCCGGTCTTCTTATACTTTAACCATCGCACAAAACAATCTTATTGTCAACGGGTTACGCGTATTTCGCATACTCGGAAGGCGAGAGTATTGCCAGTATTGGCAAACCGCAGCTGACGGCCCACACACCATTCTAGACAAGTCCAGGGTCACCATCCAGCCGGGACCACGTGTAAAACACCTAAGGGGGTCCAGGATGATCCGAGACCGGAATCGGATCAGATTTCAGGAAGCGAATGAGCTCCGCATGAAATCGGTCCGGGGCCTCCAGGTGCGGTATGTGTCCGACGTTGTTGATGAGGACCAGTTCGGCGTTGGGGATGGTATCGGCGACATGCTTTGCCAAGGCAGGAAAATCAGGACCGTCTTCTGCCCCTCCAATGACCAGGGTCTTCGCCCTTATGTGCGGCCAGTCATGGACAACCGGATCCGCGTAAAGCATCTGAGAAATCAGACTGCGCACCATGGCGAACTGCGGCCAATCTCCGCTCTGGGTCCAGCCGTAATGCAGGCGGATGAAATACTCGTACTCGGGTTTCCACGTGACGAAGTACCGTTCGATGCCTTTTCGGATCGACTCGTAAGACCGATTCAGACTGGCTCGATACTGCTCGCCGTGATCACGCCATGCACGGTTCAGCCGTGCGTCCGTCAATCCGATTTGATTCACCATAACTGCATGTGTCGTCATGGCAGGATATGAAAACGCAAACCGAGAGGTCACCATGCCTCCCATTGAGTGCCCTACGATTGCTGCTTGGGAGACCCTTTTCTCGTCAAGTAGCATCTTAACGTGAAGTGCCATGTCATGCAGCGTGTAAGGCAGAATCGGTTTCGAGGAGCGCCCGTATCCGATCCGGTCGGTGGCCAATACGCGAAACCCCTCGGTTCGCAGGACCTCTATGGTTCCTTTCCAGTACTCGGCAAAGAAGTTTCCGCCATGGAGAAGGACTACCGTCTGGCCGTTGGGCGCGCCGGAGGGCGGGACGTCCATGTAGGCCATTCGCACCTGTTGCCCGAACATTGTAAACGACAGGTACGCCACGGGATGGGGATAGGGGACGTCTTCGAGCGAGGGGCTCATGGGACCCCAGTTGGCGGGTTGGGCGGCAGCCTGTGTCGGTATCGCAAGGAGTAACAGGACTACCGCTGGCAGCCAACCGGTGTTACAGGCGAATCTTTTGCTATTCATATATTCCTCCTCCAGGAACCATCCACGTGTCTCGCAATTGAAGGGTGGTTCCTCAGTGAGCCTTGCGGCTAATATCTATCGGGTCCACTTCAATCGCGCCACCGGTTTGGGGACGGTGTTTTTTGGCCGTGAAAATCGCCAGGACAAACAACAGTGCCGGAATAGGAACCTGCGCCATCTGGTTCGACATAACAAGGGTCGCGGCGGCACCGAGCATCGTGCATGCGATCAGCACCGCACCATAGTACCTTGTTTTGCTGCCTAAGAGCATTAAGGCGCACATGGTTTCAATGAAGCCGGTGACATACATGAACCAGACCGGGTAGCCCCACCCCGTGAAGGATTCCACATGCATGGCTTGTCCGGCCAGTTTGGTGCCGCCGGCTAACAGAAACAAGATGCCGAGTGTGACCGGTATTATCGAACCGAACCACTTCATATCAACCTCCAGTGAGAGGATGGGTGAGAAGCATTGATGCCACGAAAATCATATGACCAGGATGGACCGACGCCTGTTGGATACAGGCGGTATTCTGCAACGCATAACACTCCTTACATTCCACAATACAGATCCCACGAGAGTTTCATTATCGACTAATTACAAGACGCTCCCGTGTCCCCTTCCACGGGTTAGACACGTCCATGGGTTTTGTGCCCGCACCGAAAGGGTAGCGACTGGTGCTGATTCAAAGGCGCCGACAGGATCACTCGCATCGGGGGGCAAGGTCGACAAAAACGCCAACAAGGGTTGGCGTGTTGTACGAAATTCCTGTTGCCACGATCAGGAAGATACATATTCTATCAGACCAGGAACGGATTCAGCGGTCTTTGAGCGCAACGAACAACGCATCCGGCGATTTGATTGTTTGTTATTTAGACACAATAGAACGGCCGCAAGCATATGTAAAGCACAATCCGCCGATGGTGGGGTGCACAGGCGGCTGCCAAGATCATCTCAACTGCCGACTGGCTGAAAGGCTTTAATCACCGTGAAACATGAGCCATCTGCAGCTCACAGTGCCGCCGTTAACCGACGCCGGCGCGTCATAGTCAACTACGACACGAACTTCGGATCGCCCTCCATCTTTGTTCCTCTGGCCGGGAAGGACATGGAGAAAATCGTGTCGGACTACTTTTCCATGGTTGACGAACCCGGCGTGACGATGGACAGCATATGGTGGTGCTGGTTGGACGGCAACTACGCCAATTACCCGAGCGAAGTCCTCCCCGTATGGGAGCTGCCGGGCCTGAACAGCTGGTGGGAAGCCGGAATCGATCCGGTGCGGGTTTTTTGTGAAGAAACCAGGAAACGCGGAAAAGAAGCGTTCTTCTCGTACCGGCTGAACGGCACCGACATGACCAGTATCGCCCCTTTGAGCCGCCCACTGTACAAAGACGCTCATCCGGACTGGCTCATCCACACATGGGAGTCCTACGGGAATCCGGGATACTGGAATTTCGCCAAGAGCGGTGTTCGCGAGTACAAAATCCAAATCCTTAAGGAAATAGCCGAGAACTACGACTACGACGGTATCGAGATTGACTTTGCCCGTGTGCCCGTTACTTTGCCGCCTGGACGACAGTGGGAAAACCGCGGACACCTGACGACATTTATGCGGGCAGTACGAAAGATGACTCTGGAAGAGGAGGAGAACCGCGGAAGGCCGTTTCTGCTCGCGGCCCGGGTTCCCGAGACCCTGGAGGGCTGCCACTTTGACGGTATCGACGTGGAAGCCTGGGCCCGCGAACAGCTGGTGGACCTTTTCATCCTGGGAAATCGATCCTTTGACGTAGATATCGCCGCCTTCCGCCGCATTTCAGACGGAACAGGAATCAAACTCTACCCCTGTGTCGATGACCACCATGCGACCGATGGGTACCTGCACCCCCCGATCGAAGTGCTGCGGGGCGTGTATTCCAACTGGTGGCATCAGGGTGCAGACGGAATTCAGACCTTCAATTTCGAGCACACACTTCCCGCCAGAGATGAACGGGTACGCCTGTTGCATCGGCAGTCCTATCGGGAAATGGCCAGGCCAGGGAACCTGCGGCACAAGGACAAGACCTTTGTCCTTCAGCGCCGTGGCGGCGGACACGGTTCGACTGTTGTGCCGAACCCGGAGGACTGGAATACGCCGCGATGGATGTACTACATAACGAACATGCTGGCCCCGTTGCCGGCGGACCTTTCGGACGACGGGAAAGCCGATACCCTCCTGATGGTGTATATCGCAGATGACCTATCTTCAGAATCCACGGCAGTGGCTGCAGTTTCAATTCATGTCCTGCTGTCTGATCCGTCGGCAGCCGACCAGCCACTGAGTGGACGACTTCAACCCGCGAACATTGTCACCTCAAAGGTGCACACGCTTGAAACCATACCTCCCGCGTCGGATATTGTTCAATATTTGGAACTGCGCGTCAACAATGCCCTGCTCGACAGCCCTTCTGCAGACGGGGGATGGCTGGTTTTCCCGGCCCGTCCTGACCAGTTTGCCATCGGCAACAATCTGATCGGAATGCGGGTCAACCGAAGGGATGTAAAAGCGCACGATCCCATGTCGATCGAGAAGCTTGAAGTCCACGTGAGGTATTCATCCAGTCAATCCCAATATAATGCAACCTGAGTTTGACTACGAACCCTGACGCATCGCCAGTACAGAATCTTTTGTGTGCGTCTGTCGAAATGCAGTTCTTTACCTCATACCCCCAGTGGTGGATCCGCGGCCCAGACGATAAACACGGACAAAATACTTAGAGAAAACACCTCTCCAAGTTAATAAACACAGAGATATGCGACGCTTTTCCTTCTAGAATGCAGGTTGCAGAAGGCTGTTGTACATCTCCAAGCCCACATCCTCTATGGAAAGCCCGCGGTTCCGATTCAGGATCAGCCGCTCATTGCCTGCCAACTATTCTTTACAGCCCCATAGCCAGCAAAAGAAAACCCGGTGGAGGTTGTCTCCACCGGGCATTTCGCAATGATTTGGTCTCCTGAAGGTCAAAAAAAGTCCTAAGCCCGACTTCAGGAGCGCCATCCTCTTCGCCTCGCTATACCCGCTGCCACTGGGCATATGTTAGGGCACCCTGGCGCCCGTGATGTTGGCACCGTTCCATAAGGCCTCGTAGCGTCCGGCAGCCGGCACATCAAAAAGGGGCAGGGGTATGCAATGCACCGTTGATTTAATGAACCGCTCCCGCCGCATGAGCGGCTTGTCGCTCCATAATCTGTTCCAGGTGCCGCATGCGTGCCGGGGAGGCTGTCTGCCGTAGAAAATCCGAATATAAGGGCCGGCCGGCAAGCGCCACCACTCTTTTGTCCACCTCGAACATCTCGGTTTTTGTCCTGGCGCGGGAGCAGCAAACCAGGTTCAACATGCGCCGTCGATTGCCGCCCCCGATGGCGTTGTGCAACACACTTTCGTGGAAGATGACGACATCGCCGGGCTGGTTCTCCAATGCCACAGACGGTACCTCATCCGGCGTGATATCCCACAGTGCTGCCGGATCCAGATTTCCTACCCAGTCCTGTTTATGTGAGCCGGGCACCACCCGTAACGCGCCGGTATCGCGCGTCAACGGATCGAGGTACATGGCCAGCTTGACATAGGTTAAGGTACGATGCGCGCTATCGGAATGCCAGAGACCATCTCCCACGTAAAGTTCGCCACCGCTTCCCAGGTAATTGAAGCCCTCACCCAGTAATCCACATAGTAGCCCTTCGATTCTCGGGTCATCTAAAAGCGTACAGAGACGCGCCCGCTGGTCAATAAAGGGGCCAATACTGGAACGTTTTGTTCCATCGTGAACCACGCCGCTGTCCTGAAATACAGCTTCAAACTCGTCGATGATCCATCCGACATCATCGGCCATCAGACCCGGTAGCAGGAGATAACCGAAATCTGAAAAATAGTCTTTTTGTTCTGGCGTGAGTTGCATGATATACTCCTAGAGTCGAGTCTGAGATGAAGGGGGACTTCGTCCAAGAGAGATAGCTTTACGATATTCCGGTATGGTTGTAATGTCAATAACATACGTGTATCAAATGATTTGTGATACTGGTCGCGCTGACTTCCCGAACCCACAGCCGGCATTAGAGTACGTTGCAGCGTTCTCCGTTGTCTTATGTTCTCTGTCGTTCAGAAGGCGTGAACACATCTCGAAGTCCATGAAGTCCATGACCATGGGCGGCCTGCGATCCGGTTGCCGGCAAAAGAAAACCCGGCGGAGTGGAGCTCCGCCGGGCATTTCGTTATGATATATTGCCCTCGTCATTACCGTTCATTTAGCCATGTGTCCATGTGTCCTACTGATCCGGCGATTCCCGGAGCGCGTCGACGATCTTCGTTTTATCCTGTGTTCCCGCATCGACGTGTTTGATGACACGGGCCGGCGTGCCCGCGACCACCGTAAGCGGTTCAACATCTTC
>CAYYIS010000084.1:0-12145 GCA_964470965.1 uncultured Gemmatimonadota bacterium | reverse complement strand
TGTTCAAGGTCCCTCAACCGTGGCTGTTCTTCCCGGCAATGCGTCATCCGTTCAGTGCACCTCGCATAAAATCGGCATCCGCCTGTCTGGTCCCGGACGGTATCTTCCGGCGGCAACGCGATGTCCGTATCCCAGCGGACGTCTGGATCCGGCACTGGAATTGAACGGATCAGTTCCTGCACATACGGATGTTTTGGCGATTCTATGATGTCGCGGGTATCCCCCCGCTCGGCGGTTATCCCCTGGAACAGCACCACCATGTCATCCCCGATCTGGTAGGCCGTCGACAGATCATGCGTGATGTACAGGAACGAGATGCCGTGCTCATCCCGCAGACGGAGCATGATGTCCAGGATCATAGCCCGGAGCGAGGCATCCACCGCGGACACCGGTTCGTCGGCCACGATCAAACGGGGACGAAGCATGTACGCTCGGGCCACCATCACGCGCTGCCGCTGCCCACCGCTGAGCTGGTGAGGATATTTTTCGAGGATTTCCTCACCTCGCAGACCGACTACATTGAGTGCTTCCTCGATCAGGATTCGCGCTTCTTCTTTGTTTCCGGCCAGCTTGAATCGTCGGGTAACGAGATTGAACGTATGCTGCACTCGGAAAAACGGGTTGAACACATCGTAAGGATCCTGAAAAATGGCCTGCACTTCCCGCCGGTAGGTCACACGCTTGGCCCGGCTGAATCGGGAGATATCCTCTCCCTTGTAAAGTATGCGGCCGCTGCTCGGACGGATAAACCCCAGAATCAGATTTGCCAGCGTCGTCTTACCGCTTCCGCTTTCTCCTGCGATCGTGGTGATCTGCGCCGGTGCCTCATGAACATCAAGGCTAAATGAATCCAGCGCCACAAACGGCGGTTCGGAACGGAGAAGTCCGCTTCCGTATGTCATGGATGCGTTCTGGATTTGCAACAGTGGTTTGGGCATTCCGGGTTACTTTGTCAGTATTGCCAGCAAGCCACCTCGTGTCCCGGCTCGATTTGTTGCAATCGGGGAGGTTGCTCCCGGCATTTTTCGTGAACGGCCGGGCATCGAAACTGGAAGATGCATCCCGGCGGCGGGTTACGCAGGTCGTGCGTCAACCCTTCGGTAATGTTTAACGGCTTGCGTTCTTTGATCGAAGGGATCGACTCGATCAGGAGCTGCGTATACGGATGCAGCGGTTTTTCGAAGGCCGATTTTACGGGTGCCACTTCTACGAGGTGTCCGGCATACATGATGGCGATGCGATCCACCAGTTGTGCCAGCAGGCCCATGTCATGACCTATCAGCACCATGGAGATGCCCAGGCGGGCCTTTACCGACAGCAATGTCTGGGCGACCACGCGCTGAACCACCACGTCGAGAGCGCTGGTAGGCTCATCCGCTACAATCACGTCCGGATCCAGCGCAATGGCCATGGCGATACACACCCTTTGTTTCATGCCGCCGCTCAGCTCGTGAGGAAACATGGAGACAACCCGGTCCGGCAGTCCCACATCGTTCAGCAGCTTCAAAATACGTTGTTCCAGGTCGATCCGGTTTATCCGCTCATGGGCCAGGATGGCATCGCCCATCTGCTCCCGGACACGGGTTACCGGGTTGAGTGCATTCATGGCGCCCTGGGGCACCAGCGCCAGCTCCTGCCAGCGCACACGACGCAACGCTTTCTCCGTCAGTCCGATGAGATTTTTGCCTTTAATTGACACCTGCCCACCAGTGATCCGGCCTGGGGGCTGCACCACCTGTAGGATCGCCGAAGCCACCGTCGTCTTACCGCAGCCTGATTCGCCTACCAGGCCTAGTATCTCCCCCTTTGGCACTTCAAAGCCCACACCGTTGGCGGCCACTATGGCGCCGCTGGGTGTGGCGTACTCTACTTGGAGGTCTCGAACCTCGAGAGGTACATCGGGAGACGTTCCTTCCAGTGCCTCCTCCCGATTGTCGTCATCATTACCCTCATCCCCCCTGGCGGCCTTGAAGCGTCGAAGCCGGGGGTTGGCTATTTCATCCAGACCGATGGTCATCAGAAAAAAACCTGCGAAGATAACCATCAGGATAATGATAGGCGGCAGCCACCACCAGATCATGCCCCGGACCAGAGCCGCATTGGTGGTGGCCTGGTTGATGATGAGACCCAGAGACGGCACCCGCGTCGGTCCCAGGCCCAGTGCCTCCAGGCCGGTGGCCCCCAGGATGGCGGCGGAAATTCCGCCGGTCAGGCTTGCCGCCAGCCACGGGAGCATATTGGGAGCCATCTCTACAAACATGATTTCCCAGGCTGAAGCACCCGAGAGCCGAGCCATCCGAACATACCCCCGTTCCCGAAGGGTAAGTATCTGTGATCGCACCAGCCGTGTAGGTCCCGGCCAGGCGAACAGCGCGAGGATCAAGGCCATGGCGGTGGTGTCGGCCATATGGACGAATGAGGCGATTACGATCAAAACGACCAATGAAGGGATGGTAATCGACGCATCGCTGATAGTCCGTATGACATGATCCCACCACCCACCTTTGTATCCGGCGATCGCCCCCAGTAACAACCCGATGGTCATCCCTATGCTTGCAGCTAGAAACCCGACCTTTAGCGAGGAGGATGTCCCCAGGATTAGCTGCGCCAGCATATCTTTACCGTTACTCTCCGTACCCAGGGGGTAATCGGAACTGCCTCCCGGAGACCAAACTGGCGGCATATTCAAGGGTGCAGATCCGGTATACGCCAGTTCCGTATTCCTGAAGTACCCGCCCAGCTGGCCGAACAGAAGCACTGTTACGATTATGCAGCCACCCAAAAGGAATTTGACGTTGAGCCAGGGGGTGTCCCAGGCGTTGAGGTGAGAGAAGCGTAAGAGATTCAATGTCTACTGTAGGTGATCCTAGGATCGATCAAAGGATAGAGTAAATCGAGCAACAATACACTCGTAGCAGTTACAAGGATGATCAAGTTGGCGATGGCTTGAGTGACGGTGTAATCCTGGGTAATAATCGATTCGTACAGTGTGTAACCCGTGCCCGGATAGGCGAAGATAAATTCCACCAGGATTGATCCGCTGATAAGTCCGCCCAGGCCCATGGCCAGCGCCGTAATGACTGGCAGAATGGCATTGCGCACGCCATATCGGAAAAAAATCCGCGCCGGCGACAACCCTTTGACCTGCGCCAGCAGGAAGTAGTCCTCGTTATTTACACTGATCATCAGTCCACGCATCCCGAGTGCCCAGCCGCCCATGGACGTCAGGACGATCGAGACTACCGGGAGGATAGCATGGGCCACCATGTCTTTGATGAACGGCCAGTTCCACCCGGGATTCACCCATCGCGAGTATGCGCCTGTCGACGGCAGCCAGTGCAGTTGGAACGCCACCACGTAGATCATTACGATACCGAACATAAAGTACGGAATAGAGGCGAATGTCAGGCTTCCGGGAAGGATATACTGCAGCCACCGAGGCGTTCTGCGCCATCCCATCAGCGAGCCGACCGTAACCCCCACACAGAACGATAGGATGGTGGCGACCGAGAGCAGACCGATGGACCATGGCAGCGCCGGCTCCACAATCTCCCACGCTTGCGTGGGAAACCTGGCAAGGGAGTATCCGAAATCGAAACTGAAGATGTTTTCCCAGTACCGGATATATTGCATCCACAGAGGATCGCTCAACCCGAATTTCTCTTTCCAGGCCCCAATGATCTGGTCCGCATTCTCCACATAACCCTGGTCCACCGATAGCCGGCTGATCATCGCAGTAACCGGATCCCCAGGTGCCAGCCTTGGTATAAAGAAAATCAGCGTAGAACCGATCCAGATCGTGAGGAGAAACATTAACAGGCGCTGGAAAACATATTCAAGGGTTAAACCGCCCATGCGACCTCTATGTTTTTTTCTTTCTTATTTCCGGTAATATGCCTACAAAACTGGGGCACCACGTCACCGGCCGCTGATAATAGTTTTCTTTTGTCGGCCAGTTGATCCAGTAGGTGGTGTTAAATGGCGTCAATTTCTTGGACTGCGCGGACGGGATGACCGGAAGTTCGTCGTAGTAGATCTCCAATGCCCGGGCGGTGAATTCGAACAGTTTCGGGTCGTTCCAGTCGAGCCTGCTGATTTTGTCGACGACTTCGGTATATTCGGCGTTGTACCAGCGAAAGCGGTTGGTTTCGGGGAGCTGGGCGCGTTCTCCTATGGCCGCGATCCTGTCCGCACGCAATTGCCGAAGGGTGTTCCATGGCTCGACGATGGAGCCGCATGTCTGCCAGCCGCTCTGCGCTTCGTAATTGCCGGTGGCCAGGTTGTCTCCCCAGGTGCCGCCGGTGAGTTTTACCATTACAGCGTTAATACCGAAACGCTGCAACTGCTCGATGTACACATCCGCGATTCGTTCCAGTTCCGTGATCCCCTCGCTAATCTGAATCTCCAGTCCCAGTTGCTCGCCGTCTTTCATCCAGTATATGTCCGATTTTACGTAACCATTCGAGCGTAGAATCTCTGTGGCTCTTTTCAGATCAGGTTTGACGAACTTTGCCACCGTTTCCGCCGGGACCAGATCGGTGAATTTCTGCATGGCGGGATAGATCGGCCAGGGATATGGCCCCATGGTGGAGGTGCCTTCATAGGCGATGTCGATTATCTGCTGGCGGTCCATAACATAACTGAGCATCCAGCGCATGTCCTTGTCGTTCCATGGTTCGACGGCGTTATTGAGAGAGATGCTGCGAGCGCAAGGATCCGGCCAGATAAACGGCAGTCCATTCTGAAACGCGATCCAGGCGGGATTCCTTTTTACCAGCGCCTGGTAGGAACCAAGCGTGATGTCGTCCATGGTATCGAAACCATCGTCGATGCCGGTGGCCAGTCGAATCTCCTGCGTACCGCCGTAGGAAATTATGATCTTTTTAGGTTCGGGCAATTTCTTGAGGCCGATTTTTGCTGCCCACCAGTCATCGTGGCGTACCCAGATGGTTTCGTTGGAGGTGATTTTGTAGAGGATATACGGGCCGGTGCTCATGGGAAGCCCTCTGGCCGGATCGAAGTTGTTGAAAGTGAGAGGGTCGCCTACCTTTTCCCAGATGTGCTTGGGTATAAAATAATCCACACCGCAGAGGTTGTCCGAATATCGCTCAAGTTTGAATCTGACATTGGGCTTGGTGAGATGGTACTTCACCGTCAGGTCGCCCATCTGTTCGACGGACTCTATCCATTCTCTGTAGACGAAATGCTGCCCCATGTTCACAGTCTTGATCTGAGTCTCGACCGTGAACACCACATCGGCAGCGGTAAAAGGTCGGCCATCCTGCCAGGTGATGCCGTCCCGCAGCACGAGGGTCCAGACGGTGTAATCTTCGTTGGCGGTAAACGATTCCGCCATCCAGTTCTCGATTTCACCGGTACCGTAATTGAGCAATGAGAGTGGATCGGAGAGCTGGGTCAACCCCCATCCGGCGTTGCTACCGGGCACATAGGGGTTCCAGTTGGTGCCGCCTTCCAGACGGTTGGTACGGTCGATAATCAGGGTGTCTTCACGGGGCGCATTGAAGTATTCCTCGAGAATACCACCGCGTGGCCCCTGATGGGGCGGTGTTCCGGAACCGCAGGCCAGAAACAGCAATGGCACCACTGCCGAAAAAAGAGTGTTTCCGGAAAACCTTAACCTGTCACGAACAGACGACATAATCAATCCGCTCATACGGAAGCGCTCCCGCCTTAACCTCCACGAACGGTTCGCCGTTTTTCACACCCACGGTCCCGAACCCGGTTTCCGTACTCAGGAAAGAACGGAAATCGCCAATGATATTGGGATGGATATACAGCGTTTTGTCGACGGCATCGTACCGGATGCCGGTCAGTCCCTGCAACAGGCCGTAGGAGGACATAGCCCGGGCGTACCAATGGCCGCATTCGTATTCGTTGAAGGGATTCCGTATCCGTCCATCATACCGATCACGGCAGGCGCGGACAATATCCAGCCCCTCGTCCACACGGCCCATCAGCATCAGATGGCTGGCCACCTGGTATTCTATGCCCGTCCACACCTCATCACTGTAAACGAAGGGCAGCGACAGCTGGCCGCCTTTGGGCCACGAGCACAGCAGCAGGCCGGCTTCTTTGCCCAGCGCATAGGTTGGACGCTGCGGATTCGCGTGGTCCGACAGGTCTTCTTTCAGGTTGTGCCTGTGTATCGCGAGCAGGTGGCTGCTTTCCTTCTCCGCATCGAGGAATGTTCCGATGCCGCACACCCTGGCGATCCAGGCGCCCAGGATACCGTCCGACAGACAGCCGCTGCCGTACTGGTACTTGGGGCCTTCCTGTTCAAGCAGTTCCAGCGCCTCAGACGAATAGCCGGTGCGCAGCGAAGGGCTTTCCGCAGGATTGGCAGCATGCAGGTCACGCCATTCGATTTTCTGTACGAAGTACTCACCGTCCCACAGCTCCGATTCCATATAGGCGCAGCCTTTCGCAAGGATCTCCTCGTAGGTGCCGGCATCATCACCCAACGCCTGTGCCATCAGTATCGCAGCCTTTAACGCGCCAAGGTAAAAGCTGGTGCACATGCCGTCCGGTCCCCAGAACTCAATGTCATAAGTGTTGTGGTGGGGTTCGATCAGCGCACCCACGTGATCGGGATCCCACACACCGATGCAGTAGTCCATGCTTGAACGTACTTGGGGCCACAGCGCTTTCATCCATGCCGTATCCCCGCTGATACGCCAATCCCGATATACCTTCATGATGCCGCCCAGCTGTCCATCCGCTGCCGCATGGAATTCATGGCTGTTGGGACGGACAGGCAGCATGGACCGGAATGTCTGGTGGCCTTGCTCATTCTGGTCCTCGCGGAATTCGGTGTCCCGAAGGGAACGTGCCATATCCGGGAACAGATGGGGGAGTGCCTGTGCGTAATTCCAGACATGAGTACAGGTGCCAGCGCAGCAACCGGCGCTGTCCACGCAGCCTTCCCACGCCCAGAATCTGCCGTCCGTCTGACGCTGTACCGTTGGCGACTTCAAGATGGTAAGATTGGCGGCGATGGCTTCCACGACTTCCGCCGGAAGTGTTGTGTCATAGAAACTCTCGGCAAACGCTTCACTTCGTTCGCGCAAGTCGGTGTATTGTTTGTACCATTGGTTTCCGACCGCCTCGATGTCAGCGAAGGCGGCTGCATACCATGGTTGATGCGTGGCCGGTGGGCTTTCGTCCACCGGATCCGGACAACATCCCCCGGTATCGTCGCAGCATGCCGGCTCATCCGCATATTGGGGGTCCGTGCCGATACGAATATCGGTGATCGGGACGTGCCAGGCCAGACGCAGGGTGACGGTTCGCGTCTCATTGGGTTCCAGATGGAATGGCAGGTACAGGGAGCCGCCAGGGCTGGGCGCTCCTTCTGTGGTCGCCGGCTGATCCAGAGCGGCGCCGGAGGAGATGTGGTTCCACACCATGGTCCGGGAATCAAACCAGCCACCCCGAAACCATGAGCAGTCCACACATATGTCCGGTTCATCTATCACCGCACTGAAGGCACCCTGATCCCAGGGTTTTTCCCCACTGCCCGATTGCCACAACACGAATCCGTTCCGGGTGGCGCGGACCGCGTGCCCCTCCGTGGCAGTGGACATAAAATTAGTCGCATGGAATGAATACACACCATCGACCACTTCGTTAGTCGCATTCTCAAATTGATATTCGACGCCGGCTACCGGAAGGCTCGATGCATTCGCATCACCGGGAACAAAAGGGCTCCATCCCGTGATTTTTGTCTTCAACGGGATATCATCATCATGGAGGTCAACCGTGGCGAACGGAAAACAGGTTTGGAAAGTTGCACCACTGAATCGAGGCAGTCCGTACACGGTGTTACGTCCCCCGTTGCCCGTACCGGTGGGGCCGAAATACTTCCACTCAGGGACGGGACCCTCCAGCACTTTGGAGGCATTGGGTAGTCCCTTGATATGAACCGCGGCATATATTTCCGGTTCGTTGTAGAAATCCATGTGTCCCCGGATGGACACATGTGAGAAGGCACCGGTTCCTTCCAAACAGATCATACCTGCTCCCATTCCACCCATAGGAAAGGCGACACGGTTGAGGTGGGTGCCGGTGTAAGGGGTGTTGTAAGGTCGTTGGTTTTCGGCCATGATGTTCCTTTCTAGAGTCGGTACGGCTGTCGAGATCTGAAGTAACCGAAACATGACTTGAGAAAGCGTAACGGTTTTTCGGGGTGTAAATCATCCAATTTAAGGCAATGTTTTTTTCAGGGGTTTCCCTGACTGTCCGGTTGACTTTTATTTCGTGTTGAAGAAGGAGGATGAAGCACCTGACATCTGGAATATCTTATTGTGGATGATCTTGCTTAAGATGTCAAAGGAAATGTAAGGAATTCAGGATGGCCCTCGTTTATTCCGAATTTGGGGTTGCCTACCGGAGTCCATTCCCGTCACCTCAAAATCAATGAAGTAAAAACAAATATGCCGGTACGGCACATGTGACATTGATGATTTGCTTACAGGTCGATCAATGAATCTCTGCCGCCCAATAGCAGGCTGACGATATATGCCCGATGGGCCTTACAATATTGCGGTAAGGGGTAGGCCATAGTGGTTGGCGCAGAGGGCTTGGTTTATTTTCTTTGACTTATACACCTTGCCATACCACATTGGATTTCTAACCCGATGTCTTTTCCCGTCACTTTTTTGGAGCCGGCTTATGTTTTTCTGGTAAGGCGGTTTCGTTCTTTTTTTTGCCGTATGACGCAAACCACCGAATCCAAACCAGCAGAATTTCGGACTGACAGCGATGGCCGGGCAACTCATCCGCACCTGATTCTTTTCGCTCTCTGGCTTATGATGTTTTCCGCCAGCAGCCAGGTCATGATTATGGCACCGATTCTTCCGCGGATTGGTCACGAGCTCAACATACCAGAGGTTTTCCAGGGAACCTTGATTTCATCCTACGCAATTATCGCAGGAATCTGTGCTCTGGTAATGGGGCCTGTTTCCGATAAAATTGGTCGACGCCGTGTTCTGGTCATAGGTACTGGGGCCATGGCGTTGTTCCTGTTCTTACATATCTTTACCTACGATTACTATTCGCTCCTGGTAGCGAGGGGCTTGGGCGGTGTCGCCGGTGGATTGCTTACCGGCGTTTCAACTGCCTACGTGGGCGATTATTTCCCGTCGGAGAAGCGGGGCTGGGCCAACGGTTGGGTCATGACGGGCGTTGCCGCAGGTCAGATTATGGGTATCCCGATCGGAACGGTGCTGGCGGACTGGTACGGCTTCTATGCCCCGTTTGTTTTTTTTGCCGGTCCCATGTCAATTTCATTCATCGTAACGACAATTGCCGTACCCCAACCAACGGTGACCAGGATGCGGGAACGGCTTACGGTCGGCGGAGCCGTCCGGACCTATTGCAGAATGCTGACGACTGCCCCCACCAGTTCGGCGACCGCTGCTTATGCTATGATGTTCGTGAGCATCGCGTTTTACGTGATCTACCTGTTCCTGTGGCTGGAGACCACCTTCGGTGTTCAGGGCAGCGATATCGCAAAACTCTTTCTGGTAGGCGGTGTAGCCAGCGTAATGATCGGTCCGTTTGCCGGGCAATTTTCAGACCGAATCGGCCGTAAAGCGGTCATATTCTGGGCTTGCATTGGTTCTGCTATCCTGATGGCCGCCACCACTTTTGTGATGGTTTCGTTTTGGATAGCCTATCCCATATTTTTTCTGTCGATGTTGCTGATGGCCGCCCGTATGGGCCCGTTTCAGGCATTGATGTCTGAAATAGTGTCTGACGAGCGGCGCGGCGCGATGATGAGCATGTCCATCGCCTTGGGGCAGGTCGCCATGGGTATCGCCGGCGGAATCGCCGGGCTGGCGTACACGGAATACGGATATTTGAGCTGCACGATACTCGGCGCCGCTTCCATGCTGGCCATGGGATTCCTGGTCCGGTACGGAATGCCGGAAACAAGAAAAGGAGGTCAGTCAACATGAGTTCAATACAGGAAACAGTGTGGGGAACGGTCAATGATCGCAATGTAAAGCTGTACACGTTGACCAACGCTCAGGGTATGAAAGTCAAGATAACCAACTACGGTGCGATCATGACCGAGCTTCATGTGTTGGATCGAGACGGCAATTCAGGCGACGTGGTTCTGGGTTTCGACAGCCTGGAAGGCTATCTCGGCAGACACCCGTTTTTCGGGGCGACCATAGGTCGTGTGGCCAATCGTATCTCCAACAGTGCCTTTTCGATCGACGGAATGTCCTTTGATGTTGAACCCAATGAGGGATGCAACCATATTCATGGTGGCGCAAAAGGTTTCGACAAATATGTCTGGGATGTTCCGAATGCTGGCCAGGCACTCGGAGATGTGTTCTTAAAACTGGCGCTCGGTAGTCAGGACGGCGACCAGGGGTATCCCGGAAGGCTCGAAGTATCGGTCCTCTACACGTTGACGCACCACAACATACTTAGAATAGAGATGGAAGCCCAAACCGATGCGCCTACAATCGTGAATCTGTCCAACCATTCCTACTACAATCTGGCCGGGCACAATGGTGGCACCATACTTAACCATGAGGCATCGTTGTCGGCAGATCGGTACACACCGACGGATGCGGACCGTATACCGACCGGTGAGATTGTCTCTGTATCAGGTGGTCCGTTCGATTTCACCGTGGCAAAACGGATCGGGCAGGACCTCCAGAGCATGACGTCTCTTGGTCCGGAAGATCCGGGCGGGTACGACCACAATTTCATTATCCGGAATTCGGACGGTTTCCTGAAGCATGCGGCGACTGTGAAAGAGGGCGGTTCCGGACGCGTGATGGAAGTTTATACGAACCAGCCCGGCGTGCAATTCTATACGGCGAATTATCTGGACGGATCCATCATCGGTAAATCAGGGGCGGTCTACGGAAAGCACAGCGCGTTCTGCCTCGAAACACAGAAGTATCCGGATGCGATCAACAAGCGGGATGTACCCGGATGGCCGTCAGTTATACTCCGACCGGGTGAGGTATACCGTCATGAGGTGGAGTACAGGTTCGCTGTGGAACGGGGTGTCAATGAATCGACCTGAAGAAACGCTCCACGATGTTAACAGCGACATCCGCTATCCCGGCATCTGGTGGGATACCGCGGTACCACTCACTCACAACCGCTTCGGCGGGTTTGCCGAGGAACGTATAATTGGTGTCACCCGGACCACCTATCTCAGGTTCAACGTTCCACAGGTATAGACCGGCGAAATCCGGTTCGTGCTCCCATGCTACTTTAAGAGCAAGGTAGCAGCGCCGCTGCTCCTCCAGATTGACCGGGCCGTTGGCCGTGTAATTCCACGGCTGCCGTGCCGAACCGGACTGGCTGGTGTAGCCTATTTCGGTGAACAGTAGCGGCTTGTTCCACCGTTTTTGCCAGTCGAGCAATGCCATTTTAATCGGAGCCCATCCCAGAAGCAGGTCCTCTACTGTGGGATCTTCGGTCGGCGCCAGTTCGTAGTAGGCGGATAATCCCAGAAAATCAAGCTCGTCCCAGAATTCAATCGTATCGTAATGGTCCCAGTTGGCGGAGTAGACCAGTTTGCCTGAGAAGACCTCACGGACGGACCAGATGGTCCGTTTCCATTCTTCGGCCCTATATTCTGACGATGCCAGCTCCGTTCCTACATTAAAAATCTCCACGTCCAGGGCCTCGCCAATCTCGGCATAGTGCCGGACGAACTCCCGGTAGCTTTCGAACCAAGCGGTCCAGTCGGTAGGAGCGATCACACCTCTCCACTGGTTATTTACCGGATTTTCGATGTCCACGATAGGCGACAGCATTACTTTCAGGCCGAGCCGATGGGCGTATAGGATAACTTCCCGTAACACCATGTCATGCTGCTCAGGCGTGGCTCCGTCGGTCGGCTTCGAATAAAGGGTGGAGGTGTAAACCGAGTCCTGGAATAAATAAACCGGCAGCGAAAGGTGAGTCGCGCCCAGGGATGAGATCTTATCGAGCACCGGGCGGTAGTAGGACATCCCCCGGTCGGTTCGGTACAGCCCCAGGGCAACCCCCTTCTGCAAATTGGGACGAAGTGCGGTGCGCCCGGACCGCAGGATGGTCAGGTCGAACATTATGAGGCTGATGGCCACAAGAAGGCCTAGGATGGGGA
>CAYYIS010000083.1:0-13306 GCA_964470965.1 uncultured Gemmatimonadota bacterium | reverse complement strand
GATCGACAGGCACTAGTTCAAGCGGGGTATCAGGCTACCAACCCCCTCGGAAGACGTTTTACACCAGTGGAAATTCCAGGGATCCACGACAACGATCCCCACCGTCCCGGGATCAAGCGCTGTCGGCGTGACGACCATTGTGCCGGTTTCCCGGTCGCGGCTACGCATGTCAAAAGTTATGTCCGGCATCTGCCACCTCACAGGTACACACTACCAGTCCACGACAGATCCGTCATCCGGATCGTACTGCGGTCCGTAGGCGTGTGGTTCGCCCACCTCGTCCATGAGCTTGTCTTCATCGATCGTAATGCCGAGACCGGGTTTGGTGGGCAGCGGCCGGTGCCCGTTCTCGACCCGAGGGAGGGGTTCGGCGAGTAGCTCCATATATTCGTTGTCACCACGCTCCTGAGCCAGGAAGTTGGGGATGCAACCCGCTAACTGAAGGCTCGCGGCAAGCGAGCAAGGACCCTGCGGGTTGTGTGGGGCCAGCGGCGAGTAGTAGGCCTCGGCCTGGCCGGCGATGAGGCGCAACTCGGTGATGCCGCCGGCATAGCAGACATCGGGCTGCAGAATGGTGGCGGCTCGTTTTTCAAGGATTTCCCTAAAGCCCCACTTGGTGAAAATGCGTTCTCCTGTTGCGATTGGGATATGGGTTTTACGTGCGATTTCGGCCATGACATCCACATTGAGCGCCTGCACGATCTCCTCGTAAAACCAAGGGTCATAAGGCTCGAGTGCCTTGACGAGCTTGAGGGCGGTTGGTGGCTGCACCGCGCCGTGAAAATCGATTCCGATGTCCACACCGGGACCGTGCTTTTCACGAAGCGCCTTGAAGCGCTCTACTATCTCGTCGATGAACAACGGGCTTTCGACGTATTTAAAGGGTTGCCGGGAAGATTGAGGACCGGTCTTCATCGCGTTGACGCCAGTCTTTTCATTGACTTCGCCGTAGACACGGACCCTGTCGCGGGTAGGGCCGCCCAGGAGTTTGTAGACAGGTACGCCGTAGCACTTCCCGGCGATATCCCAAAGCGCCATATCGATACCAGAGGAGATGGCGGTTTTGATCGGACCGCCGCGGTAAAAGGCGCCGCGGTGAATGGCCTGCCAGTGATGGACGACCGGACGGGGATCTTTGCCGACCAGGTAATCGGCTACTTCCAACGCGCCGGCAGCGCAGGCCTTTGCATCGTCTTTGAGCATTTCACCCCAGCCAGTAATGCCCGCGTCGGTAGAAATTTTGATGAAGACCCAGGAATTCTTCAGAACAAATGTTTCTATTTTTGAGACTCTGAGTGTTTCATTCGGATCGATAGGACCCTGAAGATTGGACATGAAAGCATCCTTTCGCGTAATAGTGTTGTAATTGCCATGTCAGTTTACAGATGTTTTACCATTGATTGACAGCCCTTAAGGGGATGTTCACGGGGCGGTTTCCATGCGATATGCCAGATGTAACAATATCATTGCCTGATTTCGCTGGATCCAGCCGCAAACGTATTGTTTGCTTGTTACACCAGCGCATACCGGGTACATCGTTGGTGTGATTTCGCTCTGACTATGAAAATTCTTCCGTTCGGTATCGTATGCGCAGCCGTTGTGATAGCGGTGCAGTACGTCCGGAGGATAAAAAGATTTTGTGTTCCCCCTATGGGCATCATGATTGAATTAAAAGACAAATTTCCATAATGTATACATCAAAAAACACCGGGCAATAAAGAAATATGTGGGCGTCACGGTTAAACAATCCCGGTTCACATCTTGACATACGACTGATTTATTGTAATGTACCTACGAATACCGACCTCGCCTTTCGAAACCTGGCTTCAGAAGGAGTAAACGATGAAAGTGTTTTTTCCAAGTATTAAAGCCATTAAATACGAGGGACCTGATTCCAAGAATCCGCTTGCTTTCAAACACTACAATGCCGAGGAGGTTGTGGGCAGGAAGACCATGAAAGAGCATCTTCGATTTTCGGTGGCCTACTGGCATACCTTTAAAGGCGGCGGCATCGATCCCTTCGGGCCTACGCCAGTATACGACCGTCCATGGGACAAGGCCTCGGACGAAATGCAACGGGCCGAGGACACCATGCAGGCAGCCTTCGAATTTATCACCAAACTGGGCGTACCCTTTTATTGCTGGCACGACCGTGACATAGCACCGGAAGCCGACTCGCTCAAGCAAACAAACGAACGTCTCGAGCGCATCGTGACTCTTGCCGGGAAGCTGCAGCGCGATACAGGTGTTAAATTGTTGTGGGGTACCTCGAACTGCTTTTCCAACAGGCGTTTCACTCACGGTGCCGCCACCAATCCCGACGCCCATGTATTTGCTTATGCGGCCGCGCAGATCAAGAAAGCCATGGAGTGCACCAAGAAGCTCGAGGGGGCAAATTACGTGTTCTGGGGTGGGAGGGAAGGCTATTCCAACCTGATCAACACCGACCTCAAGCACGAACAGGAACAAATGGCCCGGTTGTTGCATATGGCCGTTGAACACAAGAAGGCCATAGGCTTTCACGGTACACTGCTGATAGAACCCAAACCCAAGGAACCGACCAAGCACCAGTACGACTACGACGCCGCCACGGTATTGAGTTTTTTGCGTAAATTTGATTTGATCGACGAGTTCAAGCTCAACATCGAGGCCAATCACGCCACGCTTGCCGGCCACACCTTCGAGCATGATCTGACGGTCGCATCCGCCGATGGCAGGCTGGGCAGTATCGACGCCAACCGGGGCGACTATCTTCTGGGATGGGACACGGATCAGTTCCCGACGGATATCTACAGTGCCACATTTGCCATGCTGGTGATCCTCAAGCAGAAAGGTCTGGGTACGGGGGGGATCAATTTCGATGCCAAAGTGCGCCGCGGATCGATCGACGGAGAAGATCTGTTTCACGCTCATATCGGCGGGATGGATTCTTTTGCCCGGGGCCTCAAGATCGCGGACCGGATTATCGAGGACGGTGTGCTTGACGATTTCATCGCTCGGCGGTACAAGTCATACCGGACTGGCATCGGTCGGAAAATCATGACCGGTGAAACAGACTTTTTCGAGTTGGAAGCCCACATCCACGAAAATGGCGAACCGGAACTGGTCAGTGGCCGTGAAGAGATGTTGGAGAACATTATCAACGGCTATATCTGATCGAGGCGCGCCAGGTAAACCTCATTTTTCAGTACGTCGTTATAGTCCGCCTGGCTCATCAGCCCTGCGTTCAGCCCGTCCGTGTACAGGCACCAGAAACCGCCCTTACCCACAACGCCCGGGCGCAGCCAGTCGCAATGCTCAATGGCCGGCAGCCAGCGGGACCGACTTGGATCGGTCTTTGTTATTTGTCGCTGCGAGCGGAGGACACCATCACTGTTGAACACGCAATGAAATAGTTCATGTGACGGGTCATACCATTCGGTCGGGTTCCCATTTGGATCCGCAGTTATTAGCAGGTGGATGCGGTCCTCTGGATCACAGGTAATGGCGCTGGATTTTCCTATGGACAGGTCAAGTTCGGGCATTGCTCTTTTGAGGTCTATGGCTCTCCAGCCCTTTGCGTCACGCCGCCATAGTAGTCCGCGGTCCTCCATAGCGCAGTACATCCAAAGCCGGTCACGGCTGTCGACGGTATGGGGAGCCACGCGGAGGGACCTGTCTGGCTTATTCAGGTAGGACACGACCGGCTGCACCATCTGAATGGTCAGCGGCGATTCCATGGTCCTCCCCTCATGCATCCAGGTTTTACCGCCATCGTTCGAAGAAACGTATCCCGCTGCCTTGCCTTTGCATGCCATAGCCTCGCCCGTTTCCGAATAGTGAAACTGAAACGTCAGATGTAACTTGCCGGTTGGTCCCAGTGTAAGGCCGTGCATAAAGTGGTTGTATCCCGGTGTCGGACTGACGGCTACAATGGTCGGCTCCTCCCACCGGTCTCCAGGGCGTTTGCGTGTGTACTGCAACTGCCATCGGTCACCGCTTTCACGGTAAGCCATGTGGAGTGTGCCTTCCGCATCTGCAACGACAGCCGGGTAGCTGTGCCGCGGACCGATGGGGTCCGGTTCGGACCACGAGTGCTCATCCTCCGGGGTATCGGACCAGCGATAGAGAAACTCCCCGTGATGAGCACCTATCACCACGTGTAGGCGCCGGTTTCGGTCCATAGTCAGCCCCGGTCCGCAGTGGTTATCAATCCCTTCTCCGAGCGTGAATATCTGGAGGGGCTCACCCGTTCTGCCATCGCAAACCGCCATGCGAATTCGAACCATTCCTCCTTTCCTTTCAGGCGCGTCCAACCATCCGACAAACAAGTGATCCCCCCGCCGTACAATCTTGCTGCTGATATTATAGGCAGTGGCCCGATCCGAACCTTCCTGTGACATGCCGATGGACATTTCAGCCTCTTGATTTGGGTGTCAGGTTATTGTGCACAATAGAATGCCTGTGTTTTACCGGTCTTGGAAATGATGAGAATTTCCAAGAATAAGCGCTCGGATGCCACGGTGATTTAATCAGCCCCATAAAGATGCTTAATCCATGCCGTTTATACGATTTTCCGGCGGGTGTGGCCAGATAACTGGTTCAGGAACCGAACTTTCGTGATCTCCACGAATCACCATTAGCCTCTTGTCAACCGCCAGGGTTTCGCCATGATGGCTTCGAGACCTTTTTCATCGATCTCTACGCCCAGGCCTGGTCCTCGGGGTACAGCCACGCAGCCGTCTGAGTCGAGTTCAAAAGGATTCGAAAGGTAGCCTTTACCTATCAGTGTCCTGCCTCCCTCATGCCAGTCGTTGACCTCGTTATGTTCCTGTACAAGAAAATTTGGCGCACAGGCGTCTATCTGGATCGAGGCAGCCAGCGCTAATGGGCTTAAGGGACAGTGAAGCGCTAACTTTGCATAGCAGGCTTCTCCCAGAATCGCTATTTTATGGCATTCGGTGATTCCCCCCGCATGGCACAGGTCCGGCTGGAGCACCGAAAGGGCGTTCTGCCGCAGGGCATCGTAAAACACCCATTTGCCCATCCAGCGCTCGCCGGCGGCAATGGGCGTCTCGCTATGGTGGGTGATCTGTGCCAGCACGTCCACCCGCTCCACAGGCATGGGTTCTTCGATAAACAGCGGCCTGTGAGGCGCTAGCGCCGAGATAATCTGCCGGGCCTTGGCGGGGTGAGGATTATGGACATCGATCGCCACTTCCACGTCTGGTCCGGCGCCACGACGCACAGCGGCAAAACATTCTGCGATGTGGTCCACACCGGTTGTTGGTTCCACATCGTCGCCCATGCCGATATGGGCTTTCAGACAGCGAAACCCCCATCCTTCCACGATGACACGGGCGGCTTCCTCATAAGCCTCCAGAGAACCTGACGCAATGGAGTTGTCGGGAGGCTGGCCCGCATCATAGGGTTGTCCAGGTTCGACACACCAGGGCAACTGGCCTCCCACTCCCCGGTACATACGAATCCGGTCCCGGTACGCCCCCCCCAGCATGCGGTGGATCGGCACTCCGGCCGCTTTGCCGGCTAGATCCCAAAGTGCCATATCGATACCGCTGATGGCACTCATCTTGACTGGCCCTCCAACGTAACCGGAGCCGCTTTCATACATGACCCGCCACAAGGACTCGACTCGGCAAGGATCCTTACCCTCCAGGAAGGGTTCCATTCGCCGAACTTCAGCTATGACGCTCTCCGGATGATTCTCCAAGTAGGGTTCGCCCCAGCCGACCAGTTCCGTGTCGGTGTGAACCTTGAGCCATATCCAGCTGGGCGGAACACGAAGGATTTCAAAGTGTGTGATTTTCATATCTGACTATCGCCTCCCTTGTCCTTTTCAAATCCGGCCGATCGATCCAACCGATGTAATAAAGTCGAAACACAAATATATCAAAATGATCGTAAAAAAATATATTACTTACTATTCTCTTCGGAAACCATAATCTCATCCGCCCATGGTTTCCGGCGATGCCGTGTTAGGCTCCGAACCCCGGTTTCGATGTCGCTATGGCCTGTATGGGGCTGTGGTTCATCATGCATACCCCCATCGGGAAAACGTCGCCGTCACACCAAATTCCGATTCTGGAGACTGTATTGCTGCCATCGGCCTGTGAGACCGGTGTGTAAAATGTTGACTTGACGCGACGGTGCGGAACCTGTTAGTTTTGTGGGACCTGTTTGAAGCCAAATTCCCATATCCCATCTGGAATCCATATCAATGAATGACTCCCTCCGCGATGCATCCGAACGTGTTTCCGTCAAAAGTGTCCTTTTTTACATGCGCAACGTCCGCACCCGGATGCCATTCAAATACGGTGTCGCGACGTTGACTTCGGTGCCTATCCTGCACGCAGAGATGACGATCGAATCCGCAGACGGGACCGTCGGCGTGGGGGTTTCTGCCGACATCCTGCCTCCTAAATGGTTCGACAAAGACCCTTCCAAGGACTACAGACACAACGTGCATGACCTGCTGTTCGTCGCTCGCAGCGCGGCGGATGCGTTTCTAGAATCCTCCAGATCTCCGCGTACCATGTTCGAAATCTGGCGGGACGGGTATGCCGCCACCCTGGCGGCAGGGGATTCCCGAGAGCTCAATCATCTGACGTCCAGTCACGGCAGTACGCTTATGGAACGGGCGCTCATCGATGCCATCGGGCGTCTGAAGGGACTGTCTTACCACGAGATGCTGCAGGAGAACACCCTGGGTATCAGGTTTGAATCTCTGCATAGCCAGTTGCAGGGAGTAACACCGGGTGATGTTATCGCATCCCCACCGCTTGCCGGCATGTACGTGCGCCATACCGTAGGGTTGGCCGATCCGATTATGACCGCTGATATCCCTTCCGAGGACCGACTGGATGACGGTCTGCCGCAGTCATTGGAAGAGTATGTCGATGAACAGGGGATTTCTTATCTAAAGATCAAAGTCAACGGCGATCTGGAGGCTGATCTGGAGCGAATACGCCAGATTGCCTCCTTGATGGACCGGTCGGAAAAACCTTACCACCTGACGCTTGATGGCAACGAGCAGTACAGAAGCATGGATATATTTCGGGAGCTATTGGTCCGAATTGAGGAAGATAACAATCTGAACCGGTTCTACGACAGCATCCTTTTCATCGAACAACCCCTGGAACGCAGCACCGCCCTGAATCCGGATCTTGCGGACGGCATCCGTTCTATTTCGGCCCGCAAGCCGATGCTTGTAGATGAATCCGATGGTGACATCGATACCTTCAAGGAGGCGGTCAGGTTGGGGTACAAAGGCGTATCATCGAAGAACTGCAAAGGTTTGATCAAGGCCTTGGCCAATCTGGGCCTGGTCAGGTATCTTGGACAGGGTTACTTCCTCAGCGGGGAAGATCTCATGAATCTGCCGGTGGTTCCGGTACATCAGGACCTGACGCATGTGGCTTGTCTGGGAGTTAACCATGTGGAACGGAACGGTCATCACTATGTGCATGGGTTGAATCACCTGTCAGAGCAGGAGAGAGAGACGTGCAGGAAAAACCACGGCACATTGTACCGGGAGCTGGGAGACAGTCTGGTTCTGGATATTCAGGATGGGAAGATCGATATCTCTTCACTCCAGATTCCAGGTCTCGGATCAGGAGATGCCACAGCTACAGAGCACATGATACCGCTAGATGATTGGGAATTTGAGTCGCTTGCCTGACCGCACCCATCGACCGTCACTCCGGCGTGACGGCTTTTTCAACCTTGATGGCACAGAATTTAAATTCAGGAATTTTGCCGAACGGATCGAGCGCATCGTTGGTCAAGAGATTCGCCGCTGCCTCTTTGAAATGGAACGGGATAAACACGCTCCCGTTAGACACTCTTGTCGATGTTTTTGATCGCAGTGTAATGGTCCCGCGGCGTGACGAAACACGGAGCCATCCACCTTCCGTCGCCCCCAGCGACTCCAGATCCTGCGGCGATATCTCGACGAACGGCTCGGGGGCGAGCTCGTCGAGTGCCTTGGTACGCCGGGTCATGGTGCCGGTATGCCAGTGTTGAAGGATACGGCCGGTGTTCAGGACGAAGGGGTATTCCGGATCCGGCAGTTCATCCGCCGGTGCGAACTGAGCCGGAACGAACTTTCCTCTCCCCAGCGGAAACGTGTCCGTAAAGATTACCTGTTGATTCCCAGGCCAGATCATGGTGCGTTCTCTCATGTCATCGTAGGTGATTCCCTCGAATATCGGTGTCAGAGGCACAATCTCGTTCCAGACATCCTCGGGCGAATCATATGACCAGCTTCTATCCGAGTCTTCCAATGCCAGCATGCGATTGGCCAGATCTATCAGGATATCGCCGTCGATCCGTGCTGCTCCCGGTGGTGTAATCGCCTGGCGGCCGAGCTGTACCATACGGTTGGTGTTAACATAGGTGCCGGTCTTTTCTGCGGCAGTGGAGGCAGGGAGGATCACATCCGCAAATTCGGCGGTTTCGGTTAAAAATATGTCCTGTACCGCCAGGAACTCCATGGTCTGGAGGGCCTTGCGCACCTTGTTCATATTCGGATCGGAAAGGAAGGGGTTCTCACCCATCATCAGCATAGCTTTAATCTCTCCGTCGAGTACACTATGCATGATTTCGACTACAGTCAGGCCTGGATTGGGATCGAGTGTTACCCCCCAGGCGTCCTCAAACTTGCTACGTATTGCATCGTCCGTCACGCTCTGATACCCCGGCAGTGCCATCGGAATCAATCCCACATCGGAGGCACCCTGAACATTGTTCTGTCCGCGTAAGGGATGCAGTCCATTACCATGCCGGCCGATGTGACCGGTGAGCAGGCAAAGGGAGATCAGGCAACGGGCATTGTCCGTGCCAGTCGTATGCTGACTGATGCCCATACCCCAGAAGATCATCGCATCGCCTGCCCGTCCGTACACGCGAGCCACTTTTTCGATCAAGTCCGCCGGGATGCCAGTGATCTTCGCGGTGGTCTCAGGATCGTACGAATTGACCAGTTCTTTAAGCGACTCGAAGTTTTCTGTCCGGTCACGGATAAATGCATCATCGTGCAGACCGTCCCGCAGAATGACATGCATCAGTCCGTTGAGTAACGCCACATCCGTACCGGGCTTGAAACGGACGTAGTAGTCGGCATGATCCGCCATGGGGGGACGGCGGGGGTCAAGGACAATAAGTGTTACGCCCTGCTGAGCCGCCTGTTTAAAATAGGTTGCGGCAACGGGGTGGTTGTCGTTTGTATTGGATCCGATTACAAAGATAACGTCCGTATCCAGAGCCTCCTGGAAGATGTTGGATACCGCACCACTGCCGATGGTTTCCATCAGGGCTGCAACTGAAGAAGCGTGACACAGCCGCGTACAGTGGTCCACGTTGTTAGTTCCGAACACCACACGCACCAGCTTTTGGAACAGGTAGGCTTCCTCGTTGGTCACCTTGGCTGAACCGAACCCGGCCAGCGCCCCGGAGCCATTCGCTTTCTTCATATCCACGAGGCGCCGCGCCGTCAGATCAAGGGCTTCGTCCCAACTGGCTTCTCGAAACGTGTCACGTATGCGCTCATTCCACTCCGGCGAACGCAGTGATCGGCGAAACTCTCTGTACGTTTTGAAATCGGCAGACAGCGCTTCCTTGGGATATGCTTCGTCTTTCCTGATCAAAGGAACTGTAAGGCGCTGCGGATGGTGAGAATAATCATAGCCGTACCGACCTTTGACGCAGAGCCGGCCTTCCGTATGCCCGTCGTCACGTCCGGCGACCTGTGCTATTTTATTATCCTGTACATGGTATGTTACGCCGCACCCCACACCGCAATATGGGCACACGGAATCAACTGTCTTTTCGTCCGTACCCAGGTTCTCTGTGATGGGTTTGTTCACCAGTGCGCCCGTCGGACAGGCTGCCATGCATTCACCGCAGGAGACACAGGTAGATTCGCCCATCGGCACATCTGTATCGAATGCGATATGCGTATTGTGCCCCTTCTTTGCGCGACCGATCACATTATTCACCTGCACCTCATCGCACGCCCGTATGCAACGGTCACACAGGATACATGCATTCAGGTCCACTGCGATGACGGGCGAAGATTCATCGAGGGGGCGGGGTTGCGGAGATGAAGGCATCTCCGTGCTGTTGAATCTGGGAGCGGTGATTTCCATCTGCTCTCCGAGCAGTTCCAGTTCACAGTCCTGGGTCGTTTTATGCTGAGAACAGGGAGACGGGTGTTCGGACAGGAGCAGTTCGACCAGCGTCTTACGTGCGCGTTGCACTTTCTCAGTGTTCGTGTGCACCACCATACCCTCTTCGACCTGACGGATGCACGCAGCTGGCATGGTACGGGAATTTTCCACCTCTACAGCACATACGCGGCAGACGGCCACGGGCCGAAGTTTCGGAGAATGGCACAACGTAGGTATGGTTATTCCCACCGAGTCGGCTGCCTCCCAGATAGTGGTATCCTGAGAAACGGTAATCGGCTGATCGTTTATGGTAAGTGTAACGGTTTCCATAGGCTATTTCTCGATGTGGATTTTGACTTCTTCAGGGAAATACTTCAGGACGGACATGACAGGAATGGGCGCTGCCTGGCCTAGACCACAGATAGACGTCTGGGCCATGGTCTCTGCAAGGTCTTCCACGGGATCGAGCGTTTGCTCTGACCCTTTTCCGTCGAGTACTTGGTCAAGCATCGTCACAAATTGATGGGTTCCGCTTCGGCAGGGCACGCATTTCCCGCATGACTCATTCCGAAAAAATGTCACCACGTTCCGGGCGAGGTCGAGCAAGTCCGTATCCTCTGCAACCGCTACTACAGCACCCGATCCCAGCATGGATCCGGCTTTGGCCAGTGCGTCGAAGTCCAGCGGGATGTCCGCCATGGATGCCGGCAGAAAACCGGATGAGGCACCGCCGGGAGCGAATGCTTTAAGTTTTCGGCCTTGGGTGATGCCGCCGCCGTACTGATCAATCAAATCCCGGACGCTGGTACCCAGTGGTATTTCATACACACCCGGTTTGCGCACATGGCCGCTGAGTGCAATATATTTTAGCCCTGAGGCGCCGTTAGTGCCGAAGCCGGTGAACCATTCGGCGCCGTGCAGCAGAATGGCGGGGATCCAGGAAAACGTTTCTACATTGTTAATCAGGGTGGGCTTGCCGTGCAGGCCGTGTGTACCGGGAAACGGCGGTTTATTACGCGGCTCAGCGCGTTTCCCTTCCAGGGCCTCAAGCAGCGCGGTTTCCTCACCGCATATATAGCCGCCCGGACTGTCGAATATCTCTAGATGAAACGAAACCGCGCTACCCATAATGTGGTCGCCAAGAAGACCGGCTTTGTAGAATTGTTTGATCGCCTTCTCGACAATATCCCGTTCCAGATCATATTCATGACGTAGAAAGATATAGCCCCGTGTAGCCCCGATGACAAGACCGCCTAAAATCATTCCTTCGATCATCAGATGCGGTACACTGCGGAGCAGCTCGCGGTCTTTGAAGGTGCCGGGCTCGCTTTCATCTGCGTTGCAGACCACGTACTTGGTGTCGCCTGGGGCGCCGCGTACCAGATCCCATTTTACACCCGTAGGAAATCCGGCACCGCCCATCCCGCGGAGGCCACTGGCTTTGAGCCTGTCGATCAGGGATTGTGCATCCTGGGTCTCTAGGTATCGCTTCAGGACATCACAACCGTCGGTTTCGCCATACGGTTCGATCCGCATGTTTCCTTCTCGCATGCGGATCTTCTGCCGTTTCGGCGAGCGCCCTTCTGCCAGCTTTGTGATATAGCCTGCGAGACCGTCCAGCGTCACACGGGAAAAACTTTTATCATTAATAGAGATGGCGGGCGCTCCATCACACTGTCCCAGGCACGAGACTGGCTCGATCTCCCAGTCATCAAAACTTATTCCATCCAGCGTATCTTGCAGTGTCTCGAACAGCTCACGGCCTCCCTGCAAATGACATGACATATCTCGACAGACGCGTATGGAAACGGCTGGCGGTGGGGAAAGGCGAAAATGAGGATAAAAACTGGCCACGGCGTGGATCTCATACAGTGGGATGTTACGGCGCTCCGAAAGCGCCTGAATTTCATCAGCCGGCAGAAATCCGTGCTGCTGCTGGATGGCTTTGAGGTCGTCGATAAATATGGCAGGCATCAGCGTCTCTTCGTTTCGGTAATGACCGGGAATACCGTTGTTTCGAACACACCGGCGGACACATCCACGATATGGAATGCGGACGGTTCGTCCGTCCTGATCGAGTTGGAACCTTCAATTGGCGGGGGCAAAGGGATTTTCCTGAATTGAACGCTGACGGCAGGCGCTGTGCACACGGTGTAATGCTTTCGTTCAATGCGGAAAACGTGATGTACATGTCCGCAAAGCACCAGGCGGACGGAGGTATGGCGATCCAGGACATCGAGCAAACGGTTTGCCTCCTGGAGCATCACCGCATCCATCCATTCCACGCCCACCGGAACAGGAGGATGGTGCATGCACACCACCGTGGGACAACACTTGTTTCTGATTAACACCTCATCGAGCCAAATCAGCTGGGCATCATCGATAGCGCCGGTCACCCGCCCTTCATCGAGCGTGTCGAGCATAACGACCTGAACGCCGTTGTGGATGAAGGCGCTGTGCAATCGATCCGATCGGGGGTCCGTTTCCTCATGCATAATCCGGCGGAATGGAATCCGAGCGTCGTGGTTACCCGGCGCCAGGTGATACGGCACTTTAAGGTCCGCCAGAAGCTCCTTGACCAAACGGTAGGAGGCTTCCGATTCATCACTGGTCAGGTCCCCAGTCACAACCACGAAATCAGGCGCCGGCACCAGCCTGTTTACGGCCGCCACGGCATCACGAAGCCGTCCGATGGTATTGAACATAAGCATCGGCTGTCTTTCCGGCGGGAGTATGTGTGGGTCGGACATCTGGACAAAACGCATGGACATGGAATTCAGCCGTTTGACGGAATTCCTTTCGCCTCCCAATCTCGGACGAACTGCACCAGTAACCGTGCGCCTTCACCGGTGGCGCCTGCGGGTCGGTACGGGCTTGCCTTGGCGGAATACGCGGTCCCGGCGATATCGAGATGGGCCCAGGGGTAATCCACGAAATTCTCGAGAAAGGCGGCGGCCGTCAACGAGCCCGCTGCACGACCGCCGGTGTTCTTTATATCACCGGTCTTGCCTTTGATCTGGTCATGGTGTTCCTTCCACACTGGCAGATGCCAAACACGCTCTCCGGTAGTTTCTCCTGCCTTACGTACCCTGTCGGCCAACGCAACGTCATTGACCATCAATCCGGAGGCCGCATGTCCG
>CAYYIS010000082.1:0-13436 GCA_964470965.1 uncultured Gemmatimonadota bacterium | reverse complement strand
AGACGCATATCACGCGCACGGTGTACTCAGGAGTTAGTGCGGCTGGTGGATCAGGTGCTGGCGGCAGTGGGTATACCGAGACGAAGCGGATGACGCTGCTGAAGTAGGGGATAGGGACTGGTGTAACGATGCGACGTTTTCTTCTCTTCCTCTTGATATTAGCAGCAGCCACCTCATCATGTTCAGGATGTCATGCTATATTCGGTGGGGGATAAAGCATAACAACAGGAGGAATCATGACGGTAGTTTACAGCTACATCAGAACCTGTAACAAACGCTCAAGGGCCGGGGTTCCCCATACGAAGTAAAGTATGGCGAGAATGATAGCGATAACGATAATGATAATGATGGGCACCATGAATAACAGAACAATACAACCACAACCTTCGAACAACCCCTGGGCCAGCATGGAGGAAATGTTTCTTTTTCCGCTGGCCCGGCTGGCGTAGGCCCCATGAATAAAGAGCACCACAAACAGAATGATTAAGATTACCCACACTATTTCGAGCAGTTCAACTATAGATGCGTTCATAATAGTTGTAATTCTTCCAGTTCAGTGTGATCCAGCGATAAGGTGGGCTATGTGCTATGAAGGTTTATAACACCAACTACCGCAAGTGGGGGTTACAGCAGAGACGCGACATTCAACGGGGTCTCTCCTCATCCCTATGCTGTTCGTGCGTCAGAGTGAGGGGCGCAGCAGGCGCCGTTCTTCATCGACTGCGGCGCGCCATTGCTCCTCTTCACGCTGCAAAGGGCCGCCATCCGCTGCATCCGCCGCGAAGAAGCGTGGCACACGCCGGTCGCCTTGCGCCTCTGCCTCGGCCACCAATGCCCGAACAAGCGGCGCAGTGAAATCGTCACGATGAGGCAGACCGGCGCGCACGACGAAGGAGGTGACCATGTAACGCCAGTCTACGTCCGCGCGATTGGCCGATCCGGAGTGCAGCATGTCGCAGTGAAAGAACACCGCGTCGCCCGCTTTTGCGTCCACGGCCTCCGCCTCGGTACCCGTCGGCTTGTCTCCGATGGCAGAGCGGTGCGAGCCTGGAACTGCGAACAACGGTCCTCCGGGCCCGTCCATGTCCTGAAGGTAGCAGAGCATATGCGCTGCGAGGGGCGGCGTGAAAAGCTGCCTCCCGTCAGCAAGGTTTTTGGCATAACCGGGGTTGTCGCGCCACATGCGATGATGGGAGTACGCGTCACGGTGCCAGCCCACTGCGTTGGCGAGCAGCTCTTGTCGAAACGCGCCCCCGGTCGCCCGTCCGGTCAGTTGTGCCGGTGGGCTGCCTACCACGTAGAAGCCGTCGCCCTGGACAAAGGGGCCCATGACGCGCTCCGCTAGATCGAGTAGGCGCGGGTTCAGTAGGAAGGGCTTAATGAGCAGCTCCGCTACCTCCGGTGCCGCCGCCAGCAGCCCTGGGAAGCCAATGTCTGCCGAGTCGGTGGGACCCCCGATGGAGATGTTGCAGCCCGCCGAGGCGTGATCGGCGCCGATGGTTGGTTGCCCCCCTCCCACGTTGAGTTGTGTTGTCAGCTTTGCAGCCATCCGCACATCCAACCGGGTCCGTACCTCGGCCACCACGGCCGCGCTGAGCACCTTCCGCAGCACTGTGAAACCGCTGTTCTGAAACTGCTCAACCTGCTCTGTAAGTATGGCCTCATCTGCCGCGCTTGGTTCGGTCTTGCTCCGCACCGGCAGCAAACCTCCTCCAATTTCTGGTTGGAATTTGGTCATTGTGATGAATGCCTGGTGAGAATCCCTGGCTGGGACGGTAAAACTCTCTGTCTGTTCGATGGCATTTTGTCCATTCCAAGCTCCTTGCAAGATGATCATACCCATGGATGTCGCGCGCTGGCGGCTCGATCGTCAGGTGTGTTGTGAATCTATCGTCCGGGCGTCCAGATACCGCTTAGCATAAGAAAACAATGAGCAAATAAGGCAGGTAATTCTTAATGTATCAGGCCCGCCTGACCCGCTTTAGATATTCTTCTACCTCTTTCTTTCTAAAACGCTTCACTCTGCCGATCTCGTAATACGGTAGGTCCCCCCGATCCATTAACCTGTAAACCGTTCTCTGGGTAATCTTTAAAAGTTTAGCGAGCTCAGTAGTCGTGTAGAACTCATCATCTGTCATAAAGAGTTTACTCTCTTCAATTTAAAGAACACAACACATTTACAGTATATCCAAGGATTTCAATATAAGTCGATGAAACAAATAAGCAAATAATGTCATAATAAATCATAATAATTCATGACAAGTTCCATTATTTACTTTATATTCATAGGGTACATTTAGAAGTCGTGAGCAACAGCGTTGGCAACACTGGACGGGACATGGCGATCAACGAGTGGTGGCAAGAGATGTCATGGGACATGAACTCTTAAAGGTCAAGGAAGTAGCCGGTTGACTGGGCGTAGTTGACCGTACCGTGTATCGTCTAATGGAAAGACGGGCGTTTCCTGTATATGAGATCGGCAGATCGACCAACTTCCGCCGTAGTGATATAGAGGCGTATCTTGAATCCGTGAAACAATAGGAGGCTATAATGCGTGGATCAGTGATTAAACGAGGCAACCGTTATGCCATTGTTTACGATGTGGGGCGAAAATGGGACGCAGAAAAGGAATGCAGGAACCGAAATCAAAAATGGGAGAAAGTGCCGCACCCAAACACTCGCAAACATGCTGAAGCCCTGCTAACAGAGCGCCTCAGTCAGCTTAACAGAAGTGACTATCGCGAACCTTCAGTCATTACTTATGCAGACTATCAAACCATCTGGATGAAAAAGTACGCCATTGGAGAAAGCCAGATCCGTCAATCAACACTGTGCCTTTATGATGGGTTGTTCCGCAATCATCTAATCCCTGCGTTCGGAAGTATGGTACTGTCTAGGATCAGAGTAGAGGATGTTCAAGGGTTCAAAGCAGAGAAAATGGCCTCTGGATTGCTCAGACAGTAAAACATATGCTTCGCCTGCTGCGGCAAATGTTGGACCATGCGATTGATTGGGGATATCTCCGGGAGAACCCGGCGAAGAAAGTACGTAATCCGAAAGTGCCACGGATGGACATGGATTTTCTGACCGCTGATGAAGTGGGTTTGTTCCTAAAACATGTTCCGGAAAAGTGGATTCCATTCTTCCTGACGGCCATTGTAACTGGGCTCAGAATTGGAGAACTGTTCGCGATGAAATGGGGTAATCTCGATTTGAACCGAGAGCAGTATTTTGTCAAGGAAACATGGCTGCGACCGCGAAGCGGACATCCGGCGACCATTGCGGAACCAAAGACCGAGACCTCTGTTGCTCCCGTCGATCTCACACCCACCTGTCTGAAATCTTTGAAACAACATCGGCGTATCCAAACTGAGAAAAGATTGATGGTTGGATCAGACTATGAAGACAACGACTTGATATTTTCCACGCCAAAGGGTACATCGCTTGATCCGTGGAATGTCACTAAACGCGTATTTAATCCAGCTCTCAAGGCCTCAGGACTTCGGCGTATCCGATTCCATGATCTTCGACACACCTGCGCATCTCTTTTGATCGCGCAGGGGGAGAGTCCGAAATACATCCAGAAGCAGCTACGCCACGGCTCCGTGGAGATGACATTTGACAGGTACGGCCATCTATTTCCTGATACGAATCGCGAGGCCGCACGGCGGCTGGATGAAACGATATTCGGAAAGCCCGAAATGGCATTAAATGGCATTGATTTGACATCTTGAGTGATTACTCTATATTACAGCACCTAGAGGTTTATCTAAAGCCGCTACGATTGAGTGGGTCGGCATTGATCTGGACTATAACGAGTTTTTAGGACAAGGTAAGTCAATGCTATTCTTGGTTGCATCTGGAACTGCGGGGTAATTTGAGTTTGATAGGGCAGAGTTGGGAGACAAAACTGGCTAATGGATTGCTAACAAACTGCTAACCGAGCCAGCTAAATCCAAGAGGAACTACAAACAATAAGAATAAGAACGGTGGTTCATAACTCTATGGGAGAGAAAGTAATATAAACGAACAGGCAACAACGCTAAAGCGGCTTTACGGCTTTGGGAGCAGGGGGTCGGGGGTTCGAATTTCCCCACCCCGACTCAGTTAAGACCAACGGGCAGAACAAGTTAAGGGATTTAGTTAATCCCGCTTGTCCTGCCCGTTTGTTGTTTCATCTACCGCCTGTCTACCGCTTGAAACCATTTCTATCAAAAACTAACCTGAGTCACAATCTTCCTGGCTCCATTCGGTGAACCACTGCTGAGCGGTCTCCAAATTCATACTCCTCTGCTCGGCAATTTCGGCAGGCGATCCTTTGGGGTCGCCATTTGTGTTTGATGACGTCTGGGTGACTAAATTTAGTGTTTTGCTGTCTAATACAACAGAAAAGGCGCACCACAGAAATCGTGGAACGCCTTCGCTGTTTTGAACTTGCCGGGTGGGCCTTGCTTCGTATCGGACGGCATCGCGTTTGTTGAGAAGCAATTTCAGGGCCTGCTCCAGAACTAGAGTCGATGTGCGGTAGAAAGTTTTCCTGCTGTGAGTACCCTCTGCCTTAATCATCCAGGCGGTGATTGCCCATGGTTACTTCTGATTATATTCGATACCCCTATAGCGTGGTTGGGTGGCGGAAACCTCACCATAGGCGCGGAAGGGAACTTGCAGGATCGAATTATTAAGCCCGAACTAACAAGACGTCTTTTGGCACAGAGTTTGCATCGTTAGCACGCAGGAGGAATTTCGGATGGTTATTCACTCAATTAATCAGACCAGCCCTGTACGGTTACTCATTGCCGACAACGATACGGTACTCCTAAAAACGCTGGGAAGGCTGTTTAGTAAGGAAGGTTATGAGGTCGTGCTCTCGGAAGATGGTAAGCAGGCACTTCAGCATGCACGGATACAGCCATTTGATTTGGCTTTAATAGATTTGAATATGCCTGAGAGAAATGGCATCGCAACCCTGAAAGAACTCAAACAACATGCGCCGAAAATGCCTGTAATAATCTTAACAGGGGTGGGTAATTGGGATACCCACTCAGAAGCGATTGAACACCATGCGGATCACTTCCTCACAAAACCGCTCCGCCGTGACCAACTGCTTTCCCTTGTGAAGGATATGCTGTCGATCCAGTCGCCGTAGAGCTGATCACCCCACTACCTGTTCTATCGGTAATTTTATCAAAATTGTTGTACCCTGGTCCGGGTTGCTATCCAGCTCGACCTGCCCTCCGTATTCGGACACTATCTGGCGGACATATGGCAATCCTAACCCTGTACCCTGGTCTTTTGTGCTATAAAAAGGATCGAAGACCTTCATCTGATGGTCCGGGTGGATGCCGGATCCGGTGTCTGAGAAAGACAATTCTAACTGACCATCACGTAGCCGAGTAAACACGGTCAGAGTACCACCATCCGGCATTGCCTCTATGGCATTGCGGATACAATTCAAAACTGCCTGTCTCATGGCTACCGGGTCTATCCTGACGGAGGGTAGGTTCTGCTCCAGAGAATGATCAACCACCACATGCGCCTGTGTGGCCTCGGGGCGTACAAACTTTACCTGCTCAATAACAAGGCCGTTAAGGAATACCTCCTCCAACTGATGCTCGGGCATTCGGGCAAACTGGAGATAATCGTTGATGACGTTGTTCAGGCGTTCAATCTCCGATAGAGAAATCTGGATCAACTCCTCCGCTTCATCCCTCTTATCCCACTGTTGTTCTCGGATATCATCCGCGAGCAATTCGATGTTCAAACCTATTGAACTGAGTGGATTTCGGATCTCATGGGCAACCTGCGCGGCCATCCGTCCAACAGCCACTAATCGTTCCGCCTGTAATACCTGTTCCTCCAAATCGATGGTATGCCGGCGCAGATTCTCTTCCAGTTGTTTACGAGAGGTGATATCACGTATGATACTTATTACAAGAAATTCGTCGCCCATATCCAACGAACTGAGACTGATTTCAACTGGAAACTCGTCGCCACCTTTGCGGCGACCGACCAGGTCGAGTTGCTGTCCCATAGGCCTTGTTCTTGGATTATGGGCGTATTCTTCGCGGTGGGAAACATGCTTGGCGGTGTACCGCTCCGGAATGAGCATCTCTACAGGATTACCCAGCAATTCCTCCCTGGTGTATCGAAACATCTTTACCGTCTGTTCATTGATCATCACGATACCGCCTGCTTTACTAACTCCTACGATTGCGTCCGGAGCAGTTTCCAGAAGACCACGAAGCTGTGTTGCGGTGACCTGCATAAAACTAGTGTGTTTCAGAAGCGATTCGAGATCTGCACGCTCGATGGTAACCTTGGTATCATCAGCCCTGGTATCATCCAGCAGGTGTTGCAAATGTTCTATCAACCGGTCGATGTTCAGATCTGTATCCTCCAAGTTAGTAAACGGGTAGCAGCTCTGCGGATGCTTGAAATTTGTGCGCCATAACGCCTCGGTATGTTAAAGTCCACATCACCCGTAGCACGCTGTAATATAATACATTCGAAACTGATCCGAGTGGGATATATTTTTGCGAATCCGTAATTTTTACCGCTCATTTTGCTGTAAAAAAACGGGTTTTACATATTTATTCGATATCATTTTTTCTGGCCAAATCAAATTTTGGGGCGCAACCTGTTTATTTACAATGAATTACAAAATAATAAATTCAGTATAGAGATTTTCGAGAAAACAGTGCTTTAGTGACAAGTTTTCCCCTCGCCTCATTTGTAAGAGGCGAGGGGATGACATTCTGTCAATTTGATGTCGTTATGGACTAAACAGCGTGACACATTTTCAGATGGGATCAGGTGTGAAAAGGCACGGTGATCCGGAGATGGCGTTCATTAGTTCCGCCACAAAGATGTACGGGATACCCGACAAAGGAAAAGACTCATAACCAGCGGATTACCCATGCTACTTCCAACACCTCAAACTCCTCGCCGCCAAGATGATACGCCATTTCTGGTTATGATACAGCACACCAAGCGATGCATTCTGAAGTATTGTGTTCGCTTAAATGCGACGGGAAAACCTGTCGGTATCATTCTGTAATTTTCTGAAATAGAGATATTAAGATAACGTCCGTTCCATTTTAAATCCACACCTCGAAATTGGCACACAATTTGTTGATCTCGTTGGCTAGGCGAGGCCAATCAAATTATCCGATCACCCTAATTTAACTGAGATGACCATGGTACAAGCAAACCCAATCACACAATTCGCCAGCCTGTTGGCGATCTCAGTGTTACTGTTCGGTTTCGGCACCGCGTACGCCCAGGTTCCGGAAAATTATTTTCGTCAGAATTGCATGAGCTGCCACACCATCGGCGGTGGAAGACTGACTGGGCCGGATCTGAAGAACGTGCAAGAACGTGTAAGCCGGGAGTGGATGATCGATTGGATGATGGATCCAGAAGGTATACTGGCCAGCGGTGATCCGTACGCAGCGAAATTGCAGAAAGAGGCGCGCGGGGCGATTATGCCCCGCAGTCCCGGTATCACACGGGACCTGGCCAATGCGCTGCTGGATCTGATCGAAGCGGAGTCGCTTCTGGAGGCTTCACGGTTTATAGGTATTCAGATCAGTGACCGGGCGTTATTACCTGAAGATATCGATGAAGGCCGTGCCCTGTTCATGGGCGCTACACCGCTCAAAAACGGTGGACCGGCATGCATCGGTTGTCATCATGTGAACAGCATCGGTAGTCTGGGCGGCGGGAAGCTCGGTCTGAATCTCACCCGCGCATATGCCAGACTGGAAGGCCGTAAAGGGCTGGCCGCCTGGCTGGCAGCGCCACCGAGCCTCACCATGAGCCCTGTATTCACACAATATCCGATTGATGAAGAAGAGATCCTGCCGCTGATCGCTTTCATGAAGGACGAAACCGAGCAGGATCTGCCGGAAAGCACCTCGGCAACGATCAATTTCGTCCTTTCGGGCATTATCGGCGCAGCAGTTCTTCTGGTGATATTTGATCGCCTCTGGGGAAAACGGTTCAAAGCAGTCCGGCAGCCGCTCTACGAAGAGACCTATCGAAAATCCTAATGAATAGTCATAACGCAGGCGAACTGATGTCAACCATGGAGAATAAGGAGTAAGAAGGTTCTCATTCCGCACTCCGCATTAGAATAAAGGATCGACCTCATGAGTATCAAGACGTGGATTCGAGACGATGTAGCCCCACAGCAACGCACTTGGGAGCAGTTTTACCGGAACCGCTGGCAATACGATAAAATCGTACGCAGCACCCACGGGGTGAATTGCACCGGCGGATGCACGTGGAATATTCATGTCAAAGACGGTATCGTGACCTGGGAGATGCAGGGGCTGGATTATCCGATGCTGGAACATGGCCTGCCTCCGTATGAGCCACGTGGGTGTCAGCGTGGGATTTCCTACTCCTGGTATCTGTACAGCCCGCTCCGTGTAAAATATCCGTATGCCCGCGGCGCATTGCTGGATCTTTACGAAGAGGCTCGACGGCAATACGACGACCCGGTAGAAGCCTGGGAATCGCTGGTAAGTAATCCGGAAACACGGCAACGCTGGCAGAAGGCCCGTGGCAAAGGCGGTTTCCGGCGAACGGACTGGGATACGGTCCTGGAGATTATGGCCGCTGCGAACATCCATACCATCAAAACACACGGTCCGGACCGGATCGCTGGATTCTCGCCGATCCCGGCCATGTCGATGATCAGTTATGCCAGCGGCGCCCGTATGCTGCAGCTCATGGGCGGCCTGGCGCTGTCGTTTTATGACTGGTACTGTGATCTGCCGACCGCCTCTCCGGAAGCATGGGGAGAACAAACGGACGTTCAGGAATCCGCCGACTGGTATAACGCCAAGATGCTCGCGGTCATGGGCTCAAACCTTAATATGACCCGAACACCGGATTGTCACTTCGCAGCGGAAGCCCGCCATAACGGAACCAAGATGTATGTATTCTCCCCGGATTTCAACCAGGTCGCGAAGTATGCGGATGAATGGATGTCTATAAACGCCGGTCAGGACGGTGCCTGGTGGATGGCCGCCAACCATGTGATTTTGAAAGAATTCCACCACGATCGTCAGGTTCCCTACTTTATGGATTATACCAAGCGGTACACAGACGCGCCGCTGCTGGTGGAACTGAAAGAAAATGGCGATCGATACGAAGCCGGGCAGTTGCTGCGTGCAAATCGGCTGGCACCTTACGCCGATCAGGAAAACGGTGAATGGAAATTCCTGATGTGGGATGTGAAGGAAGATAAACCCAAGATGCCCATGGGGTTCATCGGACATCGTCACGGTGAGGAAAAAGGAAAATGGAACCTTCAACTCAAGGACGGTCAGAACGGTAGTGAGATTGATCCGATTTTGACGTTCCTCGGAAATAGTGACGAAGAGGTACAGGTAAAACTCGATGACTTCGGTGAAGGACGGGAAACGCTTAGAGGCGTACCGGTGAAGCGGATCAAGACGAATGACGGCACGGTGACAGTTGCCACTATTTACGACGTTCTGATGGCACAGTACGGTGTGCCGCGTGGTCTGGCCGGAGAATATCCTGAAGATTACGATGACGAGGACAAACCCTATACGCCGGCCTGGTCGGAGAAATACACCGGTTTATCCAGGGATAATCTTATCAAATTCGCCAGAGAATGGGCCACGACAGCCGAGCATACTAATGGTAAATGCACCATCATTATCGGCGCCGGTATAAATCACTGGTATCATGGTAACCTGATGTATAGAGCGGGCATACAAGCACTGATGTTCTGCGGTTGCGTGGGCGTAAACGGTGGCGGCTTAGCGCACTATGTAGGTCAGGAAAAGCTCGCCCCCGGTGAATCCTGGGGCGCCATTGCTTTTGCTAAAGACTGGTATCCCCCCTCCCGCCAGCAGAATGCCCCCAGCTGGCACTATGTCAATACGGACCAATGGCGCTATGAGAAGTCATTCACGGATTACCACACTGTTCCGCCCAACCAGCCGGAAGGCTCCCTGGCCACCGGTCACACCATGGATGTTCAAATCAAATCGGTACGCAACGGCTGGATGCCTTTCTATCCGCAGTTCAACAAGAACCCCATCGATCTGGTCAGAGAAACTGCAGTCGCGATCGGTTCAGATGATGAAGACGCGATTATCGAGAATGTCGTCGGGCAGCTCAAACGTCGGGAACTCAAATTTTCGGTAGAGGATCCGGATGCGCCGGAAAACTGGCCGCGTGTCTGGTACATCTGGCGCGGCAACGCGCTCATGTCCAGCTCCAAAGGTCATGAGTATTTCCTGAAGCATTACCTGGGAACGCATACGAACCAGATCGCTGATGAGGGATTTGCCAGGGACGATGTCAAGGAAGTGGTCTGGCACGAAAAGGCGCCGCAGGGTAAGATGGATCTTGTGGTGGATCTGAATTTCCGGATGGATACCTCGGCGTTGTACTCCGACATCGTCCTGCCTGCCGCCACCTGGTATGAAAAATCGGATCTTAACTCCACGGATTTACACAGCTTTATCCATCCCCTGTCTGAGGCAGTACCTCCGTGTTGGGAATCCAAGAGCGACTGGGATATCTTCAAGCAGATAGCCAAGAAATTCTCAGAACTGTCAGAGAAACATTTTCCGGATCCGGTTCCGGATCTCGTCGCTACACCTCTTGCCCATGATACTCCGGCTGAGATCGCTCAACCGGACATCAAAGATTGGATCAACGACGAAATCGAAGCGATTCCGGGTAAGACCATGCCGGGGCTGAAGGTGGTCCATCGCGATTATAAGAATCTCTACAAGCAATATATCTCACTCGGTCCGTTGGTCCGTGAAAACGGCGTCGGCGCCCATGGCACGAAATACGCTGTCGATGATTTCTACGATGAGATGGTTCAGAATGGACCGACTCAGAGCTGGGATGACAATACCTATCCGTCCATCGATTCCGACATCGACACCTGCAATGCTATCCTTAAGCTGGCAAGCGTGACGAACGGTGAGCTGGCGTATCGCTCCTACAAGAATATGGAAGAAAAGGTAGGCCTCCCGCTTACGGATCTCGTCGAATCCTCGCGGAGCACACGTGTCAGTTACGCGGATTTACAGGCACAGCCGAGGCGGTTCGTGAACAGTCCGATGTGGTCGGGTCTGGTGACGGACGGGCGGGCGTATTCTCCGTTCACATACAATGTCGAGAAGATGGTCCCCTGGCGAACGCTGACCGGTAGGCAGCATTTCTACCTCGACCATCCTGGCTACATCCAGTTTGGTGAACACGTGCCCACGTACAAACCCAAACCGACACCCGACCAGTATGCGGACATCAACTTCACGAATGAAGAAGCCAAGTCGATGATGCTCAATTATCTGACGCCCCACGGCAAATGGCATATCCATTCAACTTACGGCGACAACCATCGCATGACTACCCTGTCCCGAGGTGTGGAGCCATTCTGGATAAACGACCACGACGCAGCGGATATTGATATCCAGGATAACGACTGGGTGGAAGTATACAACGACCATGGTGTCGTGGTAACCCGCGCCTGCGTCAGCGCCCGTATACCACGGGGTGTCTGCATACAATACCACTCACCGGAACGGACGTATTCCGTTCCGAAGTCGCCGCTACGCGGTAATCGCAGGGCAGGCGGCCATAACAGTCTCACACGAACCCGTCTGAAACCAAATTTCCTGGTGGGCGGATATGGCCAGTTTACCTACCATTTCAATTACTGGGGACCGATCGGTTGTAACAGGGATACGCACGTCCTGGTACGCAAACTGCCTGAATTGAACTGGTAAGCACTGATGACACAGATCCCCGCATCGTACATCAGGGGATATTGAGATACAATGACGGAGGGAGTTCTTCCATGGATATCAGATCGCAAATTTCAATGGTGTTTCACCTGGATAAATGTATCGGTTGCCACACTTGTAGTATCGCCTGTAAGAACATATGGACGGATCGCAAGGGTACCGAATACATGTGGTGGAACAACGTAGAAACCAAACCAGGCACCGGGTATCCGACACAGTGGGAGAATCAGGACAAATACCAGGGCGGCTGGACTAACGAGGGTGGCAACCTCAACCTGAAGTCGACGGGTAAAGGGCGCATTATCGCCAACATTTTCCATAACCCGCACCAGCCCACGATGGATGATTACTACGAACCCTGGACATACAAGTACGAAGATCTGTTTAACGCCCCCGAAGGAAACGACCAGCCCACTGCCAGACCCATATCTATGGTAACCGGTGAATATATAGATGTCGAGGCCGGCCCGAACTGGGACGATGATCTGGGCGGTTCACCGGTATATGCGCAAAACGATCCCAACCTGGAAGGCCTGTCGGCCGAGCAGAAAGCGCAACTGGTCGCGATCGAGCGGCTGGTATTCTTTTACTTCCCCCGGATCTGCAACCACTGTCTGAATCCTGCCTGTGTGGCTTCCTGCCCGTCCGGCGCCCTGTACAAACGTGGTGAAGACGGCATCGTACTGATCGATCAGAACCGGTGCCGGGGATGGCGTTCCTGCATCGCGGCGTGTCCGTATAAGAAGACGTATTACAACTGGCAGACCGGTAAATCCGAAAAATGCATCCTGTGTTTTCCACGCCTCGAATCCGGTCAGGCTCCGGCCTGCTTCCATTCCTGCGTAGGGCGTATCCGGTACCTGGGTGTCCTGCTCTATGATGCGGATATGATCGACGAAACAGCAGGTAAATCCGATAACGAGCTCGTCGATGCGCACCGGGATATGATTATGGATCCGTTTGATCCGAAGGTCATAGCCGCCGCCAGTGCCAACGGAATACATGAGGATGTGATCAAGTCGGCGCAGAATTCCCCGGTTTATAAGTATGTGAAAGAATGGGGTATCGCGCTGCCGCCGCATATCGAATACCGCACCTTGCCTATGTTGTTCTACGTGCCGCCCATGGTGCCGGTCATGTCCAGCTTCGACGGAGATACTGTTAAGAATATGTCAGAAGGCATCTTTCCGGATTTCGATAAAGCCCGGATTCCAATGCAATTTCTGGGAAATCTCCTGGCGGCCGGCAACGAAAGCCCTGTACGATATGCACTCAAGAAAGAAATGGCGGTTCGCCATTACCGGCGTGCGTTAACAGTGGGCGATATCAAGATGGAAGACGCCCAGAAGATGCTTGTCGAGGCGGATTGTTCCGCCGAAGAAGCGGAAGAGATCTATAAACTCACCTCCCTGTGTACGTTCCAGGACCGGTTCGTCATCCCGCCGGCGCATCGTGAAGAGGCTATCCAGATGACGCGGGATCCGTTGGAATACAAGCAGGCGGTAGGTTTTGGCTTCCGTGAAGAACCCAAGCGCGGTGCTTGAGACACTGGATGTATGAGATGACCGACAACGTGCGCCGCTCATAGTATTTGTCGTAGGATTGATTTGGACGAAGCATATCGCACGA
>CAYYIS010000081.1:0-13475 GCA_964470965.1 uncultured Gemmatimonadota bacterium | reverse complement strand
GAGGCGAATGAAAAGGATAGCCACACCGATAGTAACGGCCATATCAGCTACATTGAAAACCGGCCATCTGATGGTGTCGACCCCTATATCCACGAAATCAGTGACTTCACCGAAACGAATACGGTCTATCAGGTTTCCCACTGCGCCGCCGAGGATGCCCATGAGCGCCCGGCGTCCCCAGACTTCCGATGCCGGGATGATGTACAGGTAGTAGACCATGACACCACAAGCAATCAGCGATAGCACCAGGAATAGAGTTCGGTTGCCGGGCATGATTCCGAAGGCGGCGCCGGGATTGTGAATATATGTCAGCTTAACGAACTCACCCAGCACCGGGATCGATGAGTAGAGCGTCATCGACTGCTGAACGATGTACTTGCTGACCTGATCGATAATGATTACTGAAAGAAACGTAATTATTAAAAGTGGCAAAGTCGAACCGGTTTATGTGAAACTTGTTGATCAGGCGATAAAACACACTTGGTCGACGGACCGAAAACAAAAAGGGCGCGCCCCGTCGAAACAAACCAGCTAGTTGTCGTGTTCCTCGCGGGATTTACACTCGATGCACATACGGGCATGGGGTACTGCTTCCAGTCGCTTAGAATTAATAGGTTCCTCGCATTCCACACAAATGCCGTACGACCCGTCTTTAATTCGATTCAATGCTTCGTCTATATGAAACAGGAAACGTCCCTCGCGGGTGGCCAGACTGTACGCCTGCTCCTGTTCCATCATTTCGGTTCCCTGATCCGCGGGATGTTCTGAATAAGGATGGCTTCCCGCAACATCGCGGACACCGCCCGCATTCATGGTCTTTTTGCCGAAGTATCCCAACTCATGCATCAGGGATTCACGCTTCTTCAGCAACAGCTGTTCATAATGTTCCAGTTTCTTCTCTTTCATCAATACCTCCAAGAAATGAAGATACTTCGTAGCCATGGTAAAGTGTTACGACATCATCAACCGTTCCACTATGCCTAACAGGTTGTCGGATAACGCTGCCGTGTCGGCTATTGCCGGTTCTTGAGAAATCGGACCCTCCGGAATACGTCTGGCGACAACATCGGCGGCGGCTATCACCGGCAACCCGGCATGTTGAGCGGTTATTGTATCGGATATGATACCGAATCCATAAATATCGGCACCTGAGTACGCGAGGTACCGACATTCCGCCGGTGTCGGCGAAGCACCAATACCCGCAAAAACACACCTTGGTGCTGTTATTCCCCCTTCTAAAGCGGATCGTTCCGCCCGATCCAGCAGGCGCAGGTCGTACGGCTCGGTCATACTCGAAAAGCGTGGGCCGATGCGATCATCGTTCGAACCGACAAGTGGATTATTTCCGGTCAGGTTCACATGGTCGGCGATCAGAACAACACCGCGCTCCGGAATGCGTGTGCGCAGTGCGGTGCAATGTCCGACCGTTACAAGATATCGGCCACCCAGAAATTTGATCAGGCGTATGGCGGCGATCCGCCGCGGATCGACCGAATGCGTAACCCCGGGCAGCATCAGTGCCGTCAGGCCATTTTGTTCATAAATACCTAAAAACGGCGCCCAAGATTCTTTAAGATTCGAATAGCCTATGGCATCCGGCATTATCCCATCTGGTCCGGCAAGGCCGATGATCCTCTCTCCGTGGATCCGATGCCGGATTGTCTCCGCTCGATCGACCAGATCATTATACCCATAGGCATGACCCGGAACGGTCATGATTGTACCTTCGGCTCCTTGTTTCCAACCTCTCCGTCTCGTGGTTCCGGTGCCCGCATGGTGTCCAGTAATTCCAGGTGAGATTCAAGCAAAGATCGAAGTTTTACCTCGTAGCCTCGCCTGAATACATCGAGGTCGTTAAGTTCCCGTTTTATCTCGAGAACCTGGGTGTTGGCATCCGCAATCCATCGGTCTGCCTGATGCTCCGCCTCTTTAACGATCAGTTCCGCCTCTTTTCTGGCATTGACCTTCATCTCATCGATCACCTGCTGTGCGGAGACCAATGCCTCTTCCAGATGGCGGCGGCGGGTTCTAAAATCATCCAGTTCCCCCTCCTGACTCGCCAGGAGGGTTTTGAGCGATTCGTTTTCCGTCAGCAGCGTCTCATACGTGTCAGCCAAGTTCTTTAAAAAGGTTTCGACCTGATCCATGTCGTAACCGCTTACCCAGCGCTGTTTAAATTCCCGGCCTCGGATATCTTCAGGAGAAAGGCTCAATAGTCACCTCGCCATAATCAGGGTTACAGCAAAAATTGTTCGACACTCCTACTGACAAACCCGATGATTAATATCGCTATAAGCGGTGAAAAATCGATTCCGTATGTCGAAGGCATTACACGGCGGATCGGGTCGAGAATTGGATCCGTATAGATAATCAGCAACTGGAATATCGGTGTATTCGGATCCGGGGCGAACCAAGTCAGAATTACCCGAATCAACATGATCCAGTACAGTGTATTCAGAAGAGATATCAACACACTTCCCACACCGCTTCCAAGATAGGCAGTGATATCTCCTGCCGGTTCGTTACCCCCGAATGCCGCGTTCAGCTGATAGAGTACCAACCCATGCACGGCACCCAACAACAGGATGGCGATTATGGCGGCGACATCCGCTCCGTTGGGGGCGCGCCCGATCAATCGACGCAAAGGAAAAAGGATCGGATCTGTCATGTTGACCATAACATGACCTATCTGACTGAACCCGAACGGTGTGCCGATCGATATCAAAAACACACCCAGGAAAACAACAGAGAGCAAGGTTACGACGAAGTCTTCAATCTCCACGGCACTGCTTATTATACCCATACTCGCCGGCATGCCGGCCGCAGTACTCAATAAAAGCCCCCGGACTACGATCACAAGCATGATCCCGATCAACGGTGACCAGTCAAACCCCTGTTTTCCTCTCGGCACGATCTGACGCAGAATCGCGAGAAACGGTTCGGTGAAGTTGAACACACCTCTCATCAGCGAATTGTCCGTGAAGTTGGTGACGTGAGGCATAAACAAACGCAACCCCAGGGCCAGCATATACGCCTTGAACGCAAGATCTATAATGCCCATAACGGACTCCTTAAAACACCGGCCGGGCCCCAAAAATAGCGGTACCCACCCTGATCATATTGGCGCCTTCCTCTATAGCCACTTCGAAGTCGTGGGTCATGCCCATGGAAAGATACCTCATTTCAACATCGTCAATGGCTGCGGATACGACTCGGTCCCTTAGGTCACGTAACAATGCGAAAGCCGGCCTTGCATCGTCGGGTTCTGTCGACAGGGCGGGTATAGTCATCAGTCCCTGTACGGATATCCCAGGCAAGGCTGAAAGTTGTTCGATCAGCTCAAGCGCCTGCTCTGGCGCGATTCCGGCTTTTGTGTCTTCGTCGGAGGTTTTGACCTGAATCAGCACCGGCATTGTTTTGCCCAACACCAGACACCGCTTACTGATTTCTTCGCCCAGGTGGAGCCGATCCACCGAGTGGATCATGTCGAACATCCGGACTGCATGCCGCGCTTTGTTGGTCTGAAGGTGACCGATCAGGTGCCAGGTAGCTCGATCGCCGAGAACATCGTATTTTCCGAGTGCTTCCTGAACTCTGTTTTCGCCGAGATCGGTGGCACCGGCGACCAGGGCGTCTTCCAACAGAGAGACCGGTTTGGTTTTTGACACCGCTACCAGTCGAATGTCTTCCAGGTCGGGGGAACCACAGCGCGACGAGGCCACTGCGATGCGTTCGTTAACTCTCTTAAGATTATCCGCTATGGTCGGCATAGGCTATGCTGTCCTTAAAAAGGCTAGTTTTCCAATATATTAAAATGCGTATGTGGATGCAATCAGAAAATAATCGTAGAATAGGATAATTTCTTTTGATCATATGTTAGGTATTACCGATTTGGAGGACGACGGAGTAGGTGCGGCTGTTTACCGGTCCATTTTACAACATGAATCTCATCTTTACCAAGGCTACAAAAGATGCCCGCGTTAGCGTAGCGTTCAGGTGTATCGCCGCCTATTCCCGTGCGTCAACTGTAGGGATCGCCACCGGCATTGAGGCTGTCTTCCCTGCCGGGGGAACGTAATGCTGGCACTGTTGTGCTGCAAGTATTATAGTTGATGCGAGCACAAACCTACAAATCACCTGTTTTACAGAGAAAAAGGTGTGTTATGAACATATCATCTATCGTGGCATTTGAGATTGATCTGTCCCCCAGGCCCACCACACAACCACGCGGATCTAGCAATAACCGGCCTACCCAAATGGGGAAACCCATTTTCCGCTATCCACGCCTGAGACAAGGCGGCCACCCACCCTGGAAGAGCGTAGCCTGTGTGGCTACGGCTGAGGACGGAACGTGGGGCCTTGGAGTTTCCATCTACGGGGCTCCGGTTGTTTCCGTAATAAACGATCATTTCGCACCGAACCTGGTTGGTGAATCGTGTGTGGCTACGGAGAAAGTATGGGATATGATGGTCCGCATGACCGCGCCTTACGGCGGGCCTGGTCTGGCCGGCTACGCCATAAGCGCCGTGGATACCGCTGTCTGGGATCTGAAAGGAAAACTTCTGAACAAACCCGTATACGAACTGCTCGGTGGGCCGCAGAAAGACGCTGTATTCTGTTACGCGACCGGATTCGACACGAGCTGGTACATGGAGTTAGGGTTTAAAGCCACCAAGGTGTTCACGCCTTATGGACCGGAAGACGGATTGGACGGTCTGAAGAAGAACGAAGATCTGGTCAGCAGAACACGCGAGCTGGTCGGTGATGATGTGGAACTGATGCTGGATTGCTGGCTGTCGATGGACGTGGAGTACACGGTTCGCCTGGCCGAGACGCTGCGGCCTTACCGACTCAAATGGCTGGAAGACTATGTCTGCCCTGAAGACTTCGTATCTTATCAGGGCGTCCGTGAGCGCCTGCCCTGGCAGACTCTGGCTTCCGGCGAGCACTGGTATCTGCCCCCCACGTTCGCCAATGTGATCGCTCATAAACACGTGGATATACTGCAGCCGGATGTGTTGTGGGCAGGCGGTATCACAGCCGTCGAAAAGATCTGCAAAATGGCGGAGTCGGCCGGCCTAACGGTCATCCCTCATGCCAGCATGAACAACCCTTACGGCCAGCATCTCGTGTACGCCATGCCTGCCGCCGTCTGGGGGGAACGGTCCCAGGGTGTATCGCCCCCCGGTGTACCGCTTGAGGAAATGGTCTATCTACCCGGTACAGCAGTGATTAAAGACGGCTACCTGACGCCGAACGACGCCCCGGGATTCGGTATTGAGGTGACAAAGGAATGGCTGGAAGACCGAATGGTGTAATTCCAATTCGGTGATCGGAGGACAGTTTGCGGGTTCAAGCGATCTAAAGACCGTAGTGCAATTTGTATGGCTGAACGAGTCTAAGACGCTCTGTCATGTACCCGGCAAGCAGGATTGTCTCCCGGCATTTCCTCACCGTCGGCCCCACAGAGGTCACAGCCACCGGGGCCACCGCAACTACCCTTGATACTCCGTTTCCCGATAATTACGCCAATAGCCATGGCAAAGATGAAAGTGCCGAAAGCACCTAGTGTTATAAAAAAAATATCCATGTTTTATCCCTTGCTTTTGGTTAATCCCATCAATGCAGGTGTTGCCTTTTCAAAAAATCCATCTTTGCCTTTAATGATGAATAAGACGGCAAGTTTTTCTCGTTCAGCCAGCCTGTATCCTTCTTGAGGGCCCAGCACCATGAGCGCTGTGGCCAGGGCATCCGCCCGCATACAGGAGGAATCTAATACCGTGACCGATGCTAGGCGATGTTGGACAGGCTGCCCTGTTTTTGGGTTGATCTCATGGGAATACCTCCGGTCATCTTTTTCGAAATAGTTTCGGTAATCTCCCGATGTGGCGACCGCCTGATCGGTCAAATCTATGATCTTTTGAATCTCCTGCTTATCTATTACAGGACGTTCTATCGCAATTTTCCAGGGCAGGCCATCCCCTTTATGTCCACTGGTTTTCATTTCTCCGCCTATATCCACGAGAAAGTCTGTGATCCCTATGGATTCCAGATATTCTGCCAAGTGATCAACTCCAAAACCTTTGGCAATTCCTGATAAATCAAGATAAAGATCAGCGATATCTTTTTTTAAAGATGGTGGATTGAGACGGGATTGCAAATGACGTGAACCTACCGTTTTTAACGCAATATTGACTTTTTCCTGGTTTGGTATCTCTCCCTTTCTGCCGGGTGGTCCAAATCCCCACAGGTTTACGAGGGGACCTATGGTTATGTCGAACGCTTCTTGAGTGAGATAATGAATTTTGAGCGCTTCATTTACTACCAGGGCTGTTTCAGATGACACGGGAAACCAGTCTGTTTTCTCGTATTGGTTAAATCGAGAGATTTCAGACTCTGGAATATATGTGGACATCTGTGCGTTGACTTTTTCCAGGAGCTTTTCGATAGAGGCTTTTAATTCATCCTCGTGAATTGATGGGGGGAGTGACCGGACGGTAACTTTGAAATAGGTCCCCATCGTGGCCCCGGATAAGTTGAGGGGTGCGTCAACAATCGGGGGAGGGGAGGGTTCGCTACAGTGAAGAAGGGTTAAGATGCAAAAAACAAACATCCAGGTTGTCGAAAGAAGTTTTCTGGATGACATGACGCAATCGCTCCCCGCGGGATACCCGATCACACGTTTGAAATCAGCACATGTCTCAATTGGGATATCTCGTTGACCATTTCGCGACGCAGGCTTTCGGATAGAATCTAACCACCAAAGTCATCAAAGAGGATGTTTTCTTCTTCGACACCTAGATTTTCGAGCATGCTGATTACGGCTGTGAGCATCATAGGTGGCCCACAGATGTAATATTCGCAATCTTCCGGAGCGGGGTGGTCTTTAAGATAATTCTCGTATAGAACCTGGTGGATGAATCCCGTATAGCCATCCCAGTTATCTTCCGGCAATGGCTCTGATAATGCAACGTGCCAGGAGAAGTTATCGTATTCTTGCTGGAGCATATCGAAGTCTTCCACATAAAACATCTCTCGGAAACTTCGGGCGCCATACCAGAAGGAGATCTTCCTGTTTGAATTCAGGCGTTTGAGTTGGTCGAATAGATGGGAACGCATTGGAGCCATTCCCGCACCGCCCCCGATAAAAACCATATCCGCGTTTGTATCTTTGGCAAAGAATTCACCGAATGGACCGGAGATAGTCACTTCATCACCCGGTTTGAGCCTGTAAGCATAAGAGGACATTTTGCCCGGAGGTATGCCCTCGGGCCCGCGCGGAGGAGGGGTGGCGATTCGGATATTTAGCGTAATAATTCCTTTTTCTTCCGGATAGTTTGCCATGGAATAAGCTCTGAATACGGTTTCATCGACTTTTGATGTAAAGCGCCAGAGATTAAAATTATCCCAATCGGGTCTGTATTGATCAGCGATATCGAATTCATCAAAACTCAACTCGTGAGGGGGACACTCGATCTGTATAAAGCCCCCGGCACGAAAATCAACATGCTCACCGGGGGGAAGTTCGAGTACCAGCTCTTTAATAAAAGTAGCCACGTCGTCGTTGGAACGGACTTTGCATTTCCATCTTTTGACCTCAAAAACTTCGTCCGGCACTTCGATTTTCATATCCTGTTTTACAGGCACCTGGCAGGACAGCCGAACACCTTCTCGGGCTTCTCTTTTCGTGATATGAGAAAGTTCCGTCGCGAGGATATCTCCTCCCCCTTCGACAACCTTCACTGTACATTGTCCACAGGTCCCGCCTCCACCGCAGGCGGAGGATACAAATAGCTTTTTTGTCGCAAGAGCGTTGAGCAGCTTTCCTCCGCCGGGAACAGTAATCGCCTTGTCCGGGTCGTCATTGATCGTGATGCTCACATCACCGCTCTGAACGAGTTGAGCTTTGGCTACAAGGATTATTGCCACGAGCGACAGCACAACGGCTGTGAACATGGTTACGCCTGTAAGTATTTCAAACATAGCTGACATCCACCTGTTCTAAATATTATAACTGAATTCCGGAAAAGGCCATAAATGCCAGAGACATGAGTCCAACGATGATAAAAGTGATACCCAGCCCCCTTAGTCCTTCGGGGATATCACTGTATTTCAGCTTTTCGCGAATGCCGGCTAAGCCAATGATAGCTATAGCCCAGCCGAAACCGGTGCCAAAACCAAAAACCACGCTTTCAGAAAAGATATAATCTCGTTCCACCATAAAAAGAGATCCGCCAAGGATAGCACAATTTACAGTAATAAGCGGTAGGAATATACCCAGCGCATTGTAAAGCGGTGGAAAGAATTTCTCTAACGCCATTTCCAAGATTTGCACCATCGCGGCGATGACTCCTATATAACAAATAAAGCCGAGAAAGGTGAGGTCGGTATCAGCAATCCCAGCCCAGGAAAGCGCGTCTTCCATAAGGAGATTGTTGTAAATCAGATTGTTCACCGGCACCGTAATAGTTTGTACTACAATCACGGCGATTCCCAGGCCCATAGCCGTACCGATCTGTTTTGAAACAGCGATAAAGGTACACATGCCGAGAAAGAACGCCAGGGCCATATTTTCGACAAAGACGGAGGTGAGAAATATACTGAGATAAGTTTCCAGCATGGTTTTAAGCCTCCTCAACCTGTTCTTTTTTCCAGCTTCTCAACACCCAGACAAAAAAGCCGATTATAAAGAAAGCACTGGGCGGCAGAAGCATCATTCCATCTGGAACATACCATCCACCTTCAGTGGAAAGAGGAAGGATAACGTAACCCAGAAGGCGGCCGGAGCCCAAAAGCTCTCGAATAGCGCCGACGATAATGAGAATCAGGGCGTAACCAAATCCATTTCCGATGCCATCCAGAAAACTCAAGGAAACGGGTTCCTTCATAGCGAAGGCCTCTGCTCTTCCCATGACGATGCAGTTTGTGATGATCAATCCAACAAAGATGGATAGCTGCTTGCTGATGTCATAAACATACGCTTTAAGGATCTGGTCAACGAGGATGACGAGGGAGGCGATAATCGTCATTTGAACGATGATTCGGATGCTATTGGGGATATGATTCCGGATGACACTGACGCTCGCATTTGATAGCGCGAGGACAAATATCACTGCAGCCGACATCACTATGACCGTTTCGAGCTTGGTAGTAACAGCCAAAGCAGAACAGATTCCAAGAACTTGAAGGGCGATTGGATTGTTATCAAATAAAGGGTCTAATAGAGTTTTTCGCCCTCGAATCCGCACCTGCTCCAGACCGGACTCCTTGACTGGGGTTTCCTGTTGGCCCTCATCTATTTCAATCGTGTCAGCCACACTCATGTGGATATCCTTTCGCTGGTTCTATGTCCAAGCCATGCGCCTTTCTTCTGCGGGTTTACTATTTCTGATCCATCATTTCAGATGCTCGTAACCTTTCTAAAAATGGCTTAAATCCATTTTCGCCCAGCCAGTATTTCAGGAGATCCCTGACACCACGGGATGTTATCGTCGCTCCTGACAAGCCATCCACCCTGTATTGGATATTCTGATCGTTGGAATTTACTTTTCCTTTTAGAACTTCTATGCGTACGTTCCAATTTTCGTCAAATGCTTTTTTCCCAATCCACTGGGCTTTCCACAGAGGATTATCGACTTCTCCCCCCAGGCCTGGTGTTTCCCCGTGTTCATAAAAGGCAAAACCATTTATCGAGGTCAAATCGGAATCCAGGGCAAGGAATCCGTACAAAGTAGACCAGAGACCTTTACCATGAACAGGAAGAATCAGTTGTTGTAATCTACCTTCTTCACCTCTGGCCATATAGACTAAAGCATATTTCGACCTGCGTTTAATACTGGCCAAATCGAGATCTTCCAGAATATCAACGCCATCTTCCTGACTCTTCGCGGCCTTTCTCTGATCGAAGGATTCCAAGGGGATGTCGTCGTTATATTCTCCTGTGGCAAGATCAACCAGCTTAGGTTCGAACTTTGCGAAAAGTTCTTCAATGGGCTTATCCTCTTCTAAAAGCCCGGCAGCCATGAGAATATTCTGCTTCCTGTCTAAATCCTTGTTTGTGACCTGTTTCGATTTCAAGGAAATGGCAGCGGTGGAGACTATTACGGAACAGACAATGGAAAGCAGGCCCGCTACAATTAGAGTCTTCGTAATCGTATCATTACCCATAGCGCAGCTTCCTTTTTTTAATGTGCGCATTCACGATCAGATGGTCGATGACGGGCGCAAACACGTTTCCGAAGAGAATAGCGAGCATCATTCCCTCGGGGAAAGCGGGGTTGATCACGCGGACGAGTATAACGAGAAAACCAATGAGAAAACCATAGATCCATTTTCCCTTATTGGTCATGGCCGCGGAAACGGGATCCGTGGCCATAAACACTAGGCCGAAAGCAAATCCTCCAAGGACCAGGTGCCATACGGGACTCATGCCAAACATAGTGTTTGTCTCACTCCCGACGGTGTAAAGTAGGCCGGAAGTGACAAAGGCTCCAATGAGCACCGCCAGCATGATGCGCCAGGAGCCAACACCGGAATAGACAAGTAAGGCTGCGCCTAACAGACACGCGAGCGTAGAGGTTTCACCCATTGACCCTTGAATCTGACCTAAAAAGGCCTGGCCCCAACTAATCTGCTGTGTGAGTGTCTGCATGCCTTCGGCAGCAACGAGTCCCAGGGGCGTAGCGCCGCTGAAGCCGTCGACTGCGGTCCAGACAAAATCACCGGATAGTTGTGCCGGATATGCGAAAAAGACGAAGGCCCGGGCAGTAAGGGCGGGATTGAGAAAATTTTTACCGGTACCCCCGAATATTTCTTTACCGATAACCACTCCAAATGTAATACCAACAGCTACTTGCCACAGAGGAATGGTCGGGGGTAATGTAAGGGGAAAGAGTATTCCTGTGACAAGAAATCCTTCGTTTATCTCATGTTTCCTCACGGTGGCAAAGATGGCTTCCCACAATCCGCCGACTAAATTGCAAACAAGGAAAATAGGTACGAAATAAAGCGCCCCATGGAGAAGATTATCCACAATACTCTGGTAATCATAACCCACGCCGAGCATCTCTATGACAAAGCCTCGCCATCCAGGTTCCGCCAACACTCCCATATTAGCCATGGCAAGATTTGCCTGGTAACCTGTGTTGTAAACCGCCATCAAGCCACAAGGGAAAAGGGCCATCGCGACGGTGATCATCATGCGTTTCGAATCTAAACCGTCTCGAACGTGGGTGGTGCCTTTGGTAACTCCCCCGGGAGAGTAAAGAAAGGTATCAATAGCTTCGTAGATAGGGTAAAACTTTTCTAGTTTACCCCCTTCATCAAAGTGGGGATGCAGCTTATCCAGCGATGTCCTTAAATATTTCATTAACCCTCTATCTCGATTTGTGTAAGATTTCGCCGTAAAATGGGGCCGTAATCATATTTCCCCGTACAAACAAACGTAGACAGAGCCAGGTCTTCTTCGTCCAACTCCAGGCAACCTAATGCCTGGGCCTGGTCCGTATCTTCCACGATTAAAGCCCGTAAAAGAAAGGTTATAATTAAATCCAGCGGCATTACTTTCTCATACATACCGATTGGAACCATGGCGCGATCACTTCCTTCCAGGGAAGAAGTAAACGCAAATCTTTTTCCTGGAATGAGTTTGGAGATAAAAGTAGAAATCACCGAGAACTTATCAAAACCCGGATTTTGCCAATCCAGCAACGCGCGTTCTCTATTTTCAGCTATGACGCTGATCTGAAGATGATAGCGACCAAGAAAATCAAAAGAGCCGGTTGCCTTGTGCCCATATAAAACAGATCCGGAGATCACGCGGGTTTCTCCTTCTTCCAACTCGCCAGCGACCATATCTTCAATATTTGCACCCACGCGTGTACGCAGCAGACGCGGTCGTTTTACCATCGGACCTGCGAGAGAAATGACTCTCTCCACGTTAATGTTTCCGGTTGTGAAAAGCGAACCTATGGCCATGACATCCTGGTAGTTCAGATGCCAAACTGTTTTGCTTGTACTTACAGGGTCTAAAACATGTATGTGCGTACCCACTAAACCTGTTGGGTGAGGGCCTTTAAATTCAGCAGTGGTAACACAATCTAAATCGGCACCCGGTAAGACCACGCCAGATTCATGGCAGAGATAAAGTTTCCCATCCGTGAGGTTTGAAATAACCTTCAAACCATTGCGGAAATCTGTTTCTCTTTCAGTGATGATGAGATGAGGCTGCAATGCCAGTGGATTGGTGTCCATCGCATTGACAAATATGGAATGGGGAGTGGTGTCTGGTGCCGGTACTTTACTGTAAGGCCTTGTCCGAAATGAAGGCCAGAGACCGGAAGCGAGTAGCGTTTCCTTTGTTTCGTCACGGGAGAGGCCCGAGAGCATTTCTTCAGGATAGGAAGGAAAAGTCACTTCTTCGCTTCCATTAACTGCAATGACTACGGATTCCAGGGCTCTTTTTTCACCACGGTTAATGGCAACGACTTGGCCGCTTGCTGGAGAAGTGTAACTAATCCCAGGTGTTTTTTTATCCGTAAAAAGGAGTTGTCCCAGTTTTACCGTGTCGCCTACTTTGACCGCCATCGTGGGTTTCATTCCCACATATTCAGTGCCGATGACCGCAACGGTTTTGACGTCGGCGGCCTCCTCGATTGCCAGGTCAGGCAATCCTGTGATGGGTAAATCCAACCCCTTCTTAAATTCGAAAGACAGGCCAGCCCCTCGTCCATTATCCATGAATGATCTTTCAAGGTTTTAAAGGATTAAGCCGGCAGATTCGAGGCCGCCGATCCCTTTAAGTCGAATTCTTAAGTTGTCTGATATAAAACATCACGGACTTACCAGATCTAAAAGCCAATTCCAAGAACTAAAGTTGTAAGCTTTTCTTAGCAGTCAAAATAATCGTATGAGTGAATTTTTACAATATATTTTTTGAAAAATTCTCTCCATGTGAAAAGCAGACCTGCTAACTGCTACCTGTGTGCGCTGCCGACAGGTCTACTATCTCTTTTCTGTAACGCTGATAATCCGTAGAGTCGGGATGGCTGTAGTTAAAATTCTTGTATAGCCCGGTGAGACGCGTGAAGAAGTCGCGTGCATTGTCCTTGTCATGGAAAGTGTAATCCATGTCTATGATTTGTTTGAGCAGTTCGAAGCTTTCCTGCTGCCTGTCAAGCGGCATGGAAACGTCCACATCGTCGAAGGCATCCTGCTGCAGATAGACCATATCGAGCAGGGTCGCCTTCTGCCACACGACAAAATCTTCCAGCGTGATTCCTTCTTCGCCCGTGACCTGCATCATCTGGTAGATCGCATCTCCACGCTGAAGCAGTTCATGCAGCACTTTCACGTTCCGCGTCCAATCCTCGTTCATGTTTTCGGCAAACCAATCCTCGAGTTGTTCGAGATAACGAGACCATGAGAGTAAGGGGTCGATCGCCGGGTAAAAACGCCGATAGGCACGCTCTGATGAC
>CAYYIS010000080.1:0-13522 GCA_964470965.1 uncultured Gemmatimonadota bacterium | reverse complement strand
ACAACCACCCATAACATCCTGGATCAGACAACGGACGAACAGTTTCAGGTTCTGATGAGTCAGGCAGCGATTACGAATCCCGACATGGATTTCGATCTGCTGGAGCGTGCCCATATGTTCAGCAGCAGGCATCATGCCGGCCAGTTTCGTAAGTCGGGTGAGTCGTACTTTTCTCACTGTTACAACGTGGCGCTAACGCTGATCGGCATGCACCTGGATTCCGAGACGATAGCGGCCGGCTTGTTGCACGATGTGGTCGAAGACACGTCCGTTACGATCGCTGAGGTGAAGGAAACATTCGGCGAAGGAGTCGGTGCGCTGGTGGACGGCGTCACGAAGATAACGGGGTTGACGTTCCAGAGCCGGGAGGAACGGCAGGCGGAATCTTTCCGGAAAATGCTGCTGTCCATGGCCCGGGACATCCGGGTGATTATGATCAAACTGGCCGACAGGCTGCACAACATGCGCACCCTCGAATCCCTCAACCCGGACGCTATCGAACGTATCGCCGTGGAAACAAGGGAGATTTATGCCCCCCTGGCCCACCGGTTCGGGATGGCGAAGATTAAATCCGAGTTGGAGGACTTAAGTCTCAAATACCTGGAATCAGATGTTTACAAGGAGATCGCGGAAAAAGTCGACGAAGAGCGACAGGCCAGGGAACAGTCACTCGAAGAGATACAGGCGCCTCTGGCGATAGCGCTCAAAGACGCCGGGATTCGGGCGGTCGTGAAAGGGCGAGCCAAACATTTTTACAGTATCTACAACAAAATGCACCGGCGGAGTATCACGTTCGAAGAGATACATGACCTACTGGCGCTCCGGGTAATTACCGATTCGGTGCGGGAATGCTATCATGTTCTCGGCATCATCCATGACCTCCACTCTCCCATGTCGGACCGATTCAAAGATTATATCGCAAAACCGAAGATGAACATGTACCAGTCCCTGCACACCACGGTCATCACGTCGACAGGTAAGATCGTGGAAGTTCAGATCCGCACCACCGAAATGGACAGGGTGGCGGAGGTAGGCATCGCCGCTCACTGGCTGTACAAGGAAAATCGCACGGAATTGAACGACCTGGACAGCCGTATGGCCTGGCTGAGCGAGACATTAGACTGGCAAAATGATACGACTGATCCGCAGGAGTTCATGCAGTTTCTTCGTATGGATCTCTACGACGACGCCATCTTCGTGTTCACACCGAACGGTGACCTGAAAGAACTCCCCAAAGGTGCCAGCGCCCTGGACTTCGCGTTTGCTATCCATACGGATATCGGACTGAGATGCACGGGAACGAAGGTCAACGGCAGGATGGTACCCCTGGGGACGGCGCTTGAAAGCGGTGATACTGTCGAGGTGTATTCTTCTTCCAACAAAACGCCCAGCTATCACTGGCTGGATATCCTCAAAACCTCCAAGGCAAAAACCAAAGTTCGTACCTGGATCAAAAAGGCCACGCTGGAACAAAGCGCCGTACTGGGTGAAGATCTCCTGAACCGCGAACTGAAACGCCTCAAAATAACCGACACAATACAAGAAAAACTGGATGGGATCGCCCGGATATATGGTAAGCCTGACCTCGCTCATCTGTATGCGGCAATCGGCCAGGGTGAATTGTCAGCCGCACAGGTGAGCCAACGGCTGATCCCCGTCGAAACGACGGAAGCTCCTTCGAAAGCGTCGGTACTGGCCAAATTGGTAGATCGAGTCCGGCGGTCTACAGGCGGTGTAAAGGTAAGCGGCGTCGACAACATGATGTTGCGGTACGCCCAGTGCTGCCAACCGGTGCCGGGCGATCCGATCCTGGGTTTCATCACCCGGGGACGGGGTGTTACGGTGCACCGTAAAGACTGCAAAAACATTCTGGCTGACCTGGAACGACGGCTTCCCTTGGAATGGGATGTGGATGAAGAGCAGGCATTCCTTGTAGGTCTGAGCGCCCATTCCCATGACCGGACCGGACTCTTGACTGACATCACGAAGGTCTTAACCGATTCCGGCCTGAACATCACGCACGCGAGGATGGAAGTCACCGACGGCCTGGCCAACGGGTTGTTCACCATAGAAGTGCAGCACCTCTCTCAGCTGGAAAAGGTCATCAAACGGATCAAGCGCATTAAAGGTGTCCAGAAAGTCCAGCGCACCTCCGAATTGAGGAAAGAAATACGCGATGAGGACAGGGCGGGTGAATAATCCCGGTGGAAGGCGGCACGAACAGAACAAGGGGCATACTATGGAGCGGGTACCGGACAATATTGATGAAACAAGTGAATTCTTGCGGGACGATCCGGTCCCGATCTCGCGCCGCGCCTTTCTCACGGGTACCTTGGCGGGTGGTTTCGGACTGCTGGCTCCCACTTTGAACCGTGAGGCGGTTGCCGCCATCATGGCCGGTACAAACCCCTCCGAAGTACGGGGTGTCGGCGTCCCCAAAGGACAAGTCCGCCTGGCCTTTAACGAAAACCCTCTCGGCGCTTCTCCCAGGGCCGTGGAAGCGGTTTTCGAGCATCTGAGCTGGATGAATCGATATGACTACTCCAGCACGCTCCTCAAAGAAATAAGCAAGCTGCATGGCCTTGAGATCGAGCAGTTCTCTCGATTCGACTTCAAAGCACTCGGTGATCGGCACGGCATTATGCTGGGCGTTGGAACCACAGAACTGCTGCAGCTTCTGGCCCTGGCTGGCCTAATGCCCAACGGCGAAATTATCGAAGCCATGCCTTCCTACGGTCAGATTACCAGGGTAGGAGATGAATTGCGGGATGCCGGCTATCCGGTTACCGCCAGCCGTGCGCCGGTGCGCAGCGACGGCAACCATGACCTCGATCTGATGCGCCAGATGATCACAGACCGGACGCAGCTAGTCATCATATGCAATCCGCACAATCCCACCGGTTCTCTCCTACCCCGCGATGAAGTGTTACGGTTTATCGATGAAATCCCGGACCATATCATGGTTGCGGTTGATGAAGTTTACATCCAGTTCGTGCGGGATGCGGGTTACACGGATTTTATAGAGGTCGCCAAAGAACGCGAGAACGTGACCGTCCTAAGGACGTTCTCCAAAGCACACGGTTTGGGCGGCATGCGCGTGGGCTATGCCATCGGCCATCAGAAGCTCATGAAGCGCCTGGCGCCGTTCTCCATGGGGTTACTGGGCCGGAATGTCCTGTCCGTACACGCCGCGCAAGCCGCCCTTCATGACGAGGCGCACATTAGACGGTCGCAGCAGGCGGTCTGGGACGGCAACGACTACCTGACGGTTGAGCTTCAAAAACTGGGCCTCTCGGTACTGCCGAGCCATACTAATTTCCTGTGGGTCGATTTCGGCTACAAAACCTCCGATGTGGTACGGGAACTCTGGCGACGGCGTGTGATGGTGCGCGGCGGAGCAGGCGGCTGGGGCTCTCCGAATCACATCAGGATCTCGACCGGTTCTAAAGATGAGAATCAGGCGTTCATCTGGGCGCTGCAACAGGTGCTCGCCTGAGCCCATCTAACGCACCGGATACCATGGCCGACAATCCACCTGCCATCAGTGTTATCATTCCTGCATACAATGAAGAAGGCAAGGTCGCATCCTGTCTTGAACAGTTTCGCGATGCTTCCGATCGGGTAGAAATCATACTTGTAGACGGAGGCAGCACGGATCAGACGGTCGCGATCGCAGAACGGGCATCAGTCGGGTGCGTTGTCCACAGCACGGAACGGGGACGCGCAGTCCAGATGAACAGGGGTGCTGTCGAGGCCAATGGCGACCTGTTCCTGTTCCTGCATGCGGACACCTTGCTGCCGGACAACTGGGTCCATCTGATATCGGTTTCCGTCTACGATCGTGGGATGATCGGCGGGCGATTCCGGCTTTCTATTTCCGAGGCCGGCTTTGTTTATCGCCTTATCACATTAGGCAGCAACTTCCGATCACGCAGGTTTGGAGTTGTTTACGGCGACCAGGCGATCTATACGAGACGTGACGCGTTTGCAAAGACAGGCGGATTTCCTCCTATCCCTATATTCGAAGACTCTGAATTCTGTGACCTGCTCAAGAAAGAAGGGCGCCTGGACTGGATCGATGTTCCGGTGGTTACATCCTCTCGCCGGTGGCAGAGACACGGACCGGTCCGCACCGTTCTGCTCACGTGGAGCCTAAGGCTACTCTATCACCTGTCTGTTTCGCCGGAGACACTGACGCGGTACTACAGAGCGGTCCGTTGAGATGGTTGCTTGACATTGCATCACAAGAGGATTATATAACACTACCTGTAACAATTAAATACGTACCCTCAGGTGATGGCAATGCCCGTGCTGACGACCCTGCATTGCCGCTGAAAAGGGAAGATGGTGAAAAACCATCGCGGTCCCGCCACTGTGATCGGGGACGAAACCCGTTTGGAGCCTATACGTCAATTTTTCCGTAGGCTCGCATGTCACTGCCCTTCGTACCGGGTGGGAAGACTCGGGGAGTAGATTGATCCGTAAGCCAGGAGACCTGCCTGTGGATAGCGTCCGTTTCTCCGAGAGAAGAGAAACCGGAGCATTTGAGCCAGATCACCACATGCCCGGCCCTCGTTTTCGAGGGCCGGGTTTTTTTATCGGAAGCAGTTGATGGACATTGCCGTGCGCGCCCACAGTCTCACCTGCGGTTACGGTGACCAGCCGGTATTGAAAGGGGTTTCCTTCGATTTGCATCGCGGGGAGATACTCGGCGTTATCGGACCGAACGGATCCGGAAAAAGCACGTTGATCCGCGCACTCACTCAGATCCTTCCACTTGAATCCGGCCGTATCGATCTGTACGGGCAGGATATCACCGGCATGTCCCTGCGGGAACTTGCCCGTTCCGTGGCTGTCATACCGCAGCAGGCGGAAGTTCCGTTCGCGTTTTCGGCGCTCGATGTAGTGCTGATGGGCCGTACGCCTCATCTGGGCCGGTTTCAGATGGAAAGTCTGGACGATCTGGCGATTGCCCAGGATGCCCTGGCACGCACCGATGCGCTTCAGTTTAAAGACCGATCGCTGCAGGAACTTTCAGGCGGCGAGCGTCAGCGGGTGATCATCGCAAGGGCCCTGGCCCAGCAGCCCACGGTTCTGCTTCTGGACGAACCCACATCTTACCTGGATCTCAACCACCAAATAGAGGTGTTCGATCTGCTCGAACACCTGTGCGCAACGGATCATCTCGCAGTCCTGTGTGTCTCCCACGATCTCAACCTGGCGGCAGAATACTGCGACCGCCTCATGATGATCAACCAGGGACAGGTTTTCGCCACGGGAACACCGAACGAAATTCTGACCACAGAATACATAAAGGAAGTTTTCCAGGCGGAGGTTTCCGTCATAAACAGTCCCCAGACCGGCGCCCCTCAGGTCGTCTTGATCTCCCGGAATTCCAGGTCCAAAGAGGTATTATGAAGCGATTCATGCAGGAAGGCATAGTTTTTCTTCTTATATCATGCGCGCTGGTGATCGTCTCCATCCTGTCCATGGGTATCGGAGCGGTGCCCATTTCCGCCGGTGAGGTTGCCGGCGTTCTACTCGGCCACCTTCCTTTCTCCGCAGGACCGGCCGGCCTGGACAATGTAACGCATACCATCATCTGGGACATACGCCTCCCGAGAACGATTCTGACGATTCTCGCGGGCGTGGCACTGGCCACGTCAGGCGGTGTGATGCAGGGGTTTTTTCAGAACCCCATGGCCGACCCGTATATCGTCGGTATCTCGGCCGGCGCGGCTCTGGGCGCCACGACCGCGTTCGCCCTGGATCTGGACATCTGGTTCCTGGGCCTCAGCGCCGTGTCGATCTGCGCTTTCGTCTGCGCACTGGCTGTAACGTTCGTCGTATACGGACTCTCCCGACGCCGTGGCCGGGTGGCGACAGGTACGTTGCTGCTCACCGGCATTGCGGTAGGCTCTCTGGCGGCATCGGTGACGTCGTTTTTCCTGGTAATGGGCGGAGAGGATCAACGGACGATCCTGTTCTGGCTGATGGGCAGTTTTTCCTCGAGCCGCTGGGATCATGTCCTTATGCTCCTGCCGTACGTAGTGATCGGTCTCGCGGTGGTACTCATTTTTTCACGGGACCTCAACGTTCTTCTGCTCGGTGACGAACAGGCGGCACATCTGGGCATAAACGTGGAGCGTGTCAGACTGATTCTCCTGGTGGCCTCGGCATGTCTGGCTGCCTCGGCGGTGGCCGTCTGCGGCGTGATCGGTTTTGTAGGGCTGATCGTGCCACATCTGGTGCGTCTGATGGTAGGTCCGGATTACCGGGTCTTAACACCGGTGGCCGCGGTCACCGGTGGCCTGTTGCTCATCGTGGCGGACACCGCCGCCCGAACCATCCTGGCGCCGGCTGAAATGCCTATCGGCATCATTACCACAGTGCTGGGCGGGCCGTTTTTTCTGTATTTGCTGCACCGCCAGAGACACAGGCTGTTTTAGGTCGGGGAGAATGGAGAATTCCATACATTTTCCCGTCATAACTTATGTTCAATCACCCAATCTTTGTAGCAAGGGAATAAGCGGAATGGTATGGGTTTATTTTTTATCTGACGGTAAAGGAGTAAAATAATGCCGCGGCTGACTAAAATTTACACACGAAAAGGCGATGACGGAACCACCGCACTGGGCGGTGGCCAGCGGGTGCCAAAAGACTCTCTACGCGTGGCGGGGTATGGCTCAGTCGATGAAATCAACTCTCAGATCGGCCTGGCGCTGGCCAACGGCCTGGCGGATGAACTCACGGAGGCGCTGTCTATCATCCAGAACGAGCTGTTCCACCTGGGCTCGGATCTCTGCTTTGAAGAAGGAGATAAAATCAAACTCAAGATCCCGCAGATAGAGCAACGACACGTTGACAAACTGGAAGAACTGATCGATCGGTACAATGAAGAAGTAGGTCCACTCGAGAACTTCATACTTCCGGGCGGCACATCGGGCGCCGCTAACCTACATGTGGCCCGCACGGGATGCCGCCGGGCGGAAAGGGAAGTGACGACCCTTGCCCGCACCGAGCCCATCGGCGCACACGTCGTTGCCTATCTGAACCGCCTGTCGGACCTGCTTTTCGTGATGGCACGGTATGAGAACAAAACCGCCGGGGTCCCCGAACCGGTGTGGAACAGCCGGCTATAAGTCATTCACCACAGAATGTGACAGCCGTACCCGCATACACCTCTGCCACGCGTACCAGCTCATCGACGGATACCCGTTCGTTGGTGGTGTGGGCACCTTCGGCGGCCGGACCGTGCGTGAGTGCAGGAATCTGTTTCATGGAGGTAAAGCAATTCCCATCGTCCACGAACGGCTTGCCACCGAAGGGAAGCGCGCGGCCGGTGGCAGCGGTGTGAGCCGCCTGAAACGCGGTAACCAGCTGTGCGTCTTCTGCAACACGGAAGGCATCCCTTACGACCATGAAATCTCCGTCGACGACTGTCCCGGTTAGCTCGGCGGCTTCGTTCAGTATTGTGAAAAACTCCCGCTCCAAATCCGGGATGTTACGTCCCGCCACCCAGCGCCTCGTTCCGGAAATTTTACACGCCACGGGAGCCTGGTTGAATATCTCACCGCCGTGAATTTGTCCCACGAACGCAGTCTCCGACCCCACATAGGGGTATTCCGTCTTCACGAGTTCCGCATTCAGGGCTTTGAGCCCTCGAATCACCTCGGCGGCCCCCTCCAGCACATCCGGCGTGTCCGGTGGGCGCAGCACCTCGTGTACCCGGTCGCCGGCGCGCCGGACTGTGATTTCCAGGATGGCCTGGCCGCGTCCTGCTATGGTGATCCGGTCCGGGAGGTATTCGGGAATAAGCACACCGTCCCCCACATACCCTTCGTCAATCAGGGTACGGATCTGCCGGCTGTCGCCCCAGGGGGCTTCGTGGTGATCGTGGGCGGTCATCAGGACACCACCGTCGGACAACACCCCCGTATCGCGAAGCACGCGCAATGCCTCAACGGCAGCGGCCAGCCCGCCTTTCATGTCCGCTGCACCTTGTCCGTAGAGCACGCCGTTTTCCACGCGCGGCGGAACGTAGGGAAGGTGCACCGTGTCCAGGTGGCCGTTGAATTGCAGCGTTCGCCCACCCTCGCCTGCCCGCCAGCGTGTCACAACGGCGGGTGCCTCCGGCCATCCGGCGGTCGGTCTCTCCACGTCGAATCCGTCCTCCGTGAGCAGTTCCTCCAGCCGGTCCGCCACGTCGCCCGCCTCACACGTTGGACTGGGTACTTCCATCAGGGCGATGGCTGTGTCGAGCAGACGCTGCCGGTCGACACCGGCGCTAATGCGGTCAACTGCGTTGGAAATTAAAGGCATTTGTGTTGATCCAATCCTTAATGCATGCGCTCCGATATCATTTTCCGAAACGGCCGGGTTATGTCTGTCAAGGCTTTGCAGTTTTCGCGGCCTGCCGTGGCGACGAGAGAATTCTCTCCGTTCATGAACGTTTGCTCGGAAGGGCAGGACACCATTGAGAAATCTGATGTGAACCGGTGATGGTCGGAGGTACAACCCGGTAGGTACCGGTAACGACCAGGATATTGGTATTACAATCACGGGTGGGCAGCCTGATATACAGATTCACCAGCTCCTAGGATACCGCGCACACAGCCGCTCTGGCACTTCTCATCCCGGTCTCCCTCAGAACGTCTTCGATTGCCGCAAGCCGATACGGCCGGCACACCATAAACGCGACCGTGACCTCCCTGGATTTAATTTAGGAAATCTGAGTGATTGAAGGAATAGTGGATTCACGAATTCAGAGATGAGTTCTATAATCCGCCAATCCCACAATCCTAGAACTGTCAACTAACCAGCGCGTCGTATCCCAGTCGGACCATGTCTTTTTTAAAATGCTCATGGGCGCGGGCCCTGACTTCTTCGAACAGGGCGGGCGTCAGGAAATGGACACCGGGGAGATCTCCTTTCTTGCGGCCAACGAGGATCTCCTCCGGCAAGGAATAATCTTCCAGTGTGATGCCCTGTTTCTGCTCCAGGGCGAAGCCCAGAATATGAGCCCGGAAAGTAGCGTCGAGCACCTGCTCCGCGGCAAACGGGATGCCGAACACAGACGAAACCGCATCGGCTACCTGGTCCGGCGGAGCCATGGTAAACAGGCAGCCCCCGTGCAGGTCTTTGTTCACCATCTTCCAGCCTTCCTTGACGATGTTGTGCACCCAGTAATCCGCCGAATCCGGCTGGCAGTCCGGGTCCATCACATACAGCAGGAAGGTGCGCATGGACATATGGCCTCCGGCCACGGCGAATGGATAACCCGGGTTGGTCTGCCCCAGGTATGCGGAGAACTCCACGCCCTTGGAATGCATGGCGAATCCAGTACCGCCCAGCTCTTCGGCGATTGCGCGGACGCCTTTTCCAAACAGCGGTTCCCGCCCGTAGGCGATATCCTCCTTCAGACTTGCCGCAGCTTCCACATCCCCAAACTGGAGACCGCCGGCGACCTTGCCCTTTCCCCGGCTGTTGTAGTCCATCAGGAATGAGAGCACCACATTGACTGAAATGGTGTCGAATCCCAAATCGTCATCGAGACGCGCCAGTTCCAGGTTTGCTTTCGGATCCAGAATTCCCAGGTTCGGACCGGACAGCTCCATCGGTTCGAATTCGTAGCGCCCCAGGTAATCTCCGTGGTTTTTCCGGGCCTGGCGCCAGTCGGGGTCCTTGCCTTCGGGCGGTATGTCGTAGAAATCCTGGTGACAGGAAATCTGGCATCCGAAGCAGTTTTTGTCGATTACGATGAGCTCGTCGGAATCGCGCATGGTTTCCAGGTGGACCGGCACCGCTACATTTTCATCCGGAGGCGCAAAATTCTTGAACGGCAGTACTCCGAATTCGTCGAGGAACTTGGCGTTCTTGCCGGTGCCGCCCAGTCCGTCCCGGTTGTTGGGATGGCGATAACCCTTGCTCTGATCACCGCGGCCGATTTCCCGGTTGATCTCCTTCAGCCGTTGGTCGCCTTTACGATAATGATCCGATTCGGCAATTGCCACGATGCCAATGATGTTCTTCGACCCCATCAGAGACCCCATACCCAGCCGGCCTCCGAATCGCCACTTGTCCTCACCCGTCATCAACTGTTCCTGCGTCGACCCGACGACACAGGCGTACCACACCGATTCCCAGTGCTCGCCCGCCGGACCGATCACGGCGAAATGGGCCGGGAAATTCCGGTTTGACGGGTCATTGTACTGCTCGTTCAAATAAGCCATCCTCGCCCGCACGCGGGAACCCACCAGCTCCTGCGGCGCATCGACGAGGGCGATATTGGGGCCGTCACCTGACTGTTCAATGACCAGTATCTTCGGAGTGTCCGCCCTACCGGTCAAAATCAAGTCGCCGATTCCGGTGTAGGAGAACTTACGGCCGAAGCTCCCGCTCATGGCCGACCACACCGCCATGGGCATGCCGGTGGAGGTGCGCTTAAGCGGGGAATAGCCGGTGAAATAGGTGCGCAGGCCGGTCATGAACTGTGTACCGGTCAGGCAGCCCGTATTGACCACCAACGGACTCTCAGGCGCAAACGGGTCGGATACGTCGTAATCCGCCATGATTTTGAAGGAACGCCCAATGCCCCCCAGGAAATCCATCTCGTCCTGCACGGCCAGGTCCTGGCATGCAAGCACAGCCCCTTGGGAAACGTCGTAATGCACTCTGGTATAGGAAAAATCGGTATGTAATTTCGGTTCAGCGATACGCGGCTTGATCACGGGAGCCCCTTTCTGTCTCAAACCCAGTTTTACCATTTACTTTGAAAAAATAATAATGATATGCCAATTTCATCAAGAGAAACTTCCCAACCGCAATTATATCGCTGGACGGCCATGTGAAAAATGCCTGGTTGCCCGCAGTTCGACATATCGCAGCAGGACAGACAGTGTGAGGCAGAGCAGGAAGTATATGAAGGCCACGAATATCCAGATTTCGAATATCAGGCCGCTTGAGTTGGCGATTTCGGTACCTACGAACGTCAGTTCCTGGATCGAGATCAGGGATACGATGGAGGAGTCCTTGACCAGGGAGATATACTGCCCTGTGACCGGCGGTACGATGCGTGCTAATGCCTGGGGAAAAATGACGAAACGGTACCTGTCCAATGTAGTCATCCCCAAACTTTCCGCCGCCTCCCACTGTCCCGTTGGGATAGCCCCGATCCCGGCCCGTACGATCTCGGCGATATACGCGGCGCTGATGAACGAAACGCAAAGTACCCCTGAGAGCAGGTTCTCCCAGAGTAGGGCCGGACCAAACAGCGTTTGCTGCCAGCCACCCGCCCTACCCGGATTGCCCCGGAGGAGCCCCTCCAGACCCAAAAGCGGTATCAGCTGGTTACTGATGAAAAAATAAAAGATGAAGATGAAGACCAGCGGTGGGATATTCCGAATAACCTGTATGTAGAATGTACAGATCAGGCGTAAACTGCTGATCTTAGACCGCCTGCCCACTCCGACCACCAAGCCCAGTGCCGTTGCAATCAAGGCACTCCACAAGCTGAGCCGCAATGTTGCGAGTACGCCGGTGAAAAAATACGGTGTACCTCCTTCACGGTCCGGAGTGGTGATCGTCTCGTATGCCTGCGCCCAGTGCCAGTCGTATGCTATCCCGATGGATGACCGGTACCAGAGCCATCCGGCCATGGCGGCGAGCGTTACGATCAGGCCACCGTCCAGCCAGGTTATTCGAAATCTACGTCCCATCGCATCCCCTCACCTCCGCACGTCGGCATACATCCGTCGCTCGGCAGTGTCCGCTACAGCTGATAGCGAGATGGTTATGACCAGATAGATGGCAGCCACGGCCAGCCACACCTCGAACGTCAGGAACGTATCGGCAATAATATCCCGTCCTACCGTGGTCAGGTCGAAAATAGCGATGACGCTCACTATGGATGAGTTTTTCACAAGGGAAACCGCCTCGTTAGTCAGCGGCGGCAGCATATTCCGAACCACCTGCGGCAGGATCACGAAGCGGTAGCTGTCGAACGTGCCGAGTCCCAGGCTTCGGCAGGCCTCCATCTGCCCCCGCGGCACCGCCTGCAGACCAGCGCGGATAACCTCCGCCGTATAGGCACCCTGGAACAGGCCGAGGCAGACCACGGCGGTGGTGATCCTTTCCCAACCCAGTATGGGACCAAGCACGAAATAGAGGAGATACAGCTGAATCAGAAGGGGGGTATTCCGGATCAGCTCGATATAGCCCCTCGCCACCGCCCGCCCCACCACGGCGTGCGACAACCGTAACAGCGCGGTGACGAGTCCAAGCACCAGGGTCAGCGCCAAACTGAGGGCGGAAATTTCTATCGTGACCAGAAGGCCCTGAAGCAGCGGACCGGCAGACAGGGAACCTTCCTGTGAATTCAATAAGAAATCGCTGACGCGGTACCACTGCCAGCGGTAGTTGATCCGCTCCGCCCCGCTCGCCACCACCCAGACCAGGGCGCCTGCTAACAGAATGGACTGTCCCCAGGTGAGAAGCAGGTGTTTCAGGGTAGACCTGTCTCCGGATAAGAATGTCACGCCTTCGCCTCGTAGTGAAGGATCTGATCCAGGAACGCCTGGGTCCGCTTGTGCTGCGGACGGCTGAAGATAACGTCCGGTTCACCGGTCTCCACGATCTCTCCGTTGTCCATGAAAACCACATTGTCGGCCGCTTTCCGCGCAAACCCCATTTCATGGCTCACGCACACCATGGTAATGCCCTCCTGGGCCAACTCACTCATCACATCGAGCACCTCGCGGATCATCTCCGGGTCCAGCGCGGAGGTCGGTTCGTCAAAGAGAAGGATATCCGGTTTCATGCACAGGGAACGGGCGATGGCCACCCGCTGTTGCTGTCCCCCGGAAAGCTGGGCCGGATACTTGTCTGCCTGGTCGCGGATATGCACCCGTTCAAGATACCGAATACCCAGTTCCTGCGTTTCCTCCGTGGAAAGGTTGAGATTGCGCTTCGGCGCCAGTGTCAGGTTTTCGAGCACCGTCATGTGTGGAAACAGATTGAAATCCTGAAACACCATACCCACCATGCTGCCCAGCGACCCGGCCTCACGAACCCCCGGCAACAGTTTGAGGCCATCGACCCGCACAACCCCCTCATCGTGTGTCTCCAGGCGATTTACGCATCGGATCAGCGTCGATTTCCCGGATCCGGAGGGTCCGCAAATCACCACACATGCGCCGCGGGGAACCGAAAGGTTGATATCTTTAAGTACCTGAAAGTCGCCGAACCATTTGTTAACGTGTTCAAATTGTATTATGAAATCCTGCCCGGAATCGATCATGAATTGCCCGCTTACTCATTTTAGGAATTAATAGCCATAGACTGACTGAACACCCATCATATACTTGGAATGGCGGCTCACACGCAGTGGGAGTCCCTGCAGAATCTGTGCTGCGTACGCCTGCTCACCGCGGTCGAATTTAAGCTCCATCACCATCGTTCCCGGATCGGGCATGGGATGCCGGACATTCGGTAAGGGTTTGTAACGTTGATCGAAGACCACCTG
>CAYYIS010000079.1:0-14141 GCA_964470965.1 uncultured Gemmatimonadota bacterium | reverse complement strand
GGCTCGATGGCTACCGACATGACCGGTTCCGGAAATTCCATTGCTTCGAGAGAAATGGGCCACTCCGGATCGCACAGGGTATCACCGGTCATCACGTCCTTAACGCCGATGACAGCAACGATGTCTCCGGCGAACGCCTCCTGAAGCTGTTCCCGTTTGTTTGCGTGCATCAACAGAATGCGACTGACGCGTTCCCGATTATTGGAGCGGCTGTTAAGCAGATAGCTGCCAGACGACAAGGTTCCAGAATAGATCCGGCAAAACGTCAGTTTGCCCACGTGTGGGTCGGTCATGATTTTAAACGCGACAGCGGCAAGCGGTGCGTCCGGGCGGTTTTCCCTGATTTCTTCGTCTGATGAAATAAGATTGGTGCCTGAAACCGGGGGAACATCGAGGGGAGAGGGCAGATAGTCGATAATTGCATCGAGTAATCCCTGTACACCCTTATTTCGGAAAGAAGAACCGCAGAGGACAGGAATGAAATTGACCGAAAGCGTCGCACTCCTGATCGCCTGATACAGTTCGTCGTTGGTCGGTTCTTCCTCGTTTAAATATTTTTCTAAGACCACATCATCATACTCGGATACGGCTTCCACGAGCAGGGACCGAGCTTCCTGGGCCTGCGCTTTCAGATCATCGGGAATATCATGGTCTTCAAATTCCATCCCCATGGAGTCTTCCACGTGGGAACGGGCCTTCATAGTTATGAGATCGATGATGCCGGTAAATAGGTCGCCTTCACCTACGGGCAACTGAATCGCTGCTGCGTTGGCTCCCAAGCGGTCATGCATCATAGAAACGACCTGATTGAAATCCGCGCCCACACGATCCATTTTATTCACAAACGCCACTCGGGGCACCCGGTATTTGTCGGCCTGACGCCATACGGTTTCCGATTGTGGCTCCACTCCCCCAACAGCACAAAAAATCGCTACGGATCCATCCAAAACCCGTAGCGATCGCTCGACTTCTACCGTGAAATCCACATGCCCCGGTGTGTCGATAATATTGATTCGGTGGTCTTGCCAAAGGCAGGAAGTCGCAGCAGAAGTAATGGTGATACCGCGTTCCCTTTCCTGCTCCATCCAGTCCATTGTAGCCGCACCGTCGTGTACTTCGCCAACGCGATGGACACGACCGGTATAATAAAGAATACGTTCGGTCGTAGTTGTCTTACCCGCGTCTATATGGGCCATGATGCCGATATTACGCGTTTTGGATAATTGATCGTTCCACGAACCCGAAGCCGCTTTGGCTTTCGTTGATTTATTTTTTGTTTTTACAGCTGATTCAGCCACTTCTCTTTTCCTCTATTGAACGCCCCGCCTCACCCAACACACACCAAGGGACGTTTTGGCTACCATCTATAATGGGCAAATGCACGGTTTGCATCGGCCATTCTGTATGTTTCTTCCTTGCGCCTGACCGCAGCGCCTTCGCCTTTGGAAGCCGCGAGCAATTCGTTAGCCAGCCGTTCGGTCATAGTGTTTTCAGACCGCCCCCTGGCAGCGAGAAGAAGCCAGCGGATCGCAATGGCACGCTGCTGATATTGCCCAACTTCAGAAGGAACCTGGTAAACGGAACCACCCACCCGACGCGAACGAACCATAACGGCAGGCCCGACGTTCTTCATCGCCTTCTCAAAAACAGGTAACGGTTCCTGTTGCGCACTATCTGCGATCATTTCCATTGCCTTGTAGAAAATCCGCTCCGCAATACTCTTCTTTCCCTGTACCATCATTCCGTTAATGAACTTGGAAACAAGCCTGCTCTCGAACTTCCAATCAGGCGGGGGACTGCGTCTGACAACCTCTTTTCTTCGCGGCATGGGTGCCCCTTATCCAGGTTAATACTTTCAATTATTTCGGTTTTTTAGTTCCATATTTCGATCGGCTTTGCATACGGTCCGGCACCCCACTGGCATCGAGCGCGCCCCGAACGATATGATATCGGACGCCCGGTAAATCCTTTACCCTGCCACCCCGGACGAGGACGATGTTGTGCTCCTGCAGATTGTGCGACTCTCCAGGGATGTAGCATGTCGCTTCAATACCGTTCATCAAACGGACTCTGGCAATTTTACGCAGCGCAGAATTCGGCTTCTTCGGCGTTTGAGTTCTCACCTGAAGGCAGTTGCCCCGTTTTTGAGGACAGCCACGCAGCGCGGGCGACTTAGTCTTATTCTTAGCTTTTTTACGTCCCTGACGAATCAGTTGATTAATTGTCGGCACGGTCGCTCCTTCGTGACGTTGAAAATCCAATACGGTCAGGCGTACAGATACCCCGCAAACGGATTGCGGGGCTGGTGAATGAAATCAGCTTCGGCATTACAGTAAAGACGCCTTCGCGACACGTCTGCATGGCTTCTTTACGCAAGGCTGAAAAACGGCTTAATTCTATTTGAAACCCCGAAGGCCACAGATCATATAATTTATAGGCCTTCGGCGTTTTTGTCAAGCGCTTTCTTGGACTCAGGATAATAAAGAATTTAACGGGCCGAATCAGACAAAATTTATCCTTCTTTCTCCTTTAATTTTGCTGGCACGGCTTTCTCCAGTTCAAGCTCGCCCCTGGGGACTTCTTCGATTACAGGATCTGCGATTTCCTTACCTTTTTCGTCAACGATTCGGAGGTAATGATAGCGGTCCAGACCGGTTCCTGCGGGTATGAGATGCCCCATGATGACGTTTTCTTTCAATCCCAGCAAGTCATCCTTCTTACCTTGAATTGCTGCTTCGGTCAAGACACGGGTCGTTTCCTGGAACGCGGCGGCCGACACAAAGCTCTCCGTACTCAATGAGGCCTTGGTTATACCGAGCAGCAGCGGTTGCTGGGTAGCCGGATTGCCCTCTTCGTCCAAGACACGCTCGTTCTCTTCCTGCAACCGTCTCTTGTCCACTGCCTCGCCTTTTAAGAAATCGGTATCGCCCGGATCATCGATGCGTACCTTCTGAAGCATCTGCCGCACGATCACTTCCACGTGCTTATCGTTAATACCCACTCCCTGCATCCGGTATACTTCCTGAATCTGATTCACTAAATATTCCTGCACGGCGTTTACACCTGTAATCTTGAGAATATCATGCGGATCGACAGACCCTTCGGAAAGCGCATCACCGGCATTGATCCAATCTCCGTCCCGTACGCTAAGATGGCGCCCCTGTGGGATCAGATATTCCCGCTCGGATCCGTCGCCTGCGTCGATAACAATACGCCTGGACCGACGGACCAGACCACCGATCTTTACCATACCGTCGATCTCGGCGACAACCGCTGGATCGCGAGGTTTACGGGCTTCAAATAGTTCAGCCACACGAGGCAGTCCCCCGGTGATGTCCCGGGTCTGACCGACGGCTCTTGGGATACGGGCCATCAGATCCCCGGCGTTCACAGAGTGACGAATCGTCTGTTCAGCATCTTGAAACTCATGCAACAACAGGTGTGCGCCGGTAGGCAGACTGAATTCTGCGAGGTGCTCGTCTTTTTCGTTCACAATGATTATGCGGGGGCTGAGCACCTGCGCCCCTCTGTTTTCCGTTATCACCTGCTGTCGGAGTCCCGTTGTCTCATCCAGCTGTTCGCGTAACGTTTCCCCGGCTACTACGTCAGCGAGTTTGACATTTCCGGACTCCGTGGCAATGATAGGTATGTTGTACGGATTCCATTCAAACAAGGCCGTATTCTCTTCAATGATCTGTCCGTCATCGACCTTAAAGACTGCGCCGTACGGTACGAAAAAATGGGCCCGGCGATTACCATCTTCATCTAAGATGTTTATGACGCCATTGCGTCCGAGCGCTACCTTGGTGCCGTCGAAACGGGTTACGGACTGCACCTTTTCGAAGGTTGCCTTTCCTGACGATTTCGACGTGATCTGGTTCTGTGCCGCTTCGCGACTTGCGATACCACCGATGTGGAACGTTCTCAGGGTAAGCTGTGTGCCCGGCTCGCCGATGCTCTGTGCCGCCATCACACCGACCGCTTCACCCATTTCCACAAGCTGGCCTGTCGCCAGATTACGACCGTAGCATTTTGCGCATACTCCCCGCTTGGCCTCACAAGTGAGCACCGACCGGATCCGCACGTGATCAAATTGTTCGGCCTGTGGATCGTCCGAATATTTCACGCCATCCCGCTCATCGATGATATCAGCCACATCTTCGGTGATCTCTTCACCAGCCTTCGTCAGCCGATCACCGGTGATAGGATCGTAGATGTCTTCCAGAGTCACACGACCGAGCACCCGATCGGCGAGCGGTTCCATGACGTTCTCGCCTTCCTTGAGTGCACCGGTATCGATACCTCGGATCGTACCACAATCTTCCTGTGTTATGATGACATCCTGTGCCACGTCGACGAGGCGTCGTGTTAGATAACCGGCGTCCGCGGTCTTGAGTGCGGTATCGGCCAGACCTTTGCGACCGCCGTGGCTGGAGGTGAAGTACTCGAGTACGGTCAGTCCTTCTTTAAAATTAGCGATAATCGGATTCTCGATGTACTCACCCACATTCCCCCCGCCGACCTTGCGCTGGGGCTTCGCCATTAGACCGCGCATACCGCAGAGCTGCCCGACCTGATCGAGCTTGCTTCGTGCGCCGGACGCCATCATCATGTAGAAGGGATTGAATCCATCCTCAGAGGCGGCCAGAGTCTTTTCAACCTCCTCGTACAAGGAGGTTCGGGTATGCTGCCACACATCGATCACCTTATTATACCGCTCGCCTTCGGTGATCGCCTGACTCTCATACTGATCCTGGATTTCAGCGACCTCGCCATCCGCCTGTGCAATCAATTCATCTTTTCCAGACGGAATGACGACGTCATCGATTCCGGCGGTCAGTCCCGACAGCGTCGCGTACCGGAATCCAAGGCGCTTGATTTCATCGAGCAGCAGACAGGTCTTATACGCCCCCAGTAATCTAAACGCATTGGAAATCATGTCATTGATTGCTTTTACATCGAGCAGTTCGTTGACGTATCCGAGTTCCGCCGGCACGATCTGATTGAAGATTACGCGTCCCACCGTGGTTTCCATGATCGTGCCCTTGTCACGTACTTTGATCTGGGCATGCACATCGATCAGTCCGTTGTCGAATGCCATGATGACTTCATCGAAGTTTGTGAACGCCTTCTGTTTTCCACGTTCGCCAGCACGTTCCTTCGTAAGATAATAGCAACCGAGTACAATATCCTTACTCGGTGCGCACAATGGGGTTCCGTTTTTTGGATCCAGGATGTTATTAGCCGACAGCATCAAAACGCGCGCTTCGATCTGCGCTTCAAACGACATGGGTACATGCACCGCCATCTGGTCGCCGTCGAAGTCAGCGTTGAACGCCGCGCAGACCAGCGGATGGATTCGGATTGCCTTACCTTCCACAAGTACCGGCATGAATGCCTGAATACCGAGCCTGTGAAGCGTCGGCGCCCGGTTCAGAAGCACTGGATGGTCTCTGATCACTTCCTCGAGAATATCCCAGACTTCCGGGCGTTCCCGCTCCACCAGTTTCTTGGCGCTCTTCACGGTCTGCACAAATCCCTTATCTTCAAGCCTTTGAATAATGAACGGCTTGAACAGTTCTAAGGCCATATTTTTCGGCAGTCCGCATTGATGCAGTTGCAGCTCCGGCTCCACCACAATCACGGAACGGCCGGAATAGTCGACTCGTTTGCCCAGTAGGTTCTGACGGAACCGGCCCTGCTTACCTTTTAATAGATCGGAAAGGGATTTCAGCGATCGGTTGCCATCGCCACGGACGGCGCGGGATCGACGGCCGTTGTCGAGCAGTGCGTCCACGGCTTCTTGCAGCATCCGCTTCTCGTTGCGCAGAATGACATCCGGGGCTTTGATTTCGATCAGCTTTTTAAGGCGGTTGTTCCGGTTGATCACTCGCCGGTAAAGATCGTTCAGGTCGGACGTTGCGAACCGACCGCCTTCCAGGGGGACCAACGGACGCAGGTCCGGCGGGATGACGGGCAGCACTTCCAGGATCATCCATTCAGGGCGATTACCGGAATTACGGAAGGCTTCGACCACCTTCAGGCGTTTGAGTGCTTCGTTCTTACGCTGGATCGAGGTTTCGACCTTCACCTGAGCACGCAACTCGGCGGACAGCTCATCCACATCGATCTTGGATAGCAACTTCCTAAGCGCGCTGGCACCCATTTCTGCTTCGAACTCACGCCCCTCTTCTTCCAGGTCGAACGCCGTGTCCTGATCCAGCAGTTCACCGGTCTTCAACTCCGTATCACCAGGATCGAGAACCACGTAGGATTCGTAGTAAATCACCCGTTCCAAATTCCGGATCGACATATTCAACAGATTCCCGATACGGCTGGGCGGCGATTTGAAGTACCAGATGTGGCAAACAGGCACGGCCAGTTCAATGTGGCCGAGGCGTTCACGACGCACCTTGGCCTGCGTGACTTCCACGCCGCAGCGATCGCATATCACACCACGGTACCGGATACGTTTGTATTTCCCGCAGTTGCATTCCCAGTCTTTAACCGGACCGAATATTCTTTCACAGAACAGGCCATCTCGTTCCGGCTTGAACGTACGGTAGTTGATAGTCTCTGGTTTGGTCACTTCGCCAAAGGACCACTGCATGATTTTTTCGGGCGATGCAAGTTGAATACGAATCGAGTTACTCTTAGGTAGCTTTTTATCCTTCTTCCTGTCTTTTAAATCTACCACTGACAACACCTCCTGATTAACAATGCCGGAATCATGTGGCCGGCGCCGATCCGGAGCCGGCCACACGTTTCTCTATACAAAAAATTGAGGTGACCGTCTCGTCATTCTTCTAGCCGGACGTCCAACGCAAGACTCTGCAGTTCCTTCACCAGGACGTTGAACGATTCCGGTATGCCTGGCTCGGGTGGATTCTCACCCTTGACGATCGCTTCGTAGAGCTTGGACCGACCGTTTACATCATCAGACTTAACGGTCAGTATTTCCTGAAGCGTGTAAGCAGCGCCGTAGGCCTCCAGCGCCCACACTTCCATTTCGCCAAAACGTTGTCCACCGAATTGTGCTTTTCCACCCAACGGCTGCTGTGTGACCAGAGAATAGGGACCGATCGACCGTGCGTGGAGCTTGTCGTCCACAAGGTGGGACAGCTTCATCATGTACATATATCCCGTCGTAACTTCGGTATCGAACGGTCGTCCCGTCTTACCATCATACAGAGTGATTTTTCCGGAATCAGGCATGCCTGCGCCTATCAACGTTTCCTTTATTTCCTCGATGGACGCTCCATCGAAAACCGGTGTAGCGATTTGAATCCCAAGCTCTTCGGCCGCCCAGCCTATATGAATTTCCATGATCTGTCCCAAATTCATACGTCCCGGTACCCCGAGAGGATTGAGAATAATGTCGATCGACCGCCCGTCCGGCATATACGGCATGTCTTCCTCGGGAACGATCTTGGCTACCACACCTTTGTTACCGTGACGTCCGGCCATTTTATCGCCAACGGACAGCTTTCGTTTCTTAGCGACATAAATCTTGACCAGCTGCAGCACACCGGGCGCCAGTTCATCGCCTCGGATAACCTTTTCGGTTTCCCGCTCAAGCTGACGTTCCAACGACGTGATGTTGCGGGTACCGGATTCGATAACGTGGAGAATTTTCGTGTTCATTTCTTTATCCAGAACCCATTTCTCATTCTGGATCAACATGTCAAAATCAAGTGAGTCGACCAAGTCTTTGGTCAGTTTTTTCTTAGCCCGCACGATCACTTCGTTGGTTTCGTAATCGCGCAATCCAGAACAGGTCTGGCCGACCATGAACTCCTTGAGTTTGGAATCACGGATGGAAGTTATGCCCGCGATCCTCTGCTCGAAATCTTTTTTGAGTTCATTGATGGCCTGCCGTTCTTTTTCCTTGGTGATTTCGTCCCGATCCTTACGGCTGAAAAGACGAATATCGATGACGATGCCGTTCATACCTGGGGGCGCTTTGAGGGATGCGTCACGCACGTCGCCGGCTTTTTCACCAAAAATAGCCCGTAGTAGGCGCTCTTCCGGAGACAGCTCCCTTTCTCCTTTGGGGGTGACTTTTCCGACGAGTATATCGCCGGGGCCGACTTCGGCGCCGATCCGGATGATGCCGTTTTCATCGAGATTTCGTATGGCGTCTTCGCTCACATTGGGAATTTCACGTGTAAGCTCTTCCACACCGACTTTCGTCTCCCGCACCGGCAATTCGAATTCCGTAATGTGGATCGACGAAAAGGTGTCATGCTTGACCAGTCTCTCACTGACAACTATGGCATCTTCGAAGTTGTACCCTTCCCACACCATAAAGGAAGTGAGTATGTTACGGCCCAGAGCCAGTTCGCCGTTTGAAGTACTGGGACCATCCGCCAGCACCTGGCCAACTTCGATCCGGTCACCGGTCCGTACGATAGGTTTCTGGTTAATACAAGTCTCTTGATTCGACTTCTTATATTTGGTCAGCTGATATGTATCTGTAACGACGCCGAAAATGGGGGTTTCATTGTCTTCGTTATCAGGCTGCACGGTAACAGTCTCTGCGGACACATGCACCACCGTACCAGCCTGCTTGGCGACGACTACCGCTCCGGAATCGACCGCGACTTTTCCTTCCAGACCGGTACCCACCAAAGGCGCTTCGGTAGTCAACAGGGGAACAGCCTGCCGCTGCATGTTGGATCCCATCAACGCTCTGTTGGCGTCATCATGCTCCAGGAAGGGGATCAACGCGGCGGATATACCGACAAGCTGTTTCGGTGATACATCCATATAATCGATGGCTTCCGGGTTTACAACTGGGAAGTCACCCTTTTTTCGGGCTTTCACACGACCGACCAAGCGGCCTTTTTCATCCAGTGTTGAATTTGCCTGGGCGATCGTAAAACTCTCTTCCAGATCGGCAGACAGAAATTCAATGGTATCGGTCACACGTCCTTTTTGCACCTTCCGGTATGGTGTCTCGATAAACCCGAAGTCGTTTACCCTGGCGTAGGTACTCAGATAGGCAATCAGACCGATGTTCGGACCTTCCGGTGTTTCTATTGGACAGATGCGCCCATAATGGGTATGGTGCACATCCCGCACTTCGAAACTGGCGTGGGCCCTGTCCAGACCGCCCGGTCCGAGGGAACTGAGCCTGCGCTTGTGTGTCAGTTCAGCCAGCGGATTAGTCTGCTCCATGAACTGCGACAGCTGGCTGCTTCCGAAGAACGCAGCGATTACAGAAGAGACGGTCCGGGCATTCACCAAGTCCTGAGGTGTGATCGAATCCACATCATGCAGGCTGATCCGCTCCCGGATTGTCCGGGCCATTCGGGTTAGACCTATACTGAATTGATTGGCCAGAAGTTCACCAACGGAACGGGTCCGGCGATTTCCAAGATGATCGATATCGTCCGTATCGCCCTCGCCGTTACGTAACCCCAAAAGATACTTGATGATTGCGGTAAAGTCCCCGGTTGTAATGGTGGTCTCTTCCATTGGGATGTCGAGTCCCAGACGTTTGTTGATCCGATGGCGACCGACCGCGGCCAGATCGTAACGCTTGGGGTTAAAGAACATCCGTTCCAACAGATCCTTAGCGGTCTCCAGGTTCGGCGGATCACCGGGGCGCAACAGGCTATACATTCGGTAAAGCGCTTCTTCTGTAGTCGTCGTTGGATCTTTTTTGAAGGTATTGGAAAGCACATCGGGATCCTTGGTGGGGTCCATATCAAGCACCTTGATGGCCGGAATTTTTCTCTTACCCGATGTCAGTTGTTCCAAAATTTCTTCGGTCAGAGGCTCACCGCTCTCGATGATCACCTCTCCGGTCCCTTTATCGACAACAGGCGCTGCGATAGTTTGTCCCAATACTTTTTTGGCGGAAGATAGTTTCACATCTTTTATATCATAAAAGAGAGCATAAATCTGTTCATTATCCTCAAACTCCAACGCACGCAATAGGATGGTCATCGGAAGTTTACGTTTGCGGTCAATGTGCACGAACATCACATCGTTGATATCAAGACTGAATTCTACCCAAGCCCCGTGATCAGGAATGATCCGCGCAGAAAAGAGTTGCTTTCCGTTGGGATGGGTTTCCTCGGAGAAGAAAACGCCCTGTGAACGGTGAAGCTGGGATACAATCACCCGCTCTGCCCCGTTTACAATGAACGTACCCTTGTCTGTAATAAGCGGCAATTCGCCCAAGTAAACGACCTGTTCGATGATATCTTTTACTTTTTTTCCTTCTTCTCCTTCTTCACGGATCACCAAACGGAGTTTCGCTTTCAACGGAATGGCATGTGTCATGCCTCGTTCTTGGCATTCACGGACCGAATATTTCGGATCTCCTAGAATAAATTCAATAAATTCCAGGGAGAATTTTTCGTGAATGTCAGATATGGGGAACACATCGTTAAAAACAGCCTGTAATCCCTGATTCTTCCGTGCTTCGGACGACACGTCTTCCTGCAAGAACGCCCGGAAAGAGTCGATCTGAACAGCTAACAAGTTCGGCATGTCTATAATGCTTGGAAGCTTTGAAAAGTCGCGCCGCGTGACAGCTGTGATTTCTTCCACGCTGTATCACATCCTTTCGGTAATAGATAGATAGGTCTATTGGTTTGTCGCAAAAATGGTACCGTGACGTCTGTATGCGCAATGCGCATAACCGCCACAAGAGTTCTCAGAAGAACCAAGACCCCGTTTTCTGCTGACCTAATTTATCTCTACCTGTCCACCGGCTTCTTCGATCTGGCCTTTGATATCATTGGCTTCATCTTCAGCTATGGCCTCTTTCACCGGACTGGGTACGCCATCGACCAGTTCTTTGGCTTCTTTCAAACCAAGCCCGGTGATCGCACGGACCACCTTGATGACCTGGATTTTCTTTTCACCGAACGAGGTGAGAACCACGTCAAACTCGGTCTTCTCCTCAACCGGGGCTGCATCAGCGGCTGCGCCGGGCGCCATAGCCACAGGGGCGGCGGCAGCTGAAACACCGAATTTGTCTTCCAGATTCTTCACTAGCTCATTTAACTCCAATACGGTAAGCTGTTCGATCTCTTCAATGATTTCCGGCACACCCATGGTGCATTCCCTCCCATTTATTATGTGATGGCAATCCTGTCCTTCGGGCAGGACTTTTGATTTTTCCGAAATTTAATAATACACTTCCAATTAATCAGTCGTTCGAAGGCGTTGGCTGAACCTCTCCACCTTCCGAATCCTTCTGGACACCAATGGCCGACAATACTCGGACCATATTGCCCAGGACACCTGACAGAGAGAACACCAATCCAGAAATCGGAGCGGCGATTCCGCCGACGACCTTTGCCAACAGCTCCTCCCGTGCCGGTAACTTGGCAAGTTCCTGCACCTGGTCCGCTTCGATGATGGCGCCCGTCAGCAGTCCTCCCTTGATCATTGGCTTTTCGTCGTTTTCTTTACCGAAATCTACCAAGATCTTTGCCGGCGATACCGGTTCTTGCGAGAATACCAGCGCCGTCGGGCCTTCGAGATAAGACCCCAGATCCGGCAGTTCGGCGTTCTTCACCGCAAAGCGTGTCAGGGTATTCTTAACGACGCGGCATTCTACGGACGCTGCGTGGAGTTGGCTGCGAAGCTTCGTCACCCGTTCCACATCTAGCCCCGTCAAATCAGTGAAATATACGCTTTCCGCACCTTTCAGTGCAGCCGTCAATTCCTCTACGGTCGCCTCTTTGATAGCTCGCGTCTGAGGCATGATTACCTGACTCCTTTCCACCTGTTCACGGTACCTGAATCGGTTTTCCTTACGATACCTCTAACGACGCCTGACGATCTATCTTTACACCGGGACCCATAACAGACGACATGGTAATACTTCTGACGTAATGCCCTTTCGCCGATGCAGGCTTTGCTCTCTGGATTGCATCTATAAAGGTGGTAGCATTCTCTGTTAGTTGTTCTTCGGTGAATGACGCCTTGCCTACCGGTGCGTGGATATTGCCGGTACGGTCTACTCTGTATTCAATACGTCCTGCTTTCACATCCTTAACGGTGCGTCCCACATCGAACGTTACGGTGCCGCTTTTGGGGTTCGGCATCAAGCCACGCGGCCCGAGGACGCGACCAAGTTTACCGACATCTTTCATGATGTCTGGTGTGGCGATCATCACGTCGAAATCGACCCAGCCCTGCTGTATCTGTTCGATATAATCATCAGCGCCCACAAATTCTGCACCCGCCTCTTTGGCTTCGTTCTGATGTTCGCCTCTGGTCAGCACAAGTACCCGAACCTGCTTACCTGTGCCATGCGGCAATGCCACCGAACCACGCACCATCTGGTCCGCATGCCGAGGGTCCACTCCCAAACGCATGGCCACTTCAACGGTCTCGTCGAACTTCGCCACCGCGCCTTTTTTTATTATGGACACGGCATCATTAACTGAATACTCTTTACCCGGCTCGATCTCCTTTGCCGCTTCGGTATATCGTTTTCCTTTTTTCATCCCCATCTCCTTGATGCGAAAACATGCGAAAACCGCCCCATGAGAGCGGCGGTTCATCACCGGCAGAAAATCGTCGGTGGATGAGGGTTTTTTTATACTGAGAAGCCTGCGGGCCGCTCTGCGATGTTATCCCTCGACGACAATGCCCATACTGCGGGCTGTACCTTCAACTTGTCTCATCGCGGCATCGATATCATTCGCGTTGAGATCCACCATTTTCATCTCGGCAATCAAACGAACCTGGTCCCGAGTCACCTTGCCGACTTTCTCCCGATTCGGTTCACCCGACGCTTTGGCGAGCCCTGCTTCACGTTTAAGCAGCACCGCGGCAGGGGGCGTCTTGGTAATGAACGAGAAACTGCGGTCCGCATACACGGTTATCACAACCGGAATAATGAGCCCCATCTGATCCTGCGTTTTGGCATTGAACGCCTTACAGAATTCCATGGGACTCACTCCGTGCTGACCGAGCGCGGAACCTACCGGTGGAGCCGGATTTGCACTGCCGGCCGGCACCTGCAACTTGATTGTAGTAGTTATTTTCTTAGCCACCCGATTCTCCTTACGACACGTGAGCGACCTGCAGGAAGTCCAATTCCACCGGGGTCGCACGTCCGAAAATACTGACCATAACCTTCAACTTCCCACGATCGGGATGCACTTCTTCCACCACACCTGTGAAATCGGTAAACGGCCCATCCGTAACCTTAATGTGATCGCCGGTGCTATAAGGTACTTCGGTCTGCTTCTTCTGTTCCCTGCTTTCTTCAACCCGATTTAGTATGCGGTCTACCTCTTTCTTGCGCAGAGGCTGTGGCTTGGTGCCGGAACCGACGAAATGCGTAACGCCTGGCGCGTTCGTCACCAGATGCCAAGCAACACGATCCATTTCCATTTCAACCAGTATGTAACTGGGAAACAACTTTCTGGTGGAAGAGCTTTTCTTGCCCTGCTTCATTTCCACTATTTCTTCGGTCGGAACGAGCACTTGCGTGATCTTTTCTTCCATACCTTCAGCTTCGATCAGCTTTTCTAAATGGAGTTTTACCTTATTCTCATGACCAGAGTATGTGTGAAGCACATACCAATTTTTCGTCATACCGCACCTCTCGCATCTGCCGAACGTTTATGCGCCCAGCAAGCGACTCACAAGAGCAGACAGTAAAAAATCAACCAGACCGATAAAGATCGCCAGCACAACGGAAAGGACGATGACCACTGTCGTCGAGCCGATCAGTTCATGCTGGCTGGGCCAGTTTACCTTCACAAGCTCGGCCCGTACCTCTCTTAAAAACACAACGATTCGTTCATACATACAACATTATCCACCTGTTAAATGAACCGTGGCATCCGGACTTGGTTTTGGAGATTTAAAACAATAAACTCCGAAAGACAACAGATCCAGGAGGTTTTCTTAGTGAACGGCCTTAATCTGGGCTCTCCACAATCGAAAATCTGTCTGAATGATTCGCCCCGGCAACTCTGTTCTATAGTTTTACCGTGTCAGAACTTCTCAGGGATTCGATATGTGCGTTCGGATACCTTTTTCTCAACCACTTACGAATATATATTCCGGAGGTCCTTAAGACTACCACCGCACCTATTTATAAACTTACTCGATGACTTCAGTTACGACTCCGGCACCGACCGTGCGACCACCCTCGC
>CAYYIS010000078.1:4109-14633 GCA_964470965.1 uncultured Gemmatimonadota bacterium | reverse complement strand
CGAACAACGCTTGCTCCCCCCGTATTACCGCGGCTGCTGGCACGGAGTTAGCCGGAGCTTCCTCTGGTGGTACCGTCAAACCCGGTTACTATTTGCGACCGGGAGTTCGTCCCACCTGACAGGGGTTTACACTCCGAGAAGCTTCATCCCCCACGCGGCGTCGCTGGGTCAGGCTTTCGCCCATTGCCCAAATTTCTAGACTGCTGGCTCCCGTAGGAGACTGGGCCTTATCTCAATCCCAGTGTGGCCGATCACCCTCTCAGGTCGGCTAACCATCGTTGCCTTGGTAGGCCATTACCCTACCAACTAGCTAATCGAGCGCGGAGCCATCCTCAAACGATAGCTTTCAAGAAGAGGCCATCTTTAATCAAACCCCCATGCGAGGGCCAGATCACATTCGGTATTAGTCCGCCGTTAGGCGGGTTGTCCCCAATTTGAGGGCAGGTTCTCCACGTGTTACTCACCAGTCCGCCACTGTACTCACGCCCCGAAGGGCGCTTTCTCGTTCGACTTGCATGACTAAGACACGCCGCCAGCGTTAGTTCTGAGCCAGGATCAAACTCTCCGTGTAAGTTGAGTTCAATCGTTGGTATTGCTCAAGAATCCCTTGCTGAATTATGCAAGGGCCATTGCCTTGCAGTAAAGCATGTGCACGCTATCTCGTTTTCAAAGAACAACAGGTAACATCCTGTGGTGACAGCGGGATAATATATGCAGTAGTCGAAGCGCTGTCAACTTCTTTTTCTAAAAACTTTATCTTTTAACTAAAGTCTAAAAGGCCTGAACTTAAGATACCCATAATGCAATTACCGAAGCAGATTAAACTTGCACGGTAATTACGGCGAAGATTCTATCGTCAAAAAAGTTTCGGATTCCTGTGCCGATGCCCGCCCTACCCGCTCGACCTGTTCCGCGGCATGGTAGGAGCTGCGCACCAGGGGTCCCGATTCCACATGCGGAATACCAATCCGCTCTCCGACAATTTTCAAGGCGCTGAATTCATCGGGATCGTAAAAGCGAGACACCGGCAAGTGTGCTTTGGTGGGCTGAAGATACTGACCGATGGTAAGAATGTCGCAGCGTACCCGAGCGACGTCCTCCATCAGTGCGTGTATCTCATCGGCCGATTCACCGAGGCCAGCCATGATACCGGTCTTGGTGGTCGCACCGTGGTGTTTGGCGCGCTTCAATACATCCAGCGACTGTAGATATCGTGCCTGAGGACGTACGACCGGGTACAAGCGAGGAACGGTTTCCAGATTATGGTTCAACAAATCCGGTTTCGCATCCAGCACCTTTATCAATGCGGATTCGGAACCTTTGAAATCAGGGATCAACACTTCTACACCGGTTTCAGGGCACAATCGGCGCAGTTCGCGTATGGTTTCGGCGAAGATCGGTGCCCCGCCGTCTTCACGCTCATCTCGGTTGACTGAGGTAATCACCGCGAATTTCAGTCCTAACTGCTTGACCGCACGGGCCACTCGTGCTGGTTCGTCCCAATCGAGCCCGGATGTGGGGCGGCCTGTCTTCACCGCACAGAACCCGCAGCTACGTGTACAAATATCGCCAAGAATCATAAACGTGGCAGTACGCTGTTCCCAGCATTCCCATATGTTGGGGCACTGTGCGCTTTCACAAATGGTGTGAAGCCGGTTGTCACGTACCAACCGTTTTAATTCTGAAAAATTCGGCCCCTGCTTGAGGCGGACTTTTAACCAGGAAGGGAGATGCATCGTTGATTCCCACATGTTATTAATTGGACGCACAATAAAAATAACGAAAAAACAAGTTCCCTTTCACGCCCTTAAATCATACACGGGCTGTTTGCCGTTTCGTTGTGTTGCCAATTCGAAATTTGACAGATCATCATAATGTATCAATACGGCCGGTCCCCGACCGTGTCTTTGGATCCTCACCCAGGTTTCAGTTCAGGCGCCCCATCGTCGGGATCCGAAATGACGACCGGAGCCACACCCAAATGCTGCGCTACCGATTCTGACATACGATTCAGATCACCGCGACTGAACCCGACACAACTTTCGACAATCTGGCCCTCCTGATCTACTAAAAACATGGTTGGCACATTGCTTAAACCGTAGTCGGCAGATGCCCAGTGTGTCTCGTCCAACAAATTAGGGAAAGAGGCGCCATATTCGTTCATAAAGGAGGTGGTGTCCTCCGGGGTGTCCTGCGATACCCCCCAGAACTGAAAGCTGTCCTTTCCTTTGTAGGCCTGATAAAACTTTTCGAGATAGGGTGCCGTGAATTTGCATGTCCCGCAACCTACCTTGTAGAAGGCAGCAAACGTAAGACGGTCCTTATAAAGGTCTGCGCTGTGGTGCGCATTCCCGTCCATATCTGTCAACGTGAACGCCGGTGCGGCGGCGCCCCCTTCTAGTGCAGCCATTTTAGCTCCTCTATGTTTACGTTCGAAACAGCAACCTCCCGGTATTATTACAGCACGCCGGTTTATCGTTGTTTTTGAGCATACTTTTCGAGCATGCCTTAGGTCAAGAAACGTTTAATCCAGGGTATTAATATATCCTTTGATGGCCACTGTGTCAATGGTGCTCTCTAGATACTGATGCTCTCAGGTAGAACCAATAGAATGCAGCCGTGGAAAAAGGATATTGCCAAACAATTCATCTCATATTAGATTACGCATGATAAATAATGGATATCGTTTTAGAGCAAATTTTATACAATCCGAATCACAATCGGGAGGATTGTCAACTATGATGCGTAGACGTTTTGGTGAGATCATGGTCGACGAAGGATTTATTACCGAAAATCAGCTGGAAGAAGCACTGTCACAGCAGGCAGAGCGTGATGAACGCCTCGGCGAAACAGTCGTGAGACTGGGTTTTCTCACCCGTGTGCAACGTGATGAAATAGTCCAGATCCAGATGGAAGAAATGGCTGGATAAGCAGTTCGTGTTAATGATGGGGTCATGGCTTCATTGAAAGGCATGGCCTGGCTAAGCCAACCACCATGATTACATACCCCTCCTCATTCATACCGAAACATTATACGCCGAATTCTGTTTTAAATAGTCTTTTAGAGACCGACAAAGGCTGAGCCATGATCTGGCCTTTGGAAATGCATAATCTGTTTATCGAACGAGGAAGAGCGGTGGCAGAAAAAGATCCTTTGATTTCCGTTAAAGATCTTGAGAAAACGTATCAGATGGGTGCCGATCGGGTACGGGCGTTGCGAGGTGTTTCCCTGACGATCGATAAAGGTGAATATGTGGCGATTATGGGGCCGTCCGGTTCTGGGAAATCCACGCTAATGAATATCATCGGATGCCTGGACACCCCTTCAAGCGGTGGGTATGAGTTGAACGGAAAACAGGTCGGCCAGATGACAGACGATGAACTGGCTCATGTCCGGAATCGGGAAATAGGATTTGTGTTCCAGACGTTCAACCTGCTGCCTCGGGCCGACGCCCTCCACAATGTTGAGCTTCCACTGATCTACCGAGGATGCCCCGGCAGGGAGCGCCGGGAGAGATCGATAAAGGCGTTGGAATCGGTGGGGCTCGGAGACCGTGTGCACCACAAGCCTAACGAGATGTCGGGCGGACAGAGGCAGCGAGTGGCCATTGCACGGGCGCTTGTGAATAGCCCATCCATTATCCTCGCCGATGAACCGACCGGGAATTTGGACAGCAAAACCGGTGAAGAAATCATGGGAGTTTTTGACCGGCTTAACGCAGATGAACACACCATAATATTGGTCACCCATGAAAAGAGCATCGCTGAACACAGCCGGCGTATCGTCCGTCTGCATGACGGTGCAGTGGCGGAGGACGAGCAACAGGGTGTAACGGTGTAACGACAATTAGAATTCTTAATACCCCAAACAGGGGCACGGCATACCGTGCCCCTGTTTTATTTCAATCAAGAATAACCGTGAGCTCATGCCAAATCACCGCAGCCGGCGAATAGAGCAATCCGAGGCCTACGACGGCCCCCAACACCGGGACCTGTTGAACTGATGTGATTTTAGCGGCACAAACGAGATTCTTCCGTCTTCTCAGACTATACACATTGAGGAAGGATACCATCATTGCGCTAACATCCAGGTTTTTCTTCAATGCGACTTCCGGCGTTAACGGTTGCGATCTGTTATGTCTGCGGGCTTCTGGCCGGTCACTACACGCAGCTTACCCCCTCTCTGCTCGGCGCCACTGTCGCGGCGGGTTTGCCGGTGATTTACGGAGGAAGGCGATGGGGACATGTACCTGACTGGTTTCTGTCCCTCTTCCTGTGTCTATTACTCGTCGGCAGCGGCGCGCTATGGTATACCATCCACACCCGGGTGATGCCGCAAAATCACGTGGGGCGATTCTGTGACCGTGAAGATCCGGTCTCGTTAACAGGGGTAATCGTTCGCGACCCGGATGTACGCGACCGGTACACTCTGCTTACGGTAGAAATCGATTCTATCAGCGTATTTCGTTCAGAAGCCGGTCTCAATTCGGCAACAGGCCGGGTGGTTGTCAGGGTCGGTCAGGCCTTGGTTCCGGGCACCTATGGGGACCGGGTTCGTGTGATCGGGCGGTTGCGCAGTCCGACTCCTGCCCGTAATCCGGGTGGATTTGACGCATGGATGTATTACACAGGACAAGACATATACGGCTTCATTAGCGTAAGGGAACCGGCAGGTTTTACGATCCTGGCCTCGCTCACAGAACCGACCTTCTATATGGTGGTCGTTCGTCCGCTCAAAAAACATATCGAACGTACGATAGACCGCACTCTGGACGGCGCTCCCTCCGCACTGGTAAAAGGGATCCTGCTGGGTCAGCGGCGGCAGTTGCCTGAGGATCTTCTCTCCACGTTCACGGCTATCGGTCTTTCGCACATCCTGGCCGTCTCAGGTCTTCATGTGGGGATCATTACGCTCATCGGCATGACGCTCTTTTCCGTACTGCGATTCCCTCGTCCCGCTGCGGTCTGTGCGACTCTTGTAACACTGATTCTGTACGCCTTCATCACCGACCTAACACCCTCTGTCGTCCGATCGTCAATTATGGCCGGCCTGCTTCTGATAGGTGATCTACTGGACCGGAACACGGACTCCGTAAACATCCTGGCGGTAGCGGCTCTGGTGATTCTCATCATCTGGCCTGAGGCCCTGTTTGCCCTAAGCTTTCAGCTTTCGTTTGTCGCCACCCTGTCGATTGTAACCGGCTATGGGAGACTCAAGGGACTCCTTCCGGAACGAATGCGGCGTTCCCATGAGTGGTGGGCACGGTGGCTCAGGGACGGGCTAGCCGTGTCACTGGCGGCACAGCTCGGTACGGTGCCTATCATAGCATATACGTTTTTCCAGACAGCTTGGATCGCTCCAGTGGCAAACCTGTTCATCGGACCGCTGGTGTTTCTCACGACAACGCTGGGCGTTCTGGCAGTGATCGCTGCTCTGTTCAGCCTGTCCGTCGCGGGATTATTCAGCGCCGCCAACTGGCTGGTCCTTGAAACAATGATTCAGATTTCAACGCTTATGGCGCTGATTCCGGGTTCATTAATTCATATCCCTCGCCCGCCCCTTATCGGCGTTTTCGTCTATTATTTATTGTTTTTGATACTCCTTTATCCTCCTCGGACCTTGGCCGTTAGACGGGTAGTGGCCTGCATTGGAATAGCTGCCGCGATCGCATTCGGTGTGTATCAGATAGTCAAGCCCAAGGAGCTCACCATTACGATGATCGACGTTGGGCAGGGGGATGCGATTTACGTGGTGTACCCAGACGGCTATACCATGCTGATCGACGGCGGCCCCTATTCGCCGACCTTCGACAGCGGCACCCGCATTATCGTTCCTTTTTTACGGGCTAACGGAAAACCGCGTATCGATACCATCATCGTTACCCATCCGCATACGGATCACTACGGCGGATTTCCCGCCGTCCTGGATGAGGTGGAGGTCGGCGAGATCATTACCGGCGACGGAACGCCTGATTCACCGTATTACAGGTTCTGGCAGCGGACGATCGAAAAACACCAAGTGCCCGTACGGTCGGTCTCCGCCGGTGACAGCCTCTGGGGAAACGGGCATTTTCGCGGCGTGTTTCTGCATCCGACTCCGGCGTTCAAAGGCAATCCGCCACCTTATGGGCCGAACAATGCCTCGTTGGTTCTGAAACTGATCCATGGCGAATTCAGCATACTTCTTACGGGTGACGTTGAAGAGGAGGCCGAACACAGGCTTGTAGCCTCCCGTCCTGATCTGCGCAGCACGGTGATAAAAGCGCCGCATCACGGCAGTAACACATCGAGCATTACAGAGCTTGTGGAGATGGTCCAGCCACGGGCCGTGTTGATTTCGGTCGGGCTAAGAAACCATTTCAACCATCCCTCGCCGGTGGTGCTGGAACGCTATAAGGCCGCAGGAGCTGACGTATATCGAACAGATGAGAGGGGGGCGATCATTCTCCGAAGCGACGGCGCGGATTTTCGAATTGAAACGATGATAGGTGCATCCCCTCAATCAACCTGGCTTACCCCGTCCGAAGCGCTGGGTGGTATTAACTTGACAGGGTTTTGGGGCATATCTATATTTCGGTTGTTCCGGTAAATAGCCTCATTCATCTGCCGTATGAGACGTTTCCGCGGTCAAGACGACTATTTAAAAAGCCACGAACGGACACCTGTTCCCGTTTGTTTGTGGCTTTGTTTTTTTAATGGCCTGCCTTCAAATCCGGAGTGCATTATCATGCCTTTTAACCGAATATTCAGCCTCCTCTTTCTTCCGGTGTTATCCGTTGCCTGGAGTTGTAACGCCCACGGGCAAAAGGCCCAAGAGACGGAAGCAACCGCGGAGATAGCCCTGGAAACCGCTGTCGCCATCGAAAAATACCAAGGCATCGTCCAGGAACGCCAGGCATTCGCGGACGCCAATCCGAACAATCCAGAAGCATATCTGGATCTCAGCCGTGCCTATAAAACGGTCGGGCGTTATACCGATGCGGAAGCGCAAGCGCGCAGAGCAGTAGAGATCGGCGGGTCCAGTGAGGCGTTCGCGGTGGTGGGCGAACTACTGTATCTTCAAGGCAAATACGGCGATGCCGAAACCCAGCTGAAACAGGCGACCGGGCCCATCAATGGCCTGCCTGCCGCATATCTGTATCTCGGACGCCTGTATCGGGAAACCGGTAGGAAAACCGAGGCTGAAGCGCAATTCGAGCATATCGTCCGACTGTTCCGGCAGGGCCGTGTGCACGGGGCGGAAGGAGCCGCTGCAACAGCTCTGGCATCCAAGTATCTTGAACGCTTCCATGACGCCAATAATCTTTTCATGGAAGCGACAAGGCTTCCCGGTAACCAGTTGGATGTGTATGTGGCGTGGGGCAATCTATTTCTTGAAAAATACAATCGGAAAGATGCTACCGTGACGTTCGAAGACGCCCTGGAAATCGATCCTTCTTACCCGCCTGCGCTGGCCGGTCTTGCCGAAGCCCTTTCGGAAACCAGAACCTCGTTAGCGGAAAAGAGAGCGTTGCAGGCCCTGAATATAAACCCCAGCCTGGTAGAAGCACGCCAGCTACTTGCCCGCCTGTATCTTGACGACGAGCAATACGACAACGCCGTGGAACAACTCGAAAAGGCCCTGAAGGTCAACCCCGAATCTACCGCTACACGTTCCCTGCTGGCAGCGTGCTATAACGCCATGGGGAAACAGGACGCATTCCATGAAGAAGTCCGGCGCGTGATGGATACCAATCCACAGTACGGTCAGCTGTTCGCAACCATTGCTGACAACCTCTCAAGACGGTACCGGTTTGTGGAAGCGATAGAGATGGGGCGTAAAGCGATTAAAACGGACCCGAGTCTGTGGACCGCCTATGCGAGTCTGGGCGTCAATCTCTCGCGTGTGGGTAAAGAATCAGAAGCCCGGAGGCACCTGGACACGTCGTTTGACGGGGATTCTTTCAACCTCTACACCCTCAACACCCTGAACCTGTTCGACGCCATCGATGAATACACGACTCGTACCAGCGACAATTTCATTCTAAAACTTGATAAGGACGAAGATCCGGTTTTCGGTAAACTGGCACTCGATTTGCTCGAGCAGGCCCACCGAACCATCTCACCTCGCTACGGATTCGAACCCGAACGGCCGATTCTGGTGGAGATCTTTCCCGAGCACAGCGATTTTGCGGTGCGGATTTCCGGTCTGCCCGGCGCCGGAGCGCTTCTGGGGGTCTGTTTCGGTGAAGTGATAGTGGCGGATTCACCGAAGGCTCGGCCGGTAGGATCGTTCAACTGGGGTCAGACTCTGTGGCATGAATTCGCCCATGTCATTCATCTACAGCTTACCCGCAACCGCATTCCCCGGTGGCTGGCGGAAGGCATAGCCGTATACGAAGCCCGCATAGCACGCCCTGAATGGGATATTGATCTGGATCTCGAATTCGCCAAAGCGGCGGAGCGAGGCGATTTGCTCGCGATCGGTGATCTTAACAGCGGGTTTACCCGACCTAAATCGGCAGAGCAAGTCATCCTATCATACTACCAAGCGTCCATGGTTGTAGAATTCATCGTTGAAAAGTACGGGTTTGGAGCGATCAGGACGATGCTGAGTCACTACAGGGACGATCAGAACACCACGCAGGTCATCGAAGACACATTCGATATCACGTTCGAGGAATTCGACGCTGCGTTCGCTTCGTACACGGACGACATAACGGCTGATACTAGGTTGGCCACCCGGTTTACGGTATCTCCAGGTAAAACATGGTCCGAAGAAGATCTGAGGATGAAAATTGAGATGCAGCCGGGCAGTTTCTACGCCCATCTGCACCTGGGCCGCGTCCTTATGGCCAAGGAAAAATATAAGGATGCGATCGAGATGTTGAAAAAAGCCCGAGAACTGCTGCCGGCCTACGTCCACACCGGTAATCCATATCGACTTCTTGCGGACATCTACAAAAAAACCGGCAATGTGGCGGGGCGGATTCGGGAACTGGAGGCACTTACATCGATCGACGAAGACAACATAGAGGGGTGTAAGGAACTGGCCCAGATTTATGACGACCGTCGACAGGATCATGAGCTCATCGGCATCCTCTCCCGGGCCACTATGATAAATCCTTTCGATTCGAAAGTCCGCAATATGCTAGGCACTGCCTTCGAACGCCAGGAACGATTTAACGAAGCGATCATCGAGTTTCAGGCGGCGCTGAAGGTTGAGACGACGGACATGGCCGCTGCCCATTACAACCTGTCGCGGGTGTATCTGGCAGCAGGCAGAAATTCAGAAGCAAAGCGCTCGGCGCTTGCGGCTCTTAAGATCGCGCCGAACTTCGAGGCGGCACAGGAAATCCTGCTGAATTCTTTAGAATGAATTTTTGGATGACGGTATTTATTTAACATTATAAATGAAGGGAATTTCGCATGCATGTGTTAGTGACCGGCGGCGGCGGATTTATCGGCTCCTTTATCGTTGACGAACTTATTCGACGTGGACATGAAGTGACAATCTTTGATAATCTGGATCCTCAAATCCATCCCGAAGGCCGACCGCCGGAATATTTGAACGCTCAGGCCCGCTTCATCCATGGGGATGTACGCGACTATGATGCGTTTAAGTCGGTAATTGGAGATGCGGATGTCATTTTTCATGAGGCAGCTACCGTTGGGGTCGGGCAATCTCAATATGAGATCAAAAAGTATGTCGATGTCAACGTCAGCGGAACCGCCAACCTCTTGGATATCCTGGCCAACCAAAAACACCGGGTTCAAAAAATGGTCGTCGCCGCCTCCATGAGCAGCTATGGCGAAGGCCTGTACAAATGCCCGTCTTGCGGACCGGTACGTCCCGATCTGAGAACGGAAAACCAGATGGCGAACGGCGACTGGGAGCAGCGCTGTCCATGTTGCAAGGTGTCCATCCAGTACCTTCCAACACCCGAAAGCGCCTACCAGTACCCCAATTCCATCTACGCACAGACCAAAAAAGACCAGGAAGACATGGTGCTGAACATCGGCCGCACCTACGATCTGCCTGCCGTCGCATTACGTTATTTTAATGCTTACGGTCCCCGGCAGTCTTTGTCGAACCCGTATACCGGGGTCATGGCGATCTTTCTCAGCCGCCTTAAAAACGACAATGCGCCGGTGATCTATGAAGACGGCCTGCAAACCAGGGATTTCGTGTCCGTCCACGACATCGTACAAGCGAACATGCTCGCCATGGAAAATTCTGAGGCCGATTATCAAAGTTTTAACGTGGCCTCCGGAAATCCCGTGTCCATACGTGAAATCGCCGAGGTGACGGCGCAGCTACTGGGCAAGGAAATAGCCCCGGATGTTACGCAGAAGTTCCGCAAGGGCGATATCAGGCACTGCATCGGAGATATTTCGAAAATACAGGGACAGCTGGGATTTGAGCCAAAGGTGTTGTTTGAGGACGGGCTGAAGGAGATCATCGAGTGGTCCCACGATGCAGAGGCGAAAGACAGGTTCGAAGACGCTTCGAGGGAGTTGCGGGACAAAGGGCTTATGTAACCG
>CAYYIS010000078.1:0-4009 GCA_964470965.1 uncultured Gemmatimonadota bacterium | reverse complement strand
TGGAATGGCGTCTTTTCGCAACTGTCTGGCTGGTCTACCTGGTCCATTTGGCACCTTTGACCGGGTACAACGAAAACCGCTATCTGGATCTAGTACGAAGTATCGTCGACGAGGGACGTTTCGAGATCGATACCTATCATTTCAATACAGGGGATAAATCTTATCGGAACGGCCATTACTACGCCGGAGCGGCCCCCGGGCCGGCATTTTTGGCTATACCCGGATATCTTGCGTTCAAAGTAATAGAGCCGATCCTGCCCGAATCATTGTTCCGTTCCTATGATAAACCCGGCTATATCAGAGGGTTTTTAAAAAGCAGAGACGCGCCAGACAATTTTGTCGATGAATATCCCATAGGCCGTTTTATAATTTCCCATCTACTAATCACGGCACTTTCCTGCTGTTTGTTGACAGCCATAACCGTGGTTGTCCTCTACCGCACGGCCCTTAATTTTATTAGCAGATCCGATGCAATGGTCGTTGCGCTAACGTATGCCTTCGGCACCTTGACTTTTTTCTACGCCACCCGGCTCTATGCCCATGTCCTGGGCGGAGGGTTCGTGTTTCTGGCATTCATGATTCTTGCTGGCCGATATCTGTCCAATACACGGATCACTCCAACAGCGATATTCTGGTCGGGGTTATGCCTTGGCACTGCAGTCCTGATGGATTATGCGGCTGCGCCTGTAGCTACTTGCGTAGGTATCTATATCCTGGTAAAAGTGAGGGATCAACGGATTGTATGGGCTGTACTGGGAGGATTGATTCCGGTTGGGATTTTATTATGGTATCACTATGTCTGTTTTGGAAGTCCTTTCAAAACTGCCTACGGGTTTCCCAACGGCCCGGTGGACGATGGTATCCATAAATATTATGAGCAGAATTTTCACGGTTTCTCACTACCTGACCCCACACATCTTTGGGGCATTACCTTGGGTATGTTCGATGGATTGCTCTGGCACATGCCGATCATCATACCGGCAGGATACGGTCTGGTAGCCGCCATTCTGAATGACAACCGGTTTCGTATAGAATGGACATTAATCGCAGGGACCGTTCTGGCTCAGTGTATGTTTAATGCCATGATGCATCCATTGTACTGGTTCGGTGGATGGAATTTCGGTCCACGATTCACTCAACCGATGATGCCCTTTCTCATGCTCGGTCTCATACCAATAATGACGATGGTACGTATCCGCCACACGATAATATTACCGATCGCTATACTCTCTATATTGATCTGCTGGATAGGCGTGCAGTACGGCCCGTCGGAATCCCTTCCCGGCGTCTTTATTTTATTCTTGCTTTCCGGTCCAGCCCTCCCGGTGTATACCTTTATTGAAACTTACATACATTCGGAAACGGCTTGGCCGATAGGCATGTCGCCAACGGGGATCTTCCTTATTTTCGGACTGATTATAGGCTATATATGGTATACACTACTTGTGCCGAAACTTAAGTCGTAAGTAACCTCGGTGACGGACGGAGTTTCACATAATATGGTACTTGGTCAAAAAGTTGTGGTTGTGCTTCCCGCCTACAACGCGGAGAAAACGCTTCGCGCAACCTATAGTGAAATCGATTTTTCGATTGTTGATGAGGTGGTTCTGGTTGATGACTTTAGTCATGACAGGACAGACCAAAAAGCTCATGAATTGGGAATCAAACACGTTATTCGTCATGAGGCCAATAGTGGTTACGGCGCTAATCAAAAGACCTGTTATGATGCTGCGCTGAGACTCAATGCGGATATCATAATTATGCTTCATCCAGACTACCAGTATACACCGAAGTTGATCCCGTCCATGGTACAGATCATCGCCAACGATGTGTATCCCGTGGTACTCGGTTCCAGGATTCTGGGTAATGGTGCTCTTCAGGGCGGCATGCCATTCTACAAATATATTAGCAACCGCTTTCTTACATTGATTCAGAATATTCTGGTTGGTCAAAAGCTTTCAGAATATCATACCGGTTACCGTGCGTTTTCACGCCTTGTGTTAGAGAGTGTTGATTATAACGCAAATTCGGATGATTTCGTGTTTGACAACCAGATGATGTCGCAGATTATTTATCACAATTTTGAAATTGCTGAAATTACCTGCCCAACACGATATTTTGAGGAAGCATCTTCTATTAACTTCCGGAGAAGTATGAGATATGGTTTAGGAGTCCTTTGGGTTTCTATCTGCCATCGTCTGCAGAAGATGAAGTTGATAAATCTACCTCGTTACATTCATAGGAGCGATGCCTAGATACTTCCTTAGCACCAATGGAAGAAGACAATTTGATCACCTGTCCTGTTTAGTCCGAATTCGCGCGTTCTATCCAACACCAAACTTGGTAGAAAAGGAAATCAAAACATGCAAACCTCCAGTGGAGGGTTGTTGGCCGCACAGGGTTTCAAGGCAAGCACCGTAAGCTGCGGCATTAACACTCCTCAGGGTGAACGCAAGGATCTTGTAGTCGTCGCCGCGGATGCGCCATCATCGGCTGCGGGCGTGTTTACCACCAACAAGGTACAGGCCGCGCCGGTGGTGCTGTCGAAGGCTCATGTGGTCAACGGCATGGCGCAGGCTATGGTGGTCAACAGCGGCAACGCGAACGCCTGTAACGGCGACGCCGGGATACGGGACGCCCGGGCGATGGTGAACGCAGTTGCCGACGGTCTGGGCATAGCCTCCGAGCAGGTGCTGATCGCGTCCACGGGAGTGATCGGACGGCCGATGCCCATGGATTGCATCCAATCGGGCATCCGGGAAGCGACCGCGCAGATCAACGCAGGCGCCGGAGCGGATGCGGCCGAAGCTATCATGACGACGGACACGGTTCCGAAGTCACACGCCGTTCGGACCGACATCGAAGGCCACACCGTCACCATCGGCGGCATTTCCAAAGGCGCCGGTATGATCTGCCCCAACATGGCCACCATGATCGCGGTAATTACAACTGATGCGGCCGTCGCCCCCGGCCCGCTAAAATCTGCACTCCTGACAGCGGTAGGCGCATCGTTCAACTGTATCTCCGTGGATGGCGACATGAGTACCAACGACACGGTATTCGTGCTGGCGAACGGCGCTGCGGGCAATCCCATGATCACGACGACAGACAGCATCGGATACCAGTCGTTCGAAGAAGCGCTTCAGGAGGCATGCGCCGTGCTCGCGAGGAAGATTGCCCGCGATGGAGAGGGCGCCACCAAGTTTGTGGAGATACAGGTAAACGGCGCGGTGTCCGATGAAGAAGCCCGGACGATCGGCATGACGGTGGCCAATTCCGCGCTCGTTAAAACAGCCATTTACGGCAAAGACCCCAACTGGGGCCGAATCATCTGTGCGGTAGGATATGCGGACGCGGCCTCGGATCCGGACCGGATCGACCTGTTTCTCGCCGGTCACCAACTTACGAAAGGCGGCCAGGGATTGCCGCTCGACGAACCGATGATGCGTCGGGAGTTGGAAGCGGAAGACATTCCGGTGAGGATAGAACTGAACATGGGAGAAGGGTCGTCCAAAATCTGGACTTGCGATATGTCCCACGAATACGTGACGATCAATGCGGAATACACCACGTGATTGTTCCACCAAAACAATTGCAGTGATTTCTTTGTGTAATTCGGGGTGTTTTATGGATTTATCCGGAACAGGCGCATGAGCAGGGACTCGCGGTGCGCTGGTAGGATCTTCTCTTTTACATATCCTTTGGATTCGTTGCAATGTCATCGGTAGCGATGGTCGGTGTCCTTCTGGTGTTCTCATACCTGATCGTCCCTTCGGTCTTCGCCATGCTGTTCGCTACGCGTACCGTCTCCCGCCTGATCATCTGTTTGTGCGTGGGCACCTTTGTCAGTGTAGCCGGCTTCATCCTTTCTTTTTGCTCGATCCGCCGAACCGGACGTATAAGCCAGAGGTGAGCGATGCGATTTGTAATTTATGTCTTGTTGATTATCTGTCACCCTATCGCATACGCAGCCGATGTGAACGAGGCGCTCGTTCAGGATCTAAAATTG
>CAYYIS010000077.1:0-15906 GCA_964470965.1 uncultured Gemmatimonadota bacterium | reverse complement strand
TTAATTTAATGAATAATGTAAACACAGCTATTGCCAGGGGTATCTGTCTATCAGCCAGAGTGTCTGTAGTGGAACGCAACGCACCTTTGGCCAGATTCCAATGCTGATCAACATCTCGAAAATAGAGGGCTCGGGGATAGTCCTTTTGTCCATCAAAATGCTGTTTGCTCAAATCATATCTCCATCTAATATATCGGAATAATGCAGAATGATTTGAGAGCCACTGCTTAGTCTTGCTCCACTTTTTCATCAGAAATGAGGTTTGATCTTTCTGGCGGAGTTGCTCCTTCAGCGGACGGGACCACTCTTCTGCATTCCGCGACAGGACGTCTGTATCCGATTCAATCGGTGTGGAAGAAGTAAATAAACCTTCCGGGGGGATGTAGTGACATTCGGCGCTGTTTAAGGTAAATCCAATAATCACAAGGTCAGGCAGGTATTCGAGACCCTTCGATTCCAGATACTTCAACTGGTACAGCAAATTCCAAGCGGGTACACCGGCATTTATAACTTCAAATGCACCGTCCTGTTTTTTGTTCAGGAGTTGTTCTAACTGTTTAACGTATGTCTGATTACCCAGAACAGAGACACCAAATGTCGCAGAATTACCCAAGACAAGTATCCTGAATGCACCTGCCTCCCTTGACGTGGAATATTCACGATCACGGAGACCATCTGAATTGAATGATAAATCAATATTGTCGGGTTTTGATATTAAGGCTTGTTGCCCGGGTTCGGATTCATCGATAATCCGGAGCATGACCTCACAGCCAAGAATGGATATTGAGATAGACAAAAAAAGGAATAGGACAGTTTCAACAAACTTTCGAATCATAATCTTGTATAGTACGGCTTTTCAAAACCTGTTATAGATGAAGGGGGCCATCCCAGTGTTTCCGGTTACATAATAGTAGAATAATACTATCAATAAATTTGACGTCAAAATGATCCGCTGCCAGTATTTCAATTGCTCAACATTCCATCGAAACTTGGCTATAATCCATCCGACAATTATAATCCCACCAAGTACGCCAATCAGATTCAAATCTATCGAAGATGGTGCGAGAGTATTGAATCCACCAAGTCCGTTCAACCAATTAATGCTCTGAGCAACCGTTTGACTTCGAAAAAAAACCCAACCAACAACTACATAAAAAAAAGTAAAACTCACAGCTAGACGATTCCCTATCGGTAAGTTAAACATCAATTGGAAATAGCGGGGACCAAAATACTTGCGAGCTATTTCACCATATATTTTGCAGCAAGTCAATCCAACACCATGATACAGTCCCCAGAATAAAAAAGTCACTTCCAATCCATGCCAGATACCACAAATTGTAAAAGTGACGAGATAGCATATGCTTGCAATGATTAAAGGCGACCGTCTCAACACACGCACTTTAAATAACTCACGGCCGATCGGCGTGAATATATAATCACGTAACCATTGAGATAGTGTAATATGCCAGGCATTCCAAAATTCGATTAAGTTTCGCTTTGCGTACGGTCTTGAAAAATTTATCGGAAGCTGTATCCCCATCATTTTTGCCGCACCGAGCGCCATGTCTGTATATCCTGAAAAATCAAGATAAATTTGTGCCGAATAAATCAAAAGTACCGCCCAACTGTCTATTGTTCCCATGAACATATTGCTATTGAGAGACGGGTCAATACTTCTACCCAGCAAATCCGCAGCAGTCTTCTTAAAAATCCCCAAGGAAAATAGATAAAAACCTGGTTTCCAACAGATTCGGTCAGCACCACAAAGTCTTTGGCTCATGGCCGTGGTGAATGATTTCCACGACGTTATTGGGCCCGAAGGAACATGGGCGAAAAAGGTGAGGTATAGGATATAATGGAGAATACCCGGGGAGCCAGATGCGCTCTTTTGATAAATTTCGATTAAATATCCGATCGCCCGTAACACATAAAAACCCAGACCAACTGAAACAATCGTGCCTGTAGCCAGACCCATATCAATTGCTAGATTTTCTTTGATTACTAACCACCAGGCGACATTAAACAATATACCGAATGCCAAAACTAGTTTCCGGTGATTCGTTGAGGTACAGGACTCCATCTGCTTGCCGATATTGTAATTCAACAAACTATAAACCAAAAAAGGTGTGGCATATAACCATGATCCGGATATCACGTCTGACGCCCAGCCATAAAATATAAGGCTCGACAAGAGGAGCCAGGCCGTAAGGAAGCGTCGGGGAAAGAGGAACGAGAGTATCACTATTATAGGCAGAAAGATTATAATGTATTCAAGTCGAGTGAATATCATTTCTATGCCTTGTGGGGAGATAGTGGTGCAGGAGTTATTGCTTTTATAGCTTCAGACAGGCAAATCAACGCCTTATCATGCTTACGTCTGATGACATATTTAAATCCGATTAATGCGTGATCAGACTCATGGTGAAAAACAGTTACCGAAATTTCAATGCACTCATTAAAATCTACGTTGCCATAGTATGCTAATTTACGGGACCGGAGCATTCGTGTGCCCATAACATCATGAGGCCAGTACTCCCACTTATTCTTATCAAGACATTGTTGCTCTGCCATGTCGAGAAACGCAAAATAGTTTGCGAAATACACCAGGCCCGCCCCGTTGCTGTCCCTATCAGGATTGATACGATAGGTCAATGGACCGGCATTCTGAATTTCGGTTTCCCGCCATCCGTCCTCAAAAACACCGAGGCTTTCCACTTGCTGGGCCTTCCGTGTGATATTATACGCATTGTCCTGATTCGTGAGTGAGGGTATTCTGTCAAACGATACGTTTGCAGGGGGAGCAATTTTGAGCATATCATTACCATGTTCCGGTGTAACAAACACATTAGCAAATCTCACGGATGGATGACGGCCGTTAGAATAGATAGTCAAGAGGGCATCATCATCGGGGATCATCTCCTGCTCTATGACATCTTTGTGATTAAAAATCAAACGGCCGTCTACCGCTATATTCTTAAATGATTGCAGGCGCAGGAGTACACGAAGTGTGTCATCTAGCCGGAAGCTATTCAGAGGCGAAGATATGGGCAAATGCGTTTCAATATAGTAGAAAGTCGCATATACCTCTCCACCACCCTTAGTCCGTAAATGTGAAAGGGGACGGTCTACCGATTTGGCAATCGCCTGCCATTGAAAATGTCCAAGATGCATCATCAGAAGATATTCAGCAAGCTGGCGATAGTTCGTATGAGGAAGGCCCAGAAGCAGATTGTATGAAAACATCTAAATCACTCATCTATCCTTGTTCTGAATCTGATTGATGAGATCGAGGATCTGTGCGATAGAATCAAATTCTCTAATTTCATGTTCCGCAGTATCGATTTCAATTGTAAATGTATCTTCTAAAAAAGCTATGATTTCCAGGACGCCAAACGAGTCTATCAGTCCTGAAGAGAATAGCGGCGTATCTACCTTTAACTCTGGAGAGACAGGTGTTAGAAAGTGATCTGTTATATAGCGGGCTATCACTTCGTCCATCAAGCCACTCATTCCATAATCTCCTTGAGCACGACAAAGAAATTCCAATCTTTTGCCCAAAATAAATGGTTTTGTCCATGTTGCCAACGTCAAAATCAAGAAAAATGTTCTCCCGTGACTGAAAGTCCGGCACTCGGAGTAGTCGGGTACGGACACACTCAAGAGGATCAAGCAGAACCCAAGGACGGTCATCCCATAATAAATCAGGAGGCTTCTTTCTTTTACCCGAAGGCATTACACCGCATACTTATCTTGGCCGTTAACCTGTCTTAATTCTCATTCGATCAAAGCTAACTACTTGCTAGGGTCCGGGAAACAAATCCATTGGTCCCTGAGTGTGACAACTCGCGATCGGTTCCTTTGTAAACATGTTTGACCGACCTGGATTGTATGTAGACATGAAATGTGTTGTGCGACAGACCGTTGACCGTGATCGGACCACCATCCATCCCAACAAGCGGTTTCATCTCAACTTCCGATGCCGGCGTGGAGAACTTTATCAACTCTCTTGTGCGGACGACTGCCACTGGCACGGGTTCGATCGATCGCGAAATACGAGCAAACCCAGCAATCGCAACCGGCAGTATGGTGTTGAATGCAATCATCTGTTCGCCTTCAGAGACCAGGCAGGCGCCTCAGCGGATTCCCACGTTAACCAAGTCTCTTTATGCTCACCTCCGTAAGCATTTGATCTTATAATTCCATTTCAATTCTGCAACTTGTTTGATCTCTTCCCAATTCACGATGCTTCGGTTTAACACTTGAAACGACTTGCCAGGTTGGATTCCAGAAAGCGAAGCACCATGACCGATTAATCAGATCTCGACCAACGAGGTAATCCACCAATCGGGGGTGAAGATTAAAATGGGCGATCGGATGAGGGATCTCTATACACTTACATATCGAGAACTGACGGTAAAGATTCCCGGACCGATTCCACAAAGCTGGTCCCTACATCTGAAGAAGCTCCAAGGGCAATAATCCGTCCGGTATTGCGGCTATGGCGCCAAATATTATTGTACCAGTCTATGGTAGAACCGCTTCCCGAATCTCCATGGAAGCAATTAGACGAACTACCCTGTGTCACAGGGTAATAAATTCGAGCTGTGGCGTACATCCCCACGAGCTCCTCAAAAATTAACTTTATTTCAGGCCAGATCTTCCGCCTGCATTGTACGCCTGTAATTGACGGCTACTGTGTCGAATTTCAGATGTAATTCGTCGACCAGATCAAACGGCACCATTTCCGGACGCTGGGACAATACAATTCGTTTATCCTGATTGAAGATGGTGTCTTCGAATCTCTGGATGTGCTCCACCGGTTTGTCATGGTCATAGTTCCGGGCGACGAGGCAGTATCCCCGGCACTCGTCATGCGCTTTAGGCTGTGAGACGAAAAAGTACACCATGCCTTTTTCACCGCCCCAACCGAGCCGCAACACGATCGTGTAAGGACAATGGAGTTCATAGCGGCTATGGCGTTCGGGCATCACTTTTTTGTTCGCGAAAATCGGAAACTCGTCACTGTTGGGCGATTCGGGCCGCACGACCGTGTAGTGCAGGACATGTTTCTTTACTTCAACCGCGTGATCGGGTACCTCGGGACGGTCTTTTTCTCCAAGCAAACCGGGATGCACCCAGGGAAAATGGCCGAAATCGGTAAAGTTCTCCACCTGGCGGGACGCGTTACTTGGCCAGGTGTATGGGCCCGTGTGTATCACCTGCCACGTGCCGTCGTCCAGTTCAGGGATATGGGGTAAGGGATAGAGTGGTTCTGCCAGGGCGACCCAGATCATGCCGTATCGTTCCTGGCATTGGTAGGTTACCACGCGAGCCTTCGCGGGTATACTGGTTTTGCCCGTTTGCGGAATGAGAGTACAGGCGCCGCTGCGGCTGTAGCGCCATCCGTGATAGGGACAGACGATACAGTCATCTTCCAGGTGTCCCAGAGAAAGCGCCGTCCCGCGATGGATGCATAGGTCTCTCATGGCATGGGGGGCGCCGTCGGCCGTGCGCCAGATAACGATCATTTCGTCCAGAAGTTTTGTGGAGAAAGGCTCTTCCGAATTAACCTCTTCACTATAAGCCGCGGGATGCCAGCAGTGAAACAATTTTTGAGGAAGTGCTCTGGACATGAGGTACCCCTTACAATCAATCCGACATCGGTTTGGAGATATTTTTATATCGTCGAAGCGCAGGCATCATCGCATAGCCGGCACGCATGGAATCTTCATCCCGTTCTGCGCCTGTGCCTTCCGCATGGCGTCGCATGGAATTCAACTGCAACTGAGCGACTGGTCCGGCTTATATCGCTTGGTCCCGAATTAGGTGCCTTACCGCAGGCAAGGCGACCCTGTGACGGGACATTCAGTCAGATTTCGACAACGTCCAATCTTTTTGGTATGGGAACTGTACCACCCTTAATTGCGGCCGCCATATCATATATGCTGAGACCTTGGCCTGACTGGGCACCCGGTCCTCGCTATGGATTACATCTCCGCTGATTTCGCCTGTCATCAGGTCGACATGGGAATCCTGACACCACGTTCTTTCGCCACAATTTTTGCCTTCTCATAGCCTGCGTCCACATGACGGGCAACGCCCATCCCGGGATCGTTGGAGAGCACGCGCTCCAGTCGAGACGCCGCCCCCGGCGTGCCATCGGCAACGATAACCTGACCGGCGTGAAGACTGTAACCTATCCCGACACCGCCGCCGTGGTGGAAGCTGACCCATGTGGCACCGCTGGCGGTGTTAACCAATGCATTCAAAATAGGCCAGTCGCCGATAGCATCGGACCCGTCTTTCATCGCCTCCGTTTCACGGTTGGGACTGGCTACGGAACCGCTGTCTAAATGATCACGGCCAATTACGATAGGCGCACTCACTTCACCGGAAGCTACAAGCTCATTAAATTTCAATCCTGCCCTCGCCCGTTCCCCAAATCCCAACCAACAGATACGTGACGGCAGCCCCTGGAACTCCACATGCTGCTGCGCCATCTTGATCCAGCGCGCCAGATGTTCATCATCCGGAAATAGCTCAAGAATGGCCTGGTCAGTTTTGTAGATGTCTTCGGGATCCCCGGAGAGGGCCACCCAACGGAAAGGACCTTTGCCTTCACAGAAAAGGGGGCGGATGTAGGCCGGCACAAAACCAGGATAATCGAATGCCTCGGTCAATCCGTTGTCGAAAGCTCTTTGCCTTAGATTGTTGCCATAGTCAAAAACAACAGCGCCCTTTTTTTGCCATTCGAGCATTGCCTGGACGTGGATAGTCATGGAATCCATAGACCGTTTCAGGTAAGTATCCGGATCGCTCTGCCGCATCTGACCCGCTTCCTCAGGGGAAAGGCCGACCGGTATGTAACCGTAGAGAGGATCATGGGCAGAGGTCTGGTCAGTAACCACATCCGGCACGACGTCCTGCGCGATCATTTCCGGCAGGATTTCTGCTGCGTTGCCTATCAGAGCGATTGATTTCGGTTCGCCTGATGCCAGTGCTTCGTTCACCCAGGTCAACGCGACATCCAGACTTTCTGTTATGGTATCTACCTGGCGCAGGTCCAGGCGTCGTCTCGCTCGCCACGGATCCACCTCGACCAACAGGCCAACGCCCCCGTTCATCGTGATGGCCAAGGGTTGTGCCCCGCCCATTTCTCCCAGTCCGGCTGTCACCACAAGTTTCCCCGATAGACTGCCCCAGCCGTGTTTACGGGCGAGGGCGCCGAACGTCTCGTAGGTGCCCTGAAGGATACCCTGCGTACCGATATAAATCCAACTCCCGGCCGTCATCTGGCCGTACATCATCAAGCCTTCCTGCTCCCAGGCATCGAAATTCACCTGAGTCGCCCAGGCAGGTACGATATTGGAGTTGGCGATCAGAACACGCGGTGCATCCTCATGGGTACGAAATACAGCAACGGGTTTGCCTGACTGTACCAATAGTGTTTCATCGGGTTCCAAATTTCGAAGAGAGGCCAGGATAGCATCGTATGCTTCCCAGTTACGAGCGGCTTTGCCTCTTCCGCCGTACACGATTAGATTATCCGGATCAAAGGCCACCGTGGGATCCAGGTTGTTCTGGATCATGCGATAAGCCGCTTCAATAAGCCAGTTCTTGCAGGTCAATTCCGTACCTCTTGGGGCACTGATATTGCGTTTCATCCGTATTTGTCCACATCTGTTGGGTGTACGTCAATCGGACCACAGAATATGTGGTCTGCGCCTGGAGCAAACTGCCTGACTACTTGTTATTTTGCACAACGCTGCAACGTGTTTCACGCGGACCAAAGCAATTTCGGATTTCTTTACCAGAAACCAGTGTATGGACTGGGTGTGCAGATCCTCATTGATCAGCGCGGGACAAAGTTCCGGCGGTAGATAACGTAGTTCAAGGGCCACAGGATGATTATCCGCCGGTCCGAGCCGCTCTTTATGAAAGACCGATGTTGTTGCCGGCAGCTCAAGACGTTTAGAAACCTTTGTCGGAACAGAAATCACTTTGAAGTGTTTTCTGGAAGGACCCCGATGCGGCCGCCACTTTGCCTGGCTGAAACTGGGCAAACTGAAATAGGTCGATAATGGGGCGGAGGCATGATGAAGGTGCCTCGTCCTTGATTCCGGGTGATGAGTCCTTCCTGCAATTGAAGACCAATCGCTTTCCGTACAGTTCCCCGGCTAAGTTGGTGTTCTTTCCATATCGTTTCTTCCGGTGGAACCCGACTGCCTTCATCCAACGGTCCGGGGGCGACCTGCACACGCAGGGGAGTGGCCAATTGATAATTATTCGACGTCATCGCAATCGTGACAACTTCGTATACTAGTATTAAAGATATGGGTGGCGCGTTTTTGCTCCATGATTTGTCTATACATTTATACAAATTCAGCAATATTGTATCAAGCTTATTTTTTATATTGTCCTGTTTTACCTGGTGAATGGGTTTCGTCCGGACGTCAAGGTAACTCCAGAGGTAAATTGAGGGTCTCATGGAACGGGACAGCGTATCGATGACGAAATCTTAATGAGTACGCGACAGCAGGCGTGAGCAAGTACGGGAACAAATATCAGGCCTGGGTATCACAGTTTAGAGGAGTTCATTTTGCAGCCGTTCCCCCTCTGAACCGCACCACAAACGGACTCCGGTCAATCCAGAATTTTCACCCCGTGTTCTACCTTCCGGAATCATGCACTTTATTTTTCAATCTGTTCCGTAATCTCAATTGACCTTGGGCAAGACTGTTGTCGGACAAATCATCTTCCTTAATCGCCATCTGTCACATCGTGTCGGGTGCGGCACAAAGTTCCTGAGCTGCAGAATCCTTTTATAAATCGCAACGCCATTCGATTATTTTTACGTTTGAAGCTTGACAAACCGTAACATTAATGGCTTGTTGAGTTTATTCCACCCAAAAAGGGGCATCGGGTACCATCGAAGGTTTTCTCTGTCCTCATTTTTCCGTCATTGTTCGAATGGCAACATGGAATGTCTTATAGGAGGTTCCAAATGCAGATGGTTGAGAAAATAGTGTGTTATTTGGGTTTGGCTTTGGCTGTTATAGGCGCATTTGCTGCGATACCGCAATCGGCATTAATCTTTGCGGTGCTGGGTGTTATTTACGGTTATTTGGCAATTTCTGAAGACGAGACGACTGGATTTCTGGTATTTGTATTGGGCTTGACGGCTGTGAGCGGTGGTATTGACGCGATCCCGGTGCTGGGTGGTTATGTCAACGCAATATTGGGTAATGTAGGCGCGCTACTCACCGCTGCCGCTGTTTCCGTGGTGATCAAATCCATCATCTCCCGTGTCACATCTGGTGGAGACGATGGCGGCGATGAATGACGAAACTGGTATCTAAACGCGTAACGGTAAAGAATTTCCTTAACATACGCGACAGGAAACACCTGAGGTGGAACTCTGATTTGGGATATTAGTTGGATATTAGGTTGACATGGTAAGTGAAGACTAAGCCCTAGTACAAATAACGGGCAGAACAAGTTAGGAGTTTCTACATCTCCAACTATTCTGCCCGTTATTTCGTTCTATATCCCGAGTATGATCTTCAGGAAATACCACCCCTGGCCAAGCAAGAGGGCGCTGAAGCGGACGTCCATCCTTTCAAAAGCATAAAAATCAGCTCCCTACTCCACGGGCCCGCGGGTGGTTTTCGTATGACTTTCCAACACATCAAACAACTTGGCGTTTATATTGCTGACTGCCGGACTGGCCTTGAGTTCTGCCACGATCGGACCAGCTAAAAACCCCTGCGCATCGGCTTCGCTCTCGAACAGATATATTCCCCCAGCCTCTTGTTCTTCCTCGTTCATCAACCAGACCTTCCAGATCAGACCGGGGCAGTCGGCAATAGGCTGAGCGGCGTCCAGCCATGCTGTCTCCAAATCGACTCTTGGAATGCTGAACTTCAAATTGACTTGCAGAATTTTTTGTGACATGTTTTTTCTCCTTGCAATGAGCAGGGGCTAATTGGACTACCGTGCAGAAGGGAAAGTGCGACTCATAAACCGGACATATCGTATTGACTCAATCCATTAGCAACTCCTTACCTCGCAATCCCTGTGTTTAAACGGTCCGACAAAATTCACGGGGCACGAACCTGAAATCGCACCGTTAATCACTACGGAATTGTTTGCATACACGGGACGGGCTATTCAATATCCTGATAGGTTGTCGTGGAAGGGAAAATCGCCTTGTAAACTAAAAACAGAACTGATGTTTGCAACCGATAATATGTTGGTTTTTTCCAGATTCTTTCGAGGTTGTTTTTTTAAAAGAAAGAGGTGTTTGTATACCTGTATCTGTGCGGTCGGAATAGCAATCTGGGTATTGCATCCGATCAAAAGCAACCACGGTTACAACTTTTAGGCGTTCTACTGATGAAGGGGTCGTTATGCTGGCTCGAGACCAGATAGATCATTTTAAGACGTTCGGATTTCTGGTGTGTCGTCAAGTCTTCTCATCGGAAGAGGTGTATCACATCATCGAGGAAGCTGACGCCCTGTATTCCAGCGCGTCAGCTCGCTCCGGGGAGCCAGATGGTGTGATATGGGAAACTGATTTTGTAGAACAAAATCCAGAACTGCTCAAATTGATCGAAGACGACCGTATCTATCTGGCCATGCAGGACCTGATCGGCAAAGAATTTTTCTATTTAGGATCTGAGGGCATGCGTGGGTTGAATCGGAGGGGCCCGGTGCACCACTGGCATGCGGACGGAGAGTGGTCTTTGGATAAACTGAATTTCCTGCGTATAAAGATCATGCTGTACCTGGATCCGCTGAACGGAGATTCTGGCGCTTTACGCATCATACCCGGTTCCCACAGATTGCCGTTTCACGAAGCGCTCCAACCGTTCCAGGAGGCCCACACGCATCAGGAGCCGACCTTTTTCGGATTGAACGGCGCCGATGTGCCCGCGTATGTGGTCGAAACGACGCCCGGAGACATGGTGATCTTCAATCAGTGGTTGTTCCATGCCGTGTATGGTAATTGCGGCCGGCGCCGGAATATCGTCCTTAAATTCGCGGACCGCGCTACAACGGAAGTGGATCTGGGCGTACTGAAACGGTCACCGGAAATCTTCAATCCTCACGAAGCACTGCGGAACAGCCGCAGTCCGCGTATTCAGCACATGACCGGCGGGCTGGTGGCACTTGGCGATAGAGTAACGCATGCGGATGAATAAAGATCCTCTGTACCGGGTCAAACCTATTTCAGCACCGTCATAGCATTTCACCGGGGACGGCCTGTGTCCGAATACTTTAAAGGCGGGTACCTGTCCGTGCCGGCAATGGGTAAATAAAAAGAAAGGGAAGCTATAATGGACGTAGGAGGGCTGGCCGCAGCGTTCGATGTACAGTCGTTCGGCGCCGTGGGAGACGGAATGACCACGAACACCGATGCTATTCAGCGGTCTATCGAGCACATTACAGGCAATGGCGGCGGAACGCTGTATTTTCCGCCAGGGGACTATCTCACCGGAACCCTCAGGATGCGGGACAACGTGACGCTTTATCTCGAGACCGGCTGTACGATCTGGGGCAGCACCGACCTGGGCGATTACGATCCGGACCACAAGCATCTCTTGTATGCCAAGAACGCCCGCAACATCGTCCTCGACGGACGGGGCGCCATCGATGGAAACGGACCGCGGTTCTGGGACAACGGCAGGCTGGCTCAGTGGCTGCGTGGGGAAATCGAACTGCCACGTACATCTGACATGATCCGCTTCGACCACTGCGAGAACATCACCATCGAAAATATCGAGGTGCGGAATGGCGCATTCTGGAATATAGGGTTCGGCAACTGCCGACGGATCACCGCTCGCGCGCTCACGATCATCAACGGGATTTACGATGAAGACGGTCCCAACACGGACGGCATCAATCTTTGGGATTGCACCAGAATACGCATATCGGACTGCGACATACAGACCGGCGACGACTGCATTGTGGTGCTGGGTGACAGCCGGGACGTCAATATCACCAACTGCAAGTTTACTACCACAGAAACCGCCCTCATGATCTCTGGTGTGCGCAACCTGACATTCTCGAACTGCACCATACACGATGCCGGATGCGGCATTGGGTTCCGCGTGTGGAACGGCATCGTCGTAGACGGCGTGCGCATCGACAACATTGTCATGGATGTGTCCGACAAATTTGATACCGGCGGCCAGGTTATCTACATGTGGTCCTTTCCCCTGTATATCGAATCGGAAACGGAGATCCCCAAAGGCAAACCGCTGCCGCCCGCCGGCACAGTTGACAATGTGACGATTTCCAACGTCACCGCAAAGGCCAACGGCGGCGTTTTTGTCACGGGGTTTCGTGAGTCCGGCGGTTATATCAAAGGGCTTACCCTGGACAACGTCAAAATTCACATGTTCGGCGGAAAAGACAAGAGTGAGCTGAATGCTAACCCGCCGGATCCTTACCCCATATATGGGTTCCATGGAGCTCCTTATTCGATGTATTTCAGGTACATAAATCGCCTCCAGCTTCGAAACGTGGAATTTACCTGGAACACCCCCGAGCAGACTGATTGGGGCAGTGTGCTCCGCTGCGAATCTGTAAATGATCTGGAGGTGTCTGGATTTAACGGCAGGCAGTCGCTGGGATCCGAGGCGCCTGCTATTCGGCTGAAAAAAGTGGCATCGGCGTTAGTAAGAAATAGCCGCGCACCTGAAAACACCGGAACCTTTATTGAAATAGGGTCTGGTGTTGCGAAGATCGCGCTTTTAGGCAACGACCTGGGTGAAGCGAGAAAAACATATTCTATCGCGAAAGGGGTCTCGCCAAATCTATTCGAGACCGGCAATCGGTTGCCCAAAGATGACCCCGATTGATGTTTCGGGTATGGTGTTCTTTTTTATTTGAATGACTGGGTGGTATCGATACCGCTCGGCGTTACGTCGAATCCACTAACTGGTCGATAAAATCATGCCTAGCCACAATTAAGAATTCATTAATATTCGAAAAAAGTGTTGGAATTGCATAGATGGGTGTGTAATTTGGTGTCATATTCATCTATGTGTTTCACGGAAAGATTAATAGAAGGTCTACCATAAAGGAACTAGTTATGCTTCCGTTTCATAGGATTCTAGGGTTCAGTGTGATAGTGCTCCTCATCGTGACAGAGGGAAGTCACGCGGAACCCTATATGGCCGTCTTGACCGGAAAACAATGCAGCGCTTGCCATGTAAACGTAAATGGGCAGGGCATGCGTAACAGTTTTGGTGTCCAATATGCGGAAGAATTCCTCAGCATTACAGACACTGCTGACTCCATGCCTTTAATCCGAAAAGCAAGTCAAGAACTTTCAATCGGTGTAGATTTTCGCCTTCAGAATTTCACCAGCATGCGACGGGACCGAATAATTAATTTTAACGGATTGGGCGAGACAAGTGTGGTGCAGCCCCCGGGAGAAGTGACAGCTAATTCTTTTCTTCTGGAACAAGCAAATCTCTACGCAAACATCACCCTCGTCCCCGACAGGGTAAGTTTTTATATCAGCGAAGAGATCGCCCAGGAACCTACAAGAAACCGGGAACTGACGGGGATTATCTCTTTCCCGGAACATTCGGCCTACATGAAAGTGGGCAAAATGTATATGCCTTACGGCCTACGAATTCAGGACAGAGATTCTTTCCTGATGGCAAAAACGGGGGTTTTGGACTCCGACTTTGGCATTGAAATGGGAGTTGAGAAAGGCCCGTTTTCACTTATAGGCTCGGTTCAAAATGCACACACGTCTTTGAACAGATTCGACAATGCCGCCAAGCAGTATACGGGCAAATTGACGGTAGCATCCAAGTATTTTTGGGGGGGTGGATCCGTCAACTACAACGTCAAGGGCCAAACGATGGCGGCGGGATTCATCGGATTACATTTCTCTCGCATGGCAATCCTTCATGAAACCAATGTCATCCACTGGGACCGGCCTTTTTTAACCTACTCCGGAACGGAGACCGTAAGCTACGTGTCGGCAAATGTCGGCCTGACCGAAAAAGGCACGTGCAATCTAAAGGTTTCTTACGAGTATCACAATCCAAACGGTGTACCCGGTCGTTCGGCCACAGAGGCCTATACGGGAAGCCAGAGTAGATTTCGTATTGGCGTTGAACCCTTTATTACTCCTTTCGTCCAAGCCAGGCTTTTTTACTCGCACAATAGTCCGGACGATTTCCAAATCGACCCCAACGTTGTCCACTATCGGCTTGGGAATAACAATACGTTGATGTTTGAATTACATGTTTTTCTGTAAAAGGGTGTAGTTGTATTGTTGTTTTACCCCGTAATATGGTCTTGCGTGGCTCTTTGTTGTAAACAGATCGATCGAGATCAAAACAGAATATTTATGACACCACGCAGCCTTAAACCGTTTTGGGGTTCTTGGCTGGACCATATGGTGTTTACTTGCAGGCCGACAGAGATTTTTCTACGATTAAAACTTTGTAGTGTAGGGAGATAGTTCAAGATGTTCAGTACTTCCCGTCTTATTTTGCCCCTGTAGGTTAGGTATAATCTTTCTTTCTCACCCCGCGAATGTCTTCTATTCAGACCGGATCTCAAATTTCGCAACTCTTGTGTTGTAAATGGCTAATGTGGGGGCTCCCATGGTCTTTCCGTTTTTTATCTTCCCTTTGGCAATGGGCACGCATTTCACGCGGTGTAGCATCCCCTGACCACCGAGTGTTTCAACCTCACTCGACCAATCGTAATGATACTAGCAGCGAAAAATGTATAGGCCCCATGACTTCAGCGTCTGTGATAGGCAATCCTCTATTCTGAACGGAGCCGGTGTAATGGATTCGGGATTTGGGTTTGATATTCCTCTTCAGAAGCAGGCGACTCCGTAATCAGTAAAAATTCGGCATCCACGATGACTTTTTTAAAACGCCTAAATTACAAAACCAGCGAAACGATCGCTGCGGTAAGCTTCCCGTTCGATGCGCATTCATCGTTTCTTCAAGGACCGGCCGAAGCGCCGCCTTTAATTCGGGCGGCGGTTGTGTCACCCTCCGCCAATACCTGGAGCGAGACAGGGGTCGATGTGGCGGCACCCGGGCACATACTCGACCTGGGCGACGTGCCTCTGGCCAATGTGGTAGAGGATTTCAATGAGATAGAGGAGACCATATCGCAGATCCTGTCCTCGGACCTCATACCTTTATCCCTGGGTGGGGATCATTCGATAACATATCCCCTGGTGAAAGCGTTCATGAACAAGTATCCAGACCTCCAGATCCTGCATTTCGATGCCCATCCTGATCTCTACGATGAACTAAATGGTAACCGAATGTCCCATGCGTGCCCTTTTGCTCGAATCATGGAGCACGGGGTCGTCCAGCGGCTGGTTCAGGTGGGGATTCGCACCATCAACGGCCACCAACGGGCGCAGGCGGACCGGTTTGGAGTTGAAGTGCATGAGATGAGGCTAGGGCTGTCGGACCTGCCACTCTCGTTCAACGGCCCCCTGTACATCTCTTTCGATATGGATGTCCTGGATCCTGCTTTCGCGCCCGGCGTCTCGCATCAAGAACCTGGCGGTCTCTCGATCCGAGACGCGATCGATCTGATCCACAAGATAGAAGGCCGTATCGTGGGTGCGGACCTGGTCGAAATGAATCCAAGGCGGGATCCGTCGGGCATCACTGCCATGGCTGCGGGAAAAATATACAAAGAGATCGCAGCCAGGCTGATCATGCAACATGAATGACCGCAAAATCCAACAGCTACTTGTCAGAGACGATGGTATCTGGCTGGCTGTATTTTAGTCAATGACCAGCACAACGATGGTGACCCCGCCGCACAGGACCATCAACGCTTTAAAGAGGGAATAATCGCTTTGTGCCTGTCGAAGCTACTCCGGAACGGCCAGAACGA
>CAYYIS010000076.1:0-16504 GCA_964470965.1 uncultured Gemmatimonadota bacterium | reverse complement strand
TTCGGACAACTCATCGCCGGCATGGCTTCTGCAGCAGGGGTACTCCCGGTCTGGACAGGCATAGCCCTGGCCATGAATGAATATAGAGGTTAATGATTATGGCATCCCGAAAACTATATGAAACCCTGGCATCGATCCTGTCCTATCCGACAGACCATAATATCGAACAGACGACGTGGCTTTATGATTATAGTTTAACCTCCGCGTCGACCGGAATATCAGCTGTGCAGGCGTTCCATGATTTTGTTTCCGGCAACCGGCTGGAGGAGATCGAAGAAGTATTCACAAAGACGTTCGATATGAATCCGACCTGCTGTCTGGAAGTGGGATGGCATATATACGGTGAAGATTACCAGCGCGGCGAATTCCTTGTGAATATGCGCCAGGCCCTGGAGGAGGAAGGCATTCCGGAATCCATTGAGCTTCCGGATCATCTGAGCCACTGTCTCCGGCTGTTACCGCGTTTGGAGCCCGAGGATGAGCAGGCGTTCTCGCTGGAGTACATGCAACCGGCCATCGCAAAGATACTCGAAGGCCTGGAATCGGAGAATCCGTACACCTGTGTCATCGAATGGTTGCAACAGACGCTGGAGCAGGCTTACGGCCCGACGATACCGGCTGAGAAAGACACCGACTCCCGGCTGATCGAATTGCCGGTACTCAACAACAGCCTGCACTATAACAACATCGAAGACATGATGGATGGCAAGGGCAAAGTAAAGTAGCCCCTCGTCTAGCATCTTGTATCTCGATTTACGGAGCCCACTATGATCAACGCCGCCTTATTCGACTATCTGAACCTGTTTCTGTTCGCCGTACTGCCCTATATCACGCTGGTGGTGTTTTTTCTGGTTACGATTCAGCGTTACATCGGACGCGGCTTTACTTACACCAGCCTGTCCTCGCAATTTCTGGAAAACAAGGTGCATTTCTGGGCGCTGGTGCCGTTTCACTACGGCATCCTGATCATCCTGGGTGGTCATCTAATCGGGTTCCTGATACCGTCACAGCTCCTCATATGGAACAGCAGTCCCCTCAGGCTATATATCCTGGAGATCACCGGGTTTATCGGTGGTGTGTTTACGCTGGTCGGCCTGGTGAATATCGTACTTCGACGGATTACGGACGCGAAAGCTCAAATGGTTACGACCATAGCCGACTGGATCGTTCTCGCCGTTCTTATCTTTTCGGTGGGTACCGGACTCTATACCGCGATATTTCACAGCTGGGGCAGCTACTGGTTCGCTACATCCATGTCCCCGTACCTGTGGTCGATCGTGACTCTGAATCCGGACACCTCGTATGTGGCGCCTCTCCCGTATATGGTCAAGATGCACATCCTCGCTGCGTTTGCAGTCATTTTCCTGTTCCCGTTCACCCGATTAGTTCATGTGCTTGTCGTTCCGAATCCGTACCTGTGGCGCAAACCGCAGATGGTACGCTGGTACTGGGACCGGAAACGCATCCGTACAGCTACATTTCAAGTACCCGAGCGGAGAAGATAATCGGATATGAGCCAGTCCCTTTCTGAATCACAGGAAACACCTTCTGTAGAGATCGCCAATAAGGCGACAAGCATCAATCTGTTCAGTCTGAAGACACGTCCCATGCGCGCGTTTCACATGGCGTGGTTTTCGTTCTTCCTCTGTTTTTTTGCCTGGTTCGGCATTGCCCCGCTGATGGCTGTTGTGCGCGATGAATTCAGCCTGACAAGAACCCAGGTCGGCAATACGATTATTGCTTCGGTCGCAATCACCATTCTGGCCCGATTTGCGATCGGATTTTTGTGCGACCGAATCGGGCCCAGGCTCTGTTATACCTGGCTTCTGATTCTGGGTTCGATTCCGGTGATGGGGATTGGCCTGGCCCACAATTATGAGACCTTCCTGCTGTTCAGGCTTGCCATTGGCGCCATTGGCGCTTCTTTTGTGATTACGCAATATCACACTTCGGTGATGTTTGCGCCCAACGTTGTGGGAACTGCAAATGCAACTTCAGCCGGATGGGGGAATCTGGGTGGAGGTGTGACCCAGATTGTCATGCCGCTTATCTTCGCAGCTTTCGTGGCACTCGGGTTCGCCGATTTCTGGAGCTGGCGTCTGTCGATGATGGTGGCCGGGGGCGTTTGCATGATCACCGGTATTGCGTATTACTTTTTTACGACAGACCTTCCCGATGGCAATTTTAAAGAATTGAGAGCGCAGGGTAAGTACAGAAGAAAGGAACATGTTAAGGGTACGTTTATCGAAGCTGCCAAAGATCCGCGCGTGTGGGCCCTGTTCATGATTTACGGCGCTTGCTTCGGCATCGAACTCACCATTAACAATATCGCAGCGCTCTATTACCGGGACTATTTCGGGCTGGGTCTGAAAACGGCCGGGCTGGTAGCCGGTCTTTTTGGTCTGATGAATATTTTCGCCAGAACAACGGGCGGCCTTATTGGAGACCTGTTCGGCCATAAGGGGGGGCTCAAAGGCCGCGTGAAGTGGCTGTTCATCGCCCTGTGTGTCGAAGGGATCGCCCTGATGGTGTTCTCCCAGATGAAGGTGCTGCCGATCGCGATCGGCTCGATGGTGATTTTCAGCCTGTTTGTACAGATGTCCGAAGGCGCGACCTATTCGGTGGTTCCATTTATCAACAAGAGGGCGCTGGGTTCTGTGGCGGGCATTGTGGGCGCCGGCGGCAACATGGGCGCTGTTTGCGCGGGGTTCTTGTTCCGGTCGGAGGCATTAACATGGCCGGAGGCCCTTCTGATTCTGGGCGCAATCGTTGTGGGAACCTCGTTTTTGACCTGACTGGTGAATTTCGCTCCCGCGGCGGAAGCCGAAGCCAAAAAAGAACACGAGCGTGCCGTTATCGACCGTCAGCAGACCTTGGCAGGCAAGAAGCCCCGGATCGATATTCCAATGCTACCGGATATCCTGGCCAGAGTACAACCAATGGATGTACTGCGTGTCTTCCTGGGCGGTGCGTTGGCGCTGAAGGGAATTTATTTCATCATGAATATGGATGAAGTGGAGCAGCTGGCTGGGGGCGTGGGAATGTTGGAGGAACCGATCGCGTGGTTTGTGGTCCTGGCCCATGTAGTGGGCGGATCCTGTCTGGCCCTCGGGTTTGTGACCCGGCTTGCCGCCGGATTGAATGCGGGCGTACTTCTGGGCGCCATTATGTTTGTGCATTCAGCCGAAGGGCTTTTTGTAGCCACTCAGGGCCTTCAACTCAGTATTTTCTCGCTGGTTACGCTTCTTCTAATAATGTGGAGGGGATCCGGAAGGTACTCAGTCGACCATTTAATCAGGGTCTGATCTTCAGGTATCCGATCAAGTGTCCCACAAACCGATCTGCATAAGATGGTGGGACCATGAGCAACAGACGTTTCGCATTCCTCGCCGGAGAGATAAGATGACTGTTAACATAAAAGAGCAGGAGAAGACAAATTTGCGCATCTCAGAGTGGGATCCGGAAGACGAGTCTTTCTGGGAAGGTTCGGGCAAGGCACACGCGATGCGCAATCTCTGGATTTCGATTCCGTGCTTGCTGTGTGCTTTTGCGGTGTGGCTTTACTGGTCCATCATCATCGTGCAGATGGAAAACCTCGGTTTTTCATTCAGCAAGGAACAGCTTTACACCCTCACCGCCGTGGCCGGTCTTTTAGGCGCCACGTTGCGGATACCCAATTCATTCTTTATCGCCCTGTCCGGCGGAAGAAATGTGATCGCGGTTACGACGGCCCTTCTGATTCTGCCGGCACTGGGCGCCGGATTCGCGCTACAGGACAGGGATACGCCGTATACGACATTCGCGATACTTGCGGCCATGTCCGGTCTGGGTGGTGGCGCTTTCGCCTCTTCCATGTCCAATATCAGTTTCTTCTTTCCGAAACGGATGCAGGGACTGTCTCTCGGTCTGAATGCCGGTCTCGGAAATATCGGCGTGAGTGTGATGCAGGTGCTGCTGCCGTTCGTAATGACTTTCGGTCTGTTCGGCGCCCTAGGGGGCGGCGGTCTGCCGCTGTCGGACGCCCTTGGCGGCGCAACAATCTGGATCCAGAACTGCGGATTGGTCTGGGTGCCTATTCTGGGTGTCCTCGCCATCGTGGCATGGATCGGTATGGACAACCTGCCTATTCATAATATCGGTGGGGCGCCAAAAGCCGTGGGCAGCATGCTGTGGCTGTTGATTCTGGGGTTCGTGGCCGGTGGCACGGGGCTGTATCTGCTCCTTGGCCTTAACGTCAATATGTGGATCGTGCTGCCGATTACTATCGCGCTGACGCTCGTCCTGATGTGGTACCTGACACCGAAAATGGTTAAGGAAAACCTGGCCGGTCAATTCGAGATATTCAGCAAGAAACACAACTGGATCATGACATGGCTGTACACCATGACATTCGGATCGTTCATCGGGTACTCGGCGGCGTTTCCGAAGCTTATACAGGATGTATTCGGATCTCTGCCGGACGGATCCCTTAATCCAAATGCGCCGAATCCGCTAACATACGCATGGCTCGGTCCTCTCGTTGGTTCTGCAATCCGTCCATTGGGAGGTTGGCTGTCCGATACACTGGGCGGCGCCAGAGTAACCCAGTGGGACACTGTGGTAATGATCCTGTCTGCGCTGGGGGTCGCGTATTATGTCAAACTCGCCGGCACATCAGCGACACCGGAGGATTATTTTATTCCATTCCTGGTGTTGTTCCTGCTGCTATTCATCACCACAGGTGTCGGAAATGGTTCTACGTTCCGGATGATTCCGATCATCTTCGAATCGAGAATGGCCGGGCCGGTGCTGGGATGGACCTCCGCGGTAGCGGCCTACGGCGCTTTCATCATCCCCCGGGTGTTCGGAACCCAGATTCAAGGGGGCACTCCGGAGTATGCGCTCTATGGATTCGCGGTGTATTATACGTCCTGTCTGTTCGTAAACTGGTGGTACTACGCCAGAAAGAATGCAGAAATACCGTGCTGACACATTTATCGGGGAATCAGTTATCATGACACGGTGGAACCTATCAATCCTTATCTGCCTCGCACTCATCGGCGGCGGTCTTATCTATGGCCGGAGTGTCAATATCAATATAGTGGGACTGAACCAAGGCTTCGCCCCGGAACAACCACTCGCCTTTTCACATCGTCTCCACAGCGGGGACCTGGCCATCGATTGCCTGTACTGCCATTTCGGGGCGGACAAAGGACCGCGCGCAGGCATTCCTGCTGCGAACACCTGCATGAATTGCCACCGTTTTGTGATGGCCGGATGGGCCCAGACCAAACTTGAGGAGATGCAGGCAGCAGAGGAAAAACGCGACCTGCAGCTTGTGGTGTCGCCTGAACTCAGAAAACTGTATGATGCGGTGGGATACAGTACGGATGCTCTGGCCTATCAGGACACTACCGGTAAGCCACTCGAATGGCTACGGGTACATGACCTGCCGGATTTCGTTTTCTTCGACCACAGCCGGCATGTTACGGCAGATGTATCGTGCCAGACCTGCCACGGTCCTGTGGAAACAATGGAAACCGTCTCTCAGGAAGCTGATCTGTCTATGGGATGGTGCATCAATTGCCATCGGGATGTAAACAGCGGCGAGAATGCCGACTATCAAGGTAAGTACGCATCACTCAGCTGTGCAGTCTGTCATTATTAACCCGGTTTAATCGGGATTGTCGGACCTTATATAAACGGATACGAATTATGCCACGGGATACATCGAAACGCTACTGGAAGGGGATCGAGGAACGGGAGCAAACACCGGGCTTCAAGGCCACTAGTGATGCCGAGTTTCTACAACCCCTTCCCGAAGGTTCAGAAGAAGATGCCGACAACACATTCTCCCGACGTTCGTTTCTGAAGGCGGCAGGATTCTCGGTTGCCGGTTCGATTCTGGCATCCTGCGCCAGGGAGCCGGTAGAGAAGGCGATCCCCATATTGGTTCAGGAAGAAAATATGATGCCGGGGAAAGCGTACTGGTATGCTTCTACCTGCGGTGGATGCCAGGCCGGATGCGGGATATTAACTAAAAACAGGGATGGCAGGCCCGTTAAGATCGAAGGTAATCCCGGACATCCGGTGTCGAAAGGCGGGTTGTGCGCAGTCGGCCAGGCCATGGTCCTGGGACTGTACGATTCGGAGAGGTTGAAGCAACCCCTGGTCTACGGAACTCCGAGTGACTGGAACACAGTAGATGGGCAGATAGGTCAGGCTCTGTCACAGGTTCAGAACGGTGTCTATATCCTGACCAGTTCGGATGCCAGTCCTTCGACCCGGGCAGCGATCGATGGATTTCTCAACCTGTATGGCAATGCCCATCACGTTGTGTACGACGCTGTTTCTTATTCCGCCATCCTCGACGCCCATGAAAAGACCCATAGTGTTCGAACGCTGCCTCGTTACCAGTTCGATCGCGCGGAAGTTATCGTCGGCTTGGAGGCGGATTTTCTGGGGACCTGGATATCTCCGGTTGAGTTTACAAAAGGATATATCGAGGGAAGAACGCTCGAAGGTGATTCGCCGAAGCTATCCCACCATGCGCAGTTCGAAGGTCGTATGTCGCTTACAGGATCCAATGCCGATCAACGAATACCCATTATGACGGGAGAATCGGCCACCATCCTGAGGATGCTCGCAGAACGACTGGCAGAACGCAGCGGAACCACAATCCCACAGCTTTCGGCTATTTCCGGCAGTTCAGGCGTCGGTACAGATGTCATAGATAGTCTGGCCGACCGCCTCTGGCAGGCCAGAGGCAGGAGTCTCGTCGTCTGCGGGATCAACGATATCGGGACACAGTGTCTGGTAAATGCCATCAATCAACTGCTGGGCAACTACGGTAACACAATCGATCTGGAACGCCCCTCATATCAATGGCAGAGTGATGACGCCGCTATGCAGGATCTGCTGGAGGCCATGCGCAGTGGACGCGTCAATGTCCTGCTCATCGCCGGGACCAACCCTGTCTATAGCCTGCCCGATGGACAGGCGTTTGCAGAGGCGATGAGGCAGCTGCCGGTGACCGTCACGTTCGCGGAACAGCAGGATGAAACAACTGCGGCATCACACTATGTCTGCCCGGTCCATCACCCACTCGAATCCTGGGGTGATTCGGAACTCATTAATGGTGTTGTAAGCGTATCACAACCGGCTATACGTCCTATCGCTCAGACCCGGTCTCTTCAGGAATGCCTGTCGGCCTGGACGACGGAGGCATTACAGGACGACCGAACGATCCTGCAGGCCTACTGGCAGAGGAAAATCTATCCCCGCAGGGTAAATGAGATGCCTTTTCAGGCGTTCTGGGATCAGGCGGTCCACGACGGATATGTCACGGTAAGGCCGGAACGCCGAAATGCAGGAAGGTATCGATCTACCCGATCCTGGCCGCAACCCCTTACAGTATCCGCTTCAACCGATCAGTTTGCTCTGGTGTTATATGAAAAGATTGGGATACGTGATGGCCGAAATGCACATAATCCCTGGCTGCAGGAACTGCCGGATCCCGTCACTAAAGCAGTCTGGGACAACTATGTTACTATGGCGCCGGCTACGGCGGAAAGGCTCAGCCTGAATGAGGGAGACATCGTTCGCCTGTCCGGTGAAGGCGGAGATATGGAACTTCCCGTGCAGATACAGCCCGGCCAGCATGAGCAGGTGCTGGCGGTCGCGGTCGGCTACGGGCGTGCAGGCACCGATCGGTTCTCTGATGCAGGTCCGGAGTGGATCGAGGGGCAGGCGACTGTCCAGCAGGGGGAAACGGTAGGTGAAAACAGTTTCAAATATGCGACGTTGCATGAAAATACTCTGATTCCGCTAACCACCGTTACACTCGCCTCGACAGGAGAACATACGGACCTGGCTCTTACCCAGACCCATCATACCATCACGGAGCCTGAATTCAAGGGTGGACTGGGCGGAAACCGGCGGAACATGGTCCGGGAAACCACGCTGGCCGCATATCAAAATGATCCGTCGTCCGGCAATCACTCAGTGCACGAGGTGGAGCAGCTGTGGGAGGATGACTATTCGTATACCGGCCATCATTGGGGTCTGGCTATCGATCTGAATCGTTGTACCGGTTGTTCGGCCTGTGCGGTGGCCTGCCAGGCGGAGAATAACGTCCCGGTTGTCGGAAAAGACGAGGTGTACCGCCGCAGGGAAATGCACTGGATACGCATCGACCGGTATTATTCGGGCACAGACGAGAATGTAGACGTTATGTTCCAGCCGGTGATGTGTCAGCACTGCGACCATGCACCGTGTGAAGCAGTCTGCCCGGTGCTGGCCACGGTCCACAGTGATGAGGGTGTCAACCAGCAGATCTACAACCGGTGTGTGGGTACCCGTTACTGTGCAAATAATTGTCCGTATAAGGTCCGCCGTTTCAACTGGTTCGATTACTGGAAGGAAAGCCGGACGGAACACCTTGCCCTGAATCCGGACATCACAACCCGGACGCGTGGTGTGATGGAAAAATGCTCGCTCTGCGTCCAGCGTGTCCAGGAGGCCAGGGGAGAGGCGAAACGACAGGACCGACCGCTGGCTGAGGGGAACATCCTTACCGCCTGCCAGCAATCCTGTCCGGCAGATGCCATCGTGTTCGGGGATATGAACGATCCGGAAAGCCGGGTATCCAGGCTGATCGCTCATCCGAGACATTACCGGATACTGGAAGAAATGAACTATCGTCCGACCGTCGGATATCTCACAAAAGTCCGTCACCGGACCTAACCCCCTGGCCCCCTTCCCTGAAAGGAAGGGGGAAGAGACACGGTTGAGTTTATAAGGTAGAGTAAGAAAGGGATCGTATGTCATCGATTATGTCAACACTCAGGCGGCCGCTTATCGGCGGGGAGAAGTCACTCGGTGATGTGTCTGCCGATGTTATAGTCCCGCTGGAGACAGGCCCCACGAAACTCTGGTGGATTACGTTTCTGGTATCCTTTTCTGTGATGATGGTCGGGGTGATCGCCGTGACGTATCAGATCAAAGTAGGCATCGGTACCTGGGGACTTAACAAAACAGTAGGCTGGGGATTCGATATCACCAATTTCGTGTTCTGGATCGGTATCGGTCATGCCGGCACGCTGATCTCGGCTATTCTGTTCCTGCTGCGTCAGAAGTGGCGTACATCCATCAATCGTTCGGCAGAGGCTATGACGCTCTTCGCGGTCGTCTGTGCCGGTATCTTTCCGATCATTCATATGGGAAGACCCTGGATGTTCTTCTGGATGATACCGTATCCGAACTTCCGGGGATCGCTCTGGGTCAACTTCCGGTCACCGCTGGTCTGGGATTTCTTCGCCATCAGTACATATTTCACCATCTCCCTGGTGTTCTGGTATATCGGTCTGGTACCAGATATGGCCACGTTACGGGACCAGGCGAAGTCGAAGATCAAAAAACTTATCTATCGTATCATGAGTTTTGGATGGGACGGTTCCACGCGCGCCTGGCACAGGTATGAGACGGTTTATCTCCTGCTGGCTGCATTCGCCACGCCGCTGGTGCTATCGGTACACTCGATCGTGAGTATGGACTTTGCCACGTCGATCATTCCCGGATGGCATACGACTATCTTCCCGCCCTACTTCGTTGCCGGTGCCGTTTTCTCAGGTTTTGCCATGGTCTTGACCCTGATGATAATCGCCAGAAAAGTGATGAATTACACCGATTATATCACGGTAGATCATATCGAAAAGATGTGCAAGGTTATCATCGTCACCGGCGGCATCGTCGGGGTTGCATATGCCACGGAGATGTTCATGGCCTGGTATTCGGTCAACGAATACGAACGGTTTGCGTTTATCAACAGAGCACTGGGTCCCTACTGGTGGGCTTACTGGACCATGGTGTCCTGTAATGTTTTTATTCCGCAGTTGTTCTGGTTCAAGAAGCTGAGACGGACGGTCTGGTTCGTATTCATCATATCGATCTTCATCAACATCGGTATGTGGTTCGAGCGGTTTGTCATCATCGTTACATCACTACATCGTGATTTCCTGCCGTCCAGCTGGGCCATGTATTCGCCCACCAGCATCGAAATCGCAACACTGGCCGGCAGCTTCGGACTGTTTTTTACCCTGTTCCTTCTGTTCACTCGCTTTATCCCGTTCATTGCCATTGGTGAGGTGAAAGGTGTTTTGAACTACGGACGGCACAAAGAATCCTATCCACCTCAGGAAGGCGTGAAAGCTCTGGCTACAGAGCAGGCGTCAACAGAGAAACAGACGGAAGAGGCAGCGGTATGACGCTCACCATTTACAACAGGATCTGACCTATGGAAAATCAATATGTCGTCGGTATATTCGAAACCGAGGAAGATATCATAGACGCCACCACGAAGACCCGTGGAACAGGCTACGACATCCACGACACGTATGCCCCCTATGCCGTTCACGGTCTGCCGGAAGCAATGGGACTGAAACCCAGTTTGCTCCCATGGGCCTGCCTTCTGTTTGGCCTGGCAGGCTTTACTGCCGCCATCACAGGACAGTTCTGGATCGCCGGTGTAGATTGGCCGGTGAATGTGGGGGGAAGGCCGTTCAATTCGTTGCCTGCCTATTTACCGGTGATGTTCGAATTAATCGTCCTGTTCGGTGGCGTGGGCGTAACCATAACCATGCTGGCGCGGAATCGGTTGTATCCCGGCAAACGGGAGCGACTGATTCATCCGGAGGTTACCCACAACCGGTTCGGCTTGGCAGTAGAACGCACGGATGCTTCCTTTGATCTGAAGGAGGTCACCGCGCTCTGGTCACGATATCATGTGGTGGAAATCAAAGAACTGCCGGAGGCGGCAACGTGAAAATCATACTAACCGGCGCCATCGTGATCGTGATCGGATTGCTCGCTCTAGAGCGTATCCTTGGACAGGATGCAGAAGAGCGGAGTTATATCTACTTCGACGACATGTATCAATCGGTCGCGTTCAAAGCACAATCAGAAAACCCGCATCTTCCTCAGGGTATCACCCAGTTATCTCCCCCTGATGGAACGATTCCGAGAGGATACACGCCGTTGCATTACGGGATAGAAGAGGATGAACTGGCACGGGCGGGAAATGAGCTGGTAACACCATTGACGGAGAGCGATATCGATCCCGGACGTGGGGCGGATGTATACCGGATATTTTGCCAGCCTTGTCACGGGGCCGGGGGGGCAGGGGACGGTCCGATAGTCAGTCGAGGATACCCGCCGCCCACATCTTTACTCGCGGAAACGGCGAAGGGCAGAAGAGACGGAGAGCTGTTTCATATCATCACATACGGATTTAAAAACATGCCGGGTTATGCGGTGCAGGTGGCGCAGGACGACAGATGGCAGGTGATCTCGTTTATCCGACAATTACAGACCACAGCCGAACAATAGGCACAAGAGGCACAAGATGACACCCTCAATACCTCGCTTTAAGGTACCACAGACCACGAATCGTGTGTTATCGGGCATTCTGGTTTTTGGATTGATATGCTTTCTGCTGGGACTCTTCTTTGCGCCTGAACGCACCTGGTCTAGCTTTCTGATTGCCGAGTACTACCTGATCGGCCTGGGAATGGGAGCGACATTCTTTATCGCTATTCAGTACGTGACCAACGGCGGATGGGCGACTGCCATACGTCGCATTCCCGAGGCCATGAGCGCAACCCTTCCGTTTGCCGGTGTGGGGGTATTGATTCTTATTCCCGGGATACATACGCTCTATGAGTGGAGCCACGAAGCGGTTGTGGCTCAGGATTCGATACTTCAGGCTAAAAGCGACTGGTTGAATGTACCGTTTTTCATTGTCCGGATGATAGTATACCTCGCCATATGGACCGTTTTGAGCTGGATGATACGTAACAACTCCCTCAGACAGGATGAGGATCCCGATCTGGTCTACACCAAAAAGAACGTACGAAACGGCGCGTTGTTCATCCTCATCGGTGTCTACACATTTTGCCTGGCCAGCATCGACCTGATCATGTCGCTGCAGCCGCACTGGTACAGCACCATCTTCGGCTTCCAGAACCTAGCTGGCACCTTTTTGACCAGCCTGGCTATGATAACCGTCTTCCTGGTTCTGCTTCGCAAAGCCGGATATACGCATATATTCACAACGGACCACCTCCACACGGTCGGTAACCTGATGCTGGCGTTCTGCATCTTCTGGGTGTATCTGTGGGTTTCCCAGCACATGCTTATCTGGTATTCCAACATACCGGAGGAAACGTCCTACTACGTATTGCGGCATTTCAGCGGTTGGGGTACCCTTTCGCTCCTGAATGTAGTCTGCAATTGGCTGATTCCATTCTTCATCCTGATGCCCCGTGCATGTAAGCGCAACGACCGGACCATGTTCCAAGTCGCACTACTGCTTTTAATAGGTCATTGGTTGGATCTGTTTATCATGGTCATGCCGGCCACGGTCGCCAGTGCCACACCATCATTTGGTGTATGGGAGATAGGTCCGGTAGCCGGAATTATCGCGCTGTTCTTCCGGATTGTATTCAATACCCTGAGTAAACACTCGCTGACGCCGATCAATGATCCATACCTGGTTGAGAGTCTACCACAGGCACACGATGCAGTCGATGATACCGAAGTTGCCGATGTGGTGGCGTCATAGGTTTGCCTGTCGGGCAGCCTCGGAGTGTCTCGTGCCAATCTTCTTCAATCCACGCAGACATGTCAGCGCCACGGGCCTCGGTTTTCACCGCGATTATGTGCCGATTAGCTGCCACGGCTACCTTCGCCTTTGAGGCTGCATAATAGGTCCTCCGCTACCGGCTCCTGCTCCTTTCGCTAACGTGCTGTTGACAAAATACAGAAGATTCCACCTAATTCCAGACTTAATCTTCTCGAAACACTGGGTCCACCTCACCCCATCCACAGTGTCGTCTAAGTCTCATCTAGAATAGCGGTTTTTCAGTTGATAAAAATGTCTACTCGCGATTTTAAACCGCCGCAGTGTGCAGAACTCATTCGCGTCACATAACTAAAACTCCCTTGCTGGAATAAGAGTCTAGTGGCTTCGGCATGTATGTAGACTCAACACTGCAGTGCCCTTGGGACCAGTATGTTGTTTTCTAGGTGGATGTGCTGGTGCAAGTCTTGCTCAAGTGTCTCCAGTCCGTGACAAAGGGCACACCAGGTATTGCAGGCTCCGTCCAGAATCTGATAGTCGTTCGTCAGCTTCCGGATTTTGGTCAGTGCCGCGGCAGCGTTTTCGTGTTCGTGCATCATACGGGATATCGGTCCTCCGCCCATGGCTCCCTGCCCTCGTATTATCATGGGGAACAGGACCCGTTCTTCCTTAATCATATGGTGCACGAGTTCCTTTTTTAGGTCCCGGAAGATGGTGAGAAGGGGGGGAAGTGACTCCAGTGCCTTATCACGATGTATTTCGCACACTTTTTCAACCATAGACAAGAGTCGGGGCAGTTCTTCGCCGAGTGGGCGATGGAAGGTGGTAAGGATGTGATGGATCAAGTTGGGTAACGGTGCTTCGTCCCATCGGACTTCGGGGTTTTCCGCGGTGTTATTGATCTCTGCGTAGATGTCCGAGAGCACGCTGTTTGGATCGATTGCCATCCGGTGACAAGCCTCAAGGAGCGTCCTGTCACCTCCACAGCAATAGTCGATATTACGACGGGCGAATACTCTGGTCGGATGAGGGTGTTCTGTTGCGATCTTTCCGACGAGTGTATCTGTTGTGATGGCCAATTACGTCTCCTGGTTGAATAAGCCTACAGCTTTGTAATCCTTTTAATTGGTGCGACGAGCGTAGCGGTGTCTTTACTGCGACCCCTCGGTCGAGATATTGTCAATAATTGCGAAAAAAACTCCTATTTAATCATGTTGCCTGTTTTTATCTCTTCATTAACGAAGGGGACTGCCTCTGTGAATGTTCCTAGGTGCTTGTTGTAGTTCGCTGCAACTTCTCTTGCACTTCGATCACCAGCTTCAACAGGAGGATTACGGCCGTCATTCTGGCGGCACACAGTTTGGACTGACGGGAGTTATGAGGTAATAGGTAATTGGCGCCATCATATGGCGCACATTCTATAGTGTACCACGAATGCAGCGGTCTTGAGAAAATGTTTTTTACAGATGAAATGCGGCAAAAGTATTTCCGATTTTACCTGACCATCCAATGGGAAGATCATTCCTCCGGGCATCAACGCAGTCTGTGAAGATGATAATTGAGAAACAAAACGTTTAAAAATACGAGGATTCCCACCGTCTGGTGGATCAAAGCCAGGGAGGTGGGGACGTGGAACTGAATCACACCAATTCCAATCAAAATTTGTAGACTGATTAAGGTGATAACAACGGAAGTATTTACCCGAATGATATCCGGAACGTTTTTGTGCCGAAAAAAATAGTTCAGAAGCCCCGCAAGACCCAGGGCCACAAAGGCCAGCCAGCGATGCACGAATTGAACCGTCATCTCGGTCTCAACCAGATTGAGAAACCAGGGTTGTTCTACCGAGAACATACCCGGAGGGATCAAATAGCCGAACATCAGAGGAAATGTATCGGAAACGTACCCCGCCCTTAAGCCTGCCGTTAGTCCTCCGTAAGCGATTTGGACGATTATCACACCAGAGAGACCGAGCGAGAGCCATTTTAGGTGAAACAATTGGATCTTTCTCAATGTATTTGGGGGGGTAGATACTTCGCTGATATTTTCAAGTCGGAGTCTCTGAAAAGATGGCGTGATGTTGCGCTGTAATCCCTTCCACAGACAGAGTGTCAGGAGCGTCAGGGCCATCATGAGATGGCTGGTCAAAAGATAAGGACTCACACGCGGCTCCACCACTAGACCACTCTGCACCATATACCATCCGAAAAATCCCTGTGAGACAAAGAGGACCCCAATCCCAAGATATGGGGCGCAATGACGTAAGGGAATGATGCCTCGGATGACAAAAATCATTAATGGAATCAAAACAATCAAGCCTACCAATCGTGCGAACAAACGGTGAGTGTATTCAATTAGGTAGATGGTTTTGTATTCGCGCACCGTCATGTTTTTGTTGAAATGCTTGAATTCCGGCGTCTGCCGATACATGTTGAATGCCACCTGCCAGGCCGTTTCATCCATGGGGGGCACGATGCCGGTGATCACATGCCATTCCACCATGGAGAGCCCGGATCGGCTGAGACGGACAAACCCTCCAAAAATAATGAGAAAGACTATACACGCAGATACGGTGAACAACCAGGCGCGAACGGGTTTAGTTGGCACGTAGGACATTTTATTTTGGTCTTCGACTCCTCATCGGGATCGATCAGTATGATTTCGGAAAATGTGGAGGGGGGAAATGCTAGAAGATTGGCTATTGGAGATTGACATCTGTTGTGAGGCTGGGAGTCTCACATGTCTGTTATCCATGTTGCATTCCCCCTCTCGAGGTCCATCTATAAGACGGCTGTGCGTTGGATATTCCTGCCAGAATATGTTGTGAGCAAATCACCTGCCATGATCTCTTCGGAGTTCTCTGATTTTCCATGGTAAACATTACCGTGAATTATGTTCAAACGTCTCACTAGGGCCCTTATGATAAGCGTAGGGTTCATCCGTTACAATGGGTGTTTCATCGAAATTGTGCGCAGGTGGCGGCGAGGAGATGGTCCACTCTAATCCAGTAGCGCCCCAAGGGTTCCGTGCCGCAGGTTTGCCATATTTCAGCGACCATAGAAGATAGATCACCGTAATGAGGAAACCGACGGCCAGTATGGATGCTCCTACAGAGGAAAACACATTGAGAATCTGGAAATCAGGCGGATACACGTGATAACGCCGGGGCATCCCAAGATAACCTAGGATGAACTGCGGAAAGAATGTCAGATTAAAGCCTGCAAAAATGAGAATTGCCGAACCTCGGGCCCAACCCTCCGGATAAAGACGCCCGGTGATTTTCGGCCACCAATAGTGCAAACCCGCCAGAAATCCTGTAATCGCCCCGCCCACCATCACGTAGTGAAAGTGCGATACCACGAAATAGGTGTCATGCAAGTGGATATCGAGACCGAGGTTGGCCAGGAACACGCCGGTCAGGCCGCCTATGCCGAATAAGCCCATGAATGAGAAAGCGTAAATCATGGGTGTATCGAAAGAGATAGACCCTTTGTACATGGTTGCCGTCCAGTTGAACATCTTGATCGCCGACGGGACAGCCACCAGCATGGTCAGAAAAGAGAATACCATCCCGGCATAGATCGACTGACCCGCCAGAAAGAGATGGTGACCCCAGACGAAAAAACCGAGAATCGCGATCGCCACGCTGGATATGGCCACGAAATCATAGCCGAAAATGCGTTTTCGGGAGAAACAGGCAATGACTTCCGAAATGATGCCCATCGGCGGCAGAATCATGATATAGACGGCAGGATGGGAGTAGAACCAGAAGAGATGCTGGAACAGGACGGGATCACCGCCCAATGTAGGATCAAAGATACCAATCTTCAATCCGCGTTCCATAATCAACAATACCAACGTGATGGCGATAACAGGCGTACCAAGTAT
>CAYYIS010000075.1:0-16583 GCA_964470965.1 uncultured Gemmatimonadota bacterium | reverse complement strand
GGCGTGAGCGTAGCGATGGTAGATGGAAACGAGTGCGGCGATGCGTGGGCGTGGGTTCATGAGGCTCTCCCGTTGAGATTGTAGACTGCGAGAGAAAATGCGTTAAAAAGTTGCTCTGCGCAAGGGCAATCCCGACAGGCCCTTTGGAGCGTCTCACGTTCATTAACGAAGTTGCTTGATTTGTACCCAGCTCTCATTTAGTTTGCTGCAGATCTTGTGGAGTATTGGTTCTTTGCTCCTGTGCATATGGGCTGAACCAACGGAGTGCATCAGAATGTCGAAAGGACCAAAATCGAGAGGATTCATTTCTTCAATCTGACAGAGGTCGCCCGCTCCATTTAATCGATGGAACTATCCCCCGTCGAGCTTACACACCTGATCTTGGATCGCATATCGCCGCTCGATGGGACCTTGAATAGTTATGCTACTTTCATGGCTGATCGCGCTATGGCTTCGGCAAATACGGCCGAAGAAGAAATCCGATCTGGTAGGTACCGCGGACCACTTCACGGTGTGCCGATTGCAGGAAAAGATTTCGGTTTTACCCGAGGTGTGCGGACGATGGGAGGGTTCAGGGCCTTGGCTGATTTTGTTCCGGAATTCGATGCGACTGTGGTATCGAGAGTGGAGGAGGGTGGTGCCGTTATACTCGGGAAGCTAAATCTGACCGAAGGCGCAATGGCAGGAGATCGATGACGCCCCATTTAGGTGGATGCCGGTTCATGAGCGGATGACCCACTAAAGAATTATCTCTTCCCGGACGAATGGAAAAAACTGGAACGGTACATCCTGTTGTGCACGTTATATCCGGCTCTGCCGGAACCGGTGACGACTCCCTCCCTTGTCACGGAATCGAACGCCGAACGCTATTCTATGGGTATGTTCCCAAGGGTATGGTCCCAATTCCAGTTCTCTTTGTTCCCAGTTTCATGATACCGATCAGTTTGAGGGCCTGTGGGACCACCGGTGTGTAATAGTGGAAACCTCCGACTTCCACTATTACGGCCGCGAGGAACCGAAACCAAACGGTTGTCTTACATAAGATGAAATGATTATGCCTGGATCGCTCCTGAAAAAATCGCTCATAGTCACCGCGATGACCATCACAACCACGGCGGTGGCCTTCCTGATCATGCAGAGCCTGATGCAGGCGCCGCACCGGCCGACCAATTTGCTTACGTCTAATGCGACTGATGATCCACCACGCGTGAGAGGAAACATCACGGTGTGGAGCTGGGGCATTGCCGCCAAGAGTCTGGACGCACTCGTTGATGCGTTCTCCGAGCAGTATCCGAATGTCAGTGTGGATGTAGACATGACTGGCGCCAACATGCAGTCCCGGTTTTTCCTATCGCTGACCGCTGGCGTGGGCGCTCCGGAGGTCTCGCAGTTACAGATCCGGGAGGCACCCCGGTACGCGGCGACCGACCAACTGGCGGACCTGACATCGGTAGCCATGAAATATAAAGACAGGTTCCCGCCCTCATTCTGGGCGAACTGTGAGTATAACGGGCGGGTATATGCTATACCCTGGGACATGGGGCCGTGCGCGGTGTACTACAAGCGGGAGGTGTTCGAACGGTACGGCATCGATCCGAACACTATCGTAACGTGGGATGATTATATCGATGCGGGCAAACGGATTTTGAAACGATCCGGCGGCCGGACACGCATGTTACCTCTGTCTACCGGCAGTCTTCAGGGCCTGTTCGAAATCATGATGCAGCAGAACGGCGCTCAGATGTTCGACCATAAGGGACGCATCGCGATCAACTCGTTGGAATCGCACAAGGTGCTGAAGACCATCAAACGAATGCTTGAATCCGGGATCTGCTACAATGTGATCCCTTACAGCCACGAATTTCTGGCCGGTTTCAAGAACGACACGGTAGCCACATACCCATCGGCAGTATGGTTCGGCGGTTCCATAAAAGATACGGTTCAGGAATACCCCGGTCAAGCATCGGACTGGGGAGTATTTCCGTTACCAGCGCTCGAAACAGGCGGATTACGGAATAGTACGCTGGGGGGATCCGTTCTGGTGATTCCGAGGCAGGTGGAACAAAAGGAAGCGGCCTGGGCCTTCATCGAATACGCTCTTTGCACCGTAGCGGGCCAGATTGCCCAGTACCGCAACTTCGACCTGTTTCCGGCCTACCTGCCAGCCCTGGAAGATCCATTTATCGATGAGCAGGATCCATTCTACGGCAACCAGCTGGTCCGACGACTGTTCACAAAGGATCTGACCGAGATCCCGACGCTGCACCGCACCCGGGACTGGATGCAGGCGGAGAACTACTTGAAGCAGGCACTCAGTAAATGGGCCACCAATGGCATGGAATCCCGCGGGTTCTTCGAAGACCTGGAACAGAAACTGCACAGCCGCATCGGTCGGCCAATCTCACCGGCCTCCCGGGCCAATTAGGGACGCCAGATGTACTTCGACGCTATCCGACGCCACAAACCGTTCTACCTTTTCATCTCCCCATTTTTCATCCTTTTCGCGATGTTCGGTCTATATCCTCTCTTATTCTCCCTATACCTGAGCTTTGTCAAATGGGATGGCCTCACCGAACCGGTCTGGATTGCATTCGCCAATTTCACGGCCATGGCAGATGACGACATCCTGTTTACTGCCCTTTGGAACACTCTGGTTATCGGGGTGCTTTATGTGCCGCCCATGCTTATTCTGGCATTCCTGTTCGCGGTCTGGCTCAATACCCCGGCGCTGCGCTTACGTGCCTTCTTTCGTGCCGCATTCTTCCTACCTAGTGTAACCCCCATGGTCGTGATCGCCATCGTATTCGGTCTCATATTCGGCCTGGAAACCGGGTTTCTGAACTACAGCATCACGGGTGCAGCCAGTTTGATCGGAATCTCAACCGAACCGATTCCCTGGCTGGATAGCGAGCAATGGTCCAAGGTATCACTCGCCATGCTGGTCCTGTGGCGGTGGACCGGGTACAATATGATTCTTATGCTGGCAGGATTACAGGGAATCTCCCAAGAGTATTATGAGGCTGCCACAGTGGACGGCGCCAACGCACTGCATCGTATGTGGCATATCACCATCCCCATGATGCGACCGACGTTCCTGTTCTGTGGCATTACCTCACTGATCGGTACGGTGTACATGTTCGATGAGGTATTCGTCCTTACACAGGGCGGACCGGGGATCTCATCCCTGAACTTCGGGCTGTACCTGTTCAACACATCGTTCACGGACTTCCGGTTCGGCTATGCGTCTGCCATCGCTTATACGGTGGCCACAGCCGTTTTTCTTATCTCGCTGGTAATCCTCCGGTCCTACCGGCCGGATAAGGGATGATGCCATGAAGAAACGACTGTCTGCTATTGCGCTCTATCTTATGTTATCCATCCTGGCCGCAGCCTTTCTGTTTCCTTTCTACTGGCTGCTGATCTCCGCGTTCAAGACACAACCGCAGATCTTCGCCACCCCGCCCCAGGTGCTTCCGATTCCGCCGGCCTGGGAGAATTTTTCGGATATCTGGCTGGAGACCAACCTGCTACGGGCCTTCATCAATTCGACCGCAACGAGTGCCGGCCATTGCCTCCTCGCACTGTTCCTGTGCTCCCTGGCCGGCTACGCTTTTGCCAAATTCCCTCGGGCACCGGGCAACAACGCGTTATTTGCTTTTGTCCTGAGCACCATGATGATCCCTGGCGCAGTCACGCTCATACCGGTCTTCGTCATCATGATGAAACTGAACCTGGTGAATACCTACTGGGCGATTGTCATCCCTGGCGCTGCCAGCGCCTTCGGAATATTCTGGATGCGGCAGTACATGCAGGCTAATATCCCGGACGACCTGATTCATGCCGCCCGGATCGACGGCTGCAGTGAATTCGGGATTTATTGTCATGTGGCCCTGCCCATCTCCCGCCCGGCCTTGGCTGCGCTGGCGGTGATGCTGCTGATTGGCTCGTGGAACAATCTTATGTGGGCGTTCCTGATGCTCCGCACCGAAGCCATGCAGACACTTCCACTCCTTATCTATCTGCTACAGGGCGAAACACGCACCCCCTTTGGCATGCTCATGGCCGGCGGCCTGCTGGCCACTCTACCACTGATTATCGCATTTCTGGTGTTTCAGCGGCAGTTTATCAGTGGGATCGCTTCCGGAGCGATCAAGGCTTAAGGAGGACTTACCCTTCATCCAGATTTCTAACCGCCTTCTGATCACTCACTACTTCAGACAACCCGGGTTCGCTGGCACGGAAATCCTCAGACGTGAAAGGACACTGCGACCGGAAAACAGCATCCGGTCGGGACTTCGTGTGTGGCCGGTACGTGGACAGCACCAAACCCTTTGATCCGTTTTTTTAAAGTGGTTCCTCGATAAGATCGAGGCTGCTCGCAGATCCGAACCTGCAAACAAATGCTTCGAGAGGGACAGGACATCGTGGCTGGCGCCGGTTTCATTCGAAATCCCCAGACACACCGCGCAGAAACGATCTCTGATGCGGTGGTCAAAAGGAGGTCATCAGTTACGTGGAGGGAGCAGAATCCGATCTTTCCTTGAGGGCCATCAGCAAGTTCAGGATCTGCGTCTGCATAGATCCGTCCGGAACCGGGCCGGGCTCACAGGCACTGATAGGGTGGTATTACTTGTCTCAATGTTGCCGCTGTTTCCCTGATTTTTAAAGATCTATACACATTCCTCACATCACCGGGGAATCATATTCTTACATTTCTTGTTTAGATGCTTACATATCTTATAATGGGCACGTTTTAATCTAGACAAACTACGGTCATGGTGTTTCCAGAAATTATTTACCTTAAGAATCACAGAAAATTCTGTGAAGCAGTCCGGGAACCCTGAGAAGGTATAAAATGGCACTTCTAACCTATCGGAAGACAATCGTATGAAGCTAAGCGGCATTATGCTGTTCTGCGAAGACATACGGACCTTAATCACATTTTACCGTGATGTGCTGGGGTTGATCCCAGACGATCCACAGCCGTTTTCCGATCATCGGTTCTACCGGTTTCGCGCCGGCACGGATGTAGGTCTAAGCCTGCACAGCGGCACAAAACCCAACGGCGGCCGGCAAAAGCTTTTGTTCGAGGTCGACAGCATCCAGGGCCTGTACAATCGACTGAGGAGGGCGGGTAAGCGCGTCCGAAAGCCGGAACCGCAGGCCGGTACCATGGTGTTTGATTTTCGGGATCCGGAAGGTAATCGGATACAGGTGTACGGTCCCTATGGATCCCCATAAATTACTCTTGATAACCAATCGCTGAAGACCATAATTAGGTAATTATGTATCCGGAGGTCTGAATGTCTGCCACTGTTACCCCGACCGATTACGACAGCGCCGCTCTGGCACGTGCCGAAGACATTGCCGGCGCGCTCTATCCCCACCAGGTAGAGGGTGTGGCATTCCTGATGGGCCGCCGCCGGTCGCTGCTGGCGGATGATATGGGACTGGGTAAAACCCGCCAGTCTATCATCGCACTGACGGAAACAGAGTCTGTCGGACCTTATCTGGTCGTCTGTCCTGCTTCCGTAAAGCTCAATTGGCACCGGGAGATCGTCCACGTTCTTCCGCAGGCGGAAACCGCTATCGTCGGTCCCGCTCCGCCGCCATCCCGCGAATACACCGGCTGGGTGATCATAAACTATGACATCCTGAACAAAAACATAGACCACCTGATGGGTATCCCCTGGACCGGCATGGTGTTCGACGAAGCGCATTATCTACGAAATTACAAAAGCCAGCGCAGCCGGCAGGCCAGCACGCTGGTCCGTTCCAGAGAGAACGATCCGGTCGTGCATACCCTCACGGGCACCCCCTTGACCAGTCGCCCGCGTGATTTATTCCCGCTCCTTCAACTGATCGACCATCCGCTCGGTAAATCCTTTCGCTCGTTCGCCAAACGATACTGCGATGCCTACACGGGTGAATACGGCCTCGTGGCCACGGGCGCCAGCAACATCGACGAACTTACGGTGCAACTCCACGGCGTCATGCTGCGCCGTACCAAAGACGAAGTATTGGACCTGCCGCCTAAAATTCGTACGTGGCTTGAACTGGATCTGGCCCAGAAACGCCTGGTTGAGAATCTTAACAAATGGCTTCGGGAGCTTCTGACTGCGGGCGACCGGTCAAGTGTTGAAGCCATGGACGAGGTAATGGATACTCAGGATCCTGAGCTGCGGACCACACGCGGGCGTCTGGCAGGGCGTATCACAACCGCCCGGTGCGCCATAGCCAGTATGAAAGCAAAACACACCATCGAGTTCGTAGAGGGCGCGGTAGAGCAAGGAGAAAAAGTGATTATCTTCTCATGCTACCTGGAGGCGATCAGCCAGATGATCCGTCATTTCGGGGACCGGGCGGTCGCTGTTCACGGCAGTGTGCCGCCACCAGAAAGGCAGAAGCGGGTGGACCGGTTCCAGACGGATGATGCGGTCCGCGTATTTATCGCCAACATTCATGTGGCCGGGGTCGGACTGAACCTGACCGCTGGACGGCAGGTGGTGTTTAATGACCTCGACTGGCTACCGGCCAACCACTGGCAGGCGGAAGACCGCGCCTATCGTATAGGTCAGACCGAAACGGTAAACGTTACTTATATGATCGCACGGGGATCGATCGATGAATTCATCAGGTCTGTCCTGGAATCCAAAGCCTCCCTGATCGACGAGTTGATCGAAGGCAAGGCCCTGGGAGATGATCTCAAGATGGATGTAATCAGTGAACTCAAGAGGATGATGCAGGCGTTGTCCATATCGATGGAGGACATCGATCCGAAGGCGACCGAGGACCAGATGACGGATCTTATACGCAAAGCGAGTGACGCATATGTGGATGAACATAAGACCGAGGATTCCAACAAGCCAGTGGCGCTGGCGATCCCGAACTCCGAAGCCGCCATCCGTACACTGGCCAGCGTGTTGTCTGGTCCCAAAAACACCATATACCGCAGTTTGAGTTCCTCAAAGCCAGGTAAATTCTACACCCTCGAAGTCTCCGGTGCCGACGTGTTCTGTGACTGTCCCGGATTCGAATACCGCGGCGCCTGCCAGCACGCCCGCAAACTCAAAGTCTCACTGGTAGCCGGCGATGGATTGCCGGACGGGTTTGAGCTGGTGAGGTAAGCTCATCCATCTAGTGGATCACCATGCCGTACACCTACATGATAATAGACAACCTGCCCTACGATCCACACTCACTCAGCAATCTCTTGTTCTACATCAAGTCCTGTGGCTACGTAGGCGTCGAGCTAAACCTGACAACGGACGTACTCGACAACCTGGACAGAATCGAACAGGCGCTTGGCACGACCGGCATGATCGCGCCCTCGTTCCTGACGGGCGCCGCGTACAACGAAGGCCTATGTATGAATTCACCGGATTCGGACATCCGGCAGAAGACCGTGGACCTTCTGATCAGTTATCTGGACGTTGCTCGCCGATTCAATGCTATCCTGGTGTTCGGACTGCTCCAAGGTCTACTGTCTGATGAACCGGACCCGGATATTGCCAACGAACGGATCATCGAAGGACTGCGTACGGTCGGTGAGGAAGCTGTGCAGAAAGGCGTGGAGGTGGTGGTGGAACCTGTCAACCACCTGCAGGTAGGATTCAATAACTCCGTCGCCGAGGTACGTCACCTGATCCAACAGATCGGATCCCCGGCCCTCAGACCCATGGTGGACACCATCCACATGAACATTGAAGATCCCTCTCTAACACAGCCGATCTACGATTGCGGGGAGACGCTTCGGCACGTTCATCTCTGCGAAAGCAACGGCTCTTACCTTGGCAGCGGCAACATCGACTTCGGCTCCGTGCTCAACGCCCTGGATGATATCAGTTATGAGGGCTTCGCTTCTATCAAGGTGTATCGAAAAGCAAAATTGAGAGATGCCATATCCGGCGGCATTACGCATTTAAGGAACTGCCGGTAAAGACATTATCCAGACACATCAGGTGCCGTTTGTGACTGCACGGCAGACATCACTACATTTAAATGCTGTTCCCACGGATGAACCGGCCGTTATCGCGCTCCATCTTAGCAGCGGTTTCCGCCGCCTGACAGATAGGGTTCCACGAGATGTCTGTGCCGGTCGTTTCCTGCATCATGGTGTCCTGAAACTCTCCGACACCGCAGTCGATTTTCAGGCTTTATGGGTTGATTACTTCACGTTTTATCGGAAATAACTATCCGAACGCATGTGAATCGGCCAATCATCCCCTGTCCGCTGGATTAGCCATCTGGAGTGCCTGCGGGAGCAGTACTGGTCTTCTTGTTGGGTGAGATCTGATAGCTTACTGGTCCATCGACTCATCTGGATTCAGGATGGGATGGACTATTGTGCCGTAAGGCCCTTGGTTTTCAATGCAAAAACGGATCAATGAACCAATCGCCGCACCATGTCCCTGTCCAACGAGACCCCCAGTCCAGGCAGTTCAGACGGAACCACACGGCTTTTGATGATTGTCTCTGGAGGGGTGATCAGGTCGTGGCGCCAGGGAACCTCCCCCCAGGCGTATTCGAGGATCATAAAGCCGGGGTGGGCGAGCATGGTTTGTACACCGGCGGCAATCGTGACCGGCCCGAACGGCCCGTGAGGGGCCGTCGGTATACCATATGCATGGGCCATATCAGCGACTTTTTTGAGTTCACTGATACCGCCTACGACGGTTACATCCGGCATTATTACATCCATCATATTCTGGGCCAACACGTCCCGGAATCCTCCGCGCAGCTGTCGGGATTCGGCACCTGACACCGTCATCCCGCAATGCTCTTTTACTTCCTGGTAGCCAGCAACATCATCGAAAAGCACCGGTTCTTCGAACCAGACCAGGTCCAACTCCCGCAGCGCATCTGCGACCTCCAGGGCACCCCGCACCGTAAAATGGCTGTGACAGTCGACAAGAAGTCCGGTGTCAGGTCCGATGGCATCCCGCACCGCCCCCATACAGGCGAGACCGGACTGAGCGTCTTCGGCGCTGTCAATGCCGCGCTGCATCCCGTCGAACGGAGCGAGTTTGATCGCGTCAAAACCGTCTTCCACCGCAGCAGCGGCATTGCGGGCGAACCCCTCGGGTGACCGGTCCGTAGTCGCTCGGTTGATGTTGGCGTAGACGTGGATCTCTTCACGGCAACGGCCTCCCAGGATCGTGTGGACCGGAACGTTCAGCGATTTGCCCAGGATGTCCCAGAGCGCCTGATCGATAGCGCTCAAAGCGAGCACACCGGCGTAATTGAGCGAGGATGGATTGAGAGCGTGGACCAACTGCTCGATATTACGGGGGTCTTTCCCTTTTAGGGCGTCGGCCATCTCTTGCAGGATAGCACAACACCCCCGATTCAGCCCGGAGGGGTTCAATTCACCAAGACCGCCAATGCCCTCGTCGGTGTTCACCTGCACGAACGACCAGCTGCCCCGATGGTTCACAGAGACCGTATCGATATCGATTCCCGTAATCTTCATGCCTTGCCGGAACGCCTTGGTAGATTCACCGTTCGGCCACCCTTACTGGATTGCCCCTTGAGGTTCTGTCTACCGCCTCGATCTTTAGGCACAAATGAGGGACCACCTGCCGCAGCCTCTCCATCCGATCCATCACCGGTCTCTTCCGCCTCCTTTGCAGCGGCCTCCTCTGCCTGCTTCACCGCTGCATGTTGCGCTGCTTCATCTTCGGAAAGGTGACACTTTTTGTATTTCTTACCAGATCCGCAGGGACAGGAGTCGTTGCGGTTGGTGTTTTTTAGCCGACTTTCGTAGTCCGGGATTGCCATATCGCCTCCGCAGGCGTTCAGTTCGGAACGAATCATGTGTTGAAAAGTGATTTGGACTGTGGCGCAGGCACAACTGCCTGCACCGTTCAACATTACACATTCCCATTGATTCAGGCAAATTAATTATGTACTTTACCGGTTTCAATCGACAATTACGATGTTCGAAGCAGGAGTCTTTTTGATCGAAGGCCACGATGTCGTTTCCTCCACCGGCGCCGTTGCAGCCGTTCCGTAACGCTTACCACACGTCACCGCTTTCGAAGCGGCAGACGCGCCGCGCAGACCCCTGCAAACCCGGGGAACGATAGGAATATCAGAAGCCGTAGACACCTCGATCATCGACGCCCTTTGTGATTTCAGCCACGTGATCACGCCCAGGGACGACGACGACGGCTACACCCGCGGTACCGGATTTATGAAGAGAGACGAAACGGTAAATGCCGTGGGTGACGGGAAAAGAACGGCTAACCGATTTGATTTTTTTATTGAAAAAACTCAAAACCAATGACCTAATTGCCAGTTCGCTGTAGCAGCATTTTATTTTCAGAGGCAGCAATGCTTCCACTCAAAAATAAAAGATAGACTGGTGATCGAACAATGAACCCGGAGGCCGGCATTATGCACGACAGGCGTCCCGAAATTCTGCTGCTATGCCAGCGGAACATTCGGGAACAGTATATTCACGATGAAGACCTTAAGCGGCTTGAAGCATTCGGTGACTGGTCGTGGGTAGAGTGCCGGGAGGGTCATGTAGAGTCCGACCGTGAAGATGTGAATATGGCACTGACAGACCACCTCCGTAACGCGGATGCGCTGGTACTGGGACCGGGTGCGCCGAATATTACGGCGGCGATCATGGACCAGATTCCTAATTTACGGTTTGTGGGGGACATGGAAGGAGACCGTTTCGCCCGGACAATCGACCTGGACGCCGCCTGGCAACGGAAAATCCGGACGGTAGATACCACCAACGGATCGTCCTACCCCGTAGCGGAATGGGCGCTGGCGCTCATACTTATTTCCCTGCGCAACGCGGGAGCGCACTTCAGAAACATGATCGCCGGCAACACCCGAAAAACGCACGACGACCCGGGATATTTCCGTGGTGATCTGTTCGGCAAACGTGTGGGCCTGATCGGGTGTGGCCATATCGGGCGGAGGCTGATAAAATTCCTCAGTCCCTTCGAATGTGACACATGGGTCCACGATCCCTACCTGCCGCGGGAAATGGCGGATGCTGTCGGGTTCACTCAGACCTCTCTAGAAAATGTCCTCACCCGATGCGACGTGATCGTGTGCCTGGCGCCTATTACGCCGCGAACAAAGGGTATGATCGGCGCACGGGAAATCGAATTGATCCCCTCAGGCGTAGTATTCATCAACGTGTCCCGAGGCGCCGTGGTGGATTCCCACGCACTTATCGCTCGATTGAAGCAGGGCGACATCATCGCCGGACTGGACGTTTTCGATCCGGAGCCCGTACCGGCGGATAGTGAGATCCTCCACTTAACCAATGTGTTCCTCAGTCCGCATATCGCAGGTGTCACGGCCGCCAGCTATCCCCGTATGTTTTCTTTGATGACCGACGAATTGGAACGCTTCTTCCATGGCCACGAAACTCTGTTCGATCTGACGCCACGGTCCATGGCCAACCGTCTGGGCGCAGACTGGGTGGAGTGATAGGAGGCATCGTCTATGAGTCCATATCTGGCGATTATGTTGAGTTTTTTAGGGAAGTAAATATTGAATAGTCGTTTTGGGACTTTGGGAGGTTTCCGCACGAAAAAGGCGACTGCAAAACCGAGGGCCCGCGACGCATGCGGCCGGTGTTGTCGCGCCCCGAAAGCTCGCTTTTCATTTCCGGTGATATTCGGTCGACATAACGTCCGGGCCGTGGTGGGATAGAAGGCAGAATTCGTGACAGCATACCGATGTTTTTGAGAACCGACAAACTTTTGGAGGAACATTGCAATGAAATTAGGTCTGATGGCTGGAGACATGGTGCCCTTAGCGGAATTACCGTCCCTTGGATTTGAAGCGATCCAATTGTTTTTCGGCGGCAACGACCCTTCGAAGGATCCGTCTCCTGAAGCGATCGACGAAACATTACAACCGGGAAACCTTGCCCTGGCCGCCATGACACTGCATGTGGACTTGGTGGGACCGAACGGCGTCCACAGAGAGGACGTGGATCGCACCATACAATGTGTAGAGGAGACCGCCGCACTCAAGGACCGTTTTGGTGACAACCAACGACCGGTTCTGGTGTGGCATCCCTCAGGCTACCCGGAAGGGAATGAAATAGATGATGATTTGATATTTGAGGGACTGTGCGAAAGTCTCAGGGCTGTCTGCGATGCCGCAGAAAGGCAGAACGTGGCTATCGCCGTAGAGATCACCCGGGCGGGCACCGTCGGCAGCGCCGAGACCTTCCTTCGCATTAGCGACAGGGTGCAATCCGCGGCCCTTGGCGTGTGCATCGACGCCGCCAACTTCGTGCCGGATCGCACGCCACTGGTGCGCGCCGTCCGCATGCTGAGATCCCATATCGTGGTCGCCCACGCGAAAGACGCTTCATTCGCAGACGACGGAGAGGTCGCCGATTACGGTCCTGTAGGTACCGGAAGGCTGGACTATCCCACATATATCCGGGCGCTTCAAACATACTGCAACGCGCCTTATCTCATCTTCGAATACTACAGAACGCGGGAACAACTGTTGACGGCAAGGGATATCGTAAGAGCAAGCCTGTAAACTGGGAGCAAAACCATGAGGATCCGGGTAGCAGGCGCGCAACTGGCTGTGAGTCGGGACATCGATGTGAATGTAGCGGCCATTTCGCGAGCCATAGAATTCGCCGCCGCAGAACATGCGGACGTATTACTTACACCGGAAGGTTCGCTCAGCGGTTATACGCCTCATTTCGACCGCAAGGTAGTTGCACATGCGCTGGGTCAGATTACGTCCCTGGCTCGTAAAAAGAACGTGGGACTTGCGCTTGGGACCTGTTTTGTCGAGGAGGAAGACCAGAAGTGTTACAACCAGATCCGGTTCTATCAGCCGGACGGCGTATATCTGGGCTTCCACAGCAAGACACTTACCTGCGGAACCATGACCCAGCCCCCACGGGGAGAGATCAACGACTATGCCGTCGCACCGCTGCGCACCTTTGATTTCGATAATCTCACCGTAGGAGGTCTAATCTGCAACGATATGTGGGCGAACCCAGCCTGCACGCCGCAACCGGATCCGCACCTAACGCATCAACTGTCGAGACGGGGCGCCAGGATTCTGTTTCATGCTGTTTTCGGCGGCCGAGATGGCGATGATTGGTCGGAGCTGATCTGGCAGTTCCATGAATCCAACCTTCGCATTCGCGCCCGCGCCAGCAAACTGTGGATCGTCACCGTGGACAGCGCCGAGCCGGTCGAGATCCCAACATCGGCACCATCCGGCGTGATCGGTCCGGACGGCAACTGGGTTTGTAGGACACCCGTTAGCGGTGAACGGTTCTTTGCCCATACGATTGAACTGGAGTAGAACCATCATCCGAACATGTATCACTACCGCCCTGCATGCTGAAGCCCGTCCGCTGATCGATTATTTCAAACTGAAGCAGGACACAACATCTCATGGGGTTCGGATATATCGTTCCGAAAATCTATCGCTCACCGTCGGCGGTGTGGGCAAGGTCAGGTCTGCCGTTGCCGCTACCTGCCTGCTTACCCGGACCCCAACGCACGGACGCGTAACCGCCCTTAATATCGGCATTGCGGGTTGCACGCAAGAGGAAGACGTCCATTCCGTGAAGATCGGTGACCTGTTCCTAATCAACAAAATCATCGATCAAGCAACAGGGCGGGAATCGTTTCCAGATATTCTGTCCGACACCGGCGCTCGGGAAAATATTGTCACCACGCTCGACAAGCCGCTTAACCGACACGATGGTGCGATCGTCGCCGATGGACTCGTAGACATGGAATCCTCCGGCTTCTATCAGGCAACGGCCACGTTTCTTGCACCTCATCAGATCGGCTGTATAAAGATCGTTTCCGACTTTCTGAAAGTAGAAAGGTTTGACAGCGACTGGGTCGGCAGTCTGATCGATCAGCACATCCCGTTAATAGAAAAAGTCATCCAGGGATACAGCGCTATATCCGAACTTTCATTCGATATTCTGAATTCGGACGAACTCACCGTTCTCGACCTAATTCGGAAATCCCTGCGTCTCACCGTCACCCAGCACAAGCTCTTGACGGATTATGCGCGGTCGTATAAACTTGACACGGAACAGACCCTACCTGACCTGTCCGATTTTACGAAGACAATTGTAACGGACAAATACGAAGGCAAGCAGCTCCTTGAACGAATCCGGAAACGACTTCTGGCAACGTAATTTCTCTCATATTTATGTGGAACAGAAGGCATTCGACTATCCGCTTACCCGGGAGCTGACCACGCGATTCAGCCAGGCCAGAGTCGTATCCATAAAAGACTATAAATCCGTATTTGCCCGGCCGAGGCAGCATTTTCAAACCCAGAAGCGAAGCGTCAACCTGATTCTGGCGGTGAAAAAAGACCAGTTCGTGTATAAAGGATCAAATCACAGCCAGAGTTTCGGACTGGACAATTTCTATTACAACACGCTCATTCTGAATTGTTTATACAATTGCGATTACTGCTATCTTCAGGGGATGTATCCGTCTGCAAACATCGTAGTGTTCGTCAATCTCAGGGATTACTTCGAAGCCACTATCGAGGCGATCGGAAACCGTTCGAATACGGAACAGCCACTGTATCTGTGCATCTCGTATGATACGGACCTCCTGGCCTTCGAGCGGGTGGCACCCTATTGCAGGAAATGGATCGAATTTGCCTATGGGCACCCAGATGTCCTGCTCGAGATTCGAACCAAGAGCGCCCTGTACCCGGCTATAAGGGATATGAAACCAACGGATCGTGTGATCCTGGCATGGACGTTTACACCGGATGCGATAGCAGACCGCTACGAGCACGGCGCCCCACCGCTCCGGCAGCGCATACGCGCAGCGCGCCAGGCGATCGATGACGGTTGGCAGGTACGGCTCTGCTTTGATCCACTGCTGGCGGTTGCCGGGTGGGACAAACATTATGCTGATCTCGTTGAGGAAACATTCGCGGAGATCCCGGCAAATGGGATACGCGATGCGACGATCGGGGTGTTTCGAATGAACACAGGCTATCTCGATCGTATAAAAAAGCAGCGGCAGGACAGCGAAATCCTGTTCTACCCCTATGAAAGGGAGGAAAACACCGTGAGCTATCCCGCGGAACAGCGAAACGCTATGGTCGACCGTATGAAGCAGAACCTCACGAAGCATCTCCCGGAGGCGCGGATAGCGGTATGGACATAGCCCTTGTAAGCGGTGCCTCTTCAGGCATAGGACTCAGCGTGGTCCGAAAACTCGTGGATATGGAATACATCGTCTACGGCCTTGCCCGTGATTTTACAAAAACGGCGTTTCAGCACGACCGCTTTATACAGACCACCTGCGATGTGACCGATTCCGCAGGTCTGGAGCGTGAAGTAACGGCGATCGTGAAGCAATCTGGAAATCTCCATGTGCTCATCAACAACGCCGGTGTGGGCTATTTCGGACCGCATGAAACCCTCAGTACCGGGCAGCTGGAGCAGATGGTTAGGACTAATCTTCTGGCGCCTCTGATGTTGACACGACTCGCGTTACGGCACCTCCGGGAATCGCACGGCTTCGTTATCGACATCGCATCTACTGCCGCCCTGGAACCAGGACGGTTCGGATGCGCCTACACCGCCACCAAAGCTGGCTTGCATCAGTTTGGCTTGTCCTTATTCGATGAGGTGCGGAAAAGCGGCATAAAAGTAGTCACCATCTACCCGGACATGGCGAAGACCATGTTTTACGACAATTCCAATTTTCAACCCCATGACAACCCTGAATGCTATATCACACCCGAATGTGTAGCGGACGCCGTGCAACAGGTGCTGACTATGCGGGAAGGCACCGTGGCAACCCAAGTCGTCCTTCGGCCCCAACGGGTTCAGATCGATCATAAATAAACCGTTACTGAAGATAAAAATGAATAAAGGCGAGATAGGTTATGTCTGAATTATCCATTCCCTGGCGTCCCCGTGTTATCATGGTCGGTCGTGCCTTCCGGTTACCGGTGCAGTCGGCCGAAGGCCCGGTGGAATTCTGCACAGAGCATTTCGACGTAATCTCCTCGCGATGGGAACCGAGGGACAGAGCATGGTACTATTATCTCCGCAGCCCGGAGCACCCCGGTGATTACACGATTACAGTTCGGCAAAATGGTCAAAGTGATCAGACTGTAATCCAAGTGAGAACGCTGGACCAGTTACGGGGACGTCATGAATACAACGGTGCGGTCTGGCCGCGTCGGTGGCCGGTGGGACAACCGTGGGAGTCGGCAAAACAGCGACAAACCCTGCAGGTCACAGCGCCTCTCAGGCCGGTGGATGAGGAACAGCTGGCATGGTGGACCGGCCAGACGGACCAGACACTGTGGCACCAGATGCCGTGGCCCGAGTTCCCCCAGGCTCACTTCGTAAACGTCAATCAGGGATGCCCGAATTGCAGAACCGGAGTGTTCCGCTTCGGTGGGTTTTATCCGTGGACGCGAAACCATCTTCCCTGTGATTTTCGGTCCATCTGCCCCTCCTGCGGTATAGGGTATCCCAGCAACGATTTCATGGCAGGGGATTTCACCGGTGGGAACACAGCCGACGATGGCTTCGGATATTTCGATCAAGAGGGACATAT
>CAYYIS010000074.1:16492-17641 GCA_964470965.1 uncultured Gemmatimonadota bacterium | reverse complement strand
GGGTTCTCTCCCTGAGCGATAAGAAGAGATGCACAAGTGTGATGAAGGTCGTGGAATCGGATTTGTCGCATAACCTGCCGCCTTTAGCGCAGGATTGAAAATGCGTTTAACGATGTTGCAGGAATCAAGCGTACCACCTGTTCGACTCCTTATCCAGAAATAATCCAACCTCATCTGCGGTCAAGAAATCCATTTCAACCCTTGGAATGCCCGGGTTATTCACTTTGTGCGGAGGATTACCTCGGATATGTTCCCTGTCCAAGGCATGATCAAACATCCGGCGAAGGATCCGAAACAGATGTTTTACAGATTGGGGTGACAGCCGAGTTGTTATTTGATGAACCTTAAAGGAAATCACGTCTTCAACGCCCATTTTATCCCTACCTCACAAACTATAGAAAATCCAACTAGGCACTTAACCATAGCCCCACGCATCAAAACACCGGCTTCACTGCAGCCGGTACGGGAGATGCCCTGGTAAAGGTTATATTGACAAAGAAGGGTATGCGGGGTAGAATATACATTGAACTTCCTCCTACGGGGTAACGCCATTAGGTGGTTGTTTATGGCCCGCAGCTGTGTCTCCAGCACCGCTGCGGGCCGCTTTAATATGTGGCAATATACTACATACCAGCATGTATATATTGTATTTAAAGGCATTTATATTATTGCTGGTATTTCTGAGTGTTTCGGAGACCTTTACCCAGTAATATTCAGTGTATGGATAGCTGAAACACGACTACTTCCCGGGGCAGGGGGAGCGATGGGACCTAATCAATCCCCGGATAATTCAACAGCGCCTCCGTACCCTGAAAGATAATACCATCATGCCCCATATGCTCTGCGGACTGCACCAAACGTTGCACGATATCGGATGACCATGTTGCCCCTTTGATAACCGGGTAAGACGGCACTTTACCGGGATTATACATCCGGGCACGCCACAATTCCAATTCGACAATATCGGGTAAAACCGGACAGTTCACCTCACAATCCGGCGTCTTGACACCTAGCGCACCGAGGTTCGGTGGCATTGCTATCTGGTCGTATCCGGACAGCCGATAGACGAGCTGCAGGGCATCCTTTTCATCTAATCCGTCATTCCAGGTACAGAGCAAATCAACGTATGAGGCAAAGGTGGAAAGTATA
>CAYYIS010000074.1:0-16482 GCA_964470965.1 uncultured Gemmatimonadota bacterium | reverse complement strand
ATCAACGGACTGCTGTAGTCCGCCCAATCCAGGGAATGGGGATAACCGTGTCCAACCAGCATCGAGAGAGTAGGCGGAAAGGAATCAAATCCAAATACAATATCACGGCCGGCGGCCTCTTCGGTCGACGTTTTAAATCGGTGAAGATGATGGGAAATCACCCTTGACCTGAATACAAACCAATCTATAAGCCCTGCATCGATACCCAGCCACTGCACCAGTTCCAGCATGCCAAAACCATGCTTTACGACTTCATGCACGGTTCGGGCATCCAGATGGTGCAGCCTATCCCAGAAGGCCAAAACACTGCGCCGCATACTATCGAAATCAAAACCCTGTTCCTGTGCCCACACTTCACACCTTTTGCAGGCGCAGCCGAACAAGTTGTGTAAAAACGAGGGGGCGGTATATCGGCAATGGCTCAGGTTTACGCCTTCAGCATCATATTTAGTGGCCAGTTCAGCATACACTGCCATGAGGTATTCGTTCAGCGGTTCATAGTTCGGGCAAAATGCGATACTCTGTTGTTCCAGGGCGTATGGCAGTTCCGCCACTTTACTGAGGCGCTGGTGGTGCATATCCTGAATGCACAATTCCGGAAAACGCCCTCCATTACCATGCCATCCCCAGGCTCGTGTCCATATCTTAAGGCCTTTTTTGTGGGCGATGTCCATCGCCAGACAAAAACTCCGATGGTCCCCATTTCCAGGGGATGGTACATACTGTTCCGCGCCGGGAGGCAACGGATTCTTCGCTGCTGTTTCGGTTGAGAGTTCATAACCCGCCATAAGCACATGCGTCAGCCCGACGGTGTCCATCAGCGCATCGAAATAGCCAGGATGTTCGATGAGCATACGAGGTTCGGAATACAACCCTACCAGTTTCGACATATATATATACCCCTAAACTTTCTCACTAAACCACTGCTTAGGCTTTCCAGTTGTTGCCCCAAACAGATATCGATATGCGGCCCGATAGCAAACTGCCGCACTATCAGCCAACCCCGATACCTCCACTTGGCATTCCAACATAACGATGAAAGATCGACCGGAGCCATGCACGTTTCAGTCTGGGTGGATCAAATCCGGTGTTTACAGGCCCCGCCCGATGCACGGCCCCCATGAAACAATATTTCCGGCATTACCAATCGGGTTCCCCACTTCATGACACACATATTTCCGCCACGGCGTCCCTTCGCACCGGCTGTTGAGAAGTGAACATATCATCAGTAGGGCCCTTCACTTAAGAAAATCCAAACACCATCAATTGTCAAACACACCATCTCTGTCTTTGGAGTCTCGGGACGTTGCACGCATTCCGTTAAGGATACGACAAGAACCCTAGCCGGTCTATCCCCATCAGGGAGAAAGCCGTTAGGAACATTGCAGCGGAAAAACACACCGGTTGGCCCGGACGGGGAGGCCGACTCCGTCCGGGCTCAAGGTCGATCGTGCGCGTCGTGTGCCCAGGTGTGTGCGTGCCGATCTTCGCAGGCACGTTCCGCTTTGATGCGCGACGACGGACAGGACACGGGCAATCCCCCCTCCTTTTTCCGGAAACGAAAGTTGTGGAGATTCGAGTGTATTTAGTCGATAGAAGGTCAAGCACCAGATTGTGTTTAACAGGGATGATTTTTTGTTTGATATCAGGGACATTTTTTATATATTTTAGACCTGTCTGAACACCAGTATGGCAATGTTTATTTAAACAAAACTATAGAAAGGATTCTATGAAAACGCAAACCAAAGAATCACAGGCATCCGTTACACCGGCAGACGCGCTTCAATTCCTGAAAGACGGAAATGTGCGCTTTCAGAACAACCTCAAGGCTAAGCGCGACCTATTGGAACAGGTCCACGAAACAGGCGGCGGCCAGTTTCCGTTCGCGGTCATTCTCAGCTGCATCGATTCCAGGGTGTCGGCTGAACTTGTATTCGATCAGGGCGTTGGAGATATCTTCAGCGTTCGCATCGCCGGCAACTTCACCAATGAAGACATTCTGGGCAGCATGGAATTTGCCTGCAAAGTGGCAGGATCGAAACTTATACTCGTTCTGGGCCATACGGCCTGCGGCGCGGTTAAAGGCGTGTGTGACGACGTCCAGATGGGCAATCTTACATCCGTCATAACCAAGCTGAAGCCCGCACTGGATGCAACCGATATGAAAACCGATGACCGGAGTTCGAGCAATGCGTCATTTGTTGACAAAGTCGCGGAAACTAACGTCAGACTGACCATGGAGGCCATCGTCCAACGCAGTCCGATCCTCAAGGAAATGCTGGATGAGGAATCGATCGGACTTGTCGGCGGGATGTACGATGTACACTCCGGTAAAGTGACATTTTATGAATAGGAGCGTTGTGATCGAACGGCACGGCTGCAACACGTTCTATCGGGAAACCTGTATGCGCCACTTGTCCGATCATCTGTGCGAGGTCATTGCGGCCCCGTACGACACTTGGGTGTAAACCGCAACCCGTTTGCAGATCGAAAGACAACTTGCTCATTGAAGGGACGTATCAGAGAAAAGCATTATGGTAAACAAAGCATAAAACACCTCTTTTGAGCTTACAGTCCATCGGTTTTGCATTTATCGCCTGTCCAATTTCATGCGCCTGATTAGTTGAAGAGCCGTATCCCTTGGAAACGACAACCACTACGGCGACTGGTCAATACAATTCGTAATCGGTCGAGGGGCAATCGTTTAACTGTCTATAGGTGCAATTTATAGTCAACACACCCATACACACCGACTTTGCTTTTGATATCGGGAGGTGCCAACAATTTCAGAATCCTGTTTTCCGGCATCCCCTTCTTTATGGCAGGTCGAACGGTTAACCTTTGTAGTCTGCGTGTTTCTTCTCCAACCGCCGTTACTATTGCCCTTCCATTTTGGGTAATTTCGTTATACCACATAATTTTGACACTACCGTCCATTAACGGAATAGTGACGGTAGAATCAGGAACTTTTGCCGATGTGGTGCCCGCCAACTCCGCCCCATCCTTCATCGTTTTATATCAACTCGCGGATTAACCACCACCGCCTGCAGTGCGAAAACCGGCAGGGAGCACGTCATTAACAAGATTAAAGATATTACCCTCGGACATATGCTTGAATTTGGCACACGCCTGCTCCCTACGACATGTGGTTTCTGTTGTCGTGTCGGTATTAACTAAAAGACACCCGAACGTCCTTCAGCTTGGGTGAGCGGCAACCATCAAGGGAGGTAAAAGCTACCCTGTACTGTAACCACTGCGCGGTTTCGTCCACGCTCTTTATCTCCGCCCCCGATTCTTCATACCACGTTGCCGTTCCGTCCGGTCCGTGCCAGTTAGCTGTCTCAAGTTGTTCCCGGCTTGCTGCCCAACGAAGCTGGAATTTGATCTGAGTTCTGTCGGGTGTATCCGCTTTCCAATCCAGGCTAACAGGTCTCAGAGCATTTATCCCATACGACGAAGAGATGTAATATTCCACCGGCTCCCGGGTTCGGGCGTTGCCGAAATCCCGGGGTGATGTCATATGGGGTCCCAGGCCGGGCAGACGTGTAACCCGGTCGAAGGAAATCCCCTCGGGCCCGTTCCAGAACAGCAGGGAATCCACCTGATGTCCCAGGTCATTACGGTGGCAGACCGTCAGAAGATCGGGGTAACCATTGCCGGATATGTCGATCGCCATGAATGCGCAAGATGAATCGCAGGGTATCACGAAAGGATTTTCGAAGTCGAAGGTTTTGCCGTCCCCCTGAAAAATCAGGGCCGGAAGTTCCCTGGTGAACTGGGTCGAATAGGCCGGAACAAGGAGGTCCAGGTTGCCGTTGTTATTCATGTCCGCAGCCGATATCATGATACTGGAAGCCTTTGTAGGCTGGAAGCTCATTCGCCCTTCTGAATACCCATCCGGACCACCGTGCAGGATGAAAAAACCGCTGCCTTCACGGGTATAGTGCCCCATAACAACCACGATCAGGTCCAGCCAGCCGTTACCGTTTAAATCAGCCCGGTTGATGGCGGATACAACACCGGGCGCTTTTAGTGGGATGTGCTGCATCCGGTCTTCTGAATAACCGTCCGGTCCACCGAAGTAGATCGACAGGCGCCCGGACGGATCGTGGAATATGATATCGAGCCAACCGTTCCGGTCGACGTCCGCTATCTGGGCGTTTCCGTTGCAGTAGGTGGGGACAACGGTTGAGTTTTCTTCCGAGTATCCATCCGGTCCACCATAGAAAATTACGGATGAGCCGGCCATGGTCTCCGGGTTGTCGTCGTAGGTGTAGCCTATGGCCAACAGGTCCAGCCAGCCGTCTCTGTTGAAGTCGGCCGTCAGCACGTAGTAAAATGTCTGCCCGCGGGATGGGAGGATGGTGTATCGATCCCGATCAGGGCCTTCCGGACCGCCATGGAAAAGTCTCAGACCCTCCGGGGAGATTATCGCAAGGTCCGGACAGCCATCCAGGTTCAGGTCCGCCAGCACATACGTGTTGGTGCCTCCGCCGGTAGGAAGCTCCAACCGGCGAGACGGACTGTATTCCCCTGTTTCGTTGCCAAGATAGATATACAGTGGAAAATCATTGTCGAACTGGGACGGACCTCCCATGGTGCTGTTGAAGATTATCTCCGGACGGCCATCACCATCCAAATCGCCGGCTGTGCAAACCATGGCGCCTCCGATAGGAAACCGGGTCACGCTCTCCCCGGAGAACCCGTCCGGGCCATTCCAGAATACGGCCGACTCGGTCTCATAGGACTTGCCGTCCTGATACCTGGACGCTATCACGTCAGGACGGCCGTCGCCGTCCAGGTCGACGGCAGCGACCCAGACACAGTACTCCAACGGCAACAGGGCCGTTGCGGTGTGCAGATCATCCTGGGACCTTATCTCGATTCCCGCCTGCGTGGCGATGAGCAATTCAGCCCGGCCATCACCGTCGACGTCCTCTAACGCCACACGGACGGCACCCTGAAAGAACATGGTGCTGTTGCCGTCTGCTCCGAGGATGGTAAGATCCTCACGGTCGAATACGCCGTCCCGATTCCAGTAAATGTAAATACGATTTCCGCCGGTAAAGACAATCTCACTGTTCCCGTCGCCATTCAGATCTCCCAGTGCGACCTGCATGGCGAAATGAGTGGGCAGCCTGAGCGGTGAGGCGGTATCGAAACCGTCTTTCGTTCCCCGGTATACATAAGAGTCGATGTCGTTGTTAAACGCCTCGCGATAGTTAGCCACTACCAGATCAGGGTATCCATCACCGGTCAGATCCTCACAGGCAACCGCAATTGGCGCGACGCCGGTGAGCCCGTGTCGTCCAGTGACATCAGCAAACTGTCGGGGCGCTACCTGTTCGTACACATGTATGAGTCGGGATTCACCGGGATTGTGGTGGTCGACCCAGGCGGACGGGAAGATGATGTCGAGACGCCCTTCACCCCTAAGATCGACAGCAGCCACATCGTATGCGCCTGCCGTGTGAAATTCGGTTCGTTCGCCGGTAAGTCCATCTGGCCCACCCCAGTAGACGTATGAATTCAATTCCGAGGTTACTCCGTTTTCTCCGTTTACCACAATCAGGTCGAGAAACCCGTCACCGTCCACATCCACAGCCCGGCTCATCCATCCGCTGTCGTTGGGAAGCTCCTGACGCGGCCAGTTTCCTCCGGCATCTTCCGGCTGCTTGTAAATCCAGGTGGGACCGCGTTCGATATAGCCATGAGCGTTGGGAAAAAGGATGTCTACGAAGCCATCGTTATTAACGTCGAACCTGTGGATCGTTTCGATGATGCCGTTGGCGTTTACGTAAAGATTGTCGCCTCCATTGTCGAAGTTGCCTTTTGAAAACGCTTCGAATCCACGGGTTATCCAAGCCGTATTTTGACTGTTGTTCACAAATTCCTCCTTCAACTTGTCAATTCATGGATTATAGGCCGGGGACCTGCTAACGCCACCACACACCGTTTCTAGAGGCTGGTGACCATTCGCTTCAATCGTAAATGTATTTTTGATGGGTTCCGCCCGCGGCACATTGCCGAAAGCATGGAGGGGATAAGGTGGCGCTTAAAGGGACAGGGAAAAATCATCCACGTAGGCCCCACGGTTGCATCGGTTGGAAATTCTTCCCTTATTTCTCTTTTTAAACACCCCTTAATCGACGCACCATTCTAAAATTTCACCGGGACATTCCCAGTACCCGCCTAGTTTCTGAGATGGTCCCTGCCGGGCGATTAGTATCACATTATCTTTCCTGATCGTTGCTGCCGCAATGATCCTCTTTTCCGTGCCATTCTGTTGCGTAACCGCCACGGAAAAGAGGGCCGGCGACGCCCATCACAAGGCGTACACAAAATGCCCGAAAGAAGGCAAGCCGTACGATAGCTCAATCATCCAGACGCAACCCCATGGTGCCTGCCCTCAGGCGCCAGAGTCTTCTTGCCAGTTTCCGCATATCGGTCACGTGATCTTCTTCGTCCACAATCTCCAGACCCAGGAGGGTTTCGATCAGGTCTTCCATGGTCACAAGACCTTCCAGACTTCCGTATTCATCAATCACCAGAGCTATCTGGGTCCGCTGCTCTATCAGTACCGAAAACAATTTGGACAAGGGTTGTTGATCCAATACCGCCTTTATTTCCCTTTGGAATTCCTCCAGCGTTGCCCCGTGGCGGTCATTGGCCTGCGCGAGCAGGACATCGGATCGAATTACGAACCCGGTCATATGGTCCGGTTGCGCCTTATAAATTGGGATCCTTGAGAAAGGACTGTCCGCGTATTGATCGCAGTAGTCCGCCACGGTCATGGTGGCGGGTAGTGAGAAAATCACGGTGCCCGGCGTCATGATGTCTGATATCGGGGTTGAATGAAAGCGGAACAAGTTCTTTAAAATACGGGATTCCGTGGCGTCCAATTGGCCTTCGGCCTGTCCCAGGTCGGCCATGGAAACAAACTCTTCACGACTCAACCCGGTGATGGTGGATTTAGGGGTCAGTTTCCGGGTCAGATAATCGGACATGACCACGAAGGGATGCAGGATGACCACCAGGTATTTGAGGTAATACGCGGTGTATGTGCCGAGCTGCCGCCAGTAGACGGCGCCAATCGTCTTGGGTATGATTTCGGAAAAAACCAGTATCAGCAAAGTAAGGATGGCGGATATTACCCCTAAATATGCGTTGCCGAACACCACCGTCGCCTGGGCCCCTACCCCGGTAGCGCCAACCGTATTCGCGATGGTATTCAGCGTCAGAATCGCAGCGAGCGGCTCGTGGATGTTCGATTGCAATTTCTGGAGAATCCTGCCTGCTTTTTCGTCCTGTTTCACGAGTGTCTCCACATAAGGCCGGCCTATGCTCAACATGACCGCCTCCGCTATAGAGCAGAGGAACGAAAAGAAAAGAGCGGTAAAAGCAAAAAGGAAAAGTAGGAACATGGTCGTCGCCGTTGTGAGGGTTCCGAAGAAAAATGTTTTAACGTATCTTCTATGACACGGGCAATTGCCTGACTGGTAACGTGCGGCACCAGACAATCCCCAGCGGTATTACACATACCCGGTATTCAGCCACCATCACCTGTGCCCTAGGTCACCTTGCCAGCAAAGGCATTGATCTAATAAAATAATATAATTGTTTTTTTTGCATACAAATTACTTCGACCAAACATTTCAGGCACCCATCAGGTGCACGGTTCTGTTGAGACAACCCATATGCCCACTGGAACTTACTACTATAGCTACAGCATCGGCTTGGATGCGGTACGGGTGATACTACAAAGCCTGTGATGTTGTTTTCGTAGCATACGGCCTCATAGTGCCCGGCGGTCTGCACCTGTTCCATCAGTCGCACGACATCCTGACCTAGAACGCAGTACACCGTGAGCGTGATGTGCGTCTGGTCGGGTTCCTCGCAGGCGATGGTGGAGGACAGGTCCGGGGCAGCCCCACCGCCCTGTTGACGGTCGCCGTGGTACCATCTAGGGCAATGTCGAGATCCTGGTGGCGCGGCCCTCCAGTTTGACGTCCGTCAGGATCTACGCGGGTGTCGCCAACAATTACCGTGACGGGACCGGAGGCAACGGCCAGAAGCCGGGTGGCCGGTGGTAGCCGAACGATGGTGTTCACCTGGGTACTTTTAGGCTGGAACCGGTGAAAATCACCAGACCCAGGGGCCCATCTCCCGAGCTCCTGCTGCCAAAGCTCCATTACCTAAATCTCAATGTCTTTTCGCCGTTCCTCTACGTACTTATTCCAAGGGGTTATGCAAGACCTTCTTTGGTATTGATATGTGTTGACTTGCTCTGACAAAACTTCTTCTGTCGGCAAACCATTTGGCTGGCCAGGAGTTGTTCTAAATCAATGCCTGCGTGATCTAAGCCATCTGCGAATATTTTACCGTCCAATGTTACCGTTTAGAAAGAGTGATGAAGGCTCAACTGAACCTGGCCTTTATTCAGGGAGTCCGTGGTTTGAACCATGTACCCGGCCTGAATCCGAAGGCCTTGTGTAAGACCGTACCCGAGAGCATTGTAAAATCGGTTTCGGTCAAAGGCCTTAACCGTTCGGCCGCCACCGATATTCCTTTGTCCGTTGATAAACAGTTCGTCATAGAAAGCGTAGTAAAACGTTCCTTTGCCCAGTTGTGTCTTGTTGAGGGCGACGTTGAGGAACAACGCGTAACGCCAGCGGATACGGAAATCCTGTCCCTCCACCCAGCGTTGCTCAAATCGGAACCGGTGATTTAGATAAACACGGCTCGCTAATTTTTGCGGCACCAGGGCCTCTTGGTACACCCGGCTTTCGGTGGAAGTGGCATCGTCGCTTCCGTAGGCACCGCTCATTACGAACCCGTACCCGAGGGTGAATTTCACGTTGGTTCCCTTTGGGACGTATGCCAAGCCACCTCTCAGCAACAGCTGTTCCAGGTCACTGCCAAGGTCCCAGTTTCTAAACTGAAGATCGCCCTGGAAACCAATTCCATTGTCCGCAACCTGGGTCGACCAGAAGTACATGTACCACGCACCAGCTTGACTTTCATCTACAGGGAGGCTCTGGGCCTGCACCCCAATCTGAACCAGCGCACACACAATGGCAAGAAATAGATGCAGGGTGACACTTCCAGACTTTCCTTTACGCATATACACTTAACTCCTCTATTAGGTCCACTAAACCAATATGGCGGTGATCGAAAAATCGGGTAAATAAAAAATGTTTGCCACATTGACGTCAAGGTAATTCCGAACGTTTTGGATCGCCAAATTAATTGGGGGAAATGCCCGGGAGCTAACCCAGGCGCGTCGGAGTGCTGTCGGCATGAGAAGATCTGCTTGAATCCAGAGCCGAGGCACTTACATTATGACTGGCGTTATAATAAATCCATGCCGCAAGGAGGGAATTCCTTAATCGTTTCGAAAAAATAAAGTGGTCGGGGAAATCGTTCTACAGGGTCGCCATAGGTGATTGAAAATATCAATCGGAGTGGGGAGATTCGAACGCCCGTCCCCTTCTCCCAAAGCCGTAAAAGCTTTTTCAGTCTGTTTCTTATTCTTTCATAATGCCTTGTCTGCCTTAGGGTTACCCAGATATCCGTTTCATGCTGATTTCTGTTGTTTCATAGTGTTTTGGCTAGCTCCGAGGCCAATCGGAGGCCAAAATGTGGCCACAATGAGACCACTAGGCAGTGAATTTTGATGGCCTTCCCATTTTAATCCCCTTCTCCTTGCCTAATGTCGTTAGATTTCTTCCTACCTCTAAAAATCCACATGAGACCGACGATTACTATCATTGCGGCCCCTATGTCGATAGGAGTATAATACTCTATCTTCCTCCATAGATACCACCACAACGCCCCCCCTATACACACCATTAGAGCTATTCGCTCTATAACACTTCGCTCTTTAACACTCAAGTGACACCCTCACTCTTCTTTGTAATTCTCATCGAGAATTCTTTTTTGTTTTAAAGTCTTGGTTAGTTTTTCCACTCTAATAAATGCAATGAGTCCGAAAACAAATCCTACCAATCCTAACACTTCCATTTTAATCCCCCTCGGCTTCCCAATATCGATGAATCTCACTGACAGTCCATTCCATTGCTTTGATAAAAAGGTTCAACGAATCCGCATTTACGAGGAGCGACAGTTTGAAGCTAGGGCGTTTGTCTAATTTATCGTCTTCGATGTTCACGGCTTCTATTTTATTCAGGTGTCCAACCAGCTCTTGCCTGCTCTCCAGAGACTTGAAAGGAGGCCGAAGTTTGAGCTGGGGAAACTTTATCTCTATCGTTCCATCAGTCCAAAGCGCAAACGGATTATACCATATATCGCCACTGTCGAGTAATGGAATGACGGAACCCCAATTTTTACCGCTTCCAAAAGCGATCCGGGAACAATACTCTTTAGACCAGGAGATTAACTTCGCCGCAACCTCTATAATTTCTGCGCCGTGGTGTTGCTCTAAATCTTCAATAATGGATTCCTCGGTCCATTGCCGCTTATTCCGTGCACCTGTTGTCTTTCTGCTCTGTACTTCTGCTGTCTGCCCAACGACCCGTGGCACCAAGGTTTGAAGATGTGGTACAGTTCCATTTGGTTCTCAATATCCCTAAGTCCATTAAAGCGATACCATCCGATTTTCACGGGCCGACTGGTAGAGTGCTGCAATCGACGCAATATTGTGCTGGCTGTCGATCAATGAGATCACCGGCTCTGCGCCATCCAGAATACACGCGACCATATTGTCGATCTCGTCCTGATAGGCATTGATGCTTTCGTAGGCGACCGTCTCATCCTGAAGAAGTTCGGCGCTATCGCTGAACGTTCCGGCCGTCGCGGCCGTACCGGCACGTGTGATCTGTACCTTGGCCGTCGCACCGATCTGATTGAGCCAGGGCACATCCAGCCGAACCATCCCTGCGCTGCCCAGGATTTCGGCTTCAGTACACGGCAACGCGGCGAAGCTGCTGAAGAACTGGCCCATGACGCCATCCGGAAAGTGCATCTGACCCATACAACTCAAATCCACACCCTCTTCGTTAGTGACCTGCCAGGCCTGAACGGCGACCGGCTCGGTAGCCGTCATCGCACGCATAAAACTGACACAGTAGCTACCCAGATCCCACAACGCACCGCCCTCAAGTTCGCGATTGGTACGGATATCACCTTTACGGGTGAGGGTGAAGGTGAACATCCCGCGTAACGCCCGTACCTCGCCAATATCGCCGCGTGCAATCAACGCCCGCAATTCGCGGGTCTGGGCGTGATATCGCATCATCGCCGCCTCTTGCAGGATCACGCCGTTTTCTTGCGCGGCCCCAGCCATCCGGGCCACATCTTCCGGCGTTGTCGCCATCGGTTTTTCGCACAGGATATGCTTGCCCTTCTCAGCACAGCGGATCGCCCATTCTGCGTGCAGGGCGTTGGGCAACGGGATGTAGACGGCATCCACATCGGGGTCGGCCAGCATGGCCTCGTAGCTGCCATAGGCGTGGGGAATCTGCCATTCTGCCGCATACCGTTCTGCACGATCCTGATCCCGACTGGCCACCGCCAGCAGTTCAGACCGTGCCGCCGTCCGGATCGGTGGGATCAACCGCTCGTTGATGCGGGCGGTACTCAAAAGCCCCCAACGTACCCTCTGCTCACTCATTGAGTTTTCCTTTCAGGGTCCTGGATAATGTGCGTCTGAAGTCTACTTCTCCAGCGTTTACCGGGCAATAACACCGGGTTGTATCCCTTTGCCCAGTTCAAATTCCGCCCCTACAGCACCGACCACACCGGTTGTGCGGTCCATCTCCAGGAACGTGCGAAGAGTAAACACCGGGTTTATGCCCGTGCAGTGGGCGCCCATAAAATGGGAGACACCGAATTCACGCATCCTGTCCGCTGTCCAGCGCAGGTGGTCATCGCTGGCCGCTATCAAATGAAATCCCCCAATGGCGGCATAAACGGGTACGTTGTTAACCTGCTTCCGGGCATAGTCCAGCGTATTGATGATGCCGGCATGGCCACAACCGGATATGACAACGAGCCCTCTGTCTGTATTGATGACCAGAGATTGACTTTCGGGAATGGTATCTTCTATTGCTCCACTTGACGTGGTTATTTTCCCGTTTTCGGGATAATTACGTTCCGGGTATACACGCGGTACGGGTCCGGTAATCCATACCCCGGGAAAGAGTTCGTAAGGGTTATCGTGAACGACAAAGACTCCGCCCATGGACTCGTATTCCGTCTTAAGTCCTTCCGGAGACTGCGCCCATGTACGCGAAGGCGGGGGACGGTCATAAAATATGCCTTTGCCCACATGGGTGCGTTGCAGCGCCTCGGGATCCTCTCGGGATACCTCCCGCCGCAATGTCAACAGGCCACCGGTGTGATCATAATGATGATGGCTGAGAAACACCTCCCGGATCGTGGACAGGTCAACGCCGAGCTCACGGGCATTCTTGAGCACAGTCGTAGGACGTGAGCCGGTGTCGAAGAGGAGGCGGTTGCCATCCACCTCTATCAGGGCGGCAAATCCCCACTCGCCAAGACTGCCACCATCCGCCAGCATGGTGGACAGGACGGTTATCTTTAAGGAACCGACGGTATGACCTGATGTTTGATTTGTATTAGATTGCGCCGGGGCAACAGTGCATGTAGCCAGCACCGCGACAATAACAATCGAAAAAATGGATATGCGTTTCATGTCATATCTCCTTGAACGGAGGCCACAGGGTGTTATCAGGTTGGGAGAGATCCCTGGTATGGGTATGTTCGTCGATCGGGTGGTAGCAGGTTACCCAGGTTGTCCCTGCGATCGGGATCCAGTGCGCCAGGGTGCTGTATTGGTTTGGTCTTCCACGTTATGTTATGGTCAACATATTCAACCCTAATCTTCGTATCGCCATGTTCGGCCTGTTCCTTCGTCTGATTCCTTCCCCATTCAGCAGGTCTGCGCCTTTCCAACCACCAGGTCGCCGCTCGCCAGTCACCCGAATTATGCAGTATCTGAACCGTGTTTATTTCTGCGAATGCTCATATCAAGAGGAAGAGAAGAACACGTCGCATCGTTACACCAGTCCCTATCCGCTACTTCAGCAGGGCCATTTTCTTCGTCTCGGTATAGCCTGTTGTGCGTCTGCTCCGGCACCTCGCAGGCGATGGTGGTGGACGGATTGAACGGGTTGGACACCGCACACATCGGAGGCTCTCTTGATGAAACCAGTGTGTCCGGCACGGCGGTAGGGTTTCTGTAGTAGTATTGCGTTTCGTTTCATTATTCCAAATTCTTGCTTAGAGATCCTGGTTAATGGAAGTGCTTTAAGCGCAGAAAATACGTTGGCCTCAAGAAGCGTTAAGCAGACCGGAAGGTGCGTTAAACGTATCATGCCTGTATTTTCATTCGGCGGGACGGCCCGGTATCGATTCCGTTTAACGCACCTCTACACGATTCAACGCTTGTTCTGGCTCGAGAAAGCATCCAGAGGCACACCTGAACCTCCATACAATGGACTGAAATGGGCTCCGCTAAGCAGCCATTTCCCATCGATTTTTTCAAATACCTGCGAGACTCTCGTCCTGTAGTTGTTATTCGCGGGTTCGCCATCCCTTGAGATAGTACCCACGAGATAGTACACCGCATGTGCTACGTCTTTACCGGAACCCACGATGCGCACGGTAACGTGCATTGGCTGAAAATTGTTAGTATATGGAGAGCTTGCCGTCTGTGCCGCCCGCTCAGCTGGATACTGGAAGTTCCAAAGGCTGCCGTTGGAAGCGGCCTGCCAGACCCCTGCCGGATTGTCCCCGGAGGAGTCGGGGGTTCTTGTTGCGACATTAGCCCAGAACTTGTCAATGGCGGCCTTAACGTCGTCCTGATCCCCTGCTTCAGCCCAGCCGGGAAAGGTAAGGAACAGGGCGGCAAGAATAATTGAAAGGTTTTTCATAATGATCTCCTTGAGAGATACCTGCGTAGGAATTGTGTGCTGACACTTGAAATTTCCCCGGTGCTTTGCATAATCGGTTAATCCGAGGAGTAAAGCCTACTGATGTTAAGCCGTCAACCCCGCCTCTTCTGTAGTTCAGGTGTGCTGATGCCTCATTCTACCCGGACAAGTTTCGTCGTGGTATTGGGTCCTGGCAGTTCACTGTAAATAGAAATGCTCTCAATGGTGAGCCACAGAGAGTCCGCTTCGATCCGGTAAGAATGGACACTGGAATGGCCGCCGGTCATGAAGTTGGGATTCTTGGCCATGATCGGTCTGGTCGTGATACTGGATTCCGATATCTCGTAGGTGCCGGAATTCGCTATGAACGTATCATAGGCCTGCACCTTTTCGGTATCCGTGATTTCCGAAGTTTCCCCGAACAGAGCCCTCGGTTCTTCCCCGGGTACATACATCATGCTGTAGTGCCGCTTGCCGAAAATATACAAGCCGGGCTGGATACTCGCCTCGGTCGAACCGGTATCCGTATCCGCGCCTGTTCGTGCAGTCACCTGCCAGACGCCTTCAAGCGGTCCTGCTGCCGGTGTCGGTGCCGGAGATCCCTGGCAGCCGGAAAGAAGGACCAGTAAACCAATAATGACGAACAATTTATGAAAAGAATACATGATTTCCCCCGAGATACAATGTGAGTTCACTAAAATCCGGTCTTTGGCAGATACTGGAGAGAAACCGCTTCCCAACACCGGATCCCTTAACGTCCTTCCCCCCCCTTCGTCACTGTGGGAAAGTGACAGGGCCTTCTGGCAGCAGCAACCCCTTTATTCTGGCGGCTCCACGCCCCAGCGGCAACGGGTAATAATACACCGGCGATTGACAGGACCTTAGACAGGAAAGTGGGGCGCAGATCCGGCTTCATCGTTGGCAGGATGAAGCCGGATCTATTGGTTCTATTCAACTCCCGTGCGCATTAGTTATTACGCAAATACAAGGGAGAGACATGTGTGTGGGCGATCTTCCATGTGTTCCCCTCTTTCGTCAAAACCTGGGTATGTGTGGAAGGAACGGGAGTCCGGCCAAGTAGCTTCACTTTGTCCGATGGTAGGTCCCCAGGTATGATTCTATTGGCATACCAATGAAATGTTGCTACCGCAACCTTACCCATTAAACGAACGTGCAGATTCCTGACCTCACGCTTGACCTCGACACCCGGAAATCTTTGCCGAAAATTATCCATGTTTGCCTGCTGGACGTCCAGCCACATGGGATTGTCTGTCTTTCGGCCACCAATGCCAATCCATGTCCTGTCTGCCGTCATCATCTGAGATTGCGTCGCCATATCCGTGGCATCTTCGAGTTCACTGTAGCGTTTGATCAATGCCTCGATATCTTCTCTGTCACCGGCTTGAACCGGATTGGTCATTCCGAGAAGCATAACGGTAAGGGCTGAGAAAATAACGAATGCCGTGCGCATCATGATCTGCTCCTTTAAAACGGTGTGAAGAGACAAAAGATAATCATCAATTTTGGGGGAATCGGCATCACCTCCCTATCGCTCGTTTTTGGCGCAAAACCTGCCGTAGACGTGTGACCTGCCTGTCAACCGTTCTGCAACTAACGCATAAAACAGACAGGGCACCAATTGGTTACACGGTTCCGTTAAAGTGACGCGCTATCCTATGATGTGGCTTCCGTGAACTTTGATGGCCTTGCCATTTCAAATCCTTACTATAACATCAAACGCTATCACAAATGCCACAATGAATGCTACTATGGAAGTACGATACTTTAATCCCATTTTAATCCCCTTCGCCTTTCTCAGTGTCGTTGGATTTTTTCCTACCCCTACGTATCCACATGATACCAATGATGATGATAACGGGAATAATACCGAACTCGAAGAATTCGGTAAAGTGATCGGAAGCCATCGTGGCCAACACTAGCCAACACAATGATGCAACCACAACTATCCGCTCTTTAACGCTCAGTTTCATTTGACCCCCTCAATTACAACACGGTAAACACGGCATAAGTCTTTTCGGGTATTACGGGACGCTCTACACGTGCGCACGTGCGTGCGTGCGTTGGCACCCCAATTAATCCCAATTAATGCCCGGATACCTATAGCGGTTTAAAGTGCTAAAAATTCGAATTACTGACCCTCTACAGGCCTATTTACTGTGGCCCAGGTTTCAACGTTCGGCCCATTCCTTTTCGGTTGAATGCGCCTACCACGCCGTTGATCCTCTTTTATTCTTCACTACATACTGAAACTTCGCCATAGTCGGCAGTTGTCTCTACCCAATCAGTAGCAACTAACTGGGGGTTGCTGAGGGATACACCATCAATTCGTGATATATGTTTTACAACTCACAACCGCAGGAGGCCGGTTTCGGTCTTTTTTTGGACCACAACACACACCGGATGACTGGCATCAGTAAGATAAACATCCTTATTTCCGGACCCTTCTATTGTATGGATAAGGTTATGTTGGTCTCTGAAAGAACCAGACCATGTTGTGTTTGATTCAATCTCCGCATCATAGAAATGGAGGTCATCGGGGAACCCC
>CAYYIS010000073.1:0-17793 GCA_964470965.1 uncultured Gemmatimonadota bacterium | reverse complement strand
TTCAAACTTTGACATCTGATTGGTTTCCCCAATCTATTCGCGGCCAAAATTACAATCCGTGGCAATTTGCTACAGGAAGGATAGGCAGCCTATTATAAAATTGGCCTCGTGACACGTTGATCAGTGCCCCTATTGATTCCATGGTAATCGTGGTGGATCCGGGGTTGCTCTTCTCTTTTAACTCTCAAAATAGACCGTGGCGGCGAAACCCCGCAAACGCTGAGTCTAAGCAAATGAGGTTTTCCCTATGAGCGAAAAAGAACCGTATTTAACTATGAGCGATCGGGAAAAATACCTCTACGATCTCCAGGGATTTCTGGTCATCAGAGATTTCCTGACAGACCAAGAGGTAAAGACATTGAACGAAGCACTCGAAGCAAATTCAGACAAACGGGGTGAATACAGTGCTCCGAACGCTTACAGTGGTGACTGGCGCGGGAGCACATTCGAGGGAAGATACGCGCCTTTTCGGCATTACGCTGGTATGCTGACCTGGGAAAAACCCTGGTGCCAGCCGTTCCGGGACCTGCTGGCGCATCCGAAAATTATCCCTTATCTCAACACTATCTTCGGACGGGGATGGAAGATGGACCACGGTGTGGATGTGCTTACATCGAGGGAGGGGTGCGAGGGACTGAAACTCCACGGATCCGGCAACGTCTCTTTCAACGGTTCCCGCTTCTACGCCTATCAGAACGGTACTATGCGCAGCGGGCTGATCGTGTGTCAGTATTACCTCTCTGACGCCAATCCCGGCGACGGCGGCCTGTGCGTCATACCCGGCAGCCATAAATCCAACTACGAATGCCCCGAGCAGATCCTCACCTGGGAAGCCGACCGGGAGGTGGTCTATGAGGTGCCGATGACAGCCGGTGACTTGGTGATCTTCAATGAAGCCACGACACACGGCACCCTGCCGTGGAAAGGCAGAGGGGAGAGGCGTACAGCGCTGTACCGTTATACGCCCAAGTATATACACTATGCCGGGGGGGCCTACGAAACCAACCTGCCCGACTGGGTGTCCGAGCTGACCGAAGCCCAGCAGGCGGTCCTGGAGCCACCCTACATCTACCATCGGCCTTTGATAGAAGATGATGGAAAAACGCTGGTTTCACCGCGCCGTGAAGGGGAGTGAGAGTAAAGAATGAATTCCGCAGGGATCGCATGCCCGAAGTTGTATGAAACGTTGAGTGGCGTAGGATGAAAAATTTAAACGGAGAACGAATGAGTGACCAGCCATACATTACTATGAGTGACCGTGAAAAATACCTGTTTGACCTGCAGGGATTTCTCGTGATCCATGGGATGCTTTCCGATGATGAAATAAAGATATTGAACGAAGCACTTGATGCCAACCAGGACAAGCGGCAGGAAGACACCGCCAGTGCAGCGGGAGGGAACCTGGACGGCAGCCAGCTGCGGGGACTTTACAACGGCATGCTTACGTGGGACCAGCCCTGGTGTCAGCCGTTCCGGAACCTGTTGACGCATCCGAAGATCATCCCCTATCTCAATACCATGCTCGGGCGTGGCTGGAAGATGGATCATGACCCATTCATTTTCACCTCTACCCTCGGTACCGAGGGTTTACGGCTTCACGGATCCGGCAACGTCACCTTCAACGGATCGCGATTCTATAAATACCAGAACGGGCAGATGCGCTGCGGTTTGATCAACTGCCAGTACCAGTTGACGGATGTGGATCCGGGCGATGGCGGTCTGATGGTCGTTCCGGGCAGCCATAAGGCTAATTTCCCGTGCCCCGAGGCAATCCAGGCATATAAAGAGGATCAGGAGGCTGTGTATCATGTGCCGATGAAAGCAGGTGACCTGGTGATCTTCAACGAAGCCACCACCCACGGCACGCTGCCCTGGAAAGGCATAGGGGAGCGGCGTTCGCTTTTTTACCGGTACACGCCCAAATATCTCCACTACACCGGTGGAGTGTACGGGACCACACGGCCCGACTGGGTGTCCGAGCTGACCGAAGTCCAGCAGGCGGTCCTGGAACCCCCATACGTGTACAATCGCCCACTGATAGAAAACGACGGAGAGACGCTGGTCTCACCCCGACGAGAAGGGGAATGAGGAGTAAAATGAATCCCCCAGGGATCCCGCACCCAAGGGGCCGTGTACCACTTGCGTATGAGACAGGCTGTGCCTGCCTCCACCCCTTCCGACATCCCGGGGAAGGCCGGGGCTGCGGATCAAATTAGCGTGCACAAGACAACAATCAGAGAGGAAACCATGCTTAGAATACTGGTTGGAGCCTATTTTCAGGAAACAAACGACTTTCATCCCAACAATACCGAATTCGAGGATTTCAGCGTCCGTGCCGGTGACGATCTCATCGATGAAACGGAAGGCGTAATGGGTGGTGCGCTGAACATTTTTTCCCAACGGTCCGACGTAGAGGTCGTCCCCTCCTACGGTGCTACCATGGGGGCGGGAGGCACTATCACCCATTCCTGTTTTGAGCATGTCACTTCGGAACTGCTGGAGGCTATCGAGCGCAACAAGGACGGGATAGACGGGGTGTATCTCAATATGCATGGTGCCATGGCCGCAGAAATCGAGAAGGATCCGGAGGGGTATGTGCTTCAGGAGGTACGCAGGATTATGGGACCGGAGGTTCCGATCGTGCCATCATTCGACATGCACGGCACCATAACCCGCCGCATGCTCCAAAATATGGACGCCGCCACCATCCTGCACACGTATCCGCATATCGACTGGTACGAAACTGGGGAACGCGCCGCCACCGTCCTGCTACGTATTCTCGACGGTGCAAAACCGGTCATGGCCAGTGTCTACACTCCGACCATGGTGCGTGGCGACGAGCTCAAGACCGCAACCGGCGTTCACGGCACATTCATTCGCCATCTGGAACGGCTCGAAGAGCGTGACGATGTGCTGGCCGGCGGCATCATGCTAGGCCACCCGCCAACGGATTGTCCGGAGCAGGGCTCCCGGTGCCTGGTCATAACCGACGACAACAGGGACCTGGCGGAAAAGGAGGCGCTGCGGATAGCACAGAATTTCTGGGATATGCGGGAACGTATGCAATGCGTACTTTATAGCGTTGAGGATGCTATCGAAACCGCCAAGAAAGCCAACGGGGCGGTAATCTTATCGGACGCTGCGGACGCCACCAGTTCCGGGGCACCCGGAACCAGCAACACCATCCTTAAAGGCTTCCTGGAGACCGATTACAAGGGAAAGGTATTGTTCCCCATCAGAGACGAGCCGGCCGTGGAATCTGCTGTAGCAGCCGGTGTGGGCCAGACCATCACCGTGCCTCTGGGCGGTACTAAGGACCCCCGGTTTTCGCCTGTAGATGTTACCGGTACCGTGGAAATACTCGGCAGGCGGGACCAGGTGCGGATCGCGGTGCTCCATGCCGACAACATAACGATCTTCATGGCGACCGAGGGCGGCACCCTCTGCGATAGATGGATGTACTCGGACTTCGGACAGGATCCGAAATCGTTTGACGTCATCATACAGAAACTGCCCCATACCCCGTACGAATGGTACGACGAATGGGCAGAACGAAACATGACTATCGACGTCCCCGGCGCCGCCAGCCCCAATATACCTACTCTGGGGCACCGGTATGTTCCCAGACCCATTTATCCATTAGATCCGGATATGACGTATGAGCCGTATGTTGAGGTATATTGATTCGTCTTTTCATTGATCCAATCTCTCCAGCTTCGTCACCCTCCCTCCAATGAGCCATTCGGCGATGTAGAGGTTGCCGGAGGCATCCACGGTTAGCCCATGGGGACTGTTGAATTTGCCCTCTTCCAGGAGGGTTGTGGGGATGACCTTGCCGGCCGTGTCGCGGTTGTTGGGCCAGCCGTCCACGTCGCATACGGAGTCGTTGGCGCCCAGGTGGCAGACCAGGTTGTCTTCCAGATCCACCACGGTGAGTTTGGCGCTTAGCTGCCCGATAATCAGCTGATCCCCATGCGACACCATTGTGCTTGGAAGCGTCAGGAATTCGTCGCCGAATGCCCGCTTGAACCTGCCAGCGGGATCGTAAACTTGTATCCGCCCGTTCGCCCGGTCCGCCACGTAGATTTCCGGCTCTGATTTTCTCGTATCGACAAAAATGCCATGGGGGCAGTTAAACCTGCCACCCCCCTCCTCACCGTTGAGCGTGCCAATATAGTTGCCAGTTTTATCGTACCGGTGAACCAAACTCTCTCCATATCCGTCGGCCACCCAGATATCACCGTTGCCGCCGTGGCGCTCTTCGTTCACCGCCGTCTCGGTAACGGCGCAACGACTATCTTCATAATCCGGCAGATCCGGCAATCCCAGGTGCATTACCACCTCGCCGTCCAGCGTCGTCTTGAACACACGGCCTGACGTCACCGGACTTTCCCGTGGGTAATCGTAACCGATCTCCGGCTGGCGTTTGGATCCGTTGTCCGTAATCCACAGGTATTCAAGGCCGTCTTCCTCCACCAGCGTTAAATCATGGACCTCGGCGCCGCCGGCATCCCAGGAACGCAGCAGGGTGCCGGCAAGATCATAAACCAGCACCGCGGGTTCGCACGTATTGGTCGTATACAACTCCCCCGCACCACTGATGATCATCCCCGGGTGTACCCAACCTGCCCGGACCCTCTCCGTATCGGGGTACGATGCCCACTGGTCTACCCATTTGTAGGTGTTTTCTCCGCTTCCTATCTTTATCATTGTAATTCCTGTGTTATTGATTAGTCGGTTCAGTTTCTTCAACGGAACAAGTTCAGCCGACCCGAGCAATGCCGATACCACCTGTGAAGTCGCCTCCGTATCATCAAGTCTTACAGGGATATGGTTGATGAAACAAATCAGCGGATCAGTCCCAGTTCGTCCAGGCACCGCCTCAAAGTCGCACGCTGCTCTGACGTAATCGGCAACCCCGGTGGGATTGGCGCGCCGCAATCTATACCAAGGCGTTCGCTCAGGGCGGCCTTGGCGATTGCATGAAACTGACCGCCGCAGGAATTGATTTTATCCCATGTCTGGCAGGCGCGAATCTGGGCCGCTTCGGCAGCGGCAAGGTCACCGGATTTGTAGGCCTGCCAAATTTCCACCCAGCGCTCTGGCACGATGACCGGCGGTCCGTCTACGCAACCCGTGGCACCGATGGTCATGGCCGGCAGCATCAACGCCTTGTTTCCAATCAAACAGGAAAGACCCAATTTCGCGAAGGCCTGTACGTTAACGAAGGTCTGTGCCGAATGCTTGAGACCAGCCAGTTGAGGCACTTCGTCCCGGATCTTCCGCATCAAAGCGGGGGTGATTTCTACGCCCGTGGCCGAGGGAAGGTTGTATACGAACAGCGGCAGGTCGGCAGCCGCGGCTACCGTGCGATAAAACCCGATGATCTCCTCGTCGGTTCGCGGGTAAAAAAAGGGCGGTACGCAGCAGATAGCCGCCACACCGACCTTCGCGGCATGTTCCGCCAGGGCCAGGGACCGCGCCGTGGTTGGGGCCCCCACGTGCATGATGTTTTTGACACGGCCTCCTGACTGATCCTCGACCACCTCCGCGATACGCTGATTTACCTCATCGCCCAGCAGAATACTTTCGCCCGTCCCGCCCGCTACCCAGAAGCCCTGAACCCCGGCCTGTATGTTGAATTCGATGACAGCACGGAAAGCCGCCTCGTTCAGCCTTCCATCCGATGTCACCGGTGAAACGATAGCAGGAAAAATGCCCTGGAAATTTGACATTGATGTGTTTGTCCTTTCACTGTTAAGAATAAAACGGAAACCAATCGCACGCCGCCCGGTTAATATGGGCGGCAACCATTCCTCCATCCCGCAACGGCTTTCAGAGCTTGTTTAAAAAGACGGCGAACACCGCTTGGCCAAAAAATTCGGAATTCGAAATGATACTCACATTTTTCACAGCACCTTCTGTACTGACCACCCTGTACTGACCACCAAACATCAAGGAATAGCCCGTGCCCACAATCCTATCTTCATAACCGCCTTAATTACGTCAAATAACCCAAAATCATCTCGTCCGGTGCCCGTGCCCGATCATCGATGAAATACTGATAGAGTTCAGCACAGGATATCATTTTCATTCTCTTACGGGCATGTGCGAGCAGGAGGGCGATCTGACCGGCCTGTTCATCGATCCGATAGATAGACCAAGGATGGAAAATTGGCATATAATATGTAAGGTTTCGATCTGTGCAATAGTCTATGCCCGGGGCGTATGCTTCGTACACTCCTTTTGCGTCATCTGGCATCACGGCAGGATATGGCCAGGGCAAAATCGGCGGCCAATGCACACTGCCGGGCTGGCCGGTGAGGATGTTGTCATGCCAGGCGTGAGACGGTGTCTCGAGCAGATTCGGAAAACCGTCCTGAGTATACCAGAACGGTAGATTCAGCGGGGCAGGCATGGTGCCGTCGGGACCGGTGCCTAAGCTGCGGGTGTAACGATATCCGGCCTCCCAAACCGCCTCCAAGACACGTGGATGCCCCGAGAACCCGCTTGGATAGCCGCCGGGGGCCGTCAGGCCGTTTACCGGGCGGCCGAACGTATCTTCAATCAGTTTCCGGGAATCCATCAACTCATACTTTAACCGGGGCGCGTCCCCGTCGAGACCGATCAGGCCGGGATGTGTGAATGTATGGCTCTGGATATCGAACAGCGGGTAATCGAGGACGGATCGTAATTCTGGACCGACCAGTTCGAGCATCTTGGCGACCAGGAAGAAGGAAGCCGGTATCTCCCGTTCAAGGTGCGCCTCGGCTACGGCCCGGACACCGGCCAGGAATTCATCCACGCGATCGGGCGCATAGGCGAACCCGTTTTCCCCTCGTCGCTGCTTTTCCCACCAGGGATACACCGCTTCCGTATCATAAGCCGCAACATAAAAGGACATGGTCTCCTCCGGACTACTCTGGAATCATGAACAGGAAAACGGTGGCAATCTCATTAAGGGAAGGCGCCCATGATACGATCGCCACATTCTGTTGATTCGCGTTTTATTGGTCACTGCGTCGCTCTGAATCGAACCCGTAACGACGGCTTTGTCGTCTCCCGGTAATTTCACATTCACGGGCGTAGGTCCTCTTACCGCGGTTTGCTTGAAACGTGGCGTCTACATCCTTTTTGTAGGTATCAAAATCCTGAACGGTGATGCACAGGATGGCTACCTGTGGATGTATCATAAACAATGAAAATACAGCTTTGAAGTAAACAACAATACCGGGAATTGTCATCTTTTAATCATATCTTGAGGGATTCGATCGGGATAACACCTCGCCACATTCCGCTTCATTGGGCCGAACTTGCGGGCACCGCAGCTTTCACATACTTCCCATACCACTCCAGGTACCGCTCATACCTGTCTTTTTGGAACGTGGGTTTCCGGATACCGTGGTGTTCGCCCGGATAGACGACCAGTTGGGTCGTGCGTCCCAGACGGCGTAAAGCCTGATAAAGCTGCTCCGAGTTCAGGATAGGCACGTTCCAGTCTTTTTCACCGCCCATGATGAGTGTCGGCGTGACGATGTTCTCCACGTAGTTGAACGGGGAAATTCGCTCCCACGCCTCGCTGTTTCGCCACGGCAGACCAAGCTCTTTTTCCCACTGCAACTGATAATGATCGTGCCCGTAATTAGATCGGTACAGCACCTCGCTGGCGCCGGTGATTGCTCCTTTGAAGCGATCGGTCTTCGTGATGACGTAGTTGGTAAGGATTCCACCGTAGGACCATCCGCCAACACCGAGCCGTTCGGGATCCGAATAGCCCTGCGCGATGGCATAGTCCACACCTGCGACCACGTCCTCAAAATCTTTTTCGCCCCAGTTCTGATAAATGCCCATGGAGAATTTTTGGCCATAGCCGGCAGACCCTCTGGGATTGGTCATCACGACCACGTAGCCGTTGGCTGCGAATAACTGGGCTTCGTATTTGAATGCGAAGTCATACTGGGCTACCGGTCCGCCGTGTATCCTTAATAAGGTGGGATACTTGAACCGGGGATCAAAACCCGGCGGTTTGATGATGAATCCCTCTATTTCCGTCCCGTCCTTGCTGTTGAAGGTAACGTTCTCCACCTCACCGAGACGTATGTCGGAAAACAGGCTTTCGTTTACAGCGGTGAGCTTGCGGAGGCCGGCCTGATCGTGCAGGTAGATCTCACCGGGAATACGCGGAGTGCTGATGACAGTGGCGATTCGACCGTTCCTATGCGTCATATACGTACGCACGCTTCTCTGACCTGGAATGATACGCGTGAGATTCCTGCCGTCGACATCGATCCGCGCCAGATGACGTTCGGCGCTGTCTTCCAGCAAAAAAGTTATGTGCCGCCCGTCCGGCGAAAACCGAGGCGATGACACCCGACGATCCAGGGACTCAGTTAGAACGTGCGGCTCACCACCCTCAACTGAAATGACCGCCAGGTGACGCGTTGCATACCAAATTAAATCCGGCTGAATGACTGTGGTGTAGGTGAGCCAGGCACCGTCTGGACTCCAGGCAGGTGAAGAATCGCTGCCGGGGTTGGTCGTCACCTGAATCAGCGTCTCACCTTTGTCCGTATTTTCCGGATCGACGATCCAGATGTCCGAATTGCTACTGCCGTCCGGCTCCGGCGTCCGATTGGAAACGAACGCGATCAGGGCGCCATCTGGACTCCACACCGCCTGGGAATCATCATAGGGGCCTGAGGTAATCTGGGTCAAACTGCTGTCCGCCACATTGTATACATACAGGTGTGTCCTTAGCGTATCAAGGTAACCTGTATTATCCCGTTTGAACTGCAGCCGGTTGATCACCCAGGGTTCCGGTTTTTCCTTTTCATTTTCGTCTTTGTCGACGTCCGCATCATCCTTTATGGAAAGCAGAATTCGCGACCCGTCAGGCGACCATTCGTAACCGCTTATGCCCTGTTCGACATTTGTCAGCTGCTGCGATTCTCCGCCCATGCGGTTAAGTGTCCAGACTTGTGATTTACCGTCGTTTTTCGCTGCATTAAAGGAAAGGTATTTTCCGTCCGGACTCCATCGGGGGCGGCTCGCCGAATAACCTTTCGCGGTCATGGGAATAGCCTCGCCTCCGGCTAGCGACTTCATCCATATGCGTGTCTCCCGCTTGTCGTTCTCCAGATCCGTCTCAGCAACTGTATACGCCAACCATTCGTCATCCGGGCTGACTTGAGGATCGCCTATGTTCTTTATCCCAAAAAAATCGTCGATGGTGATGGGGCGCCCTGCGTCAGTGCTGTCCCTGCCAAAAGTGGTGTTGGTGATCGAGAGGAGTATGATGGTGAAGAGGAAGTGGAGGAGCGTTCTACCTATAACAGACTGCATATTATTACCTCCGGCATTTCCTAACGCCCGTCTTCCCGGCAGAGGCCGGAAACCATTTAGTTTAAGTATAACTGTTACAGTCGGGTTCCCCTGAAATGTTCGATTCAATGCTGAATCAGTCCCGACAGAAACGTACTGCCGGATGATTCCACCGCATGGACCATGACGAATTCTTGCCCGTCAATTGGAATTTCAAAGGCCCCACCATATCGACCGCAAACTCCCGAATGATCAACATCTCATGGGGGATTTTCCATAGGAAAACCGGCTTCATGCATATACCAACAGTCGGTTCTTTTCAACTGTTAGGCTATATGACAAACATTGTAGTAAGGCTTCATCGACTGCCAGTTCATTCAGAGAGGTAGCTTTCGATCCGGAATCGTCCGGGTCAGTTACTGGAATCGGCGATTCAAGCCAGTCAGCCGAAAAAATGATGTGTGAGCATGTCCCCCAGGTCTGAAGGGTTTAAAATCTTTACTGGCCATGCACCCATGAATAATAAAACAGTATGAAACTGTTTACAAGTGAAGAAATGCTACATAGCCTTACGATACCGTTTTATATTCTCGTCAACTAATCCTGAAACGTGATATTGTAACAACCCTTCGAATGGAGTCAGGTGCAGCCAGCCAAGGAAAAAAAACACGATCCCTATGCGGCCTTTCGGGTTCCGGCCTACCGTAAATATGTTATCGGCTGGTTCATCGCAGCCCTGGGTACGCGGATCCAAAGCGTTGCCATTGGGTGGGAGATGTACCAGCGTACCGGCGAGGCGCTTTCGCTCGGTCTGGTCGGACTGATGCAGGCGGTGCCGACCATGGTGCTGGCGCTTCCGTCCGGCTACATCGCCGACCGATTCAACCGGAGAAACATAGCGGCCATCAGTCTGGTCGGCATGACGCTTACTTCGTTCGGCCTGGCCGCCCTTTCCTACCTTCAAGGACCGACTCCGGTGATGTACGGCCTTCTCTTTCTTGACGCTTCATTCGTGATATTCGGTCGCCCCGCCCGTTCTGCTCTATTGCCCCGCATCATCCCACGTGCCGTTTTTCCCAACGCCATCACCTGGAACATGAGCTTGATGCAGATCGCTTCCGTGACCGGTCCGGCAATTGGCGGATTCATGCTGCTCTGGAGCGTGCCCGCCGCCTATGTTGCCTGTGCCTGTGGATCACTTGTGTTTATACTCTGGCTGCTTCAGATCGATTTCAGCGTGGACACTGAGAAACCTTCGGAACCCGCCTCATTTCGTACCGTTCTGGCTGGGATCGAATTCCTCTGGCAGAAGCGGGTTCTCCTGACGATCATCTCTCTGGACCTGTTTGCGGTACTTTTGGGCGGTGCTGTTTACCTTCTGCCGATCTTCGCGGAGGACATCCTAAAAGTCGGCCCTACCGGCTTCGGCTGGCTCAACACAGCGCCAGCCGCCGGTTCGTTCTTCATGGCCCTGTTGATGACTCACCTGCCCCCCATGCGGCGTGCGGGACACATTCTGCTGTGGGCCGTAGCCGGGTTTGGCGTGGCCACCATAGGCTTCGGGCTTTCCACTTCGTTCTGGCTCTCCTTATTCATGCTATTCCTAACGGGCGCCCTCGACAACATCTCTATGATTATCCGCCACACCCTCCTACAGATGCTCACGCCCGACAGGATGCGCGGGCGCGTGTCTGCCGTAAGCAGCGTTTTTATTGGCGCGTCCAACGAGCTGGGCGGCCTGGAATCCGGCGTGGTGGCGCACTGGTTCGGCCCGGTTTTTTCGGTGGTAAGCGGCGGCGTGGGAACGATCATCGTTGTGATTTCCATGGCGGTTTTTTCGCCCGCCATGAGGGCCCTGGGTTCTCTGACAGAAGAGTATGAGGGTAAAAACAAGGTGGAGCCGTGACACCTGTCTGACCTCGATAGGTGCAATCCCGATAACGGACAGTTGCGTGTGGCATATGCGGCGTTTCCCCAAATCAAACTCCTGGACACCGGCTTCCCCGTGTAGACGATCCAGGGTTGGTATCACAGGCCGCTCGGCCATTTCAACATTCTTGCCAGAAAGTACGCTGCACCTGCCTGACCGGCATTTGAGTTTGATTCCGCCTCTCATAGTAATCTATGAATACTCATTCTAACAGATGCCAGCGATATCGTTAAAACAAGGGGACTTGAACTGATTGAACGCGTATGGGCACTATCATGGTGACATACGGTGTGGATTAGATCACAGTGAATGCGAAAACCCGGTGCTGATGGTACGGGGGAGGCAGATGTACCCGCAGATCAGGCGCACCATGAAGAATGTACATGAACCCGGCGTAAACATCATCGCCGCCACGGACACCGTATATCGTCCCAACAGCAAGCTAATTTCTGTCGTTGGAATTAGAAGGGAATACCGGTTTGACGCCTTTCGAGGCGATTCAGGCAGCGACTAAACAGGCTGCAGAACTACTCCGGATCGAAGGACATGCCGGCAGAATTGCCTCCGGTTACGACGAAGATCTGATCCTCATGGGCTGCAATCCCCATGAGGATATCGGGGCGTATCACGATCTGCTCATGGTAGTCAACAACGGAAAAGTTGTGTCGGATAGGTTAGGGTGGTAACGAGAACGGTTATTCTCCACGCAGGTACCGGTCCCAGATCGTATCCGCGTAGGTGATCACACCATTCACGTATGATTCAATAGGATTATAGCTGTGAATGGCACCCAGGCGTTCCCCCTCTTCCGGACCGTATTTGCCGCGTAACTTGAGGTAGTTTCCGACGCTCATTATGGCGTCCGGCCAGGTGTGCAGATCGACCGTACCGTCCTGATCCCCGTCTACCGCATAACCCATACTGAAGGGCATAAACTGCGGATATCCGATGGCGCCGCCCCAGGAACCCAATTGTTCAAGCGGATCCGCATTTGCGGCCTTCGATTGTCGCAGCAACGCGACCAAATTGCCGACGCATCGTTTCTTGATCCGATTAAACCGCTTTTTCTGAAGCGCCACGACTTCCGTACCATCCAGGGGAGACGCCTCTCCGCGCTCGACCATCTGTGCTACAGCGTATTTCTGTGCGGAATCCAGGAAGAGCAGTTGGCCCATCAGCACACTGAAAACCCTCAGCTCGCCGGTGAACTCCCCTAGGCCCGACTCCCACATCAGTATGGAGACGATATCCCGCCGGTGGACACCATATCGCGTCTCTGCCTCCGCCAGCATCGGTCCCCGGTCATGAAGAAATGCGACCCCAGCCTTCAGTCGTTTCTCCATCATAAACACATTCAGGAAATCACGGTGCTCCTGATTCTGGATCTGCACACTCCTTGGTGTCGCGATTTTGACGAGCTGATCCCTATATATTTCCTGGCTTTCGGGCCGATCCAACAACGCCAAAAATTCATTTCTGCTAACCGGAGTTCCGCCGCCTTCTTCCGATTCGAGGCGTGCGACCAGGTCATCTATATACGTGGTATCAGGCCTATTAAAGAACCCATCAAGCTTATAGGCTGTCCGGATTTTCCATATGACGGAAACGCCGGTCGGTCTCTGTACTGAAGCCCTGTAACAGCCGTTAAGAAATATGACTCCGATAAGGCAGGCGCCAAGAGTGTTTGTAAACCAGTACATCAGTGAGCTTCCCCCTCCGGTTCAAGTCGTTGAAAAAACTGTCGCAATAAAAGGAATGGCCCCAGGTGGGCCCGGTTTTCAAATTAACGAAATCACCCACTGACGTCTACCGATATTTAGGTGTCCCCACGGCCGGGCCCCTGCCGGTTGTGTTTGGATACATCGAAAGGCCGATAGACAGCCATTACCTGTCTCTACCACTCACCCACCGGCGATTTAACCGTAACTGAGTCATTTTCGCGTGACCTCTCTTCACACAACCTATGAACCGGCGCGACCTTCCTGATGAAGTTTTTATTCTCTTCTCCCCTGATCGGTAGCGCAATCTTTACCGGATTCCTCGGTAACGTCCGGCTGTTACCGAGGCGCATTCCGTCACGGCATGAGGATCGGTTGTCCATTCGTATTTTTTGTGGGTAATCTGCCTGGACACGCTTTAGGTTTGCCATCCCAAAGTCATCGTAATACAGCATATGAAACTATTGCCTGTTTAACTCTTTCAATATATCTTGTCCTTCCAAATACCGGTACGAGTTGAGTCACTCCACATTTTATCTCACCTGTTTCCTATGGTCACCATCGCTCGCGACACCCATGGTGTCCCCCACATTTCAGGCCCCACCGAAGCGGATGCTGCGTTCGGATTCGGTTATGCGCAGGCTCAGGATCACCTGGACTTGATGCTCCGAAATTACATGGAGGCCTCGGGGCGTCTCGCGGAGATCGACGGAGAAGCTGCCCTGGAGACCGATGTACGCACACGGCTTTGGCGCACCACCGAGAAAGCGGAAGCTGCCTACCCCAAGCTCAACAGCGAGACACGAGCCTACCTCGATGCGTTTGTTAACGGCGTAAATCGATATATGACCGACCACCCTGAGAATGTCCCGCGGGAGAGCGATTCGGTCACCTCGGTTCAGGTGATTGCGCTGTACCGGCTGCTCCACATCCGTCTCAACGAGTGGACCATGCCAGAGCTGGGCCTTCTCCAAAACGGCGGCATGTCAAACCAGTGGGCGATCGCCCCCAGCAGGACAGTGAGCAATGAGACCATTTGCGCCATGGATCCCCACGTGCCCTGGGTGCCGATTTTTCGGATGTACGAAGCGCATCTGACCGGTGACGACGGATTCAACGTTTACGGCGCTGCTCCCTTCGGGTTGCCAACGATCATACTGGGGCACACCAGCCGGCATGCCTGGTCCATTACCATTAACCGGTGTGATACGAGCGATATGTACATCGAACGGACCGATCCGGACAATCCTCTGAGATACAGGTACCAGGATCACTGGCGTAAAATAGACACCTGGGAAACCAGGATTCGCATCAAAACAACCGATGGGATCCGCGAGGAACGGCGAATGCTGGACCGGACCCATCACGGTCCGATCATCGCAAGGTATGGAGAAACCGCGTATACCATTCGTATGAGTGCCTACGAAATTATAGACCCTATAACGCCGCTCCTGGGCCTGGCCAGGGCAGACAGCCTTCAGGCATTTAAACAATCGCTCGCATCACTTGATATTCCGATGTTCAACATCTTGTACGGAGACAACCGCGGGGATCTGTTTTACGTTTACAACGAGCGTTGCCCGGTCCGGTCGGAAGAGTACGACTGGCGAAAGCCGGTTGCCGGATGGACGGACCGGACCGAGTGGCAGATGAATCTGCCCTTCGGCGACCTGCCCCAAATTGAAAATCCGCCTGGGGGGTTCCTGCAAAACTGCAACAACGCCCCTTGGTACGTGTCACCGGGAGATGTCATTCGGCGATCGGATTTCCCTGCCTACGCCGTGTTCGAGGAATATAATGGGCGAGCGCAGCGCATGTATGAATGGCTTTTGAATAATGAAAACGTTGCGGTAGACCACGCGCTCGACATGGTGGTGGACGAGTACAATACCACGGCGGGACACCTCAAGCCTTTGCTGCTGGACAGTTACAAACAGTACGGCAGCGATCTCGAAGATCCGGACGGGCATATGGCAGGAGCCGTTGCCATTCTTTCCGATTGGAACAACGTGGGCGATGTGAGCAGTTTCGGCATGTCCGTCTTCGCACACTGGAAGATTAAATTTGATGAATTGGACGATGGTACGGAGAATGCCCAACTCATGCTGCGCGCGTTACAGCGAACGATCACCTACATGATCGACCGATACGGACGGATCGATATCGCCTGGGGGCAGATCCATGTCCTGAAACGGGGACAAAACACCTACCCCACCGGCGGCTCCTCAGCCGAAACAGAATCCATCAGGCCGGTGCGCGGGCGCTTTAACGAAGACGGTATCATGGTTGCAGATTATGGTTCGGCGTTCACCATGGTGGTCTCGCTGGGCCAAACGGCCGCCGCTTGGAGCCTTGTCCCCTATGGGAACAGCGAACGCTCCGACTCTCCACATTACGCGGACCAGGCGCCGCTCTGGACCGAACGGCGTCTCAAGCGCGCCTGGTTCACTCCGGAAGAAATCGAAGCAAACCTGGAGACCCGGGAGGAGCTTGAAAGGGATTAAAGGCTTACATTTCATGTCACAGGAGACCACACAATGTTTCGTAATTTGAACACCGGCGCCATTGGCATCCGGGCATCGCTTTCAGAGACGCTGGAGATAGCACAGACACACGGGTTCGGCGGGGTTGATTTCAGCATTTTGGAAGTATTCGACATGGTCAAAGTAGCCTCTGTCAGTGAGATCAATGAGCTGTTTTTACGCAACGGATGCAGGCCGGGCAGTTGGGGTTTGCCGGTCTCCTGGTACGGTGAGGAACAGAAATGGCGGGAGGACCTGGGCTGGCTCCGTCAATATGCCGCCCTGGCACAGGAGATAGATGCACTCCGAACCACTGCCGTGGTATTGCCGTTCAGCGATGAACTGGCTTATGAAGACAACTACAGTCTCCATGTGGAGCGCCTCAAACCCGTATCGGAAGTATTACATGATTACGGCTGCTCACTCGGCCTCGAGTTTATCGGGCCCAAGACGCTGCGCAACAAGAAACATGATTTTTTGCATACGATGGACGAAGCCCTGAAACTAGGCGCTGACCTCGGCCCTAACGTGGGCCTCCTGTTGGATCACTGGCACCTGTATACCTCTCAAGGCACCATTGAAAATGTAAGGCGCCTGAGCGGTCGACAGGTGGTAGCCGTCCATGTCAATGACGCCCCGGCCGGGGTACCCGTGGATGAACAAGTCGACAACGTTCGCTGCCTGCCCGGTGAAACAGGCGTTCTCGATACCGCCGCCTTCCTCAAAGCCCTGAATACCATAGGCTACGACGGCCCGGTCACCGTAGAACCGTTCAACACACGCGTCAACGAAATGGAAGACTGGGACGCCGTTCGCGTAACAGCAAAATCACTGCAAAAGACTTGGATGGAAGCCGATCTATAAATTCTGACGGAGCGGATGAATCAATCCAGAAGGTTTTGCCATGCACCTAATCTCCCGTAGACACATCCGGTACGCCCACGATAAAACAGATTCTCCAGTCCTGTCCATCGATAGCGGAGACCACGTCTGCCTGGAAACCTACGACGCCCGCACCGGTACGATACAGGCAGACACCGACCTGCTCGATCATCCGCATCCTGAAGGCGCCAATCCGATTACAGGTCCGATTTTTGTAAAAGGCGCAGAACCCGGCGATAGCCTTCAGGTACATATCCTGGATATAACACTGGCCGACCAGGGGTTTCTTGCAGTAAAACAGAATGTGGGCCTGCTTGCCCACCGGGCTGGGCAGTTCGCCACGAAAATCATCCCGATTTCGGAGGGCATTGCCCAATTCAATAACCGAGTGAATTTCCCCATACGCCCGATGGTCGGAACCATCGGTACGGCACCGGCCGGTGAAGCGATACCGACCAGTCACCCCGGTTCCCACGGGGGGAACATGGACAATAACGAGGTCAAAGTCGGTGCGGAGATACACCTGCCGGTCAACGTACGCGGTGCGCTACTCGCCTTAGGTGACGTGCATGCTTCCATGGGCGACGGAGAGGTCTCCATGGTGGGATTCGAAATCTGCGCAGAAGTGACCATCAGGGTGCGCCTGATCAAAGACACACCTATTACCCGTCCCTGGATTCTCTCAGCCGACGGCAACTGGGTATCCACCGGGGATGACCCTGATCCCGAAGTAGCCATGCGGATCGCTACGGAAGAAATGGTGGACATGGTCATGCGGCGCAAGCGGCTGGCGTTCGAAGAAGCCTATATGCTCGTCACCGCCTGCGGGGACCTGTCTATCTGCCAGGCCTGCCAGCCCGGCTCATTTCCTGTAACCACCCGGATGACCCTGACTCCGTGAACGAATGGGAAGTGGTCAGTCGTCAGAATAGAAAGGACACACGATGCGATATCGCACACTTGGCAAGGCAGGAGTCCTGGTATCCGCTATCGGGCTCGGGACCAACCAGTTCGGTTCGGATTCAGTTTCTCAGGAAGACGTCAATGGCATGGTGGATGCGGCAGAAGATCTCGGGATCAATTTCATAGATACAGCGAATATTTACGCGAAGGGTCGGTCTGAAGAGACGCTGGGCAATGCGCGCTCAGAGGACGGTGGGACCGGTTCGTCCTGGCCACGAAATTCTGTATGAAGATGGGCGATGGCCCCAACGACCGGGGCGGTTCCCGTTACCACATGATGAATGCGGTGGAGGACAGCTTGCGTCGTTTGAAGACCGATTACATCGACCTGTATTATATACACCGCTGGGACGAGGAAACACCGATGTACGAGACGCTCCGGGCACTCGACGACCTGGTTCGCATGGGCAAAGTCCGTTATCTGGGTGCATCGGAATTCGCATCCTGGCAGCTGGCC
>CAYYIS010000072.1:0-18899 GCA_964470965.1 uncultured Gemmatimonadota bacterium | reverse complement strand
CCTGATCTCCGATTCATGTAAACGGCTGTCAATTTTCATCCCCGGATTCCAACGTATTCCAATTGATAAAAGGCCTTGACAATCATACTCTTGTGAACCTAAAATTAGAACGTCAGAAATCGATGTGCGGGTAGACCGGATCAGGGTTTATGAAATCAATACATTATTACGGATGCATGCTCACCCTCCTGTTGTTCGTTTTCTATGTCGACCTCAGTTTCGCCCAGATGGTCGTGAACACGGGGCGGAGCGATTTATCGATATCCACCGATACCCTCGAATCCATGCTCAATCGCCCCGGAATGCGTGTCGAGGAGCGTACATTCACATTAGAAAAGGGCGAAACCATCGACGGGCACTTAGCGGTGGTGGGCGGCAATGCCTTTATTAGCGGACGTATCGAAGGCGAGCTGCTCGTGATTGACGGGAGTGCCTCATTACAACGTGAATCTGAGATTTCTGGTGATGTGACCGTGGTGAACGGGCACATTTATGCTTCACAACACGCATCAGTGAAGGGGCGGCGCCTGGAGACCAGCGATCGCTATGTTGTGACCAGGCACAGCGGAGGCTGGGTGTTGCGCCCGGAAGTACCTGAACCTGTGAAGTTGAATGTGGCCGGCAGTTGGCGTTTCAACAGGGTCCGGGGGCATGATTTCGGTTTGACCCTTGGCGTTGTATCCGACAAGCAGGAACGGTATCCGGATATCACCGGCACTCTGTGGGTACCGACGGTCACGAATAACCACGGGTACCTGGACTATCAGGCCAGTATAAAATTGCCGTTGATCGGAAAAAAAGCCCTCTCTTTTAAACTGGACGGTTACAAGATTACCCGCACGAACGACAATTGGAACATCCCCATTGGGCAGAATTCGCTATTTGCGTTTTTGACCGCGAACGATCTGTATAACTATCACCTGCGCCGTGGTTTCACTGCAAGCGTGCGACGGCAGCTGCATGAAAAAATCACGATCGGGGTATCGTATCAACATGATGCCTATCGGAATCTGGGTACCCACAATCCGTTCGCCCTGTTCGGTCATAACCGTGGTTTTCGAGTCAATCCCGATATCGATGAAGGGGATATACACAGTATAGCGGGTAACGTGCGCCTGGATACGCGGCAGATTTCGGATAACGGTTGGTACATGGAGGCAGAGGTGGAACGTGCGGCGGAGGCGTTGGGCAGTGATTTTCAGTTCACACGATACGATATCATGCTCCAGCGCTACAGCGAGTGGCATGGACACCAACTAAATTTCCGTCTAAAATTCGCCGGGTCAAGTGCACCGCTGCCCCTCCAGCGATCTTATGTACTCGGCACTTACAGTGGTCTCCGAGGATTCGGGAAATTTGAATATGCCGGTGACAGGTTACTCGTAATAAATGCAGAATACCAACTACCGCTTAAGACCTTGCGTAAAGATTCTTATGTTAGTTGGGATATACGTCTTGTTACATTTTTCGATACAGGGACGGCATTCTTTTCAGCGGCATCCGGTCGGAATGTACTCGGCCTACCGACATTGCGGACCAGGGTGAACCCGATCGTGCCGCTCAAGGTTCCCGAAAGCTACTCCGATCTACGCAGTAACGCGGGTGTTGGGTTGTCTATCTCCAGCAATATCGTATACGCAACCGTCCAGGTTGCGCAAAACCTGCATGATTTCGGGACCAAACCCAGGATTCTGGTACTTCTTTATCGGGATATCTTTTAGCGACGGTTCGCTGTCTGGCTCTGCTGCACCCGCGGAAGGCATAGGGTATGAACTGACGCATGTTTATAACGAGCCGCCCGGAGCGTAGAGGTTGAGACCATTCCTGATGACCATTCTGGGTAAGTAACGCAATTGGCGCCAATTAATTCAGGTTAATAACTTTCTCAGGCGCATGATTTCGGATTCGTGAAATGGAGGTCACACACATGACCATCTGGGTTTCACGGCCTATAATTCACGCAAAGGGTATGTGCGCGCAATCTGGGCACTGTCCGGAGCGCCCGTTTCAGGAAAGTTCATGCCTGGCTGAACATCGAGCTGACGTGGTCCCGTTAGGGTGGGTCATTCACACCTGATGGAGTGATCAACAGGCACTGCTCGCAATTTTTTTCGTAGCAGGTCTGTTGATTTATGTGAAGCAGCCCCTGCTGTAGCCGGGCGGAATCGATCAATCGGGTCCGTTTGTCGAGCCTTCCGAAGAGATTTTCGACCATAGATGTTATAGTGCTATGTTCCGGCGTTTTCGGATGTTTGCAATACACTCCGTAAATCGTTTCCTGATCCCCGACTTGACCTGCCTTCAGAGCACATGCATACAAAAACGGCAGAATCACGTTAACCATCATTTCCTGCCGTCGCCCCAGGCCGATCAATGCGCATCTGCCGTTTGCTTCCTTTCCGCCCAGTACCACATGAGTCGTCCAATAATCACTCTCATCCTGCTCTAACATCCCATCCAAGTCTTTCTTTAGCTGTTTTAATCCCTCCCCATCCGTGAAAGAGGAGATAGTGGATACGGTATGCAGCAAGCGGTTTCCACACCTGGATTCGATGGCTGACCTTATGAGATAACTCATGCCCGCCAGCCGGATCGTTGGGAAGTTGAAAGGGCGCAATCGGAAAAACTGCCATGAGGTCTGTGACATAGGACGGACCCGGTGCCCGGAACTGAAAGATGCCCACCGGGATTCCAGTTCTAAAACGTAAGGGTCATCGCTTACAGGTTCATGGCGTTCGCTTTGGGAAGGGAGGAGTCCGGCGGTACCGAACAATAAAGCCTGTATTGAGATTACCCGCTCTCGTTCCGGTAACGGTTTCGCGTACTCCCGAATTGTTGCAAGCGGAAGCCTTTGCGACAATTCCAGAAAGGATTCCTTATTCTTTGAATATCCACCCGCCCGCATCAGACCTTCATACAGTGTTTGCTCAGGGGAAACACGCTGCATTCGAGTGTCGAGGAATCTGACCTTGGCCAGGAAACGGTCCCATCCAGCTTTCTCCAGGATATCGATAGTGTGTGCATCGGGCCTATGGCGAATCATCCGGGCACAGGGAAATTCTTGCGGTAGACTATCCCATTCCTTTCGACTCTCATATTGCTTTTGCAACCGTTCGAAGTCTTCTGTCAGATTGTCGGAAAGAACCAGTGTGGGCACATATTGCCCGTTCTGCTTGACGACCGTGAGCCCCTCCTCATTCCACATGACCACGTGGAGTGCAACGGCATTGTACCTTGGGTCTGCCGTATGGCCGTGACGCAGCCAGTCGGTCGGATGCAGGTGCATCTCCACATCCCCTTTCACCGGTTGTCCCGGACCGAATGTGAGCCGCGCGTCCAGAAAGTCCGGTCCGCTGTCCCTGTTGAATCTGCCGGCGGCCAGCACCCGAAGTTGCCTGCCGTCCGTCAGTCGCAGGGGCCTGCATTTCGGTAGGTGCTGCCGCCATAGGTGCCAAACCAACGGTTCCGAGATCTTACCAACGCCAGTCCTGAACATGCTCTCCTCATGGATTCAGAGTGTGTTTACAGACAAGCCCGAATAAAAAAGGCGGTTTCCCGTACCCACCAGTCGGAAACCGCCTTGAAATCTCGTATCTGTTTCTTAGAGACGTTACATTGCCACGTCCGAATCCCGGCTGTCGACATCTTCCGACATTGTTTCGATGCCCAGATAATGCAGGGCGTCCCTTAATTCATTTCTATGGGTCTCATTCCTCGTAAACGGATTCTCGGGCAGCAAGTCATCGTTCGGATACCAACCACGCATTTTCTTAACCATGGCAGCACCGTGCTTGTAGGCCGGGACCGGGAATTGGAAGGCGACACGTCCCAGGAACTCCATCGAGGTGGCCAGCTTGAAGTAGGCGTTGTTATCGCCATCCCTGAGGGCATTTGCCAGTTCACGGAATTTGTCCGGTATGAATGTGGCAATACCGAGCAAAGCATCGCTCCCGTTAAAAATCATGGAGGCGAAGTCATAATCATTACCGGTGTACAGACGTTTCCCCAGCTTCTGTATCTTCTGAAGAAGAACCCATTCCTTCGATGGATCCAACGATGAATGCTTGGTGCCGTCCCACTTGTCGTCCGCCAGGATTTCGATCAGCGCGTCGTCCGGGAACATCCATCCGTTCGGAGCGAAGACAGGGCTCAATTCAAACGCCTTTAATCCTCCTCTGGAGGCTTCCGCCATGCCGTTGTACACCCTAATAACCGTTCCGGCATCCGCACCCTTCAGTCCCTCTGTCTGAAAAACAATCGGGTTGGCACCGTACTGTACTTCCAGCATTTCGATTTTCTTGCGATAGGCTCTAATCATGTCTTCGGGGGCATCGCCGGTCAGTTCGTCTTCGACGTACACTCCGGCCGTAAATGGACGACCGGCCATTACATCGCGGGTTACCTCCAGGCCACGCACTTGCTGCTCGAGGGTGCAGTGATTTATCTGGTAGGTATCCATCAGAACAGCCGGTTCAATACCATAGCTGGCGGTACGTTCGAGATCCTCGGCAAAGCATCCGAAGTCGATGACGCCGTTTGAAATCGGCACAGACAGGGCGGCGATAATTTTGGGCTCACGGCCGAAGCCGATCGGTGCAGTGAGAGTATTAGACATAAATCGTCCTTTCGGAACTAACGGTGTTTGTCTACGCCGGTTCTGTCACAATAATCGGTCAGACGGCATATGCTGCAATGAGGAGAGATAGGTTTGCAGAGATTTTGTCCGTAGGTGACCAGGATATCGTTGATTGGTATCCAGTATTCCGCCGGCAGTTTGTCCCTCAATGCGAACTCCGTATCGTCCGGCATTTTTGTAGATACATAACCCCACCGGTTGAAAATTCGGTGTACGTGGGTATCCACACAGATACCCGGCTTGTTGAAACCGAGTGTGACAACCAGATTGGCGGTTTTACGTCCCACACCCGGTAGCATGATGAGCGCATCCAGGTCGTCCGGTGTTTTGCCTCTGTACTCTTCCACAAGAATACGGCATATTTTTAGGATGTTCTGCGCCTTGGTGACATGGAAGCCGACCGGATAAATCGCATCATCGATCGCTTGCTCGGACAGCGTGAGCATAGATTCGGGCGTATCCGCGAGGGCGAACAGCCGTTCGCAGGCCTCATGGGTTGTCTTGTCCTGCGTACGAAGACTTAAAATCGTACCGATGAGAACCCGGAAGGGATCACGGGTCAGCTCGGCCACCTGGGCCATGGTAGTCGCCTCCCACTTCGGCATCTCCTCCCGTATGATAACTATGGCATCATGAATGTCTCGGTCTTTCACAAAGGCTGCCTCAGTCTTCCTCTGATCGCCACGGTATGAACAGATCATGCTCTACACCCAGGAGATTCAGCACCCGTCCTGCGACGAAATCGGCCAGGTCGTCAAAAGTTTCCGGCTTCTGGTAGAATGCGGGCATAGCCGGGACGATGCGGGCACCGGCTTCCGCTGCGGTGACCATGTTCCGCATGTGTATCAGATTAAAGGGTGTTTCCCTCGGTACGAGGACCAGGGTCCGCCCTTCCTTGAGCGCTACATCCGCCGCCCGGTCGATCAACGAAACGGACGTTCCGTGGGCTATGCTGGACAGGGTTTTCATGGAGCAGGGGATCACGGCCATACCGTCCACCCGGACCGAACCGCTGGCGATGGACGCGGCCAGGTCGCCTATTTTGTGTTCCTCTAACTGCCCGTTCTGTAACGACTCTCCATATTTCTTACACAGCTGTGCGAAAAAATCCTGGCCGGCCGGTAGCCCCACTTCATCCTGAAGCACATAGCGGCCGAACTTCGAGAAAACCAGGCTAACCCGGTGGCCTCCCATCAGCAGCGCCCGAAGAAGCCGTAGCGCGTAGATGGCGCCGCTGGCGCCGGTGATGGCTACGACGATGTGTTTGTGCATGTCATTTGACCCTTGAGTCGGTTAAGTCTTGGAAAGACGATTCAACGAGATCGATTTCACCGGTCAGAAGAATCCGGAGGAAGATCCCGGTAGCGAACAACATTTGTTTTTTCGATATATATCCGGTCTGCCGGGTGTGCCGGTTATGAAACACACCATACGCGGACAATGTTATTTATCACCCCAGTATAACGTTGCGATCCCCAAGGAGAGATCTCTGTGGCCTGTTGCAGTGAAACCGGCTTCTTCCATCAGTTCGATAAACCGCTCGCGGGGCGGGAAATCCATCACGGATGTGTGCAGGTAACTGTATGCGCCGCCGTCGCCGGAAATCAGTCCGCCCAGGCGGGGCAGCACGTGGCGAAAATACACCTGATACAGATCCCGAAACCCGCGCATTCCGGGACGTGATAGCTCCAGAACTACCAGCCTTCCACCCGGTTTAAGGGTGTGATGAATGCTGGCCAGGCCCGCGGGTATATCCGCCAGATTCCTGACACCAAACGCGACCATGGCGCCATCGAACCTATCCTCCTTGAACGGCAATTCTTCAGCATTTCCGCATACAAACCGCATTCCCCCCAGGGCAAGCTGTGCCGCTTTCTTCTGGCCGATACGCATCATGCCGAGTGCCAGATCTATCCCGATCACCATGTCAGGTCCAGCCTTGCGGCGCATGGCACCCAGCGCCAGGTCTGCTGTTCCCACACATAAATCCAGGATCCTGGTGTCCGGCTTCAAACCAACCGCATCCAGTGCTGCTTTGCGCCAGTAGAAGTCAGTGCCGCCGCTGAGTAGATGATTTAGCAGATCGTACCGGGCCGCAATCCTGTTGAACATATCGCCGACGCGTTGCGATTTTTCATGCATACATCACCAGCCGATGATGAGGACATCAACCATGGTAAACAGGAAATACACCACGCTGATCACTCCGTTTGTCGAAAAAAATGCGATGTTCACCTTGGACAGGTCATCCTCGCTGACCAGGGTGTGTTCATAGATCAGGATAATCGTAACCAGTGTCACGCCCACCAGGTACAGTATTTCCAGTCCGAACACCCATTTCATGGCGAGTAGGCAGAGCACTGCGATCAAGTGCAGCGACCTGGCCACCATAAGCGCAGGCCCAATGCCCAGGCGCTGCGGTACCGAGAACAGCCCGTTAGCGATATCGAATTCATAATCCTGACAGGCATAAATGATGTCAAACCCGGCGGTCCAGGTCAATACCGCCATGGTCAGAAGAAGCGGCTCGGGGTCCAGCGTACCTGTTACCGCGATCCAGGCGCCCACCGGAGCAATACCCAGGGAAAGACCGAGCATGAAGTGGCTGGCCCATGTCCACCGTTTCAAATAGGAGTACGATAGCACGACCGCCAGGGCCACTGGAGAAAGATAGAAACAAAGCTGATTCAGGCAGTATGCCGCGAAGAAAAAAACCAGGGAGGACACAACGACAAAAACCCGTACTGTTCCCGGCTGGATGATACCCCGTGGGAGTTCCCGGTTTCGGGTCCTCGGATTGGCGGCGTCCACATCTCGATCCACAAGGCGATTAAACCCCATCGCTGCGGTCCGCGCTCCTACCATGGCTACCACGATCCAGACCACCTGCTGCCACCCGATTCCTGCCACTGTAGCAGCCAGCGTGGCCCCTGCCAGTGCAAACGGCAACGCGAAAACGCTGTGAGAAAACTTGATCATCCTGCCGAACGTAACGATGTGGGACATATACGCTAGAGATCCTCTTTATACATTGTGATACATTACGTTTCCAAGGCCTGCCAAGGCGATCAACTGTCCCGGAAAAACCCTGTGTCAGGGCCACCCGGTCTTCCAGGTACCTGCTGTTAACGCGATCACTATCTACATTTCCTCACGCATTTCTCTCGCCAGAACCGTCGCCACTGGGAAACAGGCGTCCGCGCGGTGGAAATACCGGTTGCAGACGTCCTTTCGAAGGCAGCCTATGGGGCTTCCGAGGGACGGCACAGTCTCCAGTCCGATCAGCATCCCCTCCGTTTTGGCGCTGACGTACTGTCCATCGTCCGCGCCGAAGGCCCGATCATTTCATATGGTTCCAGGGACCGGGGCATTTGCAAAACAGTTTAGTTGAGACTGGGTGAACATTCTGATATTCGATTCACTCAGATTCCTAGCATCATACAATGGAATACTTAAAATATAAAGGTAATTTTGCCGGGCCTCAAGTGCTACTCTTTTTCACTGCCTTGATTACTCCATGCCAATTAATAAATGAATCAATGCACCAAGGACCGATTTATTCAAACCACCCAGTCACACCGTCTACCAGTGCCTCTGCGTTACCGAAAACTTTATGACGAGTCGGTAAAGAGTCCAGGAACAGCTGTCCGTAGCGGGTTCCGATCACGCGCTGGTCCAGGATAACCACGGCGCCACGGTCACTTCCGGAGCGGATCAGACGACCTACCCCTTGCCTGAATTTTATGACCGCCTCGGGCACCAGAAACTCCATGAAGCTGTTGCGACCGGCCCCGTCCAGGTGTTCGATTTGCGCTTCTATCATCGGCTCGGATGGTACGGCGAACGGGAGCTTTACGAGTATCACTATTTCAAGCGCTTCGCCTGGAACATCGATGCCTTCCCAGAAGCTGTCTGTGCCAAGCAGGACTGAGCCGGGAGAGGATCGGAAACGGTCGAGAATCGATGTGCGTGATCCCGATATACCCTGAGCCAATAGCGGTATCCCGAGCCTGTTGAACGGATGCTCCAAGTCTGCGTATACCTGATTCAGCATGCCATATGCGGTGAACAGGACCAGCGTGCTGCGCCGCGTTGAGAAAACCAGGCTTTGTATCATCTCGCTCACAGCCGGCTGAAACGCTTCATGCCTGGGCTTCGGAAAGTCCGAGGGGACACATACCAGGGCCTGATCTTGATAATTGAAAGGTGAACCGATGCGGAATGTCTTCAACCGGCCTTTATCCTGGCGATCCAAGCCCAAACGCCGGGCCGCATAGCTAAACTGGGTCCCTACTGTCATGGTTGCCGAGGTGAAAACGGCTGACCTCATGTTGCTGAACAGATCCTCGTGCAGCCGTTCCGACACGTTTAACGGTGCCGCTATCAATACACAGGAAGACTCTGATCTTTCGGATGCCTCTACCCAGTATACGGTGTTTTCGGCATCAGCTTTGAGCAGGGCACCAAGATCCATTTCAATTTCCTTACAGGACTCCAGACAAGACAGGATTGTATTGAGGAACTCATCTCGGTCTGCCAGCCACGATTCGGGAATATCGTTCAGTACCTCGCCCAGACCTCCCAGCGTATCCCGAAGGTGGATGAAACGTCTGAAAAATTCCGCCGAACGACCGTTCATGAAGTCCACTAATGCATGTTCCGCCGAGTAGCGAAGCTTGGCGTAAATTCCGGCGGTTGGGGGCACCAATTTAAGCGCCTGAGCAGTCACATCCCTGAAGAAGGCGTCGTTGGCCTGATCCAGGATCGTCACTGCCTCTATGCTCCGGCTCACGGCTTTGGCCAGCTGGTCTTTCCAAATCTGCTTCATAGGACTACGGTCCGCCCGGTATTTGAGCGTGGCCAGAAGACCGAATTCGATGCTCTCTCGGATGTACAGTTTGCGCAGCATGTTCCGTGTCCGCCAGACGCTGACTTCCACTGTCATGTGTTGCACGGCCACCTTCTCAAGATTGTGTGCCTCATCGACGATGAGATGTGCATATTCAGACAGCACAACGTTGTCGGCCGCCAGATCGGAGAACAGTAACGCATGGTTGATGATGACCAGATGCGACACCGCCGCCGCCGCCCGTGCCCGGGTGACGAAGCAGTCGTCCTTGAAGACACATTTCGGACACGTCCCGCCCTCACCGTTTATCTTGTTCCACAAAGACCGATTGGACTGAATAATGAATCCGGGGTTTTCGGAGACATCGCCGGTGGCGGTTTCACTGCGCCAGACAACGAGTGGCAGGGCTTCTTCCTTTTCCCGCAGGGACAGATGGTCATCCGGCTGATCCAAAACCTGGCGCCAACGGTCCGGACAAAGGTAGTTGGAGCGCCCTTTCAGCAGGGTCACCCGGAACTCAGCCTGCAGGGTCTTCATGAGAAAAGGAATGTCTTTGAAAAAAAGTTGTTCCTGGAGGTTCTTGGTATTGGTTGATATGATTACCCGCTGATCGTTTTTCAGCGCCCAGTAAATCGTAGGCACCAGGTAGGAAAGTGATTTTCCGGTGCCAGTACCGGCCTCCACCATCAGGAATTCGCCATCGTTGATCGTGTTCGTTACCGCACGGACCATGGAGAGCTGCTGCGGACGGTGCTCAAACCGATCCATGGCCTGATCGATCGCCCCCCCCTCGCTGAATATACCGACCATCTCGTCCGGATCGAGCATCTGCATGGATTTTCCATCCACCGTCTCATCCACCACGTTTCCCTGCCACAAATCTTCACCGATCATGGCCGTGCCCTCTACGTTGACGGACGGCGTGAACAGCTCCGATGGGAACGAATGATGCTTGTCCCTGGAAAGTGCGGTTTTCAGGAGATTCTGTTCTGCTTCCAGAAAAAGATCGTGCAGGGGCGATTCCGTCCCCCGTGAAAGTCGGGTCAGGCTACGGATGGAATCTAATTCCAAAGTGAAAAGCACATTCTGCAGGCGGATGAAACATTCACCGACGCAGACAGCCGGGTTCATATCGGGATTTGAATCGTCTACACCCAGGCAGGCGGCGAGGGTGGCCAGGTTATGGTCGCTGAGACGCGGAAGAACGATTCGGGCTAGCTGATGGGAATCCAGGCAAAGCGGGTCCGTGGATGCGAGGACAGAGGTGACAAGTTTTTCGCCTAGATCACATTCATCGAGTTGTGTTTTTCTATGAACAACTACCGGCCGGTCCTCGGTCCATTTTAAAAGGTCCTTTTTCACGCTGCGCAGATTTTTTACCAGCAGTTGATCCACCACCGAACCGTCGTCAACCAGGGCTGCAGCGATATGCCAGACACTGTCTATGGATCGGAGTGCCAGCGCAGTAAAATTATGGTAGGAAGCGCTGGCTTGCGGTCCGTTGGATTGGGTGGTCATGAATGGAACTCAAGGGCAGAGAAATGATATCCGATCTCGTGATGTGACAGTCAGATAAAAGTAGCCGTAGACAGGAGGGATGTCAATCCAAAAGGCCGTCTATTCTCCACAGGTGATCCGGTTTAAAAACACCTGCATTTCCTTGCCAGTCTGTATATCACCGTTGTTCTGCGCGATCGGGATTCCTTTTTCATAAACGGGAACGGCCTCTTGCTCCCTTCCGAGAGCGGTCAACGCCTTGCCCAGTTCCCGGTAGGCAGCTGAATAGTCCTCCTTAAATTCGATCGCCTTCCGAAAACATGGCTCTGCCAGGGCATACTTTTCCGCCGTCATATACTCTAAACCCAGACCGAAATGCATCGCCGGATCTACGGGGTCGATTTCCAAGACCTTTTTAAACATATCTATTTTTGTTGTATCCATGACGGTCTCCGCGTCTAATGTTACGTAACCGAATTATATTAATAGGACACCAACCAGGCACCAGGGCAATGAATCCACGCCATCATTCCGTCTGCAGGATATGACCGTTTTGCGGGAACCAGATCAGGTCGACTGCATACGAAAGGAAAACACTGAGCACAAAGGCAACCAACATGCCGACCACGGCGGGGATGGCTTTCTGATACAATCCGATACCGCCCAGACGGATCAGGATGGACTTTACGACCCAGACGGTAAACACTGCCGTAACGGAACTGACCATGAACGGTGATTTTGCCACCGCGAACCCTATGGGATGCAAACCCCACCAGGCGAGTCGATGATGGGCGAAAATCAGAAGCAAGGAAATCATATTCCCGATACCGAAAAAGCCCAGTTCGGTGCCTGTTATGGCCTGCTTGTTGTTGATAAATTTAACCAGATTGTTGTAAGGGCGTGTCGATCCCGCCTTAAATGCAGGTTCTATAAAATTTGAAGCCCCCGATACTTCATAGCCTAAATAAAGCGTAAATCCCACGGCCGTCACGGCTGCAAGTACCAGTATAAACGACAGTATGCTGAATACCCCTTTGTTCGTGTTGTCCCTTCCAAATTTGTTCGCGTTACCCATTTCATAATCGATCTTCGTGAAATGCGCCATGGCGCACATCCCGAGCGTCCGCCAGTTCCTGGCAAACGCTTCGCCCAGCGCGAGTGTGGTCAGATCCTTCGGTGCTATGGAGCCGGAGCCGATCACCTGTACCGTCAGGTCATGAGCTTCATAAGGGAGATCGAGGAAGACCAGGCCGGTTTCTGCCACGATGCGGGTGATACCGACCCACATTATCAGCAACGAACCCATTAGAAAAGCGATAATCCCCCAGGACATACCTGCCGAATGAAGCCAGAACACGATGTACAGCAGGGCCAGACCAAGACCAACGACTGCATTTCGGTAGGAAAAGAATTCCTGGGAATCGTCCACATGCGGCGCTTTACCGATTGCTTTCATGAAGACGTCTTTCAGGTGACGCCGGGCCATCCAGAGTGAGAACAGGATGAAAATCAGGAATCCACCCGCATGCTGGGATTTTACGACAGCCACGGTATTCGGTACACCAATTCGTGCCATGACGCCCTGTTGAAGTGTCATGACAAGAAAGAATATCCACATGCTGGACAGGACGTTCAGGTTTGTAAAGTACGCTACACCGGCGGCGAGAAAACTGAACTTCAACGGTATGGGCGGAAAGGATTCCGCAAGTGTGAGGTGGCCGCCAGTCATGCCTATGGGAATCTCAGGGAGAAAATCAAAATAGGCGGTGATATTCCAGAGATGAAGGAGCAAAGTGATTCCGAATCCATACCAGAACAGCCTGATCCTGGCAATATTCGGCAACAGGTGTTTTCCATCTGCCCCATCCACAAGAAGTAATGGGATCTGAGCCAGAGGAAATGTCAGCCGTTCGTGTACTACCCACTGCTTACGCAGCATGACCATAGCCGAAACGCCCACCACAAAGATCGCAAAGAAAAATGTGATCCACCAGAACAAGGGGACGGCCCAGGCCATGACGATGCGAGCGTTGTACACGTCATTCTGCGGCATGCTTTCGAAGAACCAGCGTACGGCATTGCCGTCGTCGGATACGATCAGCCACTTGGGCAGGTATTCGAAGAATGTGGCCACCCACTGGTTCTCCGGTGTCGCATAGTAATACGGACCGCTGATGGGTGAAAGCCAGTAGGAGCTGAACACCCAGGCGGGAATGGCGGAAGCGGTTAACACGAGAAAGAAAATTATAATCAGCTCATGCCGATTAAAGGTAAAACGGGGATTTATGAGCTTCAGAATAGGATTCAGAACCAGAACAACCATCAGGAAGGGAAACAAGGCGGCCACCGGAAGATGAGTCAGTGTAATCCGCGAGGCACCGACCGTGTAAGCGGAGTGAAGCGCCCAGATGGTCAGAAGGACGGACAGTACAGACCCTATTGTCACCGCGCGCACCGTCAATCCCGAGGTAATCCTGCCCGGAGATTGCGAGACATCAGGCGATTCAGTAGTGCGGAAGGGGGGTGACTCGACCGGCATAATGCAGTACAGGTCCCTAGGTTTGATTAGCTTTCAGGAGGGGCGGATGTTGCTAACACACCATTCCCGGTATCATGGCATCAATGGTTTGAAAAGATGCTGCATCAAAATGTATTTGAGTTGGGGGGGCGTCAAGGGGAATCGGAGCGGTTCTGTCCGGTCCGATATTCTGTTCCCGACGTTATCATATCCTCAAAGTTCCACACACGCTCCTTGACAGGGGTGAAAGCCATCTGTACCATAATATTTGTTTTAAACCACTTTATTCTCCATATCAGAGGCGTCCTCCATGCAGGGATTCGGCAAAGGCCCCATCGTCATGTTCGTGCTGTTTGTCCTGTCCGGACTGGTTATTCTGAGTCGGGACACCGGTGGGGGTGAGACGCTTGAATTCTGGGTTTTCGCCCATACGCACTATGACGAATATGCGGCACGTGTTCCCGCTTTTGAAGCGGCCCATCCCGGGGTGACCGTAGACCTTAAAATCGTCGCCAACCTGCATGAAAAGCTGCTGGCTGCCTTCCTGTCCGATATCGGCGCACCGGACCTGGTGGAGGTGGAGATATCTTCGGTAGGACGGTTCTTCAAAGGACCGGTGGAGGACCTCGGGTTTGTGGATCTGACCGATCGTATCGACAATGAAGGATGGAACGAGCAACTGGTACATGCCCGGCTGGCGCCCTGGTCATTAAATGGGCGGACCTACGGCCTGCCGCACGATATCCATCCGGTCGTGCTACTTTATCGGGACGATGTGTTCCGCGGCGCGGGTATTGAACCCGACAGCATCGAGACGTGGCAGGAGTTCGTTGAAGCAGGGCAGGCGATCACGAAAGACACGGACGGCGACGGAGAACCGGATCAGTATCCCCTCATGCTGAGTACCCACGAACCCGGGCATTTCTGGCTGATGCTGCTCCAGCGGGGCGGCGGTATGTTCGACGCGTCCGGGCGGGTGATCATAGATGATCCCCTGGCGATCGCAACGCTTGCGTTCTACTGTGACATGTTGAACGGCAGCCGTGTTGCCGTTTCCGCTTTTTCCGAAACTCCAGCCAACTATGCGGCCATGAAGGAAGGGTTGGTCACGGGTGTGCTGGCGGCGGACTGGTACGTAGGCATGATCAGGAAATTTGTGCCCGAACTCACTGGAAAGTGGCGCGCCATGCCCCTGCCCGCCTGGCAGAAAGGAGGACGCCGCACCTCCACGTGGGGCGGTACCATGATCGGATTGACGCAGCAGAGCCGGCAACGGGAACTGGCCTGGGAATTTATGAAGTTTGTCTACTTTGACACGGAGTCTCTCGCCAACAGGTATCGGGCTACCGCCATTATCCCTCCGTTGAAAAGAGCGTGGGACCACCCTGTATTTGACGAGCCCGATCCATACCTGGGCAGCCAACAGCTCGGTATCATGTTTAAAGACCTGGCCCCGGACATTCCTTCATTCCATCTGAACCCTTACTGGGCAGAAGCCTCAGACCGGATGCGCGATGCCGTATTCGCGGCTACCATGGGTGAGAAAACTCCGGAAATGGCACTGCGCGACCTGGCGGATGAGATTCGGGAATTAATGAAATAAACCATGAAACCACGCCTAACCCCCTATATTTTCATCGCCCCATTTTTTATCCTCTTTGGGGTCTTCATGGTCTACCCATTGTTCGATGCCATACGGATTAGCCTTTACAAGACCCGGGGATTTAATCAGAAGACGTATGTGGGGATCGGAAATTTCGAGATTCTTGTCAATGATCCACTGTTCTGGACTTCCCTTTGGAATACCGCCTATTTCGCCGCCGGATCTCTGTTCATACAGCTGCCGGTTGCGCTCCTCCTGGCGCTGGTACTTAACAGCACAATGATTAAGGCCAAGAACCTGTTCCGTCTGTCGTTTTTCATTCCGGTGCTCATCTCAGGCGTGTTTATCGCGGTTATCTTCTATCTTCTGTATGACCGGCGGTACGGGCTGGTTAATCAGTTACTCGGGCAGGAAATACCATGGCTCCAGGACCGGGATCTGGTCATGCCCGCGATTATTCTTGCAGGCGTCTGGCGGTGGGCTGGTTTTAATATGATTTATTTTTTGGCGGGTTTGCAGGGAATAAGACAGGAGCTGTACGAAGCCGCTTCGATCGATGGTGCCGGCAGGTGGCAACGCTTCAAACACGTCACGTTGCCCTCCCTTCGACCGGTGATGGCCTTCGTTGTCATCACGTCTATGATCGGCTCATTTCAGCTGTTCGACCTGCCATACGTTCTTACCAGAGGCGGTCCCGGCAATTCAAGCATGACCATCGTGATGTACCTTTACAAACACGGATTCGAATTCATAAATCTGGGCTACGCTGCCACGATTGGATGGGCTCTGGCAATCATCATCGGTGTAATTTCTCTGGTGCAGCTGAGGTTCTTTGGTGTTTTCAAGGATTAGCATGCGAACAGAATCGTCATACCCACATCGGATTGGGTTCACCATCGCCCTCTATGCGGTTTTAATTACTGCCTCGCTAATGGTGCTGGCGCCGTTGTTCTGGGTGGTGTCGGCTGCGTTCAAGCCGTCGGGGGAGATCTTTTCCTATCCACCCACGTTTTTACCTCAGGCGCCTACGCTGGATAATTTCAGTCGGCTGTTCACGGAAATGCCGATCTTCCGGTATCTCATAAACAGTACGTTCATCGCCACCTCGCACACGCTGCTCACGCTGTTTTTCGCGACACTGGGCGGGTTTGCCTTTGCGAAATATCGGTTTAAAGGCCGCAACCTGCTGTTCGCCATCCTGCTCGGTTCGATGATGATCCCTTTCCATATCATCCTTGTCCCGCTGTTCGAGTTGCTGTATCGCATCGGCTGGCTGGACACGTATCAGGGGGTGGTAATCCCGTTCGCCTCAGGCGCGTTCGGCATCTTCCTGATGCGCCAGTTTATCATCAGTATTCCCTCAGATCTGATCGACGCGGCACGCATAGACGGTTCCTCCGAGTTCGGTATCTACTGGCGTGTGATCCTGCCCACCATTAAACCCGCCATGGGTGCCCTTACCATCTTTGCGTTTATGGCCGCGTGGAACGAATTCCTGTGGCCCATCATCGTCCTGCGAGACACCGCCAAATACACCCTTCCACTCGGCCTGGCCAGCTTGGTGGGTGTCTACCGGGAAGAATACGGTATGCTCATGGCCGGTACGCTCCTCTCTATCGTACCAATTATTACACTATTTCTGGCCATGCAACGTGAGTTTGTACAGGGGATTACGCTCGGGGCGGTGAAAGAGTGAGGAGGCAGGATAATCGGTCGGTTACGCCGACGGTTTTTGACTGTCACGACGGGCACAAGGCCAATGGCCAGAATGTTAATTATAGCCAGGCAGACCGGTTGCCCGGCCACCCAGACGGCAGCGCGGACACCCGGTCACCCAGACGGCAGCACGGATACTCGGTGCAAGCACAAAAATCAGAGTTCTGAGCACCATCAACTCTGCCCCCCTCAGGCTACGGATTCGGAGGTGAGGTGCAAATGAGTACCACGAGTGTTTCCGTCCCGGTATTTTCAATGCCGTGCAGGCACCAGGGCGGCAGATAGACAAAGTCACCTTTTTTAATCTCTTTTTTATAATTTGCGAACGTCATTTCGCCAGAACCCTCTAGAATGACATAGGTTTCCTCGGTGGGATGTGAACCGGGCTCCAAGACCACATGCGGGGGCACGTAAAACAAAACGAGCCCAATGTTTTCCGCCGGGGCCTTGGGGTTGACGGGATGCACCACCCGCACTCCCAGTCCGTGGCAACCGGGGTAAACGACCGGTACGCCGTCCTGCACATTCACGATCATTGGATCCGGCGGCGTTTCTGGTTTTGGAATGTTCGGAATCTTGTCTCTTTCCTCGCTGGTGTACCCTTTGAACTCAGTGATCTTTGCCATGAACTGTATCTCTCCTTTTGGATGTGATGTTAAAAAATGACATACAACAATTTGGACTGGTATTTTCCCAAGGTGTGAATGGATTCATTGGTCCATTCCAAGAGTGAACCGGCCCTGTTCGCGCGGTTTGGCGAGATGATAACACCGTCAGCGGACCCCTTCGCACTTCGGTTAACGGGGGCCTGCTGAAAAAGAAATTCGTTTTGAAAACAACACTGCCGGACAACACGCTGCGTTCCGGTGCAGAATAATCCCTTGTCGGCCGGATTCCATCGGTCAATGTATTATCAATTAGCTTGCCGTGCAAGGAAACACTTTTTCCTGTATGGAAACTCCCAATTATCAACCGAATCATATGCTCCCAATCCAGCAGGGGACTTCCTATTCTGTTCGATTTAAAAGAGGTCACTCGTAACGATTTTCCCAATTTTACTCCCTCTTCTACCCGTGCCGGTCAAACTGAACAATATCCTTTTCCGGGCACCATTTCCATTGTACATTGCCTAATCTAAAGCGGATTGGAAAGGGGGAGGTCATGCAATGGTGGAACCGTAGAAAACTGCTAAAGGCGATTCGCAAGGGCAACTTTTATATGGTGGAGGACCTGTTACGCAAAGGCATGGATCCGAATATCGAGGATAACGATCATCTGCCCGCGTTGATTCTCGCTGTGGCGAAAGGGCGCACCGACATGGTGCTGGCCATGGCCGACAGAGGGGCGGCAGTGGATGCCCGGGACAGTAACGGGGGTACCGCGCTGATGTACAGCGCCCTTTACGGCTATGTGGATATGGTAACAGGCCTGGCAGACCGCGGTGCGGACATAAACGCCTCGGACAAAGACAGGGGCACCCCGCTGATGTTCGCTGCCGCAGGGGGGCATGCGCCAGTGGTGTCGGCCTTATTAGACCGTGGTGCCGATATGGACGCTAAAGACACCACGGGCGAAACCGCCCTCTCGCTTGCTGAAGCAGGGGAACATGCGGACGTGATGGGGATTTTGAGGGAGAGAGTCTAAAAAATTTCCCCCACGTGCGGGGTATCCGGAAACCAGGTGGCGTCTACCACGTAAGAGACACCGACGCCGGCCACATAGCCTATCAGTATGCCCAGAAAAAGCGGCTGCATGCTCTGGTACAGCCGTACGCCGCCAAGGCGGAGCAGGATGGCTTTGATCAGCCAGGCGATGAAAATGGTGAACGTCAGCCCTCGGATGGGCCCGGAGGCGCCAATGACGAAGCCGATGGGATTGAGGGGCCACCAGTAGAAGAAGTATCGGCCGGCTACCAATAGCATGTTTACCATGGCGCCGGAAACCAGGAAGATGATTTCGATCTCCGATATGCGGGTGGCATTGCGCATCCATTTTACAATCAGGTCGTAGAACAGAATGCCGGTGTTGGTCAGGTTGATGTGCAGGTTGTCCGCGCCCTGGGTGTATCCGGTGTAGATCA
>CAYYIS010000071.1:0-19672 GCA_964470965.1 uncultured Gemmatimonadota bacterium | reverse complement strand
ACGGTGTAGGACTATTGTCGATCACCCGGTATGCGAGGATTTTGGTTTCTGGCGGTAGACAGGCGGTAGATGAACCGAAACGGCGACCCCTAAGGATCGCCGTAAGTGATTGTAATTATTGATCGGGGTGGGGAGATTCGAACTCCCGACCCCCTGCTCCCAAAGCAGGTGCGCTGACCGGACTGCGCTACACCCCGTAGACGGTTCGTCAGGGCGCATAATAGGCAGGATCACGGCCGGTGTCAAGCGAATTCCATTTTACGGAACGTTCAGATTGACGGGTCAGCCCGGAGGCTGTATCTTGCGGGTTGCATTTAGGTTCAGAAAGCTTGATTACAAACCCCGAATCGCAAGGTAATCTGATGACACAGGCGAGTATACCGACGCTCGATACCATCGTTTCTTCCGGTAATCCGGATCTGTATGACATTCAAACCGCGGCACCCGGACCGGCGGGCAGCCTGCCGCTGACACCCGAGATGCTGATCGAAAGACCCAGCGGCGACATCTTCGCCCTTAGCCAGAATGCGGGTATGGGGTGGGCGCCGAACAAGCTGGGCGCCAAGGAGTTTCTGATACTGAGCACCCAGGGCGGCATCCGTGCAGAAGATGGCACGCCCGTGGCTCTCGGCTATCACACGGGTCATTGGGAGGTAGGCTTGCTCATGGAGGCGGCGGCACAAGAGCTTACCGGTCTCGGCAACATCCCCTTCGGAGCCTTTTGCACCGATCCCTGCGATGGACGGACGCAGGGTACTACCGGTATGATGGACAGCCTCCCTTACCGCAACGACGCCGCCACCATATTTCGCCGTCTCATACGTTCGCTGCCGACCCGGAAGGGCGTTCTCGGGGTGGCTACCTGCGACAAGGGATTGCCGGCGATGATGATCGCCCTGGCGGCCATGCACGACTTGCCGTGCGTACTGGTACCGGGCGGTGTGACGCTGCCCGCGGCAGATGGCGAGGACGCCGGCAAAATACAATCTGTCGGGGCTCGATTTGCCCATGGGGAAATCACCCTCGAATATGCTGCGGACATGGGATGCCGCACCTGCGCCAGCCCTGGCGGCGGCTGCCAGTTCCTCGGTACGGCGGCATCGTCACAGGTCGTGGGAGAAGCGCTGGGACTGTCGCTGACACACACGGCCCTGGCGCCGTCGGGGCAGCCGATCTGGGAGGACATGGCGAGGCGGTCTGCACGGGCTTTGGTGCGTATGGAGGCGGAAGGTGTGACCACCCGCCGAATCATAACCGGGAAGGCACTGCACAACGCCATGGTAGTCCATGCCGCGTGCGGCGGGTCGACCAACCTGCTGCTGCACATACCGGCCATAGCCCATGCGGCGGGGCTGAAACGTCCTTCCGTAGATGAATGGCGGGCAGTGAATCGGAGTGTCCCCCGGCTCGTGGATGTCCTTCCCAATGGACCGCAAAACCATCCCACAATCCGCCTGTTCCTGGCCGGCGGCGTACCCGAAGTGATGCTGCACCTGCGGCGGCTCGGTCTGCTGCATGAAGACTGCCTGACCGTTTCCGGAGAAACCCTCGGCGGCATGCTCGACTGGTGGGCCGACTCCCAACGGCGCCGCGAGCTTCGGAAACGGCTGCGGGAGGTGGACGGTGTGGATCCAGATGATGTGATCATGGACCCGGACCGCGCACGCGCCGCAGGTCTTACGAGCACCGTGACATTTCCGGTCGGCAACCTGGCGCCGCAGGGATCGGTCATCAAGAGCACCGCCATAGATCCGAGCGTGATCGATGAGGACAACGTGTACCGCAAGGTCGGTCCTGCCAGGGTGTTTACAAGGGAAAAGGATGCCGTCACGGCCATTAAACAGCAGGATGAAGACCGCATTAAAGCCGGGGATGTGCTGGTACTCATCTGCCGGGGACCTCTCGGCGCGGGCATGGAAGAAACTTACCAGATCACATCTGCGCTCAAACACCTGCCGTTCGGTAAAAACGTCGCGGTGGTCACCGATGCCCGGTTTTCCGGTGTTTCCACCGGAGCCTGCATCGGGCATGTGGGCCCGGAGGCGCTTGCAGGCGGTCCCATCGGAAAAATAGAAGACGGTGACCTGATCGAAATTATCATCGATCGTAACTCGATGGAAGGGTCTCTGAACCTGGTGGGGCATGGTGAAAAGCGGTTCCCGGTCGAAGAGGGAGAACGTATTCTGTCCCGACGCGCCCCGCGCCCTGACCTGTCACCGGATCCGGATCTGCCGGACGACACGCGCCTCTGGGCGGCCCTGCAGAACGCGGGTGGAGGCACCTGGGGCGGATGCGTGTACGATGTGGACGCCATAGTAGATGCACTGCGCTGATCACGTACCGAAGGAGTAGACATGGCCGATGCAGACGCGCTTAAGGAGCTCACCGCCGAACAGGTGGCCCGATACCATCAGGATGGCTTCATTGCCGTGGAGGATTTTATCACGCGTGATGAATGCCAATCACTCATTGATCACTTTATGGCAGTGCATGGGGGAGAGAAACAGGTAGGATGGCACACGCCGCGTGATCCGGAATCCCGGCCTGACCTGTACTGGAAGCGGCTCTTTCAGACGCACCGCGAAGACGACCTGTCACTGAAATACCTGCGTTTGCCGAAAATAGGGCGTGCGCTCCATGACCTGATCGGAGCAGAGGCTGCAGGCATTCAGAGCATGTTTTTCTTCAAAGCGCCCGGTACTCCGGGCCAGGCATCCCACCAGGATACCAACTACATCGGCAGTGATCCGGAATCCCTCACCGCCTGCTGGATAGCGTTGGACGACGCGGATGAGGAAAATGGTGCCATGTGGGTGGTGCCCGGCTCGAACAACGGCCCCCTTTTAAAGCGGGGTAAAATCGTCGATGCAGAGGAGTTTGAGGATTGGACGGACGAGCTGGTCGGGGTGGATTACTCCCATGCCTTTCCGGTTGAGGCGAAAGCGGGCAGCGCAGTTTTCTTTCACGGCCGGCTGATCCACGAATCCAGGAAGAACCGGACCGCGGACCGGTTCCGGCGGGTCTATGTGTGTCATTATGTGGCCAGGGGGGCGGAAGTAGGCCGCAAGGATCTTCAGGAACAGATCCTGTTTGACTGATCGGGCCTTATGGCTCTCCGATTATCTCTTCCATGGTGTTGTCGAACGCCGCCTGGATGTCATCGAACGTGAAGGTCACATGGGCACCGGCCAGGCTGTTCCATTCACCCGGAGGCGACTCCCGTATTTCCAGGGTTTGATCCGCGATATACAGCAGGAAGCCTGTGACACGCCGGCCGTCATTAAGCCTGAGGGACAGGTGGTGCCCGATCCTCTGCAGCCAATCCCTCATCGCCTCATCGTCCATTATTCCGCTCGCGTAAAATGTTGTTGGGAACGTGCGGCGTGCCTGCCCGCCTTTACAGGTCGTAACGCCTGTGCTACTGTCCGGACACACAAGTAATCTTCGTTATCATGTTGGCGCAAGTGCAAAGCTTACTTCCAGGCATTATATATAAACTGAGGTATCCTCATGCCCAGAGTCATTTCCGTCGGTACCGCTGTGCCCGGGCATCTTGTCCTGCAGGAAGATGCCCGGGCGCTCACACACCGGCTGTTCGACGGGGCCGTCGAAAACCTTGACACGTTGCTCACGGTGTTCGACCACGCACAGGTACGTACGCGCTACAGTTCTGCCCCTCCGGAGTGGTTCGCGCAGACCCACCTGTTTCCGGAGCGTAACAAGCTGTACGTGGAGTCGGCCCTCGACCTGTCGGCCCGCGCCGTCGAGGACTGCCTGTCACAGGCCGGGTTGTCTCCATCCGACGTCGACCACCTGTTATTCGTGTCCACGACGGGGATCGCGACCCCCAGCCTGGATGCGTTGCTGATTGACAGGCTGTCCATGAATCCCCACATCGTACGCACTCCGATCTGGGGCCTGGGATGCGCCGGGGGTATCGGGGGGTTGTCCCGGGCCGCGGAGTTCGCGAGGGCCCGGCCGGCAAGCCGTATCGTCGTGGTGGCGGTGGAGCTGTGCACGTTGACATTTCAGCTGAATGACCGCTCGCGGGCCAACCTTATAGCCGCCTCCCTGTTTGGCGACGGGGCCGCGGCAGTCCTCGTTTCGGGGGACGATCTTCCCGGGCCGGGACCGGAAATCCTTGAGCACAAAAGCACCACGTGGCCGAACACGCTCGATGTGATGGGATGGGACCTTGTCGAGCACGGGCTCCGTGTGGTCCTTTCGAAAAAAATACCGGTGATCGTGAGGCGCCACATCCGGGATGTCATGGATGAATTCGTTGCCGCGCAGGGACTTACCCTCTCCGATATCGAACATTATATCACCCATCCCGGCGGTCCCAGGGTCATCGAGGGTTACCTGGAAGCACTCGACCTGGAAGAATCCCAGGTGGCGCACACGAGATCCGTACTGGCGGATTTCGGGAACATGTCGTCACCGACCGTACTGTTTATTTTGAAACGTTTCCTCGACCAGCTGCGGGGGACGCCCGGCGCTTACGGCGTTGCGTCGGCCATGGGGCCGGGGTTCAGCGCTGAATTACTGTTGCTGAAATGGTGATGGGAATTCCCCGTGGATATTTTCTGGATTCTGCTTATATTCCTGATCGTTCAACGGCTCGCGGAACTGGTGGTCGCGAAGCGGCATGCGCAGCGGGCGTTTGCGGACGGCGGATACGAAGTCGGGCGGGGCCATTACAAATGGATGACCGGCACACACGTGGTGTTTTTCCTGGGACTTCTCATCGAGGTTGCGGGTTACCGCGGAGGGACGGGGACGTGGTTTCCATTCTGGTTCGGCGTGTTTGTCACCGCCCAGATCGGCCGATACTGGATCATAACCACGCTGGGCCGGTACTGGAATACGCGTATTATTATTGTCCCCGGCATGCAACGCGTGAGGACCGGCCCTTACAGATACCTGCGGCATCCCAACTATTTGATCGTAGTAGTTGAACTTCTGGCCGTTCCCCTGATGTTCGACGCTTACGTGACGGCGGCCGGAGCCGCGATATTGAACGCCTTGGTGCTCCGCGTAAGAATCCGTGCCGAGAACCAGGCCCTCACGCATATGGAGCGTCAAAAACACTGCGTGCAAGAAGTGGCGACTTAGTATCATTTCTTTAGCGTGACCATCATACCCCATACCCCGATGAAAGGTTGTATCTGCATGTCTCAGCTTTTTCCGACCAGCGTGGTGGGCAGCATGCCGCGGTCTCAGTTCGTACGGGATCTGCTCACGCCTGAATGCCAGGCGCAGCTGCCCCATGAAGAGTTCCAGCGCCGTATGGATTCGGCCGTAGCGTATATTATTTCACTGCAGGACCAGGCGGGTATCGATATCATTTCGGACGGCGAATGGCGCCGCCTTTCTTACATCGGTATCATAGCGGACATCATGGACGGCTTTGAGCGGAAACTGGTGGACGGCTTGTACTGGCACACCGTTGTCGCGCCCATGACACCCAGGTCGCCCGGGCTGGTAGCGGAGGAAGCGAAGTTTCTGAGATCGCGCACCGACCGGAAAATCAAGGTGGCCCTGCCCTCTCCCTACCTGCTTGGCCAGCGCATGTGGGATCCCGAACGCTCCGCCGCGGCCTACCCTACCCGGGAATCGTTCATGGAGGCGCTGGTGCCGGTTCTGCACGGGGAGCTGGCCGCGGTGCAGGCCGCGGGCGTCGATGTGGTACAGTTCGATGATCCCCACCTGTGCCTGTTCGTTGACGACAGGGTGCGTAGGAAATACGATGACGTGGATCACGAGGTGGACCTCTGTACAGGTATGCTGAACGACATAATGTCGGGCGTGGACGGCATTACCCGCGCGATTCACCTGTGCAGGCGCAACAAGGGAAGGGGCGGATGGGTCGGTGAGGGCGGGTATGGTCCCATCCTCCCGGCGCTGAAGAGACTGAAGGTGGACCAGTATGTCATGGAGTTCACGATCCCGGTAGCGGGGGACCTCGCGGTGTTGCGTGAGCTGCCGGAAGGGGCCACGGTAGGCCTGGGCTGCGTGGATTGCCGCGGTGAACACGTGGATACGCCGGAGGAGATAGCGGCCCGCGTGGAAAAGGCCCTGGATCACCTCCCGCCGGACCGCATAGCCCTTAACCCGGATTGCGGTTTCGCACCCGGCAACGCGGCCGACATTCCCATCGATGAGGCGTACGAGAAGCTGACCAACGAAGCGAAGGCGGCGGAAATATTGAGAGAGAAGTATGGATAGGCATGGGGATTACGATCTCACGGATTTGCGGCCCGCTCCGTTAATTTCAAAACGTGATGAATTTTACGGTTCCGTTGATTCATGGGGGAATTATGACTGATTTAAAGCTTCGGGTGCGTTACTTTCAGGACAGTACGCCTGCAGATGTACCTTGCAGGGAGGAGAACTTCATCCGGCGGGAGATCGACATGGCGGTGCCGCTGGAACAGACCGCCCTCGTCCTGGTGGACCTCTGGAACATCCATTTTATCGAAAGCTGGCTCGAACGCGCGATAAGCGTGACCAAAGAGAAGATTGTTCCGGCGATTCAAGCGGCCCGCAATGCCGGAATGACGGTGATCCATTGTCCCTGTCCGGAGGTGGCGGCACAGTTTCCGCAGACGAGCAGAAATCCCGCCGTTACCGCTGTTGCCCCGGATCCGGATGCTCCGCAATGGCCGCCTGATGCGTTCAGAAAACGTGAGGACGAGTTCGCGGCATATGCCGGCCCCCGTTCCCAGCCGCCGGGCATTGGCGTCCACTGGGGTGAAATGGAAGATCAGCTTTCCATGTCTTCCGCCGTAAAGGTCCTGGACGACGATATCGTGATTTCCAGCGGCCCGCAGTTGCATCGGGTGCTGGCGGACCGCGGCATCATGCACCTGGTCTACGCCGGGTTTGCTACCAACTGGTGCGTACTCGGGCGTGATTACGGTATCCGCGCCATGGCCCGGTACGGATACAATATCATCATGCTGCGTGACTGTACGGCCGGGGTGGAGTTCCCCGACACACTGGAAGATCTTTTGGTTACCGAGATAGCGTTACGGGAAATTGAACAGCAGTTTGGATTCACCGCTTCCAATGATGATTTTTTCACGAGTTGCGGAAACATTTCCTGATAAGGAACGTGGCCGGTTAGGCAGATCCTTATACCCCTGACCTTAACAGCCGTTCGCTGCCAAGGTGCGGCGTAACCTGCAAGCAGAGGAAATAGAAAAAATGATTATCGATACACACACCCATCTGTTTGATACCACCCGGCCCGAAGGCGTCCCCTGGCCGCCGCCCGACGATGAATTTCTATATCGGCGTACCATGCCGGACGATTACAAGGCGGTTGCGGAGCCGGTGGGTACGACCGGTACGATCGTTGTGGAAGCCAGTTCCTGGGTGGAGGACAATCAGTGGATCCTGGATATGGCCGAGAACGACCCTATGCTCATCGGTTTGGTGGGCCACCTGGAGCCGCCCTCGGAGGCATTCGAGAACGATCTGAACCGCTTCGCAGCCCACCCGCTCTTTTACGGCATAAGACTTGGGACGGTCGACCGGAACGACAGACAGTGCCTGGCGGCCTGCGAGCAGCTGATGGCCCTCGACCTGGAACTCGATTTACTGGTCGGCCCGGAACTACTGGAGGAAGTGGCCTGGATCGCCGGGCAATTCCCCGCACTTCGTATCGTGCTGAATCACGTGGCCCAGGTACCCATCAACGGACAGGCGCCCGACGCGTTGTGGCTTCAGGGGATGAAGGCGGCGGCGGCCAATGAGCTGGTGTTCTGCAAGGTATCCGGCCTCGTGGAACTCACCGGGGAAAAAACACCGCCGGAATCCGTCGACTATTACAGGCCTGTGCTGGACGCCCTCTGGCATGCCTTCGGCAGGGAACGACTGGTTTACGGAAGCAACTGGCCCGTTTCCGCCCGGTATGCGGACTACGCCGCCGTGCAGCACCTTGCCGAAGCCTACTTCGAACCGATGGGTAAGGAGATATACGAGAATGTGATGTGGAAAAACAGTCAGAAAGCTTACGACTGGAAGGAAAGGGACTAATTTATTGAAACCACATCAGATACGTTAGGAAATTTATCTTCGCCTATTATCCCTGCCTGGAATCGATGGGTACGTAAGACCTTAAATCTTCCCCCGTGTACACCTGTCTCGGGCGCACGATCTTGAGATCTTTTTCATCGTTTAGCATCTCTAACCACTGGGCCAGCCATCCGGCAGTCCTGGGAATGGCGAACAGGACCGTGAACATGTCTTCCGGGAAACCCATCGCCTGGTAAATGATCCCGGAGTAGAAATCCACGTTGGGATAGAGTTTCCTGTCCACGAAGAACTCGTCCTCCAGGGCGATCCTTTCCAGCTCGACCGCAATTTCCAGCAATTCGTTCTTTCCCGTGATGTCCAGTACCTGGGCCGTCATCTCCCGCAGGATTTTGGCGCGCGGGTCATAATTCTTGTACACCCGATGTCCGAATCCCATGAGGCGGAACTTACGGTCCTTAACCCGCTTGATGTACTCGGGTACACGATCCTTGGTACCTATCTCACGCAGCATCCGCAGCACCTGTTCGTTGGCGCCGCCGTGCAGGGGGCCGTACAGGCCAGCCGCCGCGGCCGCCACGGAGACAAACGGATCCGGCTGGGAACTGCCCACACTCCGCATGGCGCTGGCGCTGCAGTTCTGTTCATGGTCGGCATGGAGGATGAATAGAACGTCCAGGGCGCGTTCAAGCACGGGATCGGGATCCACGTGTTTGGCGCTCATTTTGAACATCATGTTGAGAAAATTGCCGGTGTAGCTCAGGTCATTATCGGGCAGTGTATAGGGAAGCCCCTTACGGTGCCGGTAGGCATGGGCCGCGATGGTCGGAATTTTTGCGATGAGCCGGTGGGCCTGGTGCAGGCGTGTCTCCTGGTCGAATATGTCTTTGGATTCCGGATAGAACGGGGAGAGGGCCGCCACGGTGCTGATCAGAATGCCCATGGGATGGGCGTCGTACCGGAAACCGTCCATGAACTTCTTGATGTTTTCATGGACGAAAGAATGATGGGTGATTTCGTACGTCCAGTCGTCCATCTGTCCCTGGGTGGGCAGGTCACCGTATAAAAGCAGGTAGGCCACCTCCAGGAAACTGCTCCTATTCGCCAGCTCCTCGATCGTATACCCGCGGTACTTGAGAATACCCTTGTCACCATCGATAAATGTAACCGAACTGCGGCAGGATGCGGTATTGGTGAAACCGGGATCGAAACCCATCAGGCCGAAGTCGTCGTCGGACCCCTTGATCTGACGCAGGTCGCCCGTGTTGATAGCGGCACCGTAATCCGGATACGTTCCGTAGATAATGGGCAATTCATACTGCTTTCCCGTGCGGTTATCAGTGATGGTGATTGTATCGTCTGGCATTACTTTCCTCCTGAAAGTCAATCATTCGCACAGACCGGTTTTTCGATGGCCGGAATGCACCGGAAACCCTCGAGTTCCCCCGTATCACTTTGTTTGAACTGTAATCCTTCACACAACCATATTGAGTCCAACTAAAAATTTAGTGGATACGGGTGGAATAGCAAGGATTAATTCATCGCTACCTCATCATATTGTCACAATTTATTCAAATATGTGGACCCACTTCGCACATCTTGATTTTGTCAGCCGTTGCGATTATCTTGTCAACACTTTCGATACGGGCACTGATTTCATGATCTGAATCTTCCGAAGACCGATGGGAATAGACGCTGAGCATGACGCTTTCATCCGAAGAACGTGAATCGAAACGATTGAGCGGCGCAAATCTCGCAGTGGCGGTCAGACACGTCCGTGAAAGCGGGTACGTGATACTCGAGGACGTGCTGCCCCGCAGCTGGATCGATGCCCTGGGGAAAGCGTTTGAAGAGGCCTCTGCCGGGTGTGACGTCCCGGAGGACGGGCGGGGTGGCGTGCCGGTGCGGCACGAAGATCCCTTCCTGGATCCGCTCGCGGTGGCAAATCCATGGGGCCTTCAGATCATTGAGGCGATGATGGGAGACGATATCTGGTCCATGTTTCCCTACCATACTAATACCGCGTGGCCCGGCGCGGGAATGCAAAACATCCACCGGGATACGAAACACCTGTTCCCGGACCTTTCCGTTGCACTCCCTCCCACCCTTATGATCATACATATTCCGCTGGTCGATTTTACCGATGAAAACGGCAGCACGGAAGTGTGGCCCGGATCCCATCTCATCCTCGATCCGCCCGGGGACACGACACCGGAGCTCCTGGAGGAACGGGCTGCGGCCATGCCGTCCGTCCGCACCAACATGCCGGCCGGATCCGTCCTGGTACGGGACATGCGCGTCTGGCACCGGGGAATGCCCAACCGGACCCGATCCATCCGGACCATGCTGTCAATCGTGTACTTCAGGCAGTTCCACCGGTACCCGGATCACCTGGTGCATATGGACGAGATACCCGGGGTGGTATTGGATCGGATGCCGGAAAGGGCAAAGCGCTTATACCGGTATCACCCCGTAACCTGAGCAGGACTCGCAAATGGACACAATTTCCATACAGGCTTCTTACTATCAGCAGTTCGACGCTGATTTCTCCCTCGACGTACCCGGTGAGGGATACGGCGGATGGCGGACATCCGAGATCGAACTGTCCTCTAAGCATACCGGGTTCGTGGTGATGCACGCATGGGACACCGGAACCCGGGAGGCGTACCCGGGATGGCACCGGGCGGTGGAATACATCCCCCGGGCCCAGGAGATCAGCAGGCAGGTGTTTCCGGAATTGCTGGCATCTATCCGTTCGGTGGACATGCCGTTGTTTCACGTGGTGGGCGGAGGAGAATACTACCGGGATTATCCGGGGTACAAACGCGCTGTTTCCCTGGCCGGACCCCGGCCGGAACCACCGGAACCGCTCGCGGCCGATCCGGTTCTGGATCAACTGAGACGGTTCAGATCGGAAAATGTATTCACCGGCCTGCACAACGCGCCCGATGTGAGCCGCGGCATGGATCGCATGGATTTTCTGCACGAGGCCAGGCCGGTGGGTGGCGAAGGCATAGCGGAGAACGGCCACCAGCTTGCCGCGCTGTGCCGCACCGAGGGTATCAATCACCTGATATACATGGGGTTCGCCATTAACTGGTGTCTTCTGCTGTCACCGGGCGGAATGGCGGAGATGCAGAAATACGGGGTCATGTGTTCAACCATTCGCCAGGCAGTGACAGCGGTGGAGAACAAAGAGACCGCCCGTGAGGAACTCTGCAAGGAGGTGGGACTCTGGCGGGTGGCACTGGCATACGGATTCGTATTCGACGTCAAAGATGTCACGCTGGCCCTCCAGGCCCTGTGAACCGCTGAACACCATTCACTGATGCCTCCCGGTATCAGTGACCTTGTCGCGTTTCGTGCCGTCGGTTGCGCCAGGCAGGGAACGTGAGACGCAACAGATTTCAAAGAGTGAGTCTGCATGACGTTTCCGCTCATATGCCCGGTGTGCCGAAAGCCTCTTGCGTGGGGATACAAGGCCGCCGCCTGTCCCTCCGGTCATTCATTCGACATCGCCCGGGAGGGCTATGTCAACCTCTACAGAACCAGCCGCACGTCCGTGAATCAGCCGGGCGATTCGAGAGACATGCTGCAGGCACGGAGGCGATTTCTCCACGGCGGGGTGTATGACGATCTGTCGGATCACATCAATGAGCAGGTCGCGGCATACATCCGGAATGCATGTATAAAGGAGATAAATATACTGGATGCCGGGTGTGGCGAGGGATACTACCTGGGCCGCCTGATGTCCTTTGTCAGAGAAAACGGTTTAAATGCCAGGGGCCTGGGCGTCGACATTTCGAAAGAAGCGATCCGCATGGCCTCCCGCCGCTATGCGGACACGACCTGGTGCGTGGCCAACGCTGCGGACGATATCCCCTGCCCGGACGGCTCCGTGCATCTCGCCGTCAGTGTTTTTGCGCCACGATTCGGGGAGGTCCTCCATCGCATCCTGGCGCCGGGGGGACAGCTGTTGGTCGTCCTGCCCGGTCCCACCCACCTGGAAGAGCTCAATGCCATCGCCATGGCGCACACGAGAGACTCGTCGGCCAAAGAGCAGGATGTGATCAGCAGGTTGGATGATATCTACAGGTTGGAAAATCGGGAGGAGCAAAAAAGAACCGTGTCCCTGGATCGGGACGCCGTGTGGGATCTTTACCGCATGATTCCGGTATACTGGCGGTCGACGAGGGAAGCGCAGGACAGGGTCCGGGCGCTCGAAGGGTTGGAAGTGACCACCCACTTCGTTGTCCTCACCTTTACGCCTGATCCACCCAGCGGCCATCCTGCTTGATCAGGTCCAAAAGCGCTTCCACACCCTTTTCCTGCGGTACGCTCATGGTTACGCATTCGTGTCCCCTGTACAAGGATATAATCCCGTTGGCCCGGCCCACGTAGCCGTAATCCGCGTCCGCCATCTCTCCCGGACCGTTCACGATGCATCCCATCACGGCGATATCGAGCCCGGCCAGGTGACCGGTCGCTTCTTTTACCTCGGCGAGGACGGTGGTAAGATCGAACTTGGTGCGTCCGCAGGAAGGGCAGGCGATGAATTCTACCTTGGTTCGGCGCAGCCCCAGGGCCTGGAGGATATCGTAGCAGACTGGAATTTCGTTGATCGGGTCTTCCGCCAGGGAGACCCGGATCGTGTCACCGATCCCCTCCGCAAGCAGAGTTCCGATACCGGAGGTGGATTTGATCCGCGCGTATTCACCGTCCCCGGCTTCCGTGACGCCCAGGTGCAGGGGATAGTCCATCCCCACCTCGTCCATCCGCTGGACCATAAGCCGGTTGGCCTCTAACATGACGGGCACACGGGATGCTTTCAATGATATGACCAGGTTCCGATAGTCATGCGCTTCACAGATATTCAGAAATTCCAGGGCGGACTCCACCATCCCGAGCGGTGTGTCGCCATAGGTCACCATCATCCGGTCCGAAAGGGAACCGTGGTTGACACCGATCCTCATGGCGATGTCCCGTTCCCTGCACACTTCTATGACCGGCTTCAGTTGCTCTTCTACTTCCTGCCGGGCCATCGCCATTTCCTCTTCCGTATACTCTACGGAGTCCGCGATCCTTTTGAAAACGAACAGCCCGGGATTTATACGCACCTTGTCCACATGCCGGGCTACCTCTTGAGCGATCTGGGTGCCCTGGTGGTGCACATCAGCCACCAGCGGAATTTCGATGCGCCGCTCGGTGAGAATACGCTTGATCTGGCCGAGGCACCGTGCGTCCTGCAGGGTCGGGGTGGTAACGCGCACGAGTTCACACCCTGCCCCATGCAGCCTTATGATCGCGGCCACACAGGCATCCACATCCCGCGTGTTCTCGGTGATCATAGACTGTACCACAATCTGGTTGCTACCGCCTATCACGACATTCCCGACCCGAACCTCGCGGGTTGCGCGTCGGGGATATACCACCTCTGACATTCCGTACTCCTCGCTTCTTAATTTAACTACGGCGTGATGCCCATGCTGCATTCCGGTATTTTTATGCGTTATTGACCTTATATTGAGACTTGAATATTTATTAGGGTGTCAAGTCGTTCCAGGGGAGGCCCCTCAGGCTGAGCCCTCTGGCAATAATTCAATTTTCATGATCGTGGTTCCCAACTTTATCAGGCTGTTCGGATGAAGCCGGGCGGGGTTGTCGATTCGGATTCCGTCTACGTAGGTTCCGTTGGTGCTGCCCAGGTCTTCTATCCAGAAATCCTGTCCGTCCGTCGTGATTCTTGCATGGCGGGCGGACGCCTGTTCGTCCGATATCATGATCCGGTTGTCTTCATCCCTGCCTATGCTCAATGGGCACTCTGTTGTATTAAACCCACCACGCCGCTCGTTGACGATTTCAACTTTCTGCACGCGTCGTCTCTGGCTCTGGCCGGTGCCTGGTTCGCTCACGATACTTATCTTCAATCGTTTGGCGGGCGGGGTTCCAAGTCGGGTCCCGCACCGGGTGCAGTAAAGGCTCCCATCGCGGTTCCGATGTCGGCACGAGGGGCAGTTCAAGCGATAACGCGTTCTCTCACTCACCAGTTTCCCGCCTTATTTTCTCCAGCATGTCGCGCGCGCCTTCGTGTTCCGGATGGGCGGCCAGGATCTCCTCCCACAGCTTCACGGCGCCCTCAATATTGTCCTTTTTGAAGAATACGAGTCCCAAGCGGTATTTGATCTCCGTGGCATCAAGCGCATGTTGCGTCCGTGACGAAATCAAAGTCGGATCGGCGTTTAAATCGCAGCCGCACTGACCGCAGTACTTATCTTCCGGTTCAGCCTGCGCATGGCATTGGGGGCATTCGGTCATGATGGAATCAGGTGTGTTGTTATTCGGGTAATAGGCCTCGTTATTGTTGAAAACAAGATACCAATCAGCCGAAAAATTGTCAAGCGGCGTATGTTTTTCCGGCAGATATCAAGGGCCGAAAAAGGTGTCCTCCTGCCCTGTGAAACGGCATTTCCAATCACAATGATCGCTGGTTGTTTGAAAAAAAATTCAGAAAAAATGGATATTATTCTTGACAGAACGTGATTTGGATCACATATTATGCGGCGTGAGGGAAAACATCGTCAACTGAAAACAAACAGAAAGACCCATTTTAGAATCGAAATCGACTTCGAGTCTAAGTTCATTAATCCTAACGGAGGTAACATACCATGGCACAGACAATCCTTGAAATCACCACCGAAGACGTCGACATATTCACCATGGAAGACCTGGAACTGCTGCTGGAATCTGCCACGGAAGAGATCGAACCCCGTGTCGCTCCGTCCCTGCCTACTCATTCTGATGGTTTCGCTGAAGATTAAAAATCACGAATTAATTATAAAAGCCCTCTCGGATTTATTTGAGAGGGCTTTTTGATTTGTTGGTTATGAATTTAGAATATTTAGTCTCCAACGAAACCGATTATCAAAATATCTCTTCATATTTCAATGAAACTGGAACAGATAATAGCGTATATATTGGCGTTGGACCTGATCAAAACTATACCTATATTTCATTATGCTCTCCCAAGCTTGCATTCATTGTTGATTACCGACCGGATAATCAACTACTCCACCTTCTCTTCAAAGCCATTTTTGCATTATCTTACAACAGAGTTGATTATTTATCGTTGTTATTTAGTAAACCCATAGATAAATCTAAAACTTCTGGTAATATCGGATTGAGCAAATTAGTCGAATATTTTGAATACACCGATGGGGACAGTCAATTATTTGACAAAAATCTGACGAGAATTTTAAAGAAAATCCAATCTTTCGATAATAAATTAACTTTAAATGAAATTACTAAGATAAGAAACATATATTCAGAGTTTTTTCAGACTCATCTCAACCTCAGGTGTAGGTTCCCACGAAAGACCTCCAGTGGAATGCCTTATCCGACATATAAGGACTTTCTACTTTCGACCGATCAAAATGGCTATTGTCATAATTTTATTAATAACGATAACTATTTCTGTTACGTTAAAAATAAACACGAAAAAAACCAGATCCTACCCATTACCGGCGATTTTTCAGGATTGAACACATTATCAACTATTGGATCCTTTTGCCAAAAACATAATTTGCTAATATCAACTATTTACATTTCCAACGTTGAATATCGATTGTTAAATGATCATTTATTTGAATCGTATATGAGAAATTTAAAATCTTTACCGATTAATGATAGAAGCATTATCATCCGAACATTTTACAACAGACCTGGCGAGATCCACCCTAACTGTGTTGGTAATAATCTGTTTACCACATTAGCTCAATATATAAAATCTTTTATAAAGATATATGATGAAGGAAGATACAAATCATATTGGGATGTTGGAACATTGGACTATCTCAATGTAGATTAAGCATACTTAATTTGTATTTAATGTTATTTAATTCTACTTTAGCCCCCAATCTCTCATATAACTCTACTGCATCTTGAAATAGCACTCTTGCTGTTTGTATTTCAGAAACCTTGATATGCGCTTCACCTTTGAATAATCTTGTTTCAGCTAGACCAAACACATCGTTGATATCTCTACTCAATTCTTCTGAAACATCGAACAACCTGAATGCTAATTCGTAGTTATTTCTGTTTGTTTCAATTAATCCTTCGATTCTTTTTAACATGCTTAAACAATGAATTGATTCATGAAACTTCAATACAGATTCAGTTTTGTTGCAGAACACGCTTGCTTCATCTAGCTTGCATTCCCAAACTAGATTCCGAGAATAATACAAATATGCATAACCTAACTGTCTTAGATTTCCAGTGCGTTCAAACAAGTTAATTCCGTTATTGTAGTGTTCAGAGGCTTTACAATATTTTTTATCACGCTCATATATTTCACCTATATTTATCTCATTTTCTGCAAGACCATTAAGATTTCCACAGGCGGTGTTATCCTCGATACAATTTTGAAATAACCCCATGGCTTTTTCGTTGTCACCCGCAATATACGCCAAACTACCTAGGTTATTGTTTATGGCTGTAATTAAATGATGGTCCTCAAGATTTTTGAACTCTTGAGCAGCATTCAGGAAATATCGCTTTGCCTCCTTTACCTGTCCTTTTTTAAGCGCTACACTTCCCAAATAATTGTAAATTGAACCAATTCCTTTTCTATCATTAATCTTTTTGTAAATAGTCAAACTTTTTTCAAGTACATTTATTGACAGATCTAATTGATTAGAGTTTCTGTATATAGCGCCGAGGGCCATTAATGCATCGCCGTATGTCGATTGCTCCCGATATTTCCTTGATAAATCCCGCGCTCTTTTTAGATGCTTCAGCGACTTGGCGCTGTTCCCTGATGAAGAATATAGTCGGCCCAACATTAAATCTATCTCTATTTGTTCTTTGGTATCTTTGACCTTTGAAAGGGTATTAACTTTTTCCCAGTAGATCAACGCTTCATGGTTTAATCCGATTGATCTTGCGTTGTGACCTGCCCGCTTACAATATTCCAGAGCCTTTTCTTGCTCTCCTGACTCAAGTAAGTGATAGGCCAAGAGCTCACTATTGATATAATCTCCTTGTTGTTCTTTTTCTATGAAATATGCTCCCAGAGCAGTATGATATGCCTGTCTCAATGACGGAGATATATCTGTGTAGACAATTTCCTGTACTTTCCCATGGGGAAATTTATAAGTTGTCCCCTCATGATGTTTAATTAGACCGTGATCGCGTTCCAATCTCTGAATCTGTCTTAGCATGTCTATCTTAGGAACAGAAAAAGCTAAATGGATCTGTTCAACATCAAAGGTCAAACCACAAACGGATGCCATCTCGAGTAATTCTCGGTCCGTATTCTCAAGTAAATTAAGGCGTCTTGAGATGATATCATAGATACGAGGCGGTACCGAGAATACTTCATCTGTAAATACATTGAAGCCGCACAATTTGTTTAGGATTCCCCGGTCTCGCCACCACTTTATCACTTCATTTATAAAAAGTGGATTGCCGTTTGATTCCTCAAAAATCCTGTCGCTGAGCCAGATTGGAATGGAATGATTTCCTAGTAACGCGGCGATCAATTCCCTTGTTTTTTGTAGTGACAGATTGGAAATCTCTAGGCGTTCCCCAAGCCCCTCAGATAGGATATTTTGCATCGTATCATTAAAGGGATTCCCCATCTTCTTATTGCCCGGAAAAGATTCTTCGGTTCTATACGTTAGGAAAACACAAAGACGTTGTCCCCTTAATTGTTTAGATAAATACCGCACTAAATCCAAACTTCCACTATCAGACCAGTGGATGTCTTCCAGGGATAAGAAAAGACCCGGACCCGCCATCAGGTGTTGCAGGATTCCTGTTATATTTTCATAAATTTGATGCTTCCAAAAGGGTTTGTTAGTCTTTGTACCTTTATCAATGGGATTTAGGAACTTCTCGAGCTGGACTGTAGCTTCTTTCCAATATGGAGTAAGCTGGGTCGATTCCAAGTGATGACTCGCTTTAAGAAGTGCTTCAGCAAAAGGCCGATAGGGTGTTTTGACATATTGGTCGATACATTGACCACAGACCACATGCATCCCTGATTTATAGGCGTAATCCCGTAAAGTATTTAGCAATCGCGATTTTCCGGTCCCAACTTCGCCGGCCAGAAAGACCAGACCACCTTGTCCAGAAAGCGCTCTGTTCACATGCTGTTGCATCCACAAAATATCTTGGTCCCGACCGATAAGCGGTTCTTGTCGTCTTTGGTTGTCATTGTTCGTATTGTAATCTGATAAAGCCGCCAGCGGAAAAGCCATGTAACCCCTTTCTATTAAGGTATCTCTAAAAAGGAATTCACAAGTTTCATCAAGGGTACGAACCGCTATGATATTGATGCCGTCCGATCTCCCTGTATAGTCAGGATGGGATTCTGAAGCAGGTATAACAATTGTGCTGATATTGTTGGATTTAGAGGCTTCGATCTTCTCCCAGATCCCTCCGACACTGTAGACATTTCCCTGTGAATCAATTTCCCCAGTTAATGCAGTTGTCGGATTAATTTCAGCTTGAATCAGATGTGCGACCATTAAGATAGATAAGGGCAACCCGAGAGAACTTCCTTGAAATCCTTCAGGTAAGTATTTCTCGCCAATCTGGATGACGGCGTCAAATGGACGAGTGTCTTTAAGATTTCCTGTCGTAAGTCTTCGAACGTAGTTCGTTGCAGCTAACTTGGCCTGTTCAATTGATTCTTTAAGTTTTTCTCCCTCACTAGATTCGTTTATCTTTGTAGCATTCAGTGTCACCGCTCCCGTGCCATTTTTGAATAGTGATATAGTGATGCGTTTCGCAAATCCTTGCTTCCCCGATATGAATAGACCCCAGAGCCATAGGTGTTCCCTATCATCCTTCCTCAATTCCCAAATCAAACCTTCTGCGTGGCCTTTAATCATAGCAAGGTACTTCAGCTCGGGAGCACAATCAAAGATAGTTCGTGTGAAAGTAAGCAAACTTTCCCAACCAATGCTCGCCTGACGTTCCCGTTCCACCTGTAATCGTTCTCGATCAGTATACGGAAGTGATTTGCAGTCAAATATAACTAATTCACCACATTTGATTCTCGTAGTTTGAAATGAAACCTTTTCAAGGGGATATTCCGGATTTTGAAGTTTTAGAAAGGTTTTTTTGGCTCTGTGAATATTCAATCGCTGTCGTTTTATATATTTTAAGCACTTTGTAGATTGTGGAGAGAGGTGTTTTTTTAAAATACGCTCGCAACGAGCTAGGAGATTTTCATCGAAGCACGAAGATATCTTGACTGGATCATCCAAATCCGAAAGCAGTTGCCGAATAATCGCATATTTTCGAGCATTAGATCCATTACGAAGTCCGTCGATTTTATGTTGAATTGAAGAACTGAAAACATCTAGGCGAACATGAGTGATAGGCTGTTCTATTTTTATTGGTGATATCATAATACCAATTCAGACGATCCGTTACTTATTCTCGGATCTGAAGATGAGTAAATCGCAGTTCGATTTGAGCCAAATCTTCCGGTGTGATATCGTTTTTCTGACCAACAATAATTTTGGAGTTCTTCAACAATGTATAATCATTTACCAGAAAACGATTGTCATGTGTTTTAACACAAACTTGTAAAGCGTGCCCACGATAATGGTTAGGGAGCACTAAC
>CAYYIS010000070.1:0-22724 GCA_964470965.1 uncultured Gemmatimonadota bacterium | reverse complement strand
TGATAATACAGGATGTTCGTCAATATATATATGACGATGATCACACCGATTCCGACAAACATACTGATGGGAATTGTCCGCTTTGGATCCTTCATCTCTTCGGCGGAGTAACCCAACCGTTCGAAACCCATGTATGAAAATACGATAAGCATCATGGCGGCGATTGTGCTGCCAACCGGATCAAGGCTCCCGGAGTCCGGTGCAGTAACGCCGAGCATGCTTCCCCGATCCTGAACCAGGATCAAACCGATCACCACGAGCCCGAGCAGGCCGGTGACCTTCACGATTGTAGACAATTTCTGATAGAATCCGGCACGATGAATCCCTATATAGTTTATTGTGCCGAGGACAGCTACAAAGCTCAATGCAGCAGCTGTGCGCGCCCAGTCGGTTAATTCAACGAAGTGTCCGAGATAGTCAACCGTGACGATAGATAGGCCCGCGACAGGACTGGTACGTATGATAAACAACTGGGCCCATCCAAACATGAAACCGGGAAAGGGCCCGAAGCAGCGTGTAATGTATACATACTCACCCCCTGTATTTGGTAATCGAGCGCCCAATTCGGCGTATATCAGGCCTCCCAGAAAAATGAAAAAGCCCGCAAGAATCCATAACACCAGGATTGGGGTGAACGAGTCAAAATATGATGCGATGCGCTGCGGAGCGGAAAATATTCCGGCGCCGATGGTGATGCCCACCAGCATGGTGATGCCGTCGAAAACACCGAGTGTCTTCAAGAGTGTAGGGCGGTCTGATTGGGACATGCCGACTCCGGTGATCTCAAAGTGAAAACGACAGGTTGGATTAGATTATCTTGAGGACAGCAACAGGGAATGTCAAGGCTTATTACATCTTGGCAATTTACGGGAGGTGACCGGAGGGGGAAGCAGTATCCTTACCGGGCGATATAGGGATTTCATCCATGCATACAGGGCGAACACGGAGGCAGAATTCCAAGTCGGACCGAATTAGATCGTGCGAAGACAGAGTGAGGCGGGCGTGCGCCATCCCCGCAGCCAAGCCACGTCTACATGCACAGGCGGCAGACCTTTCGCATACTGAAAAACGGCTCAATTATCGTTCTATTGCCGGCTATAGGGAGGTCGGGAGATGTTCAGATCTTCGGTTTTAGACTGAATACACTGTTTGCGGCTGAATGCCAGGAACCGCCTTGCGAACTTGGTTACGAATTGGAAAGATGATTCTGTTTTATTTAACAATCATTGGTTGAATTTCAAATGCACCAGCCACTCAATATTCCCCTTATCGCCTTGGATGGGTGACTCCATGTGGCCAAGCACCCTCCAGCCCAGCTCAGATGCTCGGTCGAGAAACTCATCGACAACGTTCAGCAGAATTGCTGAATCCCGGAGAACCCCCTCTATCAGTATAGATGGATCCTGGATTTCATAGTTTGGTTTCAGCAACGCGATTACGTCAGCCCCTTCCTTTAGCAGCGCCGCGACGCACGGTAGAGACCGTCTCAAAGGCGTCCATGAGGTGTCGATTGTGACAAGGGACAGCAGCTCCGGCAAGTGGTTCAGATGCAGAATGCTGGTTTCCTCCATGACCACCACGCGTGGGTCTTGTCGCAGTTTCCAGGAAAGCAGGCCTTTACCTGTTTCGATGGCATACACACGCTCTGCGCCCCGCTCAAGGAGGCATTCCGTGAATCCACCGCTGGCGGCGCCGATATCACCGGCGATTGCACCATTGGTTGGAATGGTCCATTCTTCTAAGGCATGCTCCAGCTTTCGCCCGGCCCGGCTGACCGGTCTGGAGACATCCACACAAGTAATTTCTACATCTGACGAGACGTAGGCGGCCGGCTGCGACAACCGGTGACCATTAATCAGAACGTTGCCTGCCAGAATGATGCGTCTCGCGTGGTCGCGATTCGGGCTCAAACCACGATTCAGAACCAGATCTATAAGCCTAATCTTCGCCATTAGATGCTCTATAATTACTGAAATGGAAAATTAATTGACGTAGTAGAAATTGCTCTTTATAATGGCAACGGCTTCCGAGAAGACCTTTATGAGATACCATAAACACCTGGGGATTTTTCTATGGAACTCCTGGCAATCAACGGTGGAACCCCCTTTCGGGATACAGTCACCCGGCCATTTCCGGCGCGCACACCGTATGGAGAAAGAGAAATCGAGCTGGTCACGGAAGCCTTGAGATCGCAATCGATTTTTAGATTCAGTGGATCGTTGGTTCCCGAATTCGAAAAACGGTTCGCATCTTTGTACGGCGTTGACTATGCACTGGCTTCCACGTCCGGAACTTCCGCGCTACATGTAGCAATGGGGGCGATTAATCCCAATCCGGGAGATGAGATCATCACCGGCCCGGTCACGGACATGGGGACCATCATTCCGATTCTGTTCCAGAACGCTATTCCGATTTTTGCGGACACCAGTCTCGATACCTATACCATGGATCCGGAAGATGTCGAACGGCAGATTACGCCGAGAACCCGTGCGATTATCGCGATACATCTTTTTGGTAATGCCTGTGATATGGACGCTATTATGGATATCGGCCGAAGGCACAATATACCGGTTATCGAAGACTGCAGCCAGGCCCACATGACCACCTATGGTGGCAGACTTCTGGGTACCATCGGTGATATCGGATGTTTCAGTTTCCAGGAGTCTAAGCACATGACTACCGGAGACGGTGGTATGACGATCACCAATAATCCGGACTATTTCGAACACATGCGATTTTTTGCCGATAAGGGATTCAATCGAGGAGCAAAAGGCGACCATCGGATGTATCGCTTCCTCGGTATAAATTACCGGATAACTGAATTACACGCCGCAGTGGGACTGGCACAGCTCGACCGTGTAAAAGAAACGGTCGAGCGGCGCGGTCGGTTAGGAAATCGTCTGACGGACGGTCTCAGGAACATAGACGGGATCATCCCTGCGCCCGTTACAGACCGAGGTACCCACTCCTACTGGTTGTACCCTTTGCGCGTTACCGGAATATCCGCCGATAATTTTGCCAGTGCTTTGACAGCAGAGGGCGTGAGTGCCAGTGCGGGCTATATCGGCAAACCTATTTTTCTCTGTGCCGCGCCGCTGGCTGAAAAACGCACCTATGGCGATTCCCATTTCCCGTTCGATAGTTCGGTGACCGACCGCGAGATCGAATATACGGAAGATATGTGCCCAATTACGCAGGAGCTTCTCGATCATCTCGTTGTACTTTCGTTCAATGAAAACTTTATCGACGAGGATATGGATGAAATAGCGGGCGCGATTCGCAAGGTCGCGGCTGGCCTGATGCCCTGATGATCCCGTTACCTCTTCTGAACCTTCACTAAGCGATGCCGTTCTCTTCCTTGTAAGCCGACCAGTTGGCCTTGAGGTTCACGAAATCTTCGAATGTCGCCTGTTTAATGAACGGGTTAGTTTTTCGTTCATGACCGATAGTGGAAGTCGGTTCGACCCCATAATCGTGCCCCGGATATACTTCTATTCCCCCATCAAGCGCCATCAGTTTCTGCAGGCTGTCATATTCCTTTCGAGCCCCCTCATCCAGATCGGTGCCTCCTACTTTCCCGACGAACAGCGTGTCGCCTGTAATCAGCTTGTTTTCCACCAGCAGGCACATGCCGTCTTCACAGTGTCCCGGCGTGTGGATAATCTTTAAGGACAGATTCCCGAGCTTGAAAATTTCACCGTCTTCGACCGTTATGTCGAAGAAATATTCAGCGTCACGGAGCATAACCACATCCACACCCGCATGTTCTATCAGATAATCATTACCGTTCACATGGTCATGGTGGGAATGGGTGCAGATCACATATCTTAAATCCAGACCTGTTTCTTTTGACCGTTCGAGATATCGTTCAGGCGTATAGGATGGGTCCACTGCCGCAGCGATCCGGGTAGGCTCGTCGGCTATCAGGTACCCGAGATTCCGATCCCCGCCATTGGCAATCTGTTCGAATATCATAGGTAGCTCCTACGTAAATATACAGTGAATGAAAATTTGATTTTTCAGCTCCACCAGGCCAAGCGCGCCATCGACACATGATAGGGGGAATTTTGTTCGAAGTCAACCGGGTTTTCAAGGGTTTTTCAGATGTGAAAACCCTTGACTCATCGGATGTTTTCTGCTTACAATAATTTCTGAAACGCGCCCTTTTCATTTTCCCTTGGAGAATCGCGTGAAAACGAATGAAATCGTCGTCTTCCGGCATCGTGGAAACATCCAGATTGGCCGGTTTGAACAGGCGAACGGAAAAAAAATACGGATCGTCACCGGCCGCAACCGGGTTTTTGAGATTCCCTCAAACAGAATCGTCTACGAAACCCGAGTCGATATCGGGAATAATATGACGTTGGAGGCATTCAGAAAGGAATCCGAGGAAACGGCGGAGTCTCTTGATCTCAAGGACGTATGGGAATTGATGAAAGAGGAAACCGAAGAATATAGTTTCAAAGACATTGCAGAACTCTACTGGCCCGATCCTGTTTCCGCTGTTCAGTATGTGAGTACCCTCCTGTATCTTGAGCAGGGCGGTCCTTATTTTCACCTGCAGGAGTCCGGCTACAAGCCCTTGACCGATGAGCTGGTAGAAGCTCATTTTCTGCGGATTGAGCGTAACCTGGCTATTAAGGTAGAAGAGGCCGCATTTTTCGAATGGTTCACAGGGTCGGAGCGGAAAATTCCGGAGGACTTCACCAACCGACAACGGCATGCGCTTTCACGCATACAACAGTATGCCATGGAAGGAGATGAATACGAACAGAGTTCACAGGCGAAGGCATTGCTTCAGGAGATTAAGCCGCAAGTCACAGGCAATTTACAGCGCTATGCTTTTCAGGTGATGGTACGAAAGGGCATCTGGGATGAGGATGAGCATCTTGATTTAATTCGATACAATGTTCCCGTCGACTTCGAAGCCGATGTTTTAAAAGATGCCTGCCAGGTGCAAATGGATGAATCTGACCGAGAAGATCTGACTGGGCTAGAGGTGTTTTCCATCGATGACGCGGCCACGCAGGACATCGATGATGCCATCTCGGTGGAACCAACTGAAAACGGCTATCGCATCGGGGTTCATATCACCGATGTCTCTGCATTAATCCCTAGAAATTCAAGACTCGATCGGGCCGCGCGAGAACGGACAACATCACTCTATTTACCAGATAGACATATTCCGATGCTGCCGCCAGAACTTTCCAAAGGCCAATGCAGTCTGCTACAGGATAGCCGGCGCTGTGCGGTCAGTTACCTCTTCGTCTTCGATCAGGAATTCGGTTTGATCGATCATACGATCGTACCATCGGTCATAATCAACAAATCCAAGCTTTCCTATGATGACGTGAACGCGATCCTCGATTCCGAAGATCATTATCTCTCCGAAACCATGCAGATTTTGAATCTGGCGGCTGATACGCTGTATGCACATCGTATGGATATGGGAGCTATAGAATTGGAACGGGTTGAGTTATCGATACGTGTTGATAAGGAAAAGAATATCAGTCTGACAACACGCACCGGGCACTCCGCAGCGGACCATATTGTTTCGGAGCTTATGATCCTGACAAATGGCATGACCGCCCGTTATTTTAGGGATCATCAGATTCCGGCCATATATAGAACCCAGGGGGAAGCGGACTTCAGCGGTTTTGATGACGTTGAAAACGCTACCGTCCGTCGGTACATGATGATTCGTAAAATCCGTCCCATGGAATTAAACCTTGATCCAAAACCTCATGCCATGTTGGGTACCGATGTATATTGTCAGGCAACATCGCCGATTCGACGGTACAGTGATCTTGCCATGCAGCGACAGCTGACGTCCTGTATCAGGGGTGAAAAGCCAGGCTACAGCAGAGATGACCTAACGGATGAAATTTCCCTGATTGAACGTAATAGAAGCCTTAATGCTATCTGGTCCAGGCGTGAGCGGTACTGGTTTGCAAAATACATGGAACAGAATCCGGATCTGACGTTGAAAGCGGTCGTCCTGGAAGTCCGGGATCGGGATATTTATGTGGAGCTGAAGGACTTTGGGATTCGTTTGACCATGAAGCAATCTGAACAGGTAAATGTTGGCGATGAAATGTTTGTCCGTGTTTCACACGCCGATGCCTGGGATGGTTTGCTTCGTCTGTCACAGGCAGCTGCGCCTGAAGCCGCAGCGATGTAACGTACGATTGGTGTGATTGTTCACCCTTTATAAGGAGGAAAGCATGACCGTTGGTTCCCTAGAACATGTAGCCATGGCATATCGTGATACCGATGCCGCCGCACAGTGGTTCTGTGATGTACTGGGTTTCGACATTGTTTTTCAAGCTATACACCCGGCGTTTGGAGTAAACTTTTATTTCGTCAAAGATCCTGCGGGAAAAGGATTAATCGAGATCATTCCCATGCCGCCCGACAACCCCGTTGATCTTAATGACACCAAAACAGCGCATATCCATGTCGCTTTCGACGTAGATGATATGGACGCGGCAGTAGAGGAACTCACTTCAAAAGGTGTGGTATTTGAAGGCCCGCCAGCCTTTATGGGACCGAATCGCCTGGTCTTCTTCCGTGACCCGGAAGGCGCCCCCTTACAGCTGGTCCAGCGCCCGAATCCATTGATCTGACGTAAACGGGTTCAGGTGTTTTCGGAAGAGCATTCCTCCCGTGCACCTGAACCGGTTTTCCAATCCAACGGTACACCAAATATGCCATCAAGAATCTTTTCCTTATCATTCCTGTTAATCTCTCTCCTCTCCAAACACGGTCACACGCAGGAACAGCCCGAGCCCATAACTTTATTACCACCAACCCAGATAGTCCACCTGATTCACGAAGTTTCCGGTGCCACGGCCATGAGCCATGTTGTCGAACTTGGCGGATTTCACCATGATCGTCATAAAGCCGAATATGAGAGCACTTACAGAGAGTCCAAATATATCGTACGGATGGCCGAGGAATATAATCTGAGTGACGCACACATCGAGACGTTTCCTCAGGAACAATGGGCGTGGGACGCCGAACAAGCTGAATTATGGCTCGTTAAACCGGAACGACGGCTGATGATTCGGTATCGGGACAATCCCGCAGCGCTGGCAACGGGTAGTTGGAATGGTGAAGTGACTACTGAAGTTGTGTATGCCGGGACCGGTACGGATCCATCCCATTATGAGGGGATAGATGTTAAGGGGAAGCTGGTGCTGGTGTCGGGGCCAGTTTCCAGGGCACATCGTCTGGCTGTGAGAACATATGATGCCGCAGGCGTACTCTCATTTTATAATGGGGTGCGGCGGACCATAGATGTTCCGGATCAGATTGCGTGGCAGGACCTGGGGAGTCGAACCGGCGGGGATTCGGACTTGCCTTACGATGCCACATTCGGCTTCAGTCTGTCACACCGTATGGGAATGGAATTACTGGAGTTAATAGAAGGGGGAGAATCTGTCGAGTTACAGGTGCTGGTCCGCACCCGCACGTTCCCCGCGGATTTGGAAGTACCCACGGCAGCCATTCCCGGTAACGGCAGCAGCGATCAGGAAATAGCACTGTCCGCATATTTATTTGAAGGTTACCCAAGGCAGGCCGCCACCAACAAATTGAGCGGAAGCGCGGCGATTCTTGAAGCGGCCCGGGCACTGAATGCTTTGATCGGAAAAGGTAAACTGGCTCGTCCTCGAAGAACGATTCGGCTCATATGGGAGCCGGAGCTTTCGGGTACCCATGCATACCTGGAACGATTCCCTGAAGAACGGAGGCGAATGATCGCCGCCATCAATGTAGATAGGATTGGGGCCCGTCTCAATCGAAACGGAACCTCTCTCCAACTGTACCGAAACCCTTCATCAATGGCCTCATTCGTAGATGATGTCACCCAGGTGTTTTTTGAGTATGTGGGAGATACCAACCGTGAGAAAGACAATTACAATAACCGGGCCATTACCCAAATCTACACGAAACCCATTCTGGATCCGACAGGATCGAGAGATCCCTTCTACTATTACATTGAATCTCATTACGGTGCCCCAAACCGTGCACTGTTCAACGGTCCTCGATTTAAAATACCAGCTGTTTTATTCAAGAATTGGCCGGATGCGAGTGGAGGGCGTCTTCACGATTTAGATCCCACACAGCTTAAGCGCGGGGCGTTCCTGATCGCCGCCACCGCCTGGTATTTGGCGAATCTGTCCCCGAAAGATGTTCCGCGACTCGCCACGCGTATGGCGGCCATGGGAACCCGGCGGATAGACGATAATCTCATAAGGCAACTATCTTCGCTGAGTACCGCTCCGTCTGATGAACTGGGCAACCAATTTAAAGAGGCACGGATTTTTCTATCGGAAGCCTATAAACGGGAGGAGCGGAATCTTTCCTCCCTTCAGGTATTTACAGACCCCAACTCGGAACCGGCCAAACAGATTACATCAATTTCCCGGGAGATGGCAGGCAGGGAATCCTCCGACCAGAATCGGCTTAAAAACCACTTCAACCGCCTAACGAAGGACGCGTTGTTACCGGTAAAAATCCCTCCGGAATCCGACGATGAGAAGATCGCTGCTAAACTGGTTCCGGTCCTGGCCCCGACGACGGTAGATATCGCCAAATCATTAACCACACGTGTGCGGTACGCGTTAGGTGGCGGTTTTCGCTCCACCGATATGACAGATGTTTTAACCACGGAATACCGGAATCTCACAAATGGACGACGAAGCATCCTGGAAATACGAAATGCTGCAAGCGCGGCCTTCGGCGCTATAGAACTCCGGAAAGTGATGCGATATTTCTATGATCTTGAAGAAAAGGGCCAGGTGTTTCTCAGGAGGAACTAAAACGTGACTTCGAAACCGACTCTGATTTCCCTTGGGGGTGAGAAATTTTGGGGATCCAGACTGAACAGTCTTCGTAACTTGGTCTGCTCGGGAGTTCGGTTTGCCCGCGTTTCAAGCGTATAGCCGTCATCCACGGGGCTGCCGGTGTTCGAATAGACGTTGATAACGTTTCGACGGTTGAGCACATTTTCGACTTCCGTAAAGAAGGTGTAGGAAGTTTTGCCTCTCCGAAACCGTTTATGAAGCCTCAAATCCAGATCGAAGAGGCCCGGCAGTCTGGCGGAATTAGGTAGACCATCCAGCTGTTGATTCAGTGAGTTGGTTGGTGTGTAGGGCAGGCCACTGCCGTACACACCTATCACTGCCAAACTCACATCCTTCAACGGAAAACCTAGCAGCTTTGTGTCCCAGTTTCGCGGAGTGTACATTGAAATGATTCCCGTGACTGTGTGCCGCTGGTGGAAGGCCAATGGAAAAACGGAATCGGTCGGCATTTCGATTTCACCGTCCGGGGTTTTTGCGATACGATTGTATTTTTCTTGCGGATCGGAAGCGCTGCCTTCGGCAGATGATAGCGTATAGTGAAGTGATCCCGATATATTTCGCACCATCCGCTGCTTCAGAGAGAACTCAAGGCTCTGAACCAGGCCGAAATCAGCATTGGTGAAAATTGAATAGGAGCCACCCGGATGCCGTACCTGGGTGGTTGATGTCAAATTAGACAGGGTCTTATAAGAAGCGGTAAGGCCAACATGGGTATCATCCGTGAAAAGGTGTTCGAATCCAATTTCGTAGGCCACCGTTTTCTGCGGATCGAGATTGGGATTACCCAGTCTCGGCAGTTCATTCGTGAGATCACTTCTCAGATTCTCATATACGAATCGGAACTCGGGAGGTTGAAAGAAGTACCCGTAACTGAGCCTAACAAGACTTTTTGAGGTGATCGGATGAGATAAACCGAGCCGGGGACTCAGTCTGAGCTTGGTGGGACTGTTTCTCAATTCCGCCTGTCCGTTAGGCATGTTGATGAAAAACTTCTGACCGGTGTCAAAGTAATCAAGGCGGACGCCGGCATTAAATATCAACTGTGCCAGTTCCAGTTTGTTTTGTAGATAGAACGCACCCTCCACCGGATTCGCATCGTATAATTCTCCGCTGGGTGTTTCACTCTGAAAAGATTTCTCCGCCCACGACAGCCGATACCATTGACCCTCCATGCCGAAACGCAAATGATTCCGGTAGGTAATCTGACTACTGAGATCGAAGCGAGCACCGTAATAAGTAGTCTCCGCCTGTCGATACCACGGAAGAAAATCTCCACCGCCTGTAAAATTCATCCCGCCATACCGATCATCGGCCTGAAGGTTGTCCCTGTATATATGGCCTGTATAACGCCCGTTTTCATCTTCAGAGTATCCGGGCCAATCTGTCCAGTGATCATCGAACAACATCGATGGTGCCAGTTTCGAATTGGTCGTGTATCGGAAAAACCGGGCCGTATAGAATGTTTTGGGTGTGACAGAATGATTGACCGAGAGATTTAATGCATAACTCTTGTCCCGCCGCTCCGGCAGGCCATCTAGGTTGAAATCATATGATAGCCCCGACCGATCATCCCTGTGATCGTATATTTCCTGGCGCCGATTGGCGACATGTCCGCCGATTTTCAGCTTCAGCGCCGGATGGGGCCTAAATGTGATATTTCCGGCTAGAGACTGGTTCTGAGTGGCATGGTGGGGCAGGTAGTTGCCGTTTAGCTGCCGTTGACCGGCGATAAAGAATGAACCGGTCTTTCCCAAAAGTGGCATACGGCCGGCGAACGAAGCGCTCAAATCACGGCCGTTCACAATAGGATCACTATACGCACCATCGTTGACATTGTATTGAGGCTGAAAACTTAATGTATTCCGAAAGCGCCCGGTGTAATCGGTCGCCCCCTCTTTGGTCATTATATTGACGATACCCGACATCGCATCACCGTATTGCGCATCAAACCCGCCCTTATTGATCACGATTTCTTCGATGGTATCCAGGTTAAGTGTTGTACCCATTCCGCCCAGCATAGGATCCCGTAGTTCAGTGCCGTCCACATAGTAGGATATTTCGTCACTGCGCCCGCCCCGCATATGAAGCCCTCCCTCGGCATCTCTGACCGTACCGCTCTGCAGAGTAATCAGGTCGGAGATACTTGTTATGGGTAGCGGACGCAGCTCCTCGGCTGTCGTCACGTCGCTCGATGCGGTAAGATCAGGTCGGATCAACGATCGCGGAGCGGTAATGATGAGGGTTTCATTCAGGTCAAGGACCGTGGTTTGCAGGGAATAGTTCACATGCGTCGTTAAATCGGCATTCACGCTAATGGACGAACGGCGCACCGTCAAATACCCTATCATATGCGCCTCAACGTCATGAGTGCCGACGGGAACATTCAAGATAAAATACTCACCATACGGTCCGGATATCGCCCGAAGACTTGTTCCGACAATTTTGATGTTTACTCCCGGTAATGGATCGTGAGTAGCTTTGTCCCGAACTACGCCAGAGATCTTACCTGCTGTTTCGGCGTAAGCCGTACCCGCGGCCAAAAAATACACGGACAGGATAACACATACGATACGAAACATCATTCTTGCCACATGATTCGATTGAAGTCCACCCGTGGGGAATATGAAGTAGGGAAGCCGAATGGTACCGATGCCCCGGGAAACATCCCGCTCTGTCTTCTCTCTTTTCATAACAAAATACCGCCGCTATACCGTTCAGCCTGGTCTTAAATAATGTACCTGTAAGTAAAAACTGCGTTCGCAATGATAGGTAGGCAATGGAACCTCTATGAAACAACGCAAAATCGATGCCAGCTTCGTGAAGTTAAGGACCAGTCCCTTGCACATGCCCGTTACTCGGGCGCTTTGACTAAATTCCGGTTAAGGATTTTCCGTGAATGTCTTGGGACTGCGACACAAAGCCGGCAATAAATTTCAGGCTTAATAGGAAAATAATTTCAGACCTGATCACAGATCGTATTTTTTGATTTTATACTGTATGGTGCGAACGGTAACCTTGAGTATTTTGGCAGCTTTCGTCCGATTTCCACCCGCCTCATCGAGTGCCCGCTGAATAACAATTTTCTCCGCCTGATCTTTCGTGGCAGATAATGTACCGAGATCATCCTGTTCCAATCCGGTTACCCGGGACGATTGCATAGGAGGAAGATGCTCTACCTTTATCGACTCATCGTCGCTCAGGATTACTGCGCTTTCAATAGCATTTTGCAGTTCCCGGATATTTCCTGGCCAATGATATTTTGTGCAACGGTCTATGGCTTCATCGGATAATGATTTTACCGACATCCCGTTGTCCAATGAATACCGCGTTACGAAGTGATCGATTAAAAGAGGAATGTCCTCTTTTCGCTCGCGTAACGGCGGCATTACGATTGGGATGACATTGAGACGGTAATAAAGATCCTCCCGGTATCTCCCCTCCCTGACTGCCTGCTCCAGGTCGCGGTTGGTTGCGGCGATTATTCGCACGTCTACGGAACGGGGCACGGTACCACCCAACCGTTCAAACCGGCGCTCCTGCAGGACGCGGAGTAATTTGACCTGAACCGATCCACTTATCTCACCGATTTCGTCCAGGAAAATAGTCCCTCCGTCAGCTCTTTCGAAGATGCCCTTACGTGTCGAAGTAAGGGCACCTGTGTACGCACCCTTTTCCGTACCGAATAGTTCCGCTTCCATCAGGTTCTCCGGAATGGAGGCACAGCCGAAATCCATGAATTTTTTGTCAGATCTGAGGCTTTTCACATGTATCGCCCGTGCAACCAGCTCCTTTCCGGTCCCACTTTCACCACGAATCAGGATGGTTGCAACCGCCCTGGCAACTTTCTCGATCTTCTGGAATACCTCTTGGATCCGGGCGCTTTGACCGATCATGACCGGTTCCGATATCGAAGCGGAACCGGGTTTTGACTCCGCTTGCATCCTGAGCCGCTTTTCACGAACTGCACTCTGGATTGTACCGAGCAACTGATCGAAATCGATAGGTTTCGTTATATAATTGAATGCACCGTCCCGCATGGCCTGAACCGCGGTATCTACAGTGGCGAACGCTGTCATCATTATGATCTTGGTGTCAGGACTCGCAAGTTTCATTTTTCCCATCAGGTCCATGCCATTGAGCTTGGGCATCTTCATATCGGTCAACAAGACATCGAAAGATGTTTTGTTTGCAATCTCTAACGCCTGTTGGCCGTCGGGTGCCCCCGTGACGGCATAACCTTCTTCTTTCAGGATTTCCGTCAAACCTTCCAGGGTATGCAAATCATCTTCCGCGATTAATATTTTGGTCATGAATGTACCTATTTCTAAATTATTGTACCTGTTGTATCGTGTAGAGATGCGTGAGTTAATTCCCCGAATTCCGTGTGGTTGACCGGTAACCAGACCGTGAAAGTTGAACCCTGGCCACTTTTGCTTGTTACATCTATTTTACCGCCATGTTTTTCAACTATCTGTTGCGCTATCGGCAGACCGAGGCCGGTGCCGTTCGCTTTCAACGTATAATACATATCAAAAATATGGGAGATCTGGTCATCATCCATCCCACATCCCGAGTCAGTAACGGTTATGATCACGAAGGATTTGCCATGTGTGTCCGATGTAAGGTCACCGGTCCATTCGGGACGCTGTTCCCGGGTTGAAATCACGAGTGTTCCACAGGGTTCCATTGCATCGAACGCATTGAGCATGAGATTAAGAAACACCTGCTTCAGCTGATCCGCATCAACTGCAACATTCAGATCAGGCGTTTCATAATTGGTAGTGATTGTGATACCTTGGTCCTGTGCACTGCTGCGATGTGTTTCCACTACTTCATCGATCAGATTAGTAATTTTGTGATTGAAAAGATTCAATTCCGGTGGCCGGGCATATGTCATAAAATTTTCTACCAGGCCGTCAATTCTCCATATTTCTGAAACAATTATATCGTAAAACTTCCTATTTTTCTCCGTGAGGGTACCATTTTTATCCATTTCTCGTTTCAGGACTTGAAGATTAATCATCATCGAATTCAGCGGATTCCGGATCTCATGTGATAAAATAGAGGCGAATTTGCTGAGGGTTGCCAGTCTTTCCACCCGCTGCAGCTGCCTCTCTTTCTCCAGCAACTGCCGAGCCATATGGTTGAATTCATCTGCAAGCATCGTCAGTTCCCCGTGTCCGGGAACATCGATGGATTGCGTTAATTCACCTTTTCCGAAGAGATGGGCCCCACGGACCAGCTCAGATACGGGATGGGCGATTTTACGGGCGAAAAACACTCCGATGAGGGAAGCGGCGATGGCACTGAAAATAATTAATACGGTCACCTCTACTTTTGCTTCTTGAGAACGGGTAAACGCCTCCGCCGTGGGCTGTTCTATGACCACGTGCCAGCCTAAAGGTTCAATTTCCACAAACGCCGCGAGCAATTCACCGTTCTGAGTCTGATACAGTACTGTATTGCTCGCGGCTTCAGTGATGGCCATTCCCACTGGCCTGTCACTGAGATCTTCCTGCCCGTACACACGTTCCCGTTGTGGATGGGCGATCAGTCTGCCGTTGCCGCTAACTACGTAAGCATTCCCGTATCCGGAGTCATTATCTCCACCGATCTGCACGCTGTCGACGAGATCCCACATGTCCTTCAGATTCACCTCTGCTGTTACATAACCGATGATCTGATTGAATCTGAGAATCGGCACCGTCATTTGTACAGAGGGTAGTCTGTCCTCCGAAATGAATACCTGTGAAATGCTAATTGATTCCGATTGGGGTAATATCAGGTCATCACGAAGATGAGGGGCATCATGCTCGGCTAATCGTGTGCACAGAAGTTCCCGTCCTTCGAGATCCAGAACAGCCAACTCGCGAAACTGCTCATGCCTTACAACTACATTATCGATCAGCCTCTGTCGTTGTATCGGTGTGGTCTCGAGGATTCCCATGTCGTCAGCCACCTGACTGACGACACTCTGGGCCTGTTCGATATATAATCGAATTTCGTTACTGGCGCGCTTCGCAATTTCAAAGTTACCATCTGAAACCGTAGTCTCGATGGATTCCCTGGTGGTCTGAATCAACATTATGCCAATGATCAGCACCGGGATGGTTGCCAGTGAAATATGGGAGAGCAGAAGTCGGGGCCGGAGTCGTTCACGCAGCGTCATCAAGGCGGCCCGCTTTATCGGGGTTCGGTGAGTTTGTACCAGGATGCGGGTGAGTTAAGTGAGGCACCCGGTACGCCTAAATTCTGAAAACGGGGATCAAAGGCTATGTATTCCCGATCGATGAAGTAAAGGAATGTACAGGGTTGGTCCCGGCTGAGGAGTAGCTGGAGCTGTTTATAAATAGGCAGCGACCGGGCCCGTTCCGTGATACCGTATAGAAAACTGATGTTGCGGTCAATCTGTCTATTACGGTATCTCAGCATATTGAACCCGAGAGGAATACCCTCGGAATGGAACACAGCATAAAAGTCATCCGGCGTAGAGGCAAAAGGCTGGTTAAATATGGCGGCATCATAGGCACCGATGCGCATGCGCTGCACGAGTTCTTTCAATTCAACGGGAGTGGGCTTTACGCCTACACCGATGTTGTTCAGATTCAGTTTTACGATGCGAACCAGCTTCTCAGACGTGATGGATCCTTTCTGGAACAGCAGCTCAAACGTGAACTCTTTACCCGACCGGCTAAGGAAACCATCGCCATTCGAATCTCGCCAACCCTGTCTCCGCAGCAACTTAAGCGCTTCCGCAGGGTCGTAGTCGATACGATCGACACCGCCGAAAGCCCAGAATTCCTCGGCGACTGGACCGTGCGCAAGACTTCCGGTGCCGGAAGTCATTACCTGGCGTACCACCCGTTCCCGATCGATCGCATGGGTCATCGCACGACGAACAAGGTGGTCGTTGAATAGGGCTTTTCCCTGATTATAGAAAATCGCCTCGAACGAACGGTGTCCGGGCGTTACAGCCTGGATGCGTGCGTCAGGCCGGGCCCGTTTGACCTCGTGGAAGCTGATCGCCCTGTCTAATTCAACCACATCCACTTCCTGCAGTACGAAGGCGGCAGTCAGTTCCTCTGAGGTAGTATAAAATCTGTAGACGATCCGTTCCAGATTCGGCCATCCGTGGTGCCACTCCCGGTTGGCACTGAGGATCACCGAGTTCTGGGCTAAACGCTGTTCCAGTTTAAATGGGCCCAGCCCGATAGGCCTGGGTGCAGATGGGGCCTGAATCGCATCCGCAAACGGTCTCTTCTGGAATTGGTGCCGGGGAACGATGGGCATGGTGGCAAGTGCTACCGGAAACGACGTGATCGGCGATTTCATTACAAATGCGACGGTCCAGGGATCATATTTTTCCAACCGTTCTATGTTCCGGAAGTATCGGTGAAAGATCGGATCGTATCGTCTGGATTGTTTATATAATTCGTATGTGAAAACGATATCATCAGCGGTCAGCGCCTCGCTGTCGTGAAAAAGGACGTCCGGACGCAACTGAAACACCCATACGAGCCCATCGCCATGTTTGGTCGGCATCACGGCGAGCCCTTCTATCAGCTTACCGGTCTCATCCTGCCTGAGCAGCCCGTGGCCATAGATAAGACCGGCAATCTCTTTTTCTATGCCAAGGCTGAGATATAGGGGATGAAATACGAGGGATCCGACTCCGACCTTTCCGATCGTTATGGTTCCACCGCTGCGAATTTCCGGGGGATTGGTCTGGGCCGAGACGGTTGATACAGTACACACCAGAGCCAGTGTGCTCAGGAAAATCGAACGATATAAATTCCGTATCAATATCTGGGTGATTGGGATCATCACCACCTCGTGAGGGTAGGCCATGCTTAAACGATCGATAACCGTGTAAGATGTTCCAACAGACATCGGAGAGGTCTCTAATGTTACTGTTTTCTATGGGATACGTTAACGCCTTTCTCGTTGGCTGTCAAGGTTTTTTTCATAATGACCGGATTGGAGAGATTCCTTCTTCAGGCTGTGGCTCGATAGGGAGTTTTTGTGCGCTGTTTCCTTATATTGCGATCATCACCCATGATATGATTCCGAAAACGTATAGGATGAGAGCTGTTGCAGGCTTCGAGAAAGGACTTGTTGCAACCCGCCGATGCCTTATACTGACTTAAACTCTCACTTTTTTACGACTCCACACCGACAGGAGCGGCCATGTCGTCACGTCCGGACCACCCCAATGTTATCGTGTTTTTTACAGACCAGCAGCGATGGGATACCACAGGGGTTCATGGTAACCCCCTGGACCTCACACCGAACTTCGATAGAATGGCCCGGAGTGGAACCCATTTGTTTAATGCGGTTACCTGCCAGCCGGTGTGCGGTCCAGCCAGGGCTTGTTTTCAGACCGGCCTGTATGCCACCACGACTGGCTGTTTTCGTAATGGGATCGGTTTGCCGGCGGAAGTGCCCACCCTTGGGGAGTGCTTTCGTGACGGAGGGTATCAAACTGGATATATCGGTAAATGGCATTTGTATGCGCCCGATGGTGTGGAGGACCGTGGTATGGGCCCCGTGCCCGAATCTCACCGTGCGGGATACGAATACTGGCTTGCTTCTAACGTCCTGGAATTCACCTCCGAAGCCTATCGAACAACTTTGTACGATAACGATGAAAATCCGGTTCACCTGCCTGGATATCGCGTGGATGCAGTGACTGATGCTGCGATCCGGTATATCGATTCTCACCATGATGATGGGCCTTTTTTCCTGTTTATTTCATACATAGAACCCCATCATCAAAATCGCCTGGATGATTATCCCGCGCCCGATGGGTACAGAGAGCGTTATCAAAGCCGGTGGGTGCCGCCTGATCTGCTGGAACTGGGTGGTTCCACACATCAACACCTTGGTGGATATTGTGGTATGGTTAAACGACTGGATGAAGCGTTGGGGCGCCTGCAGGATGCCCTGAAAAGTCTGGGGCTGACTGAAAACACCGTGTTGATGCAGACCTCAGATCACGGCTGTCATTTCAAAACGAGAAACAGCGAATATAAACGTTCCTGCCATGAAAGTTCGGTTCGGATACCGACCGCTATACAAGGCCCGGGCTTTGATAGCGGCGGGCAGATCCGGGAGATGGCCAGCCTGATCGATTTTCCTCCCACCCTGCTGGACGCCGCTGGCGTCTCGGTCCCATCCGGGATGCAAGGTCGATCAGTGCTGCCGCTTATCCGACGCGAGGCGGTTGAATGGCCCGAGGAGGTGTTGATACAGATCAGCGAAGCGCAGGTAGGACGGGCCGTTCGGACAAGGAGATGGAAATATGGGGTAGATGCGCCGGATAAGGATGGCGGGAAAGATTCCGGATCTGATGCTTACGTGGATCAATTTCTCTATGATCTTGACGTGGATCCTTATGAGCTGCACAATCTCATTGGACAGGAATCCCATGAGCGGGTGACGGAGGTAATGAGGCGGCGATTGTTGGACAGGATGGCCATGGCCGGCGAATCGGTACCGATTATCGAATCCGCTCGGGTGAAAAATAGTGGACAGCGGAGTATCTCTGATACTGAAGCGTTTATGTAATCATCCCTTCAGGCGGAATCTTCGCCCCCGGTTCGGCCGTTCGCATTTTAACTGGCAGCCAGTTGGATTTTCCTGTGATCCTTTGGTAGCTTGAGGGCGAGTAATGCCCCCAAAATCGGCAGTAAGGCGAGAATTTCCAAGGTGCTTTCAACGCCGATACGATCAGCAGTGCTTCCAACAAGTATCATCATTCCACCGGCAACACCCCAGCTGAACCCCATGGGAAAAGAGGACGCGGTGCCTGCGTTTTCCGGGAACAGCTCCTGGGCCATAGCGATAGCGACCGAATTAGAAGCCAGTACCATGAAACCGCCAAAGAAGAGAAGGGTGTACATCAGTATGCCTTCTGTATGGAGGAAGCCGTATAGGAAAGGTGTTGTTAAAAGTACGGTCGCCCATATGACTCGGCCCCGTCCCAGCCTGTCTGAAACCAGGCCACCGATGAACCCTCCTATCACTCCTGCTCCGGTAAACATGGTGAGTACGATACCGCCGGAAATCAGCGACATGCCTCTTTCTGCCATTAGAACCGGTAAAAACATCGTAAATCCTATGCCCGCCATCGTTCGAATCACTACCACAACAGTCAACAGGATCATGGCATTCAGGTGGGGTCTGAACTGTTCCATCAGCTGCGAAAGGGAGACCACTTTCTGTGAGTCGTTGTTGATTGGTAAACTGCGAGCCATCAGGATGACAGCCACGACGGTAGGAATCGCCAGCCAAACAAGATTCTCAAGTCCGAAACGGTCTACATACCAGGTACTGACAAGCGGAGTCACCGCGAGTCCCAATGTACCCCCGCCGATAAACAGTGAGACTCCGAATGCCCTCCTTTCCCCGCTGACATCACCTGCCATGGATACGCTCTGCGGGTGAAAGCTCGCCGTCCCGAAACCACCCAGGAGCACCAAGAGCACCAGGATGCCGAAATTCGGCGCCAGGCCGATGGAGGACATGAAGACAGCGGCGAATAAAGGACCTGCGATGATAAAATATCGCTTTTTCATCCGATCGCCGAGGATTCCCATCATAGGTTGAAACAGCGAGGAGGTAAGTAACGCCACCGCACCGAGTGTACCGGCCATGGTCAGGGAGAGATCAAGTTTGAGGATCAGGACCGGTAGCAGAGGGGAAAGCAGACTGGAATAACAGTCTGTCAGAAAGTGGACGAAGGTCAAAAGGAACAGCTTGAATTTCTGTATCATAATATCAGGTCTGTTATTTAGAAGCTTTCTGTCGCAGGTATTCCAGGACATCGGAATCAATAAATGCATCACGCCACAGGCGTTCTTCAAAGTTTTCGACGCCGTGCCACCGTTCCATGGCCTTCCGAGTCGGTGGGTCGTATATACCGGTTAGGGGACCGTTATAATAACCGAGGCGTTGCAGGGCACCCTGGAGCTCTCCCGCCAATGGCCCATCGATTTTCACAAGGTTAGCAGGATCTGTCAAGCCGAAATACAGCCGGTGTAATTGGTACAGGCGCTTCAGTTCTTCGATAGGTGATTCATGGTCGTCTACCCTAAGGTCGACCAACTGGTTAGACATACCGCCATACCCGCCGCCTTCTCGCACTACCAGCAATGATGCCGATTGTTGCCCCCTGCGATCCCCCCCAGCCGCCAGTCCCGCTTCGAGGGCCGCCAGCAGGCGTTCGGTCAGATCATCATCGGTAGTCTCATAAGCGGTGGCCATGGCATGGACCACCGCTTCGCCGGTCAGAATATTTCCCTGGCAGGTATAGTTGGGACCGGTTATATGCCCAGCCCATTCCATGCAGGATTCTCCGGTAAAAGCCGCCGCATTACCCTCGGCATCCACGATACCCACCTGCCGCAGATCACGGCCATCATCGTGTTTAAGGAGTTCTTCCAAAATACTGATGATGTCCATGTCGTCTGCCAGCATACCGAGGCCGTGGTTTCCGAATGAGACGTTCGCATGGGCCTGTGTGGCAATTGCGCCGACACCGGCCTCCGCCCAGGGGACGATGGAACCTACGGCCAGGAACTTTGACTGAACGGCTATGCCAAGGTCGCCGGTGGCGTCATCAAAGCCTACGATGGAGAAAGTAGAAAGCATGGCAGGAGAGGTCAATCGAGCGCTTCTCTGATGTATTCGATAGGATGTTTTGCGCTTCGGTCGGTTCCATCTGCGATCTGATGCCGGCAGGATGTTCCCGGAGCTGCGAACTCCGATTCTCTGTGTTCATTTATGGCGGGAAACAATCGGTCGCCTGCAATTTTCTGCGAGAGATCGTAATGCTCCTTTTCATATCCGAAGCTGCCGGCCATTCCGCAACATCCCGTATTCAGCACGCTTACTTCATATCCCGGTACCATTTCCAGTGCCGCCTGTGTCGGACCAGTGCCCATGAGGGCTTTTTGATGACAATGGCCATGGATTTCAAGAGTTTTCCGGATATTTTTGAAAGGTAGTTTCAAGCGGCCTGCTTTTTTTTCGGCAGCGAGGAATTCATCGATCAAAAAGACGTGTTCGGCGACCAGGGCAGCCCCTTCATCCCCCACCAGCTCGAGATAGTCATCCCGGAATGTGAGGAGACAGCTAGGTTCGCATCCGATGATAGGCCATCCCTTTTCAGCATAGACTGATAGCTGTTTGATATTATACCGGGCATTGGCTACGGCTTCCCTAAGCATTCCCTTGGAGATGAAGGGACGTCCGCAGCATTTCCGGGGTTCTGCCAGGATGACACGAAACCCGGCTTTTTCTAGTACTTCAACGGTAGCAATCCCCACCTGGGGCTCGTTGTAGTTAACGAAGGTGTCAGGAAAGAAAACGACCGTGGGGCGGTCGGCATTTTCGACCGGCACATTCCTATTATTGAACCACTTCTCGAATGTCTCTCTGGCGAAAAAGGGCATGTTGCGACGTTTGTCGATACCAAAAAATTGCTCCAGCGCCCATTTGTTCAATGAGCTGTTGATGACCTTATTGCTGAGCGGGGCAAACGCTGCAGCCAGTTTACTGACGGATGCGATATTACCAAACACACGGTTACGAAGCGGCAGCCCATGTTTTTCATGATAATGGGCAAGGAACTCATACTTCATTTTGGCCATGTCTACGTTGGACGGGCATTCTGCCTTGCATCCCTTACATTCCAGGCAGAGATCCAGGGCATCATAAAGTCGTGAGCTGGTAAACCCTTCCGAGTCCAGTTTTCCAGAGAGGGCGGCTCGCAGAACATTGGCTCTGCCCCGGGTGGTGTGTTTTTCGTCCAGTGTAGCGATGTATGATGGGCACATGGTTCCCACCAGCTTCTTGCGACAGGCACCGACTCCGTTGCACAACTCGACCGAACGTGCAAAACCGCCGTCCTTTGAAAAATCGAAATAGGTATTGATCTGGTCGGTCTTATACGCCGATCCGAATCGCAGGTTATCTGTCATCTTCTGGTTGGCGATAATTTTTCCCGGATTCATGATGCCGTTTGGATCGAACACCGCTTTAACTTCCTTAAATGCCTCGTAGAGCTGTGAGCCGAACATCTTCTCGTTCCACTCACTCCGTACCAGGCCATCTCCGTGCTCCGCACTCATGGCACCGCCATATTCAAGCACCAGATCCCGGATGTCTTCTGCTATACGGTACATCCTGTCAACGTCCTCGGTGGCTTTGAGATTTATAAGGGGACGTATATGCAGCGTGCCCACGCTCGCATGGGCGTAATAAGTGGCAGTAGTGCCGTGGTCAGCTACGATCTGCCGAAAACGACTGATATATTCGGGCAAGTGTTCCGGTGAGACTGCGGTGTCTTCCACAAACGTGGCCGGCTTGGTGTCCCCCTTCATACCCATCAGTAATCCCAATCCATTATTCCTGACACCCCAAACCTTGCCTTGTTCAGGGGCTGAAATTGCACGAACATACGCATAACCCAGGTTTTTCTGCTTCAGCAGTTTATCCAGGTAATCCATCTTTTCAGACAACTCTTCGAGCGTTTCCCCGTAGTATTCCACAACGAGGATAGCCTCCGGATCACCCTCGATGAACACCCGCTGTCGTGACGCCTCTATAGACTCCTTGGCCAGGTCCAGGATCGCATTGTCAACCAGTTCCACCGCCGAGGGTTTCGTCTTCAGGATCTCGACGGTGGCATCCATGGCCTCGATGAGATCGTAAAAGTGAATCACATCAAGTCCGGTCATCGTCGGGAGGGGAACCAGATTTACCTTGGCCTCTGTTACTCCTACCAGCGTTCCTTCCGATCCAACCGCCATCTTACACAGGTTGAAAGGACCGTCATTCACCAACTCGTCT
>CAYYIS010000069.1:0-22792 GCA_964470965.1 uncultured Gemmatimonadota bacterium | reverse complement strand
ATTGTCTCCTGATTAGCGATGGACCGAGCCTGATTCTTATGGATGCCGCTACCGGCCAAACCCTATGGAGACACGGCTTCGATCCGCCTTATGTAAAGGTGCGTGTGGCCGTCGGAAACATCCTCACTGAACGCAAGGGACTCGAAGCCGCTGTGTTTCTGGCGTATGGTGACCAGGGATGCCTTTTTCATTTTCCAGAAGAAGAAGAGCCGGAAACCATCTGGCGACGTTCCGTAGTATTGCCTGAGGAATGGCCCGAGCGGTATGACCATGGCTGCGATATAAAGTTGGATCTTACGGAACCGGACGAGCCGCTCATCTGGAATGTGCGTCACCATCGATGCCGGAGTTTTCATGCCCGCACTGGAGACATTGCGAGTAGTCTGGTATATCAGATCGAAGGGCAGCGCTTGCGCAACTATGGTCCCTGGGCGATCGGATGTACGTCGAACGGACACCCTTTGATCTGTGTCGTGTCGGAAAATGTACAGGAACATGTCCATGCCATCCGGTTGCACCGTGAAGGCGAGAACGAGCTGGCCTGGTCACACTACTACGGGGAACTGTACATCGTCCCCGGCGTGGCCCTGGAGCATATAACCATAGCGGATGTGGACGGTGACGGAGAAACCGAAGTCGTGTACAATGTTCGAGATCCTGAGCTAGACTATCGTTCGTTCGTGCGTGTCCGAAGTGGAGCTACCGGAGTTGTCAGGGCCGAACTGCAGGATGCGTGGTGTGTCGGAACGGGACCGAATGGTACTTTGCTGGTCCTCCCTGCCCCCGACCGCACCACCCCGGTGCAGGGCGATCTGACCGTTTATCGATTCGATACCGACTGCAACCCGATTCCGCTAAATACAGTCGGAAATTCAAGACTACACGGCACGCCTATTGTGGAGGGAGACTTGCTGCTGCACCAGCAGGATCCTGACGGCACAGCCATGTTAGTCCGCCATGCGATAGAAGATGATGGACTCCGGGAGGTAAGTCGAAACGGAATTCCCCAGCTTCTGGAAGAACCGATAAACACATGCCTGCCTTCGCAGAACGGTCTCATTCTTCTTACTCAGGACATCCGTGGTATGTTGAACGCGCTGACCTGGGAGGGTGACCGTCTCTGGCAAATCCCTCTGGCCGGAGGTGGGCCGCCGACGCTCAGCGCCGCGGATCTTAACGGTGACGGGCGGGCGGAGCTTGCAGCGGCAACTGCCGGCAATAGGGTTCGGCTCTTTTCGCTGGATAATTCAGGGGCGCCGGAGGAGTTTGCCAACCACGAATTCCTGGGCGACCGATCGCGGAACGGGAGTCCGCTGCTGTTCGACCTGAAAGGGACCGGCGGTTACTGCTTGGTTGCACCCGGCAGCACAGATGCCGGAGAAATCTGCGTGTGCGCCTGGCAGGCGGATGGTACGTTGCTCTGGAATACGACGCTCGGGGTCTCCACCGCACAGGGCGGACAAGCCATCGCCTGGAATGCCGGAATGTTTCTACCGGGATCAAGGGCTGGCGTGGCCGTGTCGGTAAACAATCAACTTCGCAATATAGAAGGGACTTTTCTTCTGGACGGCGCAACCGGAGAGGTCCTGTGGCACAAGACCCAACACCGGATGGACGACAAAGTTCGCCCCTACCTTCCCCACGGTATTCCGACCGCCTATGATTTCGATGGCGACGGGCTGGAAGAAATTATGATGGACATGCTAAGCTACATGGCTGTCCTCCGGGGAAACAACGGTGGCTTCGTATATCTCAACCACACGAAAAATATGGGCGAAAAAGGGGCGCTATATGCCGGCGATCTGTACAACAGCTACGTCCCGGTCTACCGAACCCCGGAGGATGAGCTGCCCCACTGGTTCGTACCGCTCGGCGGCTACGGCAGTTTCGGCCTGATGAAGCCGGACCCCGAAGAGGGGTTGTGGCGAGACGACCCCGGCTACGATGTTCCGTACAAAGTCGCCCTGGTCGATGCGGACGGCGATGGCATCCTCGAAGCTGGTTACGTGCTTAAGAATCACCGTACTTTCGTCTGCCGAAATCTGTGGACCGGCGCCATAAAATGGCAGATCGAACTTCCCGATAACCCGGTCGGGCCCGTTATAACCGCGGACGTAGATGGTGACGGAAAAGGGGAGTTCCTCATCGGACGCTACTGCATTGGCACAAACGACGACGGCATGGGAGAAATTCGCTGGGAATCACCGGTTTCTCTCGGCTGGGCCATTATCGCAGATTTCGACGGAGACGGCGTAGGAGAAATCGCCTGCCCGGCGCCGGGTCGAATCGTTCTGCTTAAACATTCCACATAATCACAATCACGGAATTATAGAAATGTCAAAAATTGACCAGGCCATAAGAAAACATCTCGATCGTTTCCTCAATTCACTGATCGATCAGGAAAAGGCCAAAGTAATCGTAGTGCCTTACCAATCTGAGCCTGGCTTCTGGTTCGGGGGTGGGAGTCTGGTACAAGATAAGGAAGGCGTAATCTGGCTGAGCGGGCGGTACCGCAACGTGGGCGACTCACGCACCGGCCTGGAACAAGGTCAGCGCGGACTGGAGTGTGCCATTTTTCGGTCAGATGACGATGGTAAATCATTTCACAAGGTACGGCATTGGAATAAGGAAGCGCTATCATACGACCACAGAGTTGTCTCGTACGAAGGGACCGCGTTGAACCGGCAGGCAGACGGAACCTGGGAGTTGTTTATTTCCTCAGAAAAAGATATTTCTTACCCAGATCCGCTTCATCCCTACCAGAAACCCGGCACCGGTGTCTGGACCATAGACCGGATGACCGGTCCCTCGCCGGACGACTTGGATCCTTCGACTCTGGCGCCCGTCCTCTCCGCCCTGGATCATCCCGAATATCTTCATGTTAAGGACCCGGTTGTGTTCGACACGCCGGACGGACAGACGGCACTAGCTTTTTGCTCCCACCCATTCTCCTGGTCCGCTGGAAACACCGGACTCGCGCTACGTCCCGCCACTCAAAAGTCATTTCAGGTTCATTCCTGGGAGGTAGTCACCCGGGGCGCCTGCTGGGACGTCGCGGCCACGCGGATTACCGATCGTCTCCAGATACCGCGGGTTGGAATCTTCGCGGATCTGCCGCCCTGTTCGGTGTATTTTTATGATGGTGCGGAGTGTCTGCGTGACCATGAGGAAAATGTCAAGGCATACCCTCGTCCGAGAGGGTTTTCCTGTGAGGAAATTGGGGGCGCCTTCTTCGGGTGGGATGACGCCTTTCCTACGCTCCAGCGCCTGTCCGTTACCACACCGATGTTCATCTCTCCGCACGGCACTGGTTGTAGTCGCTATACGGCGACACTGACCACGGATACAGGTATCCTGGCCGTGTGGCAACAGGCACAGCCAGACGGTTCCCAGCCCTTGGTGGGACATTTAACGAAAATAGGAGAGTCGGTTTAAGATTCAGAGCGGGAGCTCTCTGCCTCTAATGTATCGTCCGAAGCCTGGATGGCGACTTCCTTTTTCACCGCGGATGGCCCATCTTCTTTGCCGTCCAACGCTTCCTCCGGAGCGGTCTCCCGTTTCTCTTCATCGGAGGAGACAGGTTCCGGCATTTCTTCCGGTTCCAGCTTTTCGCCCCTGAACAACCTATCCAACTGATTACGGTCCAGAGTCTCGAATTCCAGAAGCGCATTCGACATAGCATGCAGGATATCGATGTTTTGTTGGAGCAGCGTTTCCGCACGGTTCCGGCAGGAGTCGATGATGCCTCTCACTTCCTGATCAATTTTGAGGGCGGTCTGATCGCTGTGATTACGGCTCTGCACGATTTCGCGTCCGAGAAAGACCTCTTCATCCTTACCGCCTAGGGAGATCGGCCCAAGTTCGCTCATTCCCCAGTCGCACACCATACGGCGTGCCAAATCTGTGGCCCGCTCGATATCGTTGCTGGCGCCGGAGGTAAGCTCATCAAACACGATTTTTTCAGCGGCCTGGCCGCCCAGAAGGCCGGTAATATCGCCCAGACAACGCTTCCGGGCGTACAGGTACAAATCTTCCGCCGGCAACGAATACGTCACTCCAAGAGCCCGGCCACGGGAAATGATAGTTACCATATGGGTGTTGTCTATTTCCGGTATTAATTCCTGGATCATGGTGTGGCCGGCTTCGTGATAGGCGATGATTTTTTTCTCCTCATCGGAAATGACGATCTTACGTTCGGCGCCCATCACGATTTTGTCTTTAGCCCGTTCAAGGTCCTCCATGGTAATCATAGAGTGATCCTCCCGCGCCGCCAGCAGGGCCGCCTCATTTACTACGTTTTCCAGATCCGCGCCGGACATCCCCGGAGTCAGCCTAGCCAGGGTCCTCAGACTGACCGATTCCGCCATCGGTTTGTTGCTGGATTTGATCTTCAGGATATCTTCCCGCCCCCGTACATCAGGCCGATCCACTACGATATGCCGATCGAATCGTCCGGGCCGCAATAGAGCCGGATCCAGAACGTCCGGCCGGTTGGTGGCGGCAATCAGGATAACGCCGTCGTTGGCATCGAAGCCGTCCATTTCCACGAGTAACTGGTTGAGTGTCTGCTCCCGCTCGTCGTGTCCGCCGCCGAGGCCGGCTCCTCGGTGCCGGCCCACCGCGTCCATTTCATCTATAAAGATGATGCACGGCGCATTCTTCTTACCCTGTTCGAACAGATCACGCACACGTGATGCTCCAATGCCCACAAACATCTCGACGAAATCCGAGCCGCTCATAGTGAAGAAAGGTACTTCGGCTTCTCCGGCAACGGCCCTCGCCAGTAATGTCTTACCGGTCCCCGGAGGACCGAGCAGCAACGCGCCCTTAGGCAAACGCGCACCGAATTTCTTAAATTTTTCGGGCTCTTTCAGGAATTCTACGATCTCCTGAAGATCTACCTTGGCCTCGGTCACACCGGCCACATCTTTGAACGTGACTTTGGGACGATCCCCTCCGGCCATCTTGGCCTTACTCTTGCCGAATGAAAACATGCCTTTCTGTCCGCCCTGCATCTGACGGAAAATGAAAAGGATAAATACGATGATGAAGATGTAGGGAAACAACGTCAGCAGATAGCTGAGCCAGTGGGTAGATTTCGGGCGGGCAGAGATCTCCACGCCTTTCTCTTCCAGATCATGAACAAGATCCGGATCCTCAAACGGGATATTGACTTTAAACTGCGTTTCGATGATCTCCGGCCCCGTACCAACACGTATCGGTACACCGGATTTAAATTCACCAACGATCGTTTTCTCAGAAATGGTGACCGCCAGGATATTGTCGTTCGCCAAGTGTCCCCGGAAATCCGAAAAGCTGATCTGGGCCTCCTCACTTCTGGTGCGGCTGAAGATCTGCACGAACACCATCGAAAGCATGATAAGGATCACCCACATCACCAGCGTTTTGGCTTTACGCCTTTGTATATTCTTCTTGTCCTCTCCGGAGTCGTTCCACTGATCCTGATCCGGTGACTGGTTTCTGTCGTCTGACATACTCTTCCTCTTAAGGACCGTTCAAAATCACCCTGGAAAACACCGCCTACCCGGGAGCGATTCCAATATAGGGTAGGTGGCGGTACCGTTCGTCCAGATCAAGCCCGTATCCCACGACGAACACGTCCGGAACCGTAAAGCCACAGTAATCAATGGGAATATCGACCTTTCGAGCGGCCGGTTTGTTAAGCAACGCGCAAATCCGGAGTGACGCAGGTTCCTGCTGCGCCAAGAACGTCATAATATACTGTAATGTCAATCCCGTGTCAACGATATCCTCTATCACCAGAACGTCCTTCCCGGCGACATCGAGTCCGAACTGCTGGGTGGTCACCTCGCCGGATGAAACTGCGGCGGCGCCGTAGCTGGAGGCCTTCAGAAATTCGACCGTGTGGGACGCCGGAATGGCACGCATTAGATCCCCCGTGAAGATGAAACTGCCCTTCAATAAGCAGACCAAAACCGGTGCTGTATTTTCGTAGTCCCGTGAGATCCGGTCCCCGAGGTCCTTTACTTTTTCAGCAATCTGATCGGCTGAGATCAAAATCTCCATATCCGTGAAGATTCCTATCTTTTACAGATGATTCGTGGCTTCCTGCATGCAGGTTATCATAAGGACTCGTTTTGTCCTGGGAGTGACCCGGCCGATTCGGCTGCGACGGTGCCCGACAACCCAGAGAATATCGTTTGCACTTGCGATCACCGCCACACGATCCCGGTCCACTCTGGGGATGCTCCGTTCGTTGAATACGGCTTTAAGCGCCTTGGTACCGGCCATACCGTTGGGGGCGATGCGGTCTCCCGAACGGCGCGAACGAACGTGAATCGGTAACTGGATCAGATCCGCGTCGAACAGTGCGCAGTCGTCATCCGTTGCATCAGGCCTATCTTCAAGTGACAGAATACGAACATCGATATGGCAGCCGGCAACGGGTATATCCGTAACACCGGGTACATTGATGGCCATATCGAACGGTTCCGGCATCCCACGGCGTACTATGATCTGTTCGCGACGACGTTCAACAATCAGCCCACCTGGAAGGTTGAGCAGGCGACCGGTTTTTTCCTCCTTCACAAATTCACAAAATCGCTCGATGTGGTCGAAGGTCAACTCTTGCATTTGCCCACCGGCGGCATGGACCATATGCCGGACGAGACGCCGCTGAAGAGCTACGGGCAACGATTTTCCGGTCCGGATATCCATCTTGACCTGCCCGTTATCGACTACGGTCACACACGCGTTGAATGCCCTCTCGGTTTCATGATCCATGTATGTGGATTCCGTACGCAGCACTTCCCCGACACGGCAAAGCACCTTTACAATTTCCGGGTTATAATCCTGTCGGAGAGCCGGGAGCAACGACCGGCGGACATGGTTTCTCAGATGACGCGTGTCAGCATTCGTTTCGTCTGTGCAGTACGCAAGGCCTTGAGCGTTCAGATATGCCACGACTTCCTGTCGGGACGTATCCAGCAGAGGACGGATGACCTTGCCGTCCCGCACCGGTCGGATGCCGGCCAGTGCACCGGCCCCGCTCCCTCTGAGCAGCCGCATCAGGATGGTCTCCGCCTGGTCATCCGCAGTATGACCGGTGGCGATCTTCTGTGCAGAAACGCATGATGCAACGCGCTCCAGAAACGCATACCGCAACTCACGGGCGCCGGTCTCGATCGATACCCCCTGTTCCTCACAGAAACGCTCCACATCCTCAGATTCTACAACACACGGCAGACCCAGGGAGGAGGCATATTCAGTTACAAATGCAGCATCCTTTTCGGAAGGTTCCCCCCGAAGTTTATGGTTCAGGTGCGCCACGGTCAGCGTAAATGACAGCTGGTCATGCAGCTCTTTAAGCACATGAAGCAGCGCCACCGAATCCGCCCCCCCGGAAACTGCCACGACGACGTGGTCTCCGGTTGCCAGCATGTTGTGCCTTGCGATAGAATGGGCGGCTTGCTGTTGGATTGTTGGAGTTGTCATAAGCCTGGGTGGAATGCAAATGGCCTTTCTATCGAAAATGAAGAAAGGCCATTCTATTTGATAGCGGCGCAGGGATTCGAACCCCGGACACTCGGATTATGATTCCGATGCTCTGACCAACTGAGCTACACCGCCGTTTTGGAACGCACAAATATATCGTTGACAGGGCATTGTGTCAAGCTAATTTTCGACGGTCTCGGCTTTGGTCTTGACCTGCTATAACTCACCGATATTTTAATATAATTATTGAAATTGGATCTGACCATTCCACCCAGAAGTATGTATGAAGATAACAGAGGTTCAGATCGTTCCGACAGACACGAACGCGCACGGGGGTCAGGGATACCTGATCGTCGTACACATCGGCAGCGTCCGAGGCTGAGGGAAAGATGGCGAATTTGGTAACTGCGATCAACATCCTGGTCGCCTCCGGCGAGCGAGCGAACACCCGCTGGACACTGCGGGGTCTCTGGGGGAACAGACGTCGGATAACATCCAGCCGGATCTGTGGCACTGCGGCGGCTTCAGCGAAGGCCGTGAGGCCGCTGCGATGGCTGAAACCTACCACATTCGTGTCCTGGCGTACAATCCCGACTGGGTTAACTCAATGTAGGTAGGCGCACATCGCGGTTTTTGCGCCCCAATTCTCGGAATGCTTGGATTTCCGCGTCAGCCGACGGATGAAACCCCAATGCTCCGGTACATACCCTCTATAGAAAACGGCACCATAGTAGCACCGACAGCGCATGACTGGGGAGTTGATGAGAAAGTGGAAATTTTGAAACGATTACTGACTCCGTCTGTTTCCACCCGCTTCCTAATCTATGTGAAAGCAGGGAACCCGTATTTTTCTCACCGGAAAGGCCGCTGTAAAAGACAAATAAAGAGGTGCTGGACTCCGGTTTACGCCGGTGAGACGAAGACTGATTTTATACAGGAGAAATTATGTCAGATACCGTAAAAGTAGTCGTCTGCGGATGTGGAGGGATGTCCGGAACATGGTTCAATGCCGCCGGGTCATTTGATGATATCCAGATCGTGGGGTTGGTGGATCTCTTTCCCGAAGCTGCCGAGGGAAGAAACCAGGAGTTTGGTTTGTCGGCCCTTGTCGGGACCGACCTTGTATCCGTAATAAAGGAGACCGGTGCTGAAGCGGTGTTCGACGTATCGGTTCCGGATGCACACTACGGCGTCACCATGTCTGCTCTCAACAGCGGATGCCATGTCCTGGGTGAAAAACCCATGGCAGACACCATGGCCCATGCCAGGGAAATGCGGAATACAGCCCAGGAGAAGGGGCTATCCTATGCCGTCATCCAGAACCGTCGTTACACCAAGGAGATCATCGCGTTCCGGGACCTGGTTCAGGGCGGCGGCATCGGAGACCTCACCACCGTCAACACGGATTTCTATATTGGCGCTCATTTCAGTGCGGGGCGGGACAAGAGGGATTTCCGTGACAGCATGCCGCACGTGCTCATATTAGATATGGCTATTCACAGCTTTGACCAGGCCCGTTTCGTATCCGGAAAGGACCCCGTCTCGGTTTACTGCCACGAATGGAACCCGAAAGGATCGTGGTACGACTACGATGCCTCGGCCAACTGCATCTTCGAGATGACCGACGGTGTTGTCTACAACTACCGCGGTAGCTGGTGCGCCGAGGGGATGAACACCACCTGGGAATGTCAGTGGCGGGCAATCGGGGAAAAAGGTGGAGCCCTGTGGGACGGCGGCGCCGAAATCGCTGCTGAGGTAGTGGAAAGACAGGAAACGTTTATCAACGAGAAAAAGCCAATGGAAATTACGCTACCCGACAAGATTCCGTATGCCGGCCATAGAGGATTAATCCGTGATTTCATAGACCATATCAAAGGCGACGGACCCGTTCCGCAAACCGTCTGCACGGACAACATCAAGAGCCTTGCTATGGTCCACGGCGCCATCGAGAGCGCGAAGACGGGTAAGAAAGTGGCGATTGAGATTTAAATTCGAGTAGGAGGGTAATATCCCAAACGCATATTACGAAACAGACGAGCAAGTGGCTCAATACTGCGAGTTTCACTACGGACAACGGTATTTTGAGGTTCCCAACTACCCCCAACGCTGCGCTGAGTTGTGTCTGTCCTACATGGAAGGTCGCGCAAGCACTCGGGCGCTGGACCTGGGATGCGCCGTCGGGCGGTCCACATTCGAACTGGCGAGGGGTTTTTCGGCGGTTACCGGCGTAGATTTCTCTGCCCGATTCATCGAAACAGCGTGTGGCATGAAAGAAGAGGGCTGTATCCGGTACAGCCTCCCGGAGGAAGGCGAGCTGGTGTCCCGATATGAAAGATGCTTGGTGGACCTGGGGCTGGAACACACCGCGAGCAACGTTACTTTTCAATGCGGGGATGCCCAGGATCTTTCGTCCGATTTCATGGATTACGACCTAATATTCGCCGGCAACCTGATCGATCGCCTGACCAACCCGGTCGGATTCCTGGCCACCATACACAAACGTTTAAACCCGGGCGGCCTATTGACCATAACCTCGCCGTACACTTGGCTGCCGGATTTCACGCCACGGGACAACTGGGTCGGAGGATTCCTGCGGAACGGCAAACCGGTTTGGACACTGGACGGCATGAAAGAGTTGCTCTCGCCTCGTTTCACTCTGCTTGAAAACGTCCAACAGATTCCGTTCGTGATCCGCGAAACCCGGCGCAAGTTCCAGCACACAGTAGCGGCCATGACAGTGTGGGCGCGCAAATAAATAGAGTTGAATACCACCTTTGGAACAGGTTTGCAAAACCCCATTCAACAGACGTTTACAACAGCAGACCGACGTGTTCCAACATTGACGGATCGCAGGAGCGGAAAAGAATATTGTTCAGTGATAAGGGAGAGAAGGTGTCGAGAGCACAAACTGTTGGTGACTGTATACCCGACCAAAGTCCGGAGCAGTCATGATTTTCTAAAAATCCGAACATTAGCAAAGTGCACCATCCTTACAAGGATCATAATTTCTTGTTGCGGTCTTCAGGGATTAAAGATTAATTAAAACGGAAGCAAATGGCAGAATCCATACTACTTTTACCAAGAGATTTTCATGGTAAAGACAACTCCGTTCTATCCCCGTACCGGCCCTCTCAACCAAACCATGCTCTGGGAGCACTGGGCTGGGTATCTGGTTGCGCAGAAATATCATTATTCCGACACCTTCGAATACTACGCCATCCGCAACAGTGCCGGTATCTTCGATACATCCCCCCTCTTCAAATACCGTATTGAAGGTCCCCATGCAACACGGTTTCTGAGCGGCGTCCTCGCCCGTGACATCCGTACATGCCCCGCCGGGCATGCCCAGTATACCATCTGGTGTGACGACCAGGGCTGGATTCTGGAAGACGGTGTCGTACTTCATGTGGCAGAGCAGGAATATCTTCTTACAGCCGCCGAACCCAACCTGAGCTACTTCACCAATTTGATCGGATACGATGATGTTACAATTGAAGACGTCTCGGAAGATTACGGCATCATAGCGCTCCAGGGGCCCCACAGCCTGAATATCCTCAAAGCGCTGAGCGGAACAATCGCGAATCTCAAATATTTTGATCTCACCCACACGGAAATCGCTAAAAAACCAGTTATCGTCTCCAGAACCGGGTATACCGGCGACCTAGGCTATGAAGTCTGGGTGGGAAAAGACGATGCAGTGGCGGTCTGGGACGCGGTTATGGAGGCCGGTGGTGGGTACAATATCACTCCGTTCGGTCAAAAAGTGCTACACATGGCCCGCATCGACGCCGGCCTGGCGCTCATCGACATCGATTTCCATTCCGCCCGGCAAGCCTGGGTAGATGAGCAGCGGTCCAGTCCTATCGAGCTGGGTTTCGGCTGGATGTTTCGCTGTCTCGAGAAAGACAGGCGGGCGTTCATCGGACGGCAGGCCATCGAACGTGAGATGGTGGAAGAAACGTCCCGCTGGCATATGGTAGGACTGGAAGTGGACTGGCAGTCTTATGAAGAGACATACAATAACCTGGGACTCATCGCACCCAAAGACCACACGCCGGTGGAATTCGCGCTGGCGCTCTATAGTGAAAAAATGAAATGGGTGGGGCATACGACCAGCTTCATATATTCGACGATCCTAAAAAAGCACATCGCCATGGCCAAGGTGGAGCCGTCGATGTCCGATATCGGTACCGAGGTACTTCTGGAGCTGACGATCAACGATCGTCCCCGTTTGGTCACCGCGCAGGTAGTAAAAATGCCGTTTTTCAATCCTGCACGGAAATCCGCACGTCAATAAGGGTCTGTCATGGCAACTGCAATAAAACGTTACGAAGCAATCGTGATAGGAGGTGGGCACAACGGACTGGTGAACGGCGCCTATCTGGCAAAAGGGGGACTCAAAACTCTTATACTTGAACGCCGACATCTTGTGGGCGGAGCCGCGATCACCGAAGAGCTGTATCCCGGATTCAACTTCACCACCTTCTCCTATGCGCTGAGCTTGATCCGGCCGGACATCATACACGATCTGGACCTGGTCCGCCACGGCCTGATGGTACTCCACATGCCCACTACCTTCGCCCCCATGGATAACGGCGATTATCTGAATCTCGGCGCTGATCACGACGCTAACTACCATGAAATTGCCCGGCACTCCAAAGCGGACGCCGAAGCTTACGATGATTACAAGACCATGCTGTACAAGGTCTGCCAAGCGGTAAAACCCCTGTTCGACCGAATCCCGCCGAACCTGTTCAGCGAAGAGCCGGAAGAGGTCGCCCGGTTGGCGTCAGTCGGAAAACATCTACGTAGCGTGGAACCGAAGACGCTCCATATGCTCACCCGGTTTCTAACTGGAAGTTCGGCCGATATTCTGGATGATTATTTCGAGTCGGACATCGTCAAGGGCCTGCTGTCCTCCAGCAGCATCATCGGCAGCAAAGTAGGGCCGCGCTCTCAAGGGTCGGGATTGGTACTGTTGTTTCACAAGATGGGTGAAGTAGACGGCGCCTTCGGGGACTGGGGCTTTCATAAAGGCGGCAATGGCGGATTCACGCAGGTATTAGCGCGGGCGGCCGAAGCATACGGCGCGGATATCATGAAAAATGCCGGTGTGTCCCAGGTTCTCACAAAAAACGGAGAAGCCGTGGGGGTGGTCCTGGAGAATGGTGATGAACACTACGCCGACATTGTGGTCAGTGCCCTCGACCCACGGCATACGTTTCTGAATCTGGTCGAACCCCGTGAACTGCCAACGGATCTGGTGGACAACATCCGGAAGTACAAATTCCAGGGTGTATCCGCCAAGGTAAATTTCGCGCTGGACGGGCTGCCGGAATACCCGACCTTGCCCGGACAAGCGGACATCTACCGCGGCTTCATCAACATCGCCCCCTCCATCGACTACATTGAACGGGCATTCGACGAAGCCAAGTACGGCGATTTCAGCAGCCGGCCCTATATCGACGGCTGCATTCAGTCGACCCTGGATCCGGACTTGACTCCACCGGGCAAACACGTCATGTCCTGTTTCGTACAGTACTGTCCGTACAAGCTTAAGAACAGCGACTGGGACAGCGAACGGGACAACTTGGGCGATACCGTCCAGAAAACGCTCGAATCCTATTTTCCCGGTTTCGGCGATCGGGTGATCCACCGTGAAGTGGTCACGCCACTGGATATAGAGCGCACGGTGGGTTTGAGCGAGGGCAACATCTTTGCGGGCGAGTTCCTCGCACCGCAGATGTATTTCTTCCGGCCGGCACCGGGTTGGAATCAGTACCGGACGCCGATCAGGGGATACTATCAGTGCGGTTCCGGCACGCATCCGGGGGGGTGTGTCATCGGAGGGCCTGGGAAGCTGGCCGCAGAGCAAATTCTGGGGGATGCCAAAAGGCCGTAGGGCCGCCTATTTCCGCACACTTGATTAGTTTTGGTCCTTTTATTGAAAAAGCACCAACCAGTGCACACTCCAAACTATCGGAGTGTGTACTGGCGAAACGTCCCTTTCCCGGAAAACTATACTTAGCATTACTCCGAAACCCGCGGCACAGTGCTGATTCGATGGCTATAGTCTTCGAACAGAAGTGGACATCCGGCGCAGGAAGGTCGGACTCGTGCGAGTGGGGCCTCTACTCTGCCGCTGTCTCAATAAATTGAAACAACAAATCCCTATTGAATCAACGCATTGAATACCAGTTTGAATGTCCCGTGCGTCTGTACCCGGTGCTGCGCACGGAAACCGATCAGCACGACTTTTCCGGAACCATGCCTCACCGAGACCATAGCTGCCTTGTTGGCAATGACGTCTTCACCGAGCAGCCAGCCGCTCTGCAGGATATCCCTATCCTTGAACGTGATAACACGCTCGATCTGATCATTCCACGGTGAGGGGATGACCTGGTAGACCTGGTTCCCGCCCAGAAACGTGGCGAGTGCCTCATCCGGCATGCCATATGCCAGCGGATTTGTATTGTCTACGTCCACCCGGAGCGTGGAACCGGGGGACCAGAATTTTCGGCTTGACACGTTGGCCACCACGTTGCGGACAGGCAGCTTGAACTTCTCGATCGGCAGGGCACCCGCCTGGGCGAACGTGATCAGGGTGCCACCATCATCGACGAATGCTTCGAGCGCTTCCACGCCTTCTTTACCGAAGCCGCTCCGGTATTTGGGCGGATAGTCTTCGGGACGTCTGCCGAAGTTGTTTCCACCACCCGGCAACTGATCACCGGTCATCCGGGCGACTCCGTCGGCGGGGAGGATGATGGTGTCGTAGGAATCATTCAATTCGCCGGCTCGGATCTCATCATCCATGATGGATTTGTAAGGAAAACCAAAGCGTTCCAGCAACAGGCGCGTCCACCCCTCATCCATATTGCCCCCGTAATACCGCTGATACATACCGATCCGCGACCGGTCAACCTCGTGGCTCCCACTCAACTCGTTGGTGCCGAGGGCTGTGAAAGAGACACCGGTCCGCCGTGCCGCGTCCTGCACAACATTCGCCTTTGCGCCCGCTTCGACGATAAAGTCTCCAGGACGGAGGTCATTACGAGACGGCCGGTCGATTCGGCGGACTCTGACCTTGTTATCGAGCAGCATATTCACTGCTTGAAAGCTGTCGTTCAGGCGACCGTCTATCACATAGCCGTAGGTGCCTTTGGCAACCAGGCCGGGCTTCTGAATCGGAGCCTGGATTCTGGTAAGATCGACACGCACCATTTCGTTTGCCTCATCCACCCGGACCCCCATGAACTCTGCCATGTTGTCGGTGGACATGTCATACGGCCGGATTGGACTACCGTCCCGGTTTCGGGTGTAGGAATTGTCCGGGTAAAACGTACGCCCCAGAAGCCACCGTATGACGCCCCGCTTGGGCTGGGCCGTGGAGACCACGTAGGTGCCGGTGTCGTAAACCCTGCCTTCGTGGGTGAAAGGACCTTCGGCGCGCCGTACGTCGATGCCCTGGGCGATCAGTTTGTCGATCATTTTTTCTTTAGTCAGCGGATCGTGCTGTTCGGCAGGAATGATGAACGCCTTTATCTCGCTGTTCAAGCCCCTTTCCGTCTGGCGGGTGGCCTTCAGGTAGGCGTTTCGGAGCACCGTTTCCCGGTTTCTTGCCGCTATGTCCAGCGTGGCGACGGCCGCGATCTTCTGCTGCTCAACGATGTCACGCACCCGCCACCAGCCACCGGGCCACGGGTTGGGGAAAGATGTCTGAGCCTCGTATTCCGGCATGCCTCGTCGGGAGCCCTGAAGCTGGTCCGGATGCAGGAACAGCGGCGTGGCAAGACGGGCGCTGGCGGATTCCGTGAGCATACCCGCGATGTTGTGGAACGGAGTGATCCAGTGGAACCCGAAATGGCCCCACCCCGAAAAAATGGCCGCGTTGACCACGCCCGACTTACCAGCTTCTTCCTCCTTATAGGCGATATGCGCGCCGTACCAGCTCATCTCGCGCCATACGAGCGGATCGCCTTCCGGGCGGATTGGTTCCGCATAGGGAGGCACATAAATCCGTGCGCCGTATGCACCCATCTGGTGATGATCCACATAGGCCTGGGGAATCCATTCCCGGAACATGATCTGCGCTCCGTACTGGGATTCCACCGTGTTGGTCATGAACGCATCGCGGTTGTTATCGTGGCCAATGTAATGATGGTACAGCCACGGCAGGCCCGCGCCCTCAAACTCCGTACCGACATTCTCGTTATACCAGTCGGTGACCATCACCTCACCGTCCGGGTTGAAGCACGGGATTATGATGGCTATGGTATTGTCCAGGATGCGCATGATCTCATCGTCCTGCCTGGTTACCATATCATAAACCAGTTCCACTGCCATCTGACTCGCCGCCACTTCCGAGGAATGGAGCCCCATGGACTGCACCACCACCGCTTTGCCTCGCGCCATGGCCCGATCGATATCGGCCTGTGCCACGCCACGGGGATCGCTCAGCGTCGCGTTGTACTGCCGGATTTCTTGGAGCCGAGCCAGATTTTCCGGAGACGAGATAAACAGCGCCAGAAACGGATTATCCAGCGTGGTAGGTCCCATGTCCTCGACTTTTAACCTCTGGCTCATCCCTTCAAGCATGAGATAGTAATCGACCATTTTATCCCAGCGCGCCAGCTTCCGGTCCGTCCCCATTTTGAAACCGAAGAACGCCTCGGGGGTAGGGATCTGCTGGGCCGAGGAGTCGGTTGGATTCAGGAAACAGAAGAATAAAATAATAATGAAGAGCAGCGTTTTTGTTTTCATCGGATTCTCCCTGGTAGAAAACGCGGTTAACCCCTTATCGTCTCAACAATAGTTGTCGTTCGTCCTCTTTGACCATGGCATTGTACAGCTTTTTGAAATCAGCGTAATCTTCCGGAATTACCTGGGTCCTGTGCACGATCAACTCGCGTTGGGCAGTCAGGACACCGTCGGCGTAATGGTATGCGACCGTGTAGTCGCCTACAGGGGAACGATGCATCACTTCTGAAGGCAACTCGACCGGTTCACAACCAGGCGGCAGTGTTATGGTCATTCTCTCGGAGGTAGTGTCTGTGCGGCTCCACTCGAATATTGGATACTTACGGCTTTCATAGGACACAGCCGCCGCGGTACGCCTGGCATCCGCCCAGGGAACCGCGAACAGAAGGAACGGACCGGCTTCGGTGACATAGTCCGGCACTTCGAAGCTGTACCTGTACCGGACCTCTGGTGTCAGGCTTTCTAGATCACCCAGTTCAAATGCGGTCAAACGTACATTGGGATAGTCGCCGCTCAACTTCTCCGTAAACGCCTTCTCTCTTTCTTTCTGACTGAGATCCTTGTACAGATAACGGATCGTGGCGCCCATGTAGCCTTTACATACGGTCGATTTATGTGCCACCAGATTGTATTCAGGATTGATAGCGACCGTGGATTCTCTATAGATGTTATTGCTCATAAAATCCGCACGGCTTAGGTAGTTCGGTACCGTTACACCCGGTTTGACAAGCAACGAGAAACCGCCCATATCCATAGCGGGAAGGGACCCTACGGGATGGCCGCTGGCCGTGAAGTCCAGGTACTGCAACCCGTTCTCGGTCTCCACCGCGGCGATGCAGTGGTTGAATGAGATGGAAGGCAGAACACTGGCGTTGTTGCCCTCATCATTGGTGTTGACCAATACATAATGCGCGGCGATGCCCACCTCCCGCAGCATAGCGATACCCAGGGTGGTCACGTCCTTGCAGTCGCCAATGCGATTGACCAGCACATCGCGGGCTTTCTGTGGTATCAGGCCGGATTGCCGGAACGATACGCTGCTGTACCGTATATTATTCGTAATGAAATCATAGACAAGATTGATCTTGCCGGCATCGTCGAGTTCCTGCTTATCGTCGAACACTTGAGCGACCTGTTCTTTTATCTCGTACGAACTGCGAGCTTTGGTTCTGGATAGATCCTGGTACCATTCGGCCATAAACGCCCAGTCTTCAATACTGGAGATATGCAGAACTTTGCCCACGTCGTCGAGGATTGGCATGCCTTCCTCGTAATCGATCCCCGGTTCGTCCGTCAATTGCCAGGTATATAGGAGTCCATCGTCCGTCTTCCTGATTTCCGGTTCATCCGGCATATTCTGCGTTCGGTGCTTGAACTGGAGTTCCTCCGGCACCAGCAATGCGTAACGGGTGAATTTCTGCGGGTGAGGAAGATTAAAATAGTGGCTGTCCCAGAAGTGGTTGGAGAGCCGGCCGGCATAGTAATTGGCCACACGATATTTAATGTGGATGCTGTCCCCCGGCTCCAGCGACTTGAATACCAGATGATTGTTGTTTCCATCGGCGGCAATCTCAGCCCCGTTCTGCTTGATCGTCACGGCCTTTTCGATCGTAAGCTCCTCCGAATTGGAGTTGTAGCCGATCCAATATTCGTGAAAATCATCAATGCCCTGACTGTCGAACAATTTAATCAGGATCTCTTTGGCGTATTCTGAAGCACCACCCCCATAGACCACTCGTTTGATATCCTGTAGCAGGATAATTCCGCTGTCATCGGGATAATCGACTGCGGTGGGCGCGGTTTTCAGGATCTCCGCGGGATCGACATTTTCGAAATGGCTGAAAATGGACGGTTTGCCCTCCAGTTCCCGCAAGACACGCCTGGCATTGTAGTGGGTGGGCATGAATTTCAAGGCATTCCGATAGGCTGCTTTGGCTTCCTCTAATTTCTGCGCAGAACGATATACCTCACCCAGTTTCTCCCACCGGGTGGAATTATACGGACTGATGGCAAGCGACTGCCGATACATTGCTTCGGCGTTATCATAGTCCTGCATGGCCAGGTAGGTGGCTGCCATCTGGTCCGGATATACCGGTGTAAGCGGTTCCAGCTCCATCAGCCTGTCGTAGGTGGTCTTCCAACTGCTCAGGTCGGACCCCTGAAGATAGAGCTGCGCCAGGCTCGCCAGACCGTTTACATTATAGCTGGACTGCACATAGCGTTTGTATACGTCGACAGCCCGAACTACATCCCGCTGTGTCTGAAGGGCGATGACCGCTTCCATATTCACAAACGCCAGATTCAACGGGAATTTCTCATACGCTTTTTTGTTTATTTCTATGATCTTGTCCACCTGCTGCTTCTTGCCATAAAGAGACAGCAAAAATCCATAGGCCCATTCTGAATCCGGCCTCAGGGTCTGTGCCTTTTCAATGAGAGGTTCCGCTTCATCGAACTGTTCGTTTTCCAGGTAACGGGACACCTTGAATTCGATGACGGTCGGGATGTCCTCGTCCAAGTTGCTGAGTTTCTCCATGGTAGTCATGATCTCGTCGTATTTTTCGCCGCGGGTGTACGCCTCGAGGATGGAGTTGTAAAACAGGGCACACCCAGGCGACCGGCTTATGGCCTCGCGAAGCACCAGCTCGGCTGCGATGGCCTTGTCGTTGCGCATGTACGTATCGGCCAGCAGAATATAGTTCTCAAAATGATCTGGATGGGACTTGATCTGGGCTTTGAAATAGACCTCGGCGAAATTTTCCACGAGCATAACCGGAGCCTCTGGCTGCCGGGAATAAGACTGTGGCTCGGAGGAAATTTGAAGACCTTCGATGGGTGTCCCGTTCGTGTCGGTAATGCGTGCTGCGAAGTTACAATTGGCGATCTCGGAGAACCCGCATTTTATCAGCAGTCGATTCCACCCCTTCTGCAGGGTGGTCTCTACGATGTAGGTATCTAGATCGTTGTTGTTTTCGTCGAAGTAGGCGATCATCAATTCATCGTTCAAAAACGCCTTCAGGGCGCCGGAGGTACCGATACGGAGTTGGATCGCCTGCGGCTCGAGTGAATAAACAAACGTGTTGGCGTAGAAGACCGACTGGGTATATGGGAAGTGATACCTGAAGTTGATCCAGTAATAGGAATCGTATTCGCCGATATCGAACCATTGCACCGGGATATTGTTCTTGCCACGATACACGGCATCTGCTACGTAGGACGACTCAGGTGGAAAAACCCTGTCGAAACCGGAAGCCGACAGATTATCGAACGGTCCGGTCAGTTTCCAGTCCCGAATGACGCCCATCTCCCGAAAATTCTGCGCGGCTTTCTCCAGATCCCCCTTTCCCTCGTAGTACTCTCCTAGAAACTGATTGACGATCACCCGCAGGATGCCTCGCTCATCGGAGTCAGCGCGCATGGATTCCATCAACGCGATGATGCCCCCGGCGGGTAGGTCGTAATTGCTTCGCATCTTGGGTGTAAACGAGGCGGCGAAGAAATAGGGCCCCATGTCTTCCACTGTTCGTTTTATATGGCGGAACGTCATCCAGGCTTTGTCATAGTGATGCTGCATATCATATAGCATGGAAAGCCCCAGATACGCCCTGGTATTCATAGAATCCGCCGCGATGGCAGCCTGGAATTTCTGTTCCACCACGCCGCGCTCGTTCAAATCCCAGGCCGCCCAAGCTTCCTCCACCAGCCGTTCGCTGTCCGGCGTTGCGGCGAGGACCGTACCGGGTACCAGAGATATCGCTATCAGGCACACGAATATCCGTTTCATGCTAAAAATTCCTTGTTGGGAGTAAGCGCTCCCGAATTGACTTTAATAAGGTAATTATAGATCGGATGAAGATAAACACTACTGTAAGTTGCCAATCAATATACACATGAATGATCTCAACCGACAACGGTTATTTCTTATGCAGATACTCCGAATACTGCCACTCATATTCGCGTGAGGTGCCCCATGCGTCGGGGTAGTAGGCGGCCGCTATGTGGTCGTGCTCCAAGGTCAATCGGTCAAGGCAACACGGGTCAAGCAGCGCATCACCGGTCGTTTCCTGCCAGGACCGCAATTGTGCGCGAAGACGGTCCTGTTCTAAAGCATGTTCCGGATCGCCCGCAAGGTTTTCGAACTCCCAGGGATCCTTCTCCAGATCGTACAGCTCTTCCGGAGGTGGATGGGCGAAAACATCGTAGGCCCGACGAATCCTCGAGTCTGCAGCGGCAATCTCTTCGAGCGCCGCGCCAGGCTCCCATATCTGACCGGGCCCTGAGTAGCACATTGCACTGGGACTGGGACGGTCCGGAAGCAGGGAAATGATGAATTTGAACCGTCCATCGCGTACGGAGCGCTGAGGAAAGTATATGGTCGGACCGCCACTGATCCATTCGGCATACAGATGATCCCGCCAGGATACGGATATTCCCCGCATCAAAGGAAGCAACGATATACCCGTTACGGATTCGGGAACAGGAAGACCGGTCACATCCATGATGGTGGACAGGATATCGATATGGGAGACCAGTTCATCACGAACCAGTCCTTCGTTGACCCGGCCCGGCCACCGCACAATGGAAGGTACCCTCAAGCCCCCTTCGTAGATGGTGGTCTTGCCCCTCGAGAGCTGGGCGCCATGATCGGTCGTGAAGATAACCAGCGTGTCGTCCGCTTTGCCGGAACGGTCCAGGGAATCCAGCAGCATCCCGATGCCGGTATCCAGGCGACTCATACAATTGTAGTAGTCGGCGGTGTGTTGCCGTAAGCGGGGCGTGTCGATACCGATGAACGGCAACGTCTCCACAGCATCTGCTGTATAGGGTGTTTCCGGAAGGCCGCATTCCTGGTGGAGAAACGGCAGGTGGGCATCGGGATAATTAACCATCAGAAAAAACGGCGCATCTGAGGCATTGATGAATCCGTCAGCCATTGTCGTAGCCTTTTGCATGTCCCGGTGCGCAAAACTGATATAGTTCCGATCGTTCCACCAGAAGTCGAACGGAAACGTCGATTCGGGATTAATGTGCAGCTTGCCTATGATTCCAGTACGGTAGCCCTCCGGCTTCAGCAGGGCCGGGATATTAGGAAATTTCTCGTACATGGCGTATTTATGCGTAGCCAGACCCAACTGTCCGTTCTGATGCGGATACAACCCGGTCAGAATACTCGCGCGCGCGGGACTGCATACCGCCTGTGTCGTATACGCATTGGCGAATCGGACCCCTTCCGATGCCAGTTGGTCCAGCCTGGGCGTATCCACAAACGGATCCCCGTAACACCCCAGATGCTGCCCGTTGTCTTCGGAAACCACCAAGAGGATATTGGGTTGAATACTGGACATGACCGCTCCATCTTTAAATTCCGTCACTCCCAGGGCCCTCGAGATGTCACCGCAAGCGACCAACGTTCCTACCCGAGTTCTTCCACATAACACGGATACTCCGACTGCGCCCGTTCCACCAGTGTCTTATCGAACTCCACATAAACTACAGGTGATTCCTGTGATGTTTCCGCGATACAATCGCCTAACGGATCAAAAATCCAACCATGTCCCCCGAAGACCTGGCCGTTACTATCCGCTCCGGAGCGGTTTGAGGAGAGGACATAGCATCCTGAAACGATGGCGGCCATGGACAGTGCCGTCTTCCACCTGCTCAGCGATTCGGCGCCCACCGCGCGGGGCACCACGATGATGTGGGCACCGTGATGACCGTAATACCGGGACCATTCGTTAAACATGATTTCAGTGCAGATCTGAAATCCTACCCGGAGATCCAACGCTTCACCGATCCGAAAATGCGACTTCCCTCGTCTGAACCAACTCGCTTCATAATAACCAGGCTCCTGGGGAAAAAACTGCTTGTTGTGTACCGGCGTCACCTCGCCTTCGTGCCAGATAAATCCCTGGTTGACACTCGTACCGTTTTCGTCAACCGGCCGGCTGCTCATCACCGTCGGTGCCGCCAGAGACCCGAACATGGCGATCCCGTAATCATGCACCAGTCGTGATTCCGAAAGTACGGCTGAGTCCGGTCTGGGCGATGCGGAAATCCAGGAACCGAACGCCATCTCGTTTAGCAGAAACAGATCAGCCTTCGCTGTCTGAGCCTGCTCCGTGAGCGTCTGCCACGATCCATCTCCCGGCATCATCTCCGGATCACTTTCACATACGGCAATGCGCATTGAGGGTCCTTTCAAGGATAAGGAATATTACGATATCCGCGGGTATTTACCAGAGAGGCGTATGGCAGATCAAATCATAGAACCTGGGTCTATTGGTCCCGCATTCAACCGATTGCAGTCCTCAATGGTGAGAAAACAGATCATGTGTGATTGGGTTGTAATTTATCCTTCTACTCTCAAATTGAACGCCCACAGGCGCCACTGGAAATTATCCCGATTGGACAGCTTGATACGAAGCTCTGTATTCCCAGCCGGCAGATCACAGATGACGGTTTCCTCACTGAATCCCGCATCGTGCCTTCCTCTGAACAATTCTACTCCGTTCACCCAAAGTATCAGCCAGTCGTCGAAACCGATATGAATACGGTA
>CAYYIS010000068.1:0-23519 GCA_964470965.1 uncultured Gemmatimonadota bacterium | reverse complement strand
AGGGTCATCTTGATCCTCTTAACGAAGTTGAACCAGAGTAGCCCCATCTTTTTCTATGGCGCCGCAGAAGACCTGGGAAATATGACGCATGTCCACATGATCGGCAATCTTTTCCGCGTTCCGCCTCCGTTCCTCGTCGAAACACCATCCGAGATACACCGAAATACGGGCTCCATCCGGAATGGACCGTATGTAGGCCTCGGGATGGCTGACCACGCCACCGATGGCCTCAGGTGTGAGCGGTTCGTCCGGCTGAAGAGCGGTCAGCGCCATCACCCGTTCGATCCTGTGCACATGCTTTTCGTTGAGGGGCAATCCCACACTCTGGAGGCCGGCCACGATGACGCAATGCGTCGTCCAGGACGGTACCGCCGGTTCATGGTCTCCGGGCGCCTTGAACGCCCGCGTCCTTGCGCCATCGGCTTTGACCAGCATCAGATCGATCGGACATACGGACCGCAATCGGTCCAAGACGTCCGCATCCAGCCCACGAAGTTTATCGGGACGCGGCCGCTCCCCGACGATCGTTACATGACGCCGTGATGCCAGGGTACCGGGTAAATCAGACAACCAGTCAGGCGTTTCATCTGCAACGATAAGGCCATGAGACTGGCGGGCATTCGGAGGGTGAATGTGAGTGCTTGCGGTAGTAACTACCGTGTAACCGAGCTCCAGGGCTTCATGGGAAAAGCGGTACATGAGGGTCACCTTGCCGCCACTGCCCACTATGGACACCGCATCGCCCCGTCGAACCTGGAACGCACTGAGAAAACAATCGTTCATGTCAAAATACTGATTTGGGTGCCGAAGATTTTAAACCAAAGCCTTTCAATTTACGGTTTTCTATTTATAATCCTAAATCTCCCGGCGATATTCCACCGTGTATGTGACCTCTGTTTCACCGTTATTCCGGACCGGAACCTCAAATTCGATCGTGCGGGCATCCAGTTTTTCGAATAGATGGCTCGGTTCTCTGATACGCCAGTTGGGTCCTGTCTTGAGATGTTCAATGACCTTCACGGTGACGGAATCGGAGGTCTGATTCCTCAGCACAATCCTGAAGCTTGCCTGGACGACACCTTTTGAAGGTTGGCGGCTGCCGGTTTGCGTTCTCTCTCCAGAGATGTCGAACGCATGGCCTACGGTCAGATACACGGTCTCGTCTTCAGCCAGGTCTCTTATATTGTCCTCTCCGATGAACTGCCGCTTGCCGTCTTTGATTTCCTGGTAAAGGCGGACCGTGCCGCGCGGCAGAGGCAAACCCAGGCCGTACCGCTTCCGGTTTTCTAAGCGGAATCTGGTCTGTACACCGTTCGGAGTCATAATCCCGTCGTACACGTAATGCTTACTTACCTTGACATCGGTTTCGTCCAGCATCGAAAGCTGAACCGAAGCATTGTTCTCTATCGTCCCCTTGCGCCCCAGTGCGTACGCGTGATATTCGAACATCTGTTGTGATTCCAACTGGGGACTAGCTCTCGCAGCCATTGACATACCTGCGAGTTCCCGCCCCATTGCACGCCTACGGGGCGCTGACCGGTTGACTTCGCCGGCCACCAGTGTCAGATCCGCATTTTCAAATGTCATACCGGATTCATTTTCTATTGATGCCCATGAAGACAGCATTAAAACCGTCTCATCCTCACTTATCACAGCGGAGTATTCCGCGTGCCAGGTAACGCCCTGAGTGAGATAGCTGATCTCCATAGGGCGGCTGCCCTCATTACCCCGGTTCTCCACCAGCCAGGTAAGCGTCGGTTCCGTCACAAGTCCTTCAGGCAAATCCGGAACGCTGATCCGCTGAATCGCATCACGCCGGATAAGCTCGACACGTCCGTCTTCCCGCTTCAGGACAACGTGCGTGCCAAGGCTCAATAACCTGCCGCGCAGTGGTGCCTCCACTCCGTTTAGATAGAAATCCACATCCTTATCTGTGTAATTGCTCAGGAGTGCGTCACCGCTCAAAAGATCGTAGGAAAAACGCTGTTCCAGAATCGACACAAGGCCGGAAGCCTGCAGGGAACGAACACGCACGGAAGTAGGATCGATCTGTGTCGAGATGCGGGGCACCTGCACCGTGTTACGGCCCATATCAAGGTCTATGGAACGGATCTCACTCACGAGTCCCAGGCCGTTGGTATAGACCGTCAACGCCAGCTCGTTGTCCTGAGCGATGCTTGTGTGGGGTATATTCAACAGGGTAAACACCATCAGCCATGATAATCGCCATACCCCCGACAACCGGACTACACCATCGGAGGTTCCCGTGGGCCAAGTAAGCACTCCGTATTCCGCATTCCGCATTTCTCTCACCTCCACTCACCCTCACGATCGATATTAAGGAACCGTAGTTTGGAACGCTCGAAACGCCGGATCAGAAACAGGCCGAACAGAAATCCGCCGATATGCGCATACCAGGCGACACCACCGCCGCTTCCGCTGTTTACGATCTGCGTAAGGAACCAAAAGCCCAGCATGATGACCGCAGGTATCTGGACAACCTGTATAATGATAAAAATGAAGAGGAATGTTTTGATTTTGGCATGGGGAAAGAGCACGAAATAAGCGCCTAAGATTCCGGCGATCGCTCCGCTCGCACCGATCATCGGGACTGTCGACGCCGGCTCGGAGACCACATGCACCAAGCTGGCTGCCAGTCCGGCCAGGAGGTAAAAAACCAGGAACCGTCCATGCCCCATGGCGTCTTCTATGTTGTTTCCGAAGATCCACAGGTACAGCATGTTGCTGCCTGCATGCACGAACCCTCCGTGTACGAACATGGATGAAAAAAGTGTCAGAGGAAAGGGCAGAAGCGCCGGGGGGTAAGTCTGTGACGTGCCCGGTATCGGAATCTGTGCACGTGAAACCAGATTCGTGAGCTCATACGGAATCGCGCCGGTTTGAAACACGAACATGTTCTCCGAGGCATGGCTCAGCATCATTTGATACAGGAACACCGCCGTATTTATCGCGATCAGCGCGATAGTGACGAGCGGCGCCCTGGCAGTGGGATTGTCGTCCGACAGTGGTAAAAGCATGTATCCCTGCAGGCGGAAAAAATTTAAGAGACGCAAGTAGTTGCGTCTCTGTCTCTTTGTCAAATGGTGCGATCAATATAAGGCAACGATTACCAACGTCAATATTTTACGAGTACCCGGCCCAGGTCCTGCCCCTGAAGCTCCGGTGTCTGCTCACGGTCCAGATCACCAGCCCGTTCCATAACCTGCTCCCGCACATAATCATACAACTCCCGGACCGTGATCTCATCGTCTCCGTTTTCATCCGCATACCCCTTAAGGCCTTTGAACACAAAATACGAGAACAAACCGTGAGACATTTCAGGATAGCTGGAACTCACCTGATTCCCGTGGGCAGCTGTGAGTACGATAAGGTGGGGACCGACCTCCACAAACCGGGATTCTACGCCGATCCCGCGGGCACCGGCCAGCAGCATTTCCATCTGGCGGCCACGCCCCACCTGACCGCTGAAACAGGCATCGATAATGAGCGTGACATTCTTGGCCGGAATCCGGTTAAGGCTTCTGTACAGTTCGTCCAGTCGAAAGCTGGTGGCCGGATAATTGGGATCTCCATCGGACGGCACTAGATAGGCGTCCCGTGTTCGGGGATCCGGTGCGCCATGACCGACGAAGTAGATGAACACTTCGGTTTTCTCCGGCTTGATACGCTTGGCCAGCCACCCGTGATCCGGATCAAACAACTTACGGAATTCTCCCTGCGTGGCGTCCCGGTCGGTTCGCAGGTAAATGTTGCTTTCCTCGATACCGAGTGCACGAACAAAATACTCATGGGCCACCATAGCGTCATGACGCGCGAACATCACCGACGGCGCATACCGGTAGTCCTCCACACCGATGATGACACCCAGCGCAGATGGACGGCGGCTGCGGGATAGGACAACCTGATCCACATCCACAATCGGTTCGAATGATGTTGACCGTGGGACGTCCGGCGGATCCACATGAGGAACATTAACCATACGGGACCGTCCGTCACCCAGCATCAGTTTGAGCACGATCCGCTCACCGGACCGCATGACCGTCACGTTGAGTTCGGCGCCCTGTTTGGTCGTTTGCATGATCTCCCGTTCCAGATCATCCAGAGTGGTCATGTTCTGCTGGTTTACCTGATCGATGATGTCGCCCTTCCCAAGGCCGAGGCGTTCAGCCAGCGTACCTTCCAGGATACTGGATACCAAAAGCCCCAGGCTCGTTTCTTCGATCTTGGCTCCCAGCGTCGCGGTCTGACGCTGTATCGACTCCACAAGTGACACGAGGGCTGCCAGGTTCCTCTGGTAGACACCTTCCCGGGGATTGCGTTCCACTGCCTGCTGATACGCGTCAAGCGCTTCGGCATACTGGCCGTCGTGTTCGTAGTAGACACCGAGGTTGTTCCATACCGCGACGTTTTCGGGAAATCGCCCGCGGACGCTGGTCCAATGCCGAGCGGCCTGAGCCCACTGGCCGTTGCGCGCCATTGAGACGCCGGCCTTGCCCTGCTTGTCCGTCTTCAACTGGCGCACGATGCTAATCTGGCGGGGTGACAGCTGATCCGCCAGTTCCCCCGAAACTTTCGTCGCCAGTTCCAGTATGATTTCCCCCTGTCCAGGTATCCGGCCGCCATAGCGTGCCTCATCTGAACCGCTGACGATGGCGGTCAGCAGACCGCTGACGGAACGGTCGTGTTTTCCGGCCCTATTGGATCGCGGCTCGTTCGAGGCGATAAGCCGCCGATATTTTTTGTGGCCGGATGTGCTTCGAGACGCCAGCACGCTGCCGGTCATCACGTCGATGATCCTGAGATTCACGGAAATGGTACCGGTACGATTCAGATATTCTTCGGTGTAGCTGACACGCTTGTAGACCGGCACCCGCTTTTCTGTCGGTACCCGTTTCACAGTCGTGACGGTCTTATTTTTCCAGACCCACTTACCGTCTTCTTTCACTCGAACCCTGATCGTTTCCTTCACTGTTCGAGAATCATACTCAACAACCTTTTTATACCGGTCCAGCACGCGCTTCGAATTCCTCTGAGTGGAATAATTGTCATCCACTCCCCCCGCAACGCTGCCGGTGATCACCGCATCAACACCCAGACGGCGGCCGGTTTCGATGATTCCGTCGAAATCACCCGCGGAATATATCGCACCCGTTTCACGGTCAGGCTCCACAACCGTAAAATATCCATGTTGCATCAGGCTCCGCAGCAACTGGCCTTTTACCGACTCACCGATTTCAGGCCTGCTCGTTTCAAATCCGAGTATCGCCAGACTTTTCACCAGAGAGACATCATAATCCGGCGGCTGATATCCCATGAACGAGACGGTGTGGGAACCGGCACAGGCCGTGAAGAGCAGGCCGCATGTTGCGGAGAAAAAGTATAGCGTACGTATGAAGTCTGATATCTTATCGGAATACATTAACCCGCCCCATCTTTACTGTCCGACCGTGGTCATACTGCAAAGGGCCTGACCGTACCAGGTGCGTCCCTCGACAAGGCGTTGGATCACATTATTCACGGTACCAGGCAACATAACGCCACCGTTAATTTCTCGCCCCTGCAGCCGGGGAAAAGGTGTGGCGCTGGCAACCGCGATGAGATATTCGACACCGAAGGGAGCCTGGATCACATAGTCGAACGCATCGTCCGCATCGGGGATGCTGTAGACCTGTGCGGACTTCACCCGTTCGTCACCACTCAGTCGGTTCGGAAATATCTGAATGACCTGACCGTCCACCTGCCGGTACAGCAAACGGAGGTAACAATCCGAGTCGGCCTGTACATATGCGGTAAGGCGTTCTCCTTCTACGAACAGTCCGCCGTCACCCCGCTCGGTCCATATCTTAATTGGGATGCCGTTAACCGGTGGTTCCGAGATATCCGGATCGAGCACCGGTGGACGCACCGTGTACGGGATCGCCTCTCGCGGAATCTCGATGGTCGCCGAGGCCAGCCGGGCGCCGTTTACGCCGGTCATTCGGGCGTTGACGACCACCCGGTCGCTCTGGTGCCAGTAATCTCCCCAGACCACCACGTCGGCGTGTACCACACGGGCGATCGTCTCGGTAGCGTTGGGGTCGCCGTATACCGCGGCGGCGGCGGACAGATTGCCCCGCTCGATCACTCGGCCACGTCCTATGGAGGCCAATTCCGTTTGCATCAACCGTCGCAGCGGACCGGTGAACGGACCGGAAATCCGGGTATCCTGATAGGTAAATCCTGCGACTACAATAGAGGGTTCTGGATAGGCCTGCACCATACCCGGGGTATGTAACAACCTGCAGGCCAGTTCAGCGACACCGTCCTCAATCCCGAAAATACCAGGCAGTAATTCGAACGAAGTACGGACATCGCCAAGCCGGTCAATCCACCGGTCGACCTGGTTGCCCGGGGCCTGGGCGCGTATGACTGCCGTATCGACCGAGGCAACGATCGTGCAGTACGGGTGGATGCAGGTACCGGCATGATACACGTCTGAAGAGGCGATTCCGTTTTTATCGGTGTTTCCGCGATGGTCCAAGCGGGCGCGGCCGGTCGCCGCCACGAACTGCACAGGGAATCCGGAGACCGCCACCGGACCTCCAGAACTTCCGGTAATAAGCCGGGCCGAAAGCGGGTATGCCGCACGACCGGCATCGATCGTCTGCCGATTTCCATCGATATCGGAAAACGCCAGCGATGTGACCATTTCGGCAATATGCCGATCTATTTCTGTACCGGACGGACTGAAAAGAGAACCGAGTCCTTCCGCTTCCAGCAAAGCATCTACGGAATTGGTCGCAAGAGCACGATAGATGCTCTCATCGAGTTCGACAGCCGCTCGTTCCTCCGCCGCCTGTAACAATGCCAGAAAGGCCTGATACGTGGTTTCCTCCGTTCGCAACCATTCCGCCTGACGGAGATAGCCGCCGGCCCGTTGGGCAGCTGACTGGATTTTCTCACCGATACGTTCAGCAGCCGATTGACGGTGCAACTGAGCAAGCGCATAATAGGTATTATGCTTTTGATCGTAATACCTTTCTTTGATTGCGACACCGTCGAGCGTCAAAGATACCGAACTCACGATAACCTCCCGGGTATCGTGGGTGTACCCCAGCTCCGCATCTTCGACCTTGGTCGATGTGAGGCGAGAGGTGACGGTAACCTGGAGCTGACGGGCAATGTCGGTGCGCGCCACGTCATCCGCACGCTGACGATCGTATACCTTGTCTCCGGTGGCATGGGCGATGCCCACTCCGTAGAGGTACCGAGCTGACCCGGACGGTGGCTGCGTGGTCCACTCGGGCTGAGCGGCGCTTGTGGATACAAAAAGAAAAATCCATCCAGAAGTCAGTAAGGACAGTCGTGGACGGCGCATGGCATAACTCCGGGAAGGAGTGAAATGACGTTTGAATCTGCGGTGTTCTTTACTGTCTAATTACTATAACGCCGGTATTATATGGAGTGTTCCATATTGCTCAACTGTCAGGCTGCGATTCCAGTTTGGCGATTTCATCCCGCAGTTTAGCGGCCTTTTCGAATTCCAGGTTGGCGGCCGCTTCGTGCATCGCATGGTGCAGTTCGTCGATCAATGCGCCCCGGTCCATCTTGGCGATGGTATTCAGGATCGGCATCTCCTCCTTTACGGATCTCGCATCCGCCACCGATGTGATGCGCATGATTTCTTCAACCGACTTGTACACCGTCTCCGGCACGATTCCGTGTTCCTTGTTGTATTGCTCCTGAATCGTGCGGCGGCGATTGGTTTCGTCTATAGCCCGCTTCATCGAATCAGTGATGGTATTCGCGTAGAAAATCACCTCGCCGTTCACGTTTCTTGCCGCACGACCGGCAGTCTGTATGAGCGACCGTTCGGATCGGAGGAAACCTTCCTTGTCGGCGTCCAGAATAGCCACCAGAGACACTTCGGGCAGATCGAGTCCCTCACGCAGAAGATTGATACCCACCAGCACGTCAAACTGTCCAGTCCGAAGGGCCCGGAGGATCTCCACACGTTCTATCGAGTCGATGGTCGAATGAAGGTAGCGCACGCGGATGTTCAAACCCCTCAGATAATCCGTCAGGTCTTCGGACATCCGTTTCGTGAGGGTGGTCACCAGCACCCTCTCCTTACGTTCCGCGCGTTCCCGACATCTGGCCACTAGATCATCGATTTGATTATCGACCGGCATAACGGTGATCTGGGGATCTATAAGGCCGGTAGGACGGATTAGCTGTTCCACATACACGCCCTGGCACATTCCGAGCTCGTAATCAGCCGGCGTAGCGGAGACATAGATTACCTGGTTGACCACGCTCTCGAATTCATCGAACGTAAGCGGCCGGTTGTCCAACGCCGAGGGCAGACGGAACCCGTGCTCCACGAGTGTCATCTTACGGGACCGATCACCGTTGTACATGGCCCGAATCTGGCCCATGGCTACGTGAGACTCGTCTATCATCAGAAGGAAGTCCTTAGGGAAGAAATCAAACAGGCAGAACGGGCGCTCCCCTTCGTCCCGGCCGGAGAGGTGCCTGGAGTAATTCTCGATCCCTGCGCAGAAACCGATTTCCCGCATCATCTCCAGATCGAAACGGGTCCGCTGTTGTATGCGCTGAGCCTCCAGCAGCTTGTTTTCCGCTATCAGTTCCCGGTGTCGCTCTTCCAACTCTATTTCAATGTTCTTGATCGCCAGATCCAGCTTGGGCGCAGTAGTAACAAAATGTCGGGCAGGGTACACGGCAACGACGTCCCGTTCTTTCAGTACTTCCCCGGTGAGCGGGTCGAACTCCGTGATGCGGTCGATTTCGTCGCCGAACATCTCGATGCGGATGCCGATTTCCTGGTCCGCAGGAATGATGTCCAGGCTGTCGCCTCGCACCCGGAACGTGCCCCGGGCAAAGTCGTAGTCGTTTCGGGTGTAATGCATGTCGATCAGTTTACGTAGCAGATCTTCCCGGTCGTAGCTCTGGCCACGCTCAACGAACAGGATAAACTCCTTCCATTCGTCCGGCGACCCTAGGCTGTAAATACTGGAAACGGAGGCCACGATGATCACATCTCGTCGTTCAAGCAAGGCGCTGGTTGACCGGAGCCTTAGCTTGTCGATATCCTCGTTGACCGACGAATCCTTCTCGATATATGTATCGGTTGTCGGAAGATACGCTTCCGGCTGATAGTAGTCGTAATAGCTTATGAAATACTCAACCGCGTTGTCTGGAAAAAAACCCTTGAACTCACCGTAGAGCTGGGCCGCGAGTGTTTTGTTCGGAGAGATGATGAGGGTAGGTTTCTGGGTGTTCTGGATGACGTTCGCCATCGTATAGGTCTTGCCGCTTCCCGTAATACCGAGCAGGCACTGATGCTTCTCCCCTCGCTGAATGCCTTGCGTCAACTCCGCGATGGCTTTCGGCTGGTCACCGGCCGGGGCGTACTCGGACGATATGGTCAGGTCAGGCATAGGAATTCCTTCAACACTCGTAACCGAATCTGTGACACCAATGTGCCGTGTTTTGTCACATTCAATATAACAAAATCACCGGTCAAGATCAACCTGATCCATATGATAAAAAGGGCGAGTATGGAGAAAATGCTCTTGGTTTACGGAGGGTCGGGCGGTGTCCCGGTAAGTTCAACCGTATTACCGGCGGATGATCCTACCCGGTCCCGAATGACCGTGTAGGCCCCTATGGCAGCACCGCCGGCTACGACAAGGCCCAGTAACGTCCAGGCCCAAGCTCGGCGTTGCGGCTGCGCTCCCCGTGCCAGGGTGATTACAAAGCGGCGATCGTCCTGAAGCTGGACCTCCTGCCTCCAGTCTCTATATTCATCCAGAGACACCCGTAACCGGTAGTTGTCCGCATCAAACCTGCCTGAATAGGGGGTAGACCCCACCAGTCGATTATCCACGTAGACACTCGCTCCTGACGGCTCAGAAATTATCACAAGATGTCGCGACCGTGTCCGAGCATGGACAGGGGTGGGCCACAATGCCGCGAATTCAGCGGTGAGCAGACACATAAGCGTAATAAATGTTGTTAATTTTGACATAGTAACCCCCTAACGCACCAGCACGGTGTCCCTGGTTTTTAACACCGATCCGGTCTGCAACTGATAAAGATTTATTCCGCCGGAGACCGCACGGCCGCGATCGTCGATTCCGTCCCGCTCACCGGCTGGTGACCGGCCGTTGCGGCGAGCTGCAGCCAGCGGATTGTGGGAGATCACCTGCCGGAACAAGAGAAGCTAAAGCCGGAGCGGCCAAGGACAAAAAAACAGAATATCAATCGATAGACCATATGGCTCAGATTCGATAAGTGGGCGTTAATACCGAACGATTACACGGTGAATGTCATCGCCTCGTAACTCCGGGGTTTGTTCCCGATCGAGACGTCCGGCCTGTGAGGTGACCTGCAACCGGACGTAGGTGTACAGTTCATGCATCGTCACTGCCCGATCCTGGTTGGCGTCCGCCTCACCCTTGAGGCCGCGCATTAGGAAGTACGTGAAGAGTCCATGGGATTTCTCCGGATAGCTGGAGCTGACCTGATTGCCGGCCGAGGCGGTAAGCACCACCAGCCGTTCTCCCACCTCAATTCGCCGAGGCGCCACACCGATCCCGCGTGTGCCTTCCAGCAGCATCTCGACCTGCGTGCCCCGTCCTGTGCGACCGCTGAAACAGGCGTCAAGCATCACGGTCACCTGCCTGGCGGGCAGACGTTCGAGACTGTGGTACAGCTCATCCAGTCGATAGCCGGTGGCCGGATAGTCCGGATCGCTGTCGGCCGGCATCAGGTAGGAATCGCCGGTGGCGATGTCGGGTTTACCATGGCCGACGTAGTATACAAAAATATCGGTCTCGTCCGGGTCAATTCGTTTTGCCAGCCAACCCTGATCCGGATCAAACACTTTGCGGAACTCACCCTGTGTCGCATCACGATCAGTTCGAAAATAGATATTGTTCTCCTTCAGCCCCAGGGCTTTGGCGAAATATTCACGCATGCGTGCAGCGTCCTTGCGTGCAAACGTCACATCAGGCGCATAACGGTAATCTTCTATACCGAGAATCACTCCCAGCGCATTGGGACGGTGTACTTTGGATACCCTCACTCTATCCACGTTTCCGTCCGGTACAACGAGCGTAGAAAGTGGTCTGTCGATTGTCAGACCACCGGATGACACCACCATCGCGGCCTCCACGCGGCGCCGTGTCAAAATACCGTTGTCGGTGCCGGCCACCAGCCATTGGCCGTCCGGGCTGAACGCTACGGTCCATACAGGATAGTCCTCCCGGAACGTATCGACCTGTTGTTTCCCAACCAGATCCCACACACGTACAGTGGAATCCCAGCTGCCGGACACGAGACGCCTTGCGTCGGGTGAGAAAGCTAGGGATGACACCAGGCCTGTGTGAGCGTTGAGGGTGGCCGCCAGCTTGCGGTTTGTTAGGTCCCACAGCCGAATGGATTCATCCTTCCCGCTGCCACTGGCCAGCCAGCGGCCGTCATTGGATACGGCCATGGGAGAAGAGCCGCCGTCCAGCGCGCCGACCGGTTCGCCCAGCGCTGCGTCCCACAGCGAAAATCCGGCACCAGGTCTCGGAATAATAAACGTGGTGGTGCCGGGAATGGTGCCGATGGCGGCCATCAAATCGGTGGGTCCGGGCACCGTCTCCGCTCTACCGGGCGATCTGTAGTTCCATACATGCACGGACCGTTCACCTGTACCTGCTGCCATGTGCTGCCCATCAGAGGAAACCGCCACCGACAGAACGGGCGATGAAACCTGAAGGGAACGTCGGACGCGCCGGGAGAAGATGTCCCAGATCTTTACAGAGCCGTCTTCACTACCGGATACGAGCGATAGTCCGCCTGGCGACCAGGAAAGCGACCAGACCGGACCGGCATGCCCACGGAAGGTGCCCAGCCCGTGAAACCGGTCCGTACTCCAGAGTTTGATGGTCCGGTCCATACTCGCCGAAGCGATCCACTGCCCATCCGGCGAAAAAGCAACGGCCGTAACCGCGGCGTCATGGCCTCTCCACCCTACGGGGTCAGTCAACACCCTGGTCTGGGCGAAAGCGTCCGGGGATTGCATCATAACAGTCAGATACAATGCCGAAAGAATGCCGACAAAAGCGGCACGGCCAATCATGAATACCTCCGATATACGCCCTGGGGCCTGAGACTTGATCTTAGCAGGAATAACACTGGAACGGATTCACATGCTAGATTCTACTAATCGTTTAGTATATACGCCGGCAAGGCCGGAAATGTTTCAACAATATTGCCGCTTTTATTGCGGGTTTAAGAAAGACTGCCCTTGACAGCCTTCATCATTCACCGTTTATTAACGGGTGTGTTTAAACGTATCGTTTTACGAACCGAAGATCGGAGTCAATGTTCGATTCCTCTTTTGTTTTACCACAGTACGATGGCCGTTGTTTTTCCAACCTTCCTCGGACCATCCATTCTTTTTTCTCCGACACCGTAACGCCTGCCCTCGCTCCGGATTTACTAGGCTCTGCAACCTCTCCTTACGACACCGTGATTCTGTTTTACATAGACGCATTCGGCTGGCGGTTCTGGCAGGAACATTGCGATCGTTCACCGTTTCTGCAGCGTATGCAGTCGGACGGTGTCGTTTCGAAGATTACCTCCCAGTTTCCCTCCACCACCGCTGCGCACGTGACCACCATACATTCGGGCCTGCCGGTCGGGCAGAGCAATGTGTTCGAGTGGCAATACTATGAACCCGAACTGGATGCCGTGTTTTCGCCACTGCTGTATTCTTTCGCGGGAGATAAAAAACGAGAGACAGTCGGCTCGGTAGACATCGATAAAAACCTGCTCTTTCCGAATCAGACATTGTACAGAACACTGCGGGGAGAGGGCATCAGGTCCTGCACGCTTCAAAGCCGGACCTATTCTTCCACCACGTATTCAAAATCCATGCTTAAAGGAAGCCGGGTGTCTCCCTACACCACGTATCCTCAAGCGCTGGTAACACTGGGGCAGCTTCTGGCTGAGCAGGATAAACCCACTTATTATTTCCTGTATTTAGACCCCATCGACCACATCTGCCATCAATACGGTCCCCGGTCCCCGCATCTGGCGGCGGAGATCGAAGCGTTCCTTATGATCATGGAGCGGATATTCATGAGGCAGTTGGAGAAACGCACCGGCAGAACACTGTTCATGATGACCACCGATCACGGCCAGGTGGAGGTGAGTCCGGAGACCACCATATACCTGAATCGCGATCCTCAGCTCAGCGGTGTGGAACGGTTCCTGAAGACCAACCGAAGGGACGAGTTGCTGATACCAGCCGGTTCACCCCGTGACATGTTCCTTTACATCAACGACGGAATGCTGGACGACGCGGTCGAATTCCTGGGCACACGATTGCACAATGTAGCGGAAGTACATCCCGTCTCTCATCTGATCGATGAGGGATTGTTCGGCACCGATACCCCGGTCGAGTCTTTCCTGTCACGGGTCGGCGACCTGGTGATTTTGCCCTATGCGCATCAGTCCGTTTGGTGGTATGAAAAGGGGAAGTTCGAGATGAAGTTCAGAGGGCACCACGGTGGGTTGACCCCTGAAGAGATGGAAATTCCATTGATTCTCTTTGACCCGGACCAATCATTGAAAGGGCCTTAACCGTGAGCACAATCGGAGCGCCTGTTATTATGAGTGGCCGTGAACTGGCCGACAAAATCCAGGCCCGGCTCAGGAATGAAGCGGCCGCATTGAAACGGCAGGGCATAACGCCCGGTTTGGGTACCCTTCTTGTCGGGGATGATCCGGCCAGTGCCACCTATATCGCCATGAAGCACCGGGCGTGTGAAGAAGTCGGTATCACGTCCGTCCACACGCATCTGCCTTCAGACACAACCCAGGAGCGGCTTGAAGAGTCCATCCATAGGCTGAACGCCAACCCGGCGGTGGATGCCTACCTGGTACAGTTACCGCTTCCCGATGGCCTGAACGAAGAAACCGCCCTGCTGGCGGTGAATCCACAGAAAGATGCGGACGGGCTGCATCCCGTCAACCTGGGCCGCCTGGTCATGGGCGCACCGGGTCCGCTGCCGTGTACACCGGTTGGCATTCAGGAAATGCTGGTGCACTACGGAGTCTCAATAGAAGGAAAACACGTGGTCATCGTAGGGCGTGGACTAACCATCGGACGCCCCCTGGCACTGCTTCTCGCTCTCAAGCGGCCCAACTGCAACGCCGCGGTCACCGTCATTCACACCGGTGTCCCAGATATGGCGGCTCACACGAAACAGGCCGATATTCTGGTTGCTGCGGCGGGAGCACCGGGACTTATCACGGCAGATATGGTGAAGCCGGGCGCCGCGGTGGTGGGCGCCGGTGTCACGCGGAAGGGTAAAAGACTACTCAGCGATGTGGATGCCTCGGTTTCAGACGTGGCCGGTTGGGTCACCCCCAGGGTAGGCGGCGTGGGCCCGATGACGGTGGCAATGCTATTGAAAAATACGATCGAGGCCGCCCGGTACAGATCAGGATGAGTGGGGTTGTTGACAAGGTAAAAAACCGCACAGGAGTCCATGTCCTGCCCGCAATCCGTAGATCATACCGAAGCTGTGATGATTCAAAGTTTCGACAGGAACTGGAAGATCCGATCCGTGTGCCCCGGGAGCACCTCATGGCCGTAGTCGGGGTAAATTGCCAGTGATTTTTCTGATGGAATTTTGTTGTACGCGGCGAACTGTGTAGACGGCGGGCAGACCGTATCCATCAGTCCCACGCCCATGAGCACCTCGGCACGTATTCTCGGTGCCAGATACTGCACATCAATATATCCGAGTCGTTTGAAAATATCCTCCTCACGTTCGTGCATAGGATCGAACTTTCTGAAGTACTCCTGCAATTCCGCATAGGCATCCTTTGCCTGGTCGATATTCCATACACGTCTGTAATCACATAGAAACGGGAACACCGGCGCCGCCCTTTTTATACGCGGTTCCAGTGCCGCGCAGGCCAGTGTCAATGCCCCACCCTGGGAACCGCCGTACGCGCCTACACGCTCCGCATCCACATCCGGCATGTCCATTATGATCCCTGCCAGCCGTGCCGTATCCAGGAAAATATGACGGTACATCAGCTGTTGCGGCGTCCCGTCCAGCCCTCGGATGATATGTCCCCGAAGAGTCCATCCCGGTACACTGCCCGCATCTTCGGACAACCCACCCTGTCCGCGACAGTCTAATGCTGCGACCGTGTACCCCAGTGCTGCGTAGCCGAGCTTGTCCAGCCAGTCACCCGAATCCCCCGAATACCCGTGGAACATGACCACAGCCGGATGCAGCTCCGCGGCATCGACGGGCTGCAGCAGCTTCGCGTGAATCCGAGCTCCGCCGGTACCGGTGTAGTAAAGATGGGAACAGGTGGCATAAGGGGTCTGGAATTCAGCCGGGACAATCTCAACTTCGGGATCCAGCGATTGCATCTCGGCGAGGGCCTCGTCCCAGAATAAATCGAAGTCATCCGGCCGCGGATTGATACCCTGATAGGTCTTCAACTCCTCCAACGGCATGTCAAATAGCAATGGCATGGTATACTCCTTAGGGGTGTGTTGTTACCGTATTTCTTACGGGCGTCACGGTCTGTAGATATGTGAAAACTGCTTCTAAATCCTTCTCTGACATGCCTGCATACCTGGTCCAGGGCATCACGGTGTTGCGCCCCTCTTGAACGGGCATCTTCCGCCGATCCAGATCTTCGTACAACTTAAAGCGGGCAACAAAATCCTTCTTGCTCCAGCGGCCGATCCCCTCTGCCGCATCCGGTGTGATGTTCGAAGCGCGGACCACACCGCCGTCGGGTAGAGGAAATTCTAATCCGCCGGCCATTTTCATATCTGGAACAGGTGTCCCCCGTTCCTTCGGCGTGTGACAGTCGGCGCATCCGGCGATAGAGGCCAGGTATGCGCCGTATACAACCGAATTCGCCGGGTCAGGCCGTGACGGCGCTGTGTAAGGGATCGGCATCATGCGTACGAGCATCTCCGTCAGGAAATCAAGGCGCCGTTCCGGCACTTGCGATTTAATAGGCCGCAGTGTTCGTATGTAGGTGATGATGGCGTATAAATCTTCTTCAGCCAGATGGTTGTACCCGGAATAAGGCATGACCGGGGACAATGCGGTTCCGTTCCGGCTGATGCCGCTCGTGATGGCCCGGGCGATCTCACCGTCCGTCCAGTGGCCGAGATGTTCCGATGTGATGTTGGGAGAATATACCACGCCGATTAAACCACCACCGGATCCGAATTTCTCGCCGCCCTGCCCTTCAGTCCCCGGTTTGACCGGCCCCGAATAATTCGCCCAGTTTCTGTGGGAATGGCAATCGACGCAGACGGAAACGTGATTGGCCAGATAAGCTCCCCGGGCGATGCTGTCCGGTGTGGTTTCGAGCGTGAGGTTGGGCGGGGGATCCGTATCCGGATAGATCGCCAGAAAGACCGCCAGCGCGATCCCCGCCACCGCAATCACCGGCATGGTCAAAATAACGAGTAGCAGAATAATGCGACGCATAACGGTTACTTTGCCCGTTCCTCTTCGATCCCACGCAAGGTGAATTTTTGAATCCTGTGGTTGCCGGTATCCACGATGTAGACAGCGTTTTCAATGTCTATTTCGATATCCTGTGGCCTGAGGAATGAGCCCAAGCCACTGCCTTCTGTACCAAAACTGAGCAGCAGCCCTCCCTTGTTGGAGAGGATAACGGCCCGATGATTTCCGGTGTCGGCAAGAAAAATTCGCCCCTGCCGATCCAGTGTTATCCCCCTGGGCGTTCGAAGGCTGTCAGCGCCAACCGTCCGCAGAAATCCGCCGAATGCGTCGAAAACAACGATGCGGTCGTTTCCGGCATCGGCTACATAGATCAGGCCCGAACGCCCAATGGCTATACCGCCCGGCTCCCTTAATCGCCCCCTGCCGTCATTAAACCCTCCAAATCGCACCTCCACGGCACCGGAGGTGTTCATCTTGACGACTTCCTCATTTTCAGCATCAGTGACGTAAATATCACCAAGGGTGGAAACCGCAATACCGGTAGGGAACCCGAAAGTGTCGATTGGATCATCCTGGAGGTCCAGTTCGCCGGGCAGCGCCCCCAAAAAATTGAGTCTGCGGTCGAGTCGTTGAATCCGCCGGTTCTGGGTATCGGCCACAAATACGTCGAGTCCGGTAGCGGCGAGTCCCTGGGGTCGGTTGAACTGCCCCGTACCGAACCCGATACCGCCGATATGCCGAACGTACCGGCCTTGCCGGTCGAACAGCTGGACGCGGCTGTTACCTGCGTCTGCGATGTACAGGTTGCCGGCGGGGTCGATGGCCACAGCCGATGGATTCATAAGCTGGCCGGCGCCGATGCCCTCCCGGCCTATTACCCCATCGAATTTCAATGACAGGGTCTGGGCCCGCAGACTGGGTGGCAATGTACCGACCAGCAGGAGAATCGCCAAAAGAGAATATAGGGGCGGTTTCATATTTTCCCATCAACTGATCTGGTACGATTCTCCCGGCTTAAGGAGTACGCACGTGGCCGTTCTGCCCAGCTTCTTGACGAAGACATTCGGATCCTGCATAATGACCGGAAACGTGTTGTAGTGCACCGGAATCACAATTTTGGGTTTTATCATCTTGACTGCTTCCACAGCATCATCTATTCCCATGGTGTAGTTGTCGCCGATGGGTAGAATCGCAACATCCGGTTTGTCTAGCTTTCCGATCAGCTCCATATCACCGAACAGTCCGGTATCGCCGGCGTTATAGTAGGTTATTCCGGAAAGGCGGAGCAGATAGCCGCAGGGATTGCCCAGGTATTCGATATGACCATCATCCGAGATAAGCGCTGAACCGTGCAAAGCCTGTGTCAGTTTAACCCTGCCGAATGGAAATTTGTACGCCCCTCCGATACCCATATCATGTACCTTAGCCCCCCGCTTTTCGCAGTATTTCGCAAGTTCAAAGGGGGCAATGATGGTGGCATCACATCGTCTGGCGATAGGTATCGCGTCTCCCAGGTGATCCGAATGGCCGTGGGTGAGGAGTACATAATCTGCATGGATGTCGTTCGCAGGCATGGAAGCCTGTGGATTACCTGTCAGGAAGGGATCGAAGAGCAGGTTATGTGACCCGTCCTTTAGGGAAAGACAGGCGTGGCCGTGGTAAGTAAGCGTCGTTGACATAACCACCCTCTACACTAAAACAAACGCCGTCCGTTATGTGCATCGGACGGCGTTTGTGAATGATCTGCCTTACCTTACGCCTTATACGGCGGCCTTGGCCGCTGCCACCGCTGCATCGTAATTGGGTTCGTCGGCGATTTCAGATACGTACTCCACGTACTGAATGGTGTTGCCGGTGTCCACGACGAATACCGCTCGGCTGAGGAGGCGGAGTTCTTTGACCAGTGTGCCGTAGGCCTCACCGAAGGAGGTGTCACGGTGGTCAGACAGCGGTGTTATGTTTTCCACGCCGGCGGCACCGCACCAACGGCCCTGTGCGAACGGAAGGTCGGCACTAATGGTCAATACTGCCACGTTATCTCCAAGACCGGCGGCTTCCTGGTTGAATCTGCGGATCTCCGTATCACAAACCGGTGTGTCCAGCGACGGGACGGTACAGATCACTTTGACTTTGCCCTGGTAGTTATCGAGCGACGTCGCCTCGAGCGCGCCATTGAGCACCGAAAACACGGGTGCCTGATCTCCGGCTTTCAGTTCTGAACCCACCAGAGTCAGTGGATTACCCTGAAATGTGGTGCCGCCTTGTCGTTCTTCAGCCATTGTAGTTTCCTACCTTTTTAGGTATTTATAAATTGGGATTTATGGGTGTCAAAAACTTCGATAAAATAAAGTTTGTCGAAGGGCCTGTCAAGCTATTCTCGGTGAGACCATTGTCCTAAATTATGTCATCCTGACGCAGCGCGGTCAGAGTGGCATCAAAAGCGCTTGCGGTCTGCTCGATATCCTCAATCGTATGCGCCGAGGAAGTCAACGCGTCAACTCCCATCGTATCGACTCCATTGACCAGCCAGCCCTGCCGGAGCGCATGGATGATGTTCAGATTGCCCCTGCGTGCGAGGGTGAGGTCCTGTGAGTAGCTGATTTTTACGCCGGAGAAAGCGCCGTACACGTTCCAGTTATCCAACCCCTGTGAGTCGATCACCTGAGCGAGCCTCGCCCGTAGCAGGGCCGCCAGTTCGTCGGCCCTGTCGATGTCCTCACCTCTCTCAACGATCTTCAGCGTGGCAATGCCTGCCGCGGCGCAAATAGGGCTGGCGTTGAAAGTGCCATAGTGCAGCATTTTCTTGGATTTCTGCCACTCCGGTTCCGGTCGGATTTCGAGGTGGTCCATTATATCCCGCCGGCCGGCGACCGCACCACCGTTCATTCCGCCCGCCAGTATTTTTGCCAGGGTACACAAGTCCGGTGTGATACCGTAGTGGGCCTGTGCGCCGCCGGGGGAGCAGCGGAATCCCGTCACCACTTCATCCATGACAAACAACACGCCGTACTGCTCCGTCAGGCGGCGCAAGCCGTTTAGGAAGCCGCTGTCGAGCGGCCTACCGCCGAACAATTCTCCCGTAGGCTCCAGCAGGAGACAGGCGATGTCCTGGTCGTGCTTCAACACCTCTTCTACCTGATTCAAATCGTTGGGCGGCAGAGAAATCAGGGTGTCACACACCTCCCTGAGCACTCCAGGAGGTGTGTGACCGGGGCCGGCACTGTCCAGGACGTTGTCATGCCAACCATGGTAGTGGCCTTTGAACTTTATGACCTTGCGGCGGCCGGTGTACGCCCGGGCCAGCCGGATCGCCATCAGTGTTGCCTCCGTGCCCGATGAGACGAAACGGACCCTTTCGGCGCACGGTACCAGGCGGCTTACAAGATCCGCCCATTCGATCTCCAGCTCATGGCAGGCGCCGTAATGCATGCCTTTCCCGCTCTGCTCCGCAACCGCCTGCACCACCTCTTCCCGGCCGTGGCCCAGCAGCAACGAGCCGTGTCCCATCCAGTAATCGACAATCTCGTTTCCATCCACATCCCATTTACGGGCACCGAGTGCCCGATCTATGTACACGGGAAACGGGCGCAGAAACCGGCCGTCGTGGGTAACACCGTTGGGAAAATGATCGAGCGCCTTTTGATAAAGGGCCCGTGATTTCGGGAACGCAGCACGATAGGTATCTTCAAGCGTCGCATGGGCGGTCATCGTAGGAGCATCCATGTGTATTCTCCATCGTCAAATTTAAATAATGCAGGATTGTTATCAGAACAATGAACGGTATAATTATAATCGATTCCATGAGCCCCGGGCAAGATTTTTCTGTTGAAAGGGTATAGATCTTAACGGGTCAAACACCTTGACAGTCCCACGGCGGATGAGTATATACGGATTCGCTGTTGGGATCCTTGAACCAGCCTGTGATTCCCGATGGCGGCCCCGTGCTTTTGCGTGGGTTCTCTGTTTTCGAACCGACCAAAGGATGCGAAGGCTCGGTATTCCCATGGATATTTTGGGGAAGCCGGTTCAGTCATTCGAAGCGGTGGCTGCCATAACGGAAGCGGCCTTTTACAGGGCGTATGGGGATTGTCAATCGGGTCGTTCGTATCACCGGGGTTGAAGGGATCCCGTGTCGGATCATTGAAGAGCGCCTGCTGCGGTATTTGGCAGATTGAACGGAGGTCGTGATTGAGAAGGTGGACACATATCATTTCACTCGCAGTGATGCTCCCGTTTATCGGCACGGCAATGCCCGCGGGAGCGGGAGACGCCGATACCACCGGCGGTCTCACCTGGCACCGGTACGATAAGGCGCTGCCGCTGGCAAAAAAACAAAACAGATTTGTGCTGATAGATTTTTATACCGACTGGTGCGGATGGTGCGACGTAATGGATGAAAAAACCTACGCCGATCCATCCGTAAAGGCCCTGTTGGAAAAATCATTCATTCTGGTAAAGGTCAACGCGGAATCCCGTCGCTTTGTCAAGTTACGGGGCCAAAATGTCACCGAAGTACGCCTGGCGTCCATCTATCGGGTGAAAAGCTACCCCACCACCTGGTTTCTGCAGCCTGACGGTAAAGCCATCGCTCCCGTGAACGGATACGTAACCCCTGAAAAGTTTGAACGGATCCTGAGGTACATTTCTGAAGGCGTTTACCATAAAATGGGATTCGAACAATACATGAATCGGCCGGATTAAGGAAACCACGGAGACCAAATGATATCCTGCATCAACGGGGCGACAACCATGCCCTACACACTCGAACAGGACCTTGAAGCTGCGGCACTTGCCGGGTTCGAAGCGGTTGAAATATGGTCCGGGAAACTGAATGCCTACCTGGAAACCCACACAGTGGACGACCTCAAGGACCTTCTGGCACGCTGTCAACTCAAAGTCGCTTCCCTGTGCCCGTACAGCCTGGTGGGCTTTTCCGACAACCGGGGGCATATCATCTCCATCCGGGAGGCGTCGGAAATCGCGGAAGCGATCGAATGCCCCATACTGCTCGTCTGCGCAGACGCTCCCCCGGGGGATGTGGAGCTGGATGAGGCATACGACACCATGGCCAACATGGCGAGCACGTACGCGGACCAGGCCGAGAAACACGGCGTTAAGATCGCCATCGAACCACTGGGTCGTCATCCGTTTATCCCCGGTCCGAACGAGGCCCTCGAAATCATCGAACGAGCCGACCATGACGCGCTGGGGCTCATGCTCGATACGTTCCACTACTACAAATCGGACGTATCCATGGAGGACATCCGGAATATCCCCCTGGAGCACCTTTTGATCGTCCACGTGAATGACTGCGAGGATCTGCCCCGGGAAGAACTCACCGACGGCCATCGGCTGCACATGGGCAAAGGCATCCTGCCGCTCGAAACGGTTCTCGGTATCCTCAAAGACAAGGGTTACGAAGGCGCCCTGTCGGTCGAGATTTTCCGCGAGGAATACTGGAAGCAGGTTCCCGAAGCTATTTCCCGCGATGCAAAGGCTGCGCTGGATAAAACGCTTGCGGGAATGTAAGCATCAAGGTTTGTCAGCCCTCACAAAAACTCTTCGCGTGTACAGGTACAATACCATCACCAGCACTGCATAGGCAGTAATAGTCGCCCAGGCGGCGCCCATCATACCATAGGAAGGTATCAGTAGGAGATTGCCTACAATGTTGACCGCGGCGGCGGACACCGTGGCAACGGGAACGACCCAGGAGCGGCCTTTCAAATATACACCAGCCATCAGCACCTCCGCGAGACCGCTCAGGATGTACGCCAACATAACCGGTGGAATGATGACCGCCCCTGTCCGATAGGCCGGACCGATCAGATCTTTTCCGAACAGGCGTATCCCGAGTATTTCCTCTTCCAACAAAATGAATCCAGCCCACAGCATACCGGCCAGTACCATAAACCCTGCAGCTGCACCTGCCGTAGCCCGGATTGCATGGCCCCTCCGTTCCAGTATATAGGGCGCCCAGGCGTACTCGAACGCTTTTACCAGTAATCCCATCCCGGCGGCGACCCGGTATCCCGCACTGTAAATACCCACGGTAGCGGCGCCCATCATGCGCTCCAGGAACACCCGGTCAATCAGTTCAATTGCTACTGTCGCGAGCCCGGCCGGCACAAACGGCAGGCCGAAGCGCAACAGCTCTCGCGGGAACACGACCGGTCCGGCAAACGATACATATCTCCGGACACTGAAGGTAACGATGAGAACGTTAACCGCCGAGGAAACCACCATAGCAACAAAAAACGCCTCGCCACCCATACCGGCCAGAAGGATGAGAGCCGCCGTAAGACATACCTGCACAACCGTGGTAAAGAAGGTGCATACCACGAAGGTAGCCGCACGACCTTCAGAACGCAGTATACTGTAGGGCAACAGCGTCAAAACGTCGAGAAACAGGATGCCTGCAGCCAGGTCCACCAGCAGTCGACGTTCACCGAGTCCGAACCACGCCCCGAACACCGGAGCGAACCCGCACACCAGCGCCGAGAGGGCAAGGGCAACGACAAACAGCGTCACTGTCCCCCCCAGGAACATCCGACGGCGGTGCGCCCCGTCATGCATCGCGAAATAGCGCAGAAACGCGGGACCGAACCCCATGGCGTACACGACGTGTCCGAATCCCAAGAGCGTGAGCGTCAGCGCCACCGCACCGTATTCTCCCGGGTCTAAGTAGTTGGTGTAGAGAGGAAGGAGCGCAAAGTCAAGCGCCCGGTTTACGGCAAGACCGACTCCATAGATGGAGGAGACCCGAAACAGGTTTTTGGTAGTTGAATGGGACATAGCATCACAAGGTGGGGGTACCTTGCTGATGATTAACCGGGACCGTAATCAAATTAAACAGAATCTCCTGTCAATTCATTCTGTCACAGGAATAGCGCTATCTTCCTAGCCCTATTGCATACCGCCTGTCTAACGTGATTATTCGATACCAACCTCAATTTCAATCCCCAACAACCCACCGGGAGA
>CAYYIS010000067.1:0-24402 GCA_964470965.1 uncultured Gemmatimonadota bacterium | reverse complement strand
CAGGCTCTGATTAATTTCTTCCTGATATGCATGAACCCGATCTTCAAGAACATCATCCACCTGGACCGCCTGATTCACAACACCAGATTCCAGAATGGCGTAAGAGACCGCAACAGATCTGGCCCCCATCCTGCCGTCTACTTCAGGAAGGCGGCCATTTTCCAGGGCATCGGCAAAATCCGCATATTCGATCGCGATCAGTTTGCGGTCCGTTTCGACAAATGGATACTCATAACGCCACAACCTGGATCCACCGAACAGGGCCGCCGTGGCTTTATCCAGGTGAAAATCGGGAACCAGGTCCAGGATGGCTTCGTCGTTGACGGTGCCTCCGTCGTCCCACGTAAGGGTGATCGATCCGCCCGAACGGTCGTTGGGCAGGTCGAGAGACGCCTGTGAGCCGTAGATGGCTCGATGCCAGAAACTGCGCCCGTGTGTGGCATGCTCTTCCAGATACTGGGCGGATGCACCGCTGGCGAACAAGAGCGTCGCGTAGGCCGCGTCTTCCGCCGTGGCCTCGAATTCACCCGGCATGTCTTTCTGCCACCGTTCGTACACGCCGGCGGGTGATTTACGGTCGACCGCATCCGGATTTTGGCCGGCCATCGGGTTTATTCTTGTTTTTTCATGCAGTCTGGTCTGTGCGAACACGGTTGTGATATCGCCAAGGAAATATTCCATGATGTCGGCGAAGTGGACCCCCACATCAAGGAGCAGACCGCTGGCGTTCTTCTGGTGCCGCCAGACCGAAATTAACATCTGATTAGAACCGCCGGTTGTGTTGTGAATCATGAACCGGGGTACTCCGATAATCCCTTCGTCGATCAGAGTTCTGGCCAAGCGGTTGACGGGGTCACGTCGGTAGTTTTCAGCTACGGCCAGGATCCGACCATGGGATACGGCCGCCTCGTTGATGATACGACAGGCCCTGGCTGTGAGTCCCATGGGTTTTTCCACCATCACATCCCAGCCTTGTTCGAAGGAGGCTAGCGCCATGGTGTGATGGTGCCGCGGGTCGGTGCAGATATCCACCGCCTGAATGCCCCCGACGGTTCCCAGTTCGTCGGTGCTGCCCACTACTGCCGCTTCGGTGCCGAAGTGCTCCCTGATTTGGGCTGCCAGGGAAGCTGCATTTTCTTGATTCGGATCACAGGCTGCTACAGGTTCGAATTTACAGATCCCTGCACGATGGAGCTCGGCCAACCCGTAAAGGTGGCGATGTCCCATTCCGCCGCAACCGATGTATGCCAGTCTGATTTTTTCCATCTTAACTCGAATCCACGTGAGTATTGCCCGTTGCCGCAGAAAACGTTTCGAACACGCCGCTAGAACCCGGGTTCCAAAGATGTCCGAAAAGGCATAAATTATGGCTGACAGTCCATTTTGTCAAGCGCAAACGTTGGGGGATCAAGGAACTGCGGGGACATTCTGATTGACAAAAAACCGCAATTAATGTTTTGTTCCATGGGTACGTAAACTGACTTCGCAAAGTGGTTGAAACGACCGAAAAAAGGTGCTGACATGGTAAAAACATTGATTAGTCTCGTGCTGATTGTATTGCTCGCGCGCTGGAAATGGGACGAACTGCGTGCGCTGGTCTTCAGGTATGTGGATCTCGACTGGGATTACGAAATCTGGTCACCACGTTCAGGTACGGAAGATAATGAGGTGTCTCATTCTATGTCCGAACAGCCGTCAGGCGGGGAGACCATTGTTTACATCACGCCGGCGGGTACCCGGTACCACCGGGCGGAATGCGGTAGAGCCGGGAAAGATGCCCTGGCGATTCCTTTGCGTGAGGCTAAAATAAAATATAAACCGTGCGGACAATGCAAACCGGATGCGTGAGGCTATTTTACCGCCCTAAACCTCCTTGGCCTGGGTGCTGCCTTTTCTGCTGGTCAGTCTGTTCAGTTTTCTAGCGGTGGTCCCGTGATGTCCCTGGTTGTTTCTTCCATGTATTACAGTTTTAAAGACACCCGGAATCTGGATTGGGTCCGCCAGAAAAACCACTTCATGCTCAACTAGATTATTTACGATGATAACGTGTATATGTCTTGGAAAGTGCTGGACTACAAGCGTCCCCGGTTTAAATCATTATGGAATTCTGACCGGGAAGCGGGTCGAAGGCCGGGATAAAGACGGGAAACGGAAGGGCTAGAAATGCCCGCGGTCAGAAGAGGATGGAGGGTATGAACAATCAGCAAAGACCAGAATCCGGAGGATCGGGCATGTTAAAATTCTGTATCGTGTCGTTCACGAGCCTGGCAATGATATTGGGCTGCACAGAAAATCCACGGGTGGAAATGCCGGCATCGCCCCCCCCGAAATACACTGGCGACCTTGATGCACTACGTCCCCACGGCAATCTTCGTGTGATAGTGCGTCCGGACCCGATCGCATTCATGCCCCGCAATTCGGAACCGGTATCGATCGATCGTGACATCGCCCGTGGCCTGGCTGAAGTACTCGGTTTGAAACTGGAGTTTGTGGTAGCGGCCGACTACGGCCGTATGGTGGAAATGTTGACGGAAGGTGAGGGTGATATCATTGCCGCCGGCATGACGGTCACCGATTCCAGGCAGGAGCAGGTCCTGTTTTCCGTGCCCTATCTGTACGTTGATGAATTACTGGTCATGGCCCTGAGCGATTCGCTGCCGGATGCCCTGGGAGATCTGGATGGTCGAGAAATCGCTGTACGCGGGGGCAGTTCGTATTCGGAGACTCTCAGGGGACTTCAGGCTGACCTGCCCGGAATACGCATCCGTGACCTGGAAGAAACACTAAATACCGAAGAAATCGTAGAAAAGGTATCACAGGGTGTTTATCCGGCTACGGTGACCGATTCCAATTACTGGGCGGCGATCGGTGCTTATTTCGATAACCTGACGACACCTATTGTGGTTTCGGAAGACAGGCCGGTGGCGTTGGCAATGCGCAGAGATTCCCCGGTCTTAAAAGAAAAAGTGGATGCCTATCTTTTCGCGCATACCCTGACAAGGCACCATGAAAGAGTCCACAAGGACGACCTGGCCGGTATGAAAGAACGCGGCCGGCTCCGTATGATCACCCGCAACAACGCCATGACGTATTTCATTCATAGGGGACGTCAGGTCGGGTTTGAGTATGAGTTGATGAAGCGTTATGCGGAGCAGCAGAATCTCCGTCTCGAGATCGTGATTCCTCCAAGTCATGAGGAAATGATCACCTTCCTGAATGAAGGGCGGGGGGATATTATTGCTGCAGCGATGTCGAACACGGCCGAGAGAGCGAACCAAGTGGTTTTTACAGACCGCTATATGGATGTGGAGGAGGTGGTGGTCGTCAGGGCTGATGAGGTGGCCATAGATGATGTGGATGACCTGGCCGGGAAGACGGTTCACGTGCGGGCAAGCAGTGCGTTCTATGAAACCCTTACCACTCTGCAGCGATCCCTCGACAGTCTGACAGTCGTAACGGTTCCGGAAGACATGGAAACAGAAGACATCCTGGCTGCCGTAGACTCAGGGGAATACGATGTCACCATCTGTGATTCCAACCTGCTCCGGGTAGAACAGGCGTATGGTCTGAACCTGAAAGCCGCATTCACGGTAAAATCTGTACAACTCGGATGGGCGGTGCGTAAAGGCGCAACCGGTTTTCTGACTTCCCTCAATGAATTCATAGCTAAAGAACATCGCGGGCTCTATTACAATATGATCAGGAAACGGTATTTTCAGAATAAACGCAACATAGGCCGTGCCCTGGACAGCCTCCGCTCGGATATTTCCGGCTTGATCTCTCCCTACGATGAAACCGTAAAAAAATATGCAGACCGGTTCGACCTGGACTGGCGCCTCATTGTAGCACAGATGTACCACGAATCGAGGTTCGATCCTGATGCGGAAAGCTGGGTAGGCGCTCAGGGGCTGATGCAGGTAATGCCGGGGACCGCGAGAGAACTCGGAGTAGAAGACGTGACCGACCCAGAACAGGGTATAAAGGCAGGTGTCACCTATTTACGGCGAATGCTCGACAGGTTCGACCCGGGCATACCGTTCGAATCTCGCATCCGATTTGCTCTGGCAGCCTACAACGCGGGATATGGGCATGTGCTGGACGCCCGGCGTCTGGCCAGCCAGTCAGGGCTTGATCCGAATCGCTGGTTCAATAATGTCGAGGTCGGGATGGGCATGCTGGAGAAACCCCAATTCTATCAAAAAGCCAGGTACGGCTATTGCCGGGGCAGCGAACCGGTACATTATGTGCGCTTGATACAGGACCGTTACGAAGCGTATGTCGCTGTACTGAATACCGCTTCCCAATGACTATTGACACGCATTGTCGGATAATTGATCGAGTCGGAAAATGCTTTGTGTCCGGCTGTTCTGAATGTTCCCGGTGGGGTAATGGCGGGTGGTGGCCGGGAATCTCCGGCGGCGGTCAAACCGCGGGGAATTGAATCTGGCCACAGACCGGGGTTTTACTCGCTTTGTTCGTTACCGCTCCAGCACCTCGTTGCCGATATACACATCCCATACCCGGCTGAGTCGCATATATCCCGGATACCCAGGCGTTTCACCGCTGGTGTAATTTTTCACCCAGGGTTTCACCAACCTGAGGTCCACCTGGTAGTACAGGAATACACCGCCTGCATCCTCCGCCAGTACCCGTTGGGCTTCACGGTACAGTCCGCGGCGGTTTTCAGCTGTCATTTCACTGTCGGCCTTGTCCACGAGACGATCGAATGTGACGTTTTTCCAGTCGTGACGACCAAGGCCGGCATCCCGGGAACGCCATACCTGGGATATCATGTTAACCGGATCCGCAAAGTCCTGATTGAAGGCGATAAGGCTGAAGGGGATGTCGTATCGGTACATGTTATCGAAGTAAACATATGTTTCCTGGTTCTGTATGGTGATATCAATTCCGAGGTTTTCCTTCAACATACCCTGTATTGCCTGCGCTACCTGCAGCTGTAAGCCGTCGGCGCCCCGGAGCCAAATCCCCATCTTGGGGAACCCCCTCCCGCCTGGAAACCCTGCATCGGCCAGGAGCTTCCGACCTTCAGGAGGATCATAGGCTTGATAACTACTGAAATCCATCTGAAGATGGTCCTTCATACCTGGGGGCATCATGGTGTATGCCGGGATACCAGCGCCCTTGATGACCGTTTTCGTGAGTATGGTTCGATCCACGGAATGGGCGATCGCCTGCCTGACCCTCTGATCGTTAAAAGGCGGGGTCGCTGTCTTGAAGAAAAGGTACCACGTGGTGTTGCTATGGGAGCGGACCAGTTCCATGTTCAGCTTCGTGTCCTGTTCGATGCGGCCCAGTTCGATCGCAGAGAGGGCGTGAACGTCGATCTCGTCGTTCTCATACGCATTGAGCAATGCCGTGGGATCACCTGAAAAAATCCATTGGATCTGGTCAAGATAACCCTTGTAAGGACCACTGTAGTCCGGATTCGGGATGTAGGTGATGTACTGCCCCGGCAGCCATTCACCGACCATGTAAGGCCCCGTTGAGATGCTGTTGCTACCCTGAGTCCATTTCCGCCCGAATTTCTCAACTTGCCACCGCGGGACGGGAATGGCGGTTACGAAAGCCATAAGGTTCGGTAGATAGGGAGTTGGTTTCAGGAGGTTGATGACCAGTGTGTGGTCGTCGGTTGCACGGATGCCGACCGATTCTTTATCTTCACTCTTCCCGGCGTTGAAATCGCGTGCCCCAACGATGTCGTAGTAAACAAACGCATAATTACCGCCCTCCTTCGGATCGAGCATTCTTTTGAAGCTGTATTCGAAATCATGGGCAGTCACCGGCCGGCCGTCAGACCACCTGTTTCCCTCCCGCAGGTAAAATGTCCATTCTGTACCGTCCTCATTCGTTTCCCACCGTTCGGCGGCGCCTGGTCGTAGTTCCATATTGGGATGGACGACTACGAGTGTTTCGAAGATATGAATTAAATCACCCGCCGCATAGGCGTCCAGCGACAGATCCAGCGTATGGGGTTCGGCCTGGACCGACCGGAATTTCTGATATGTCGAAGGCGCGGCATCATCGGGAAGGGTACGACCGGAACCGGCTGTCCGGCTTCCCGCGGCCTCACCGGGGACATCCTCACGGCATGCGGCGGGGAAAAGCAATGTACAGAAAAGGAACCATGTGACATGGCGCGGCATAGAATAACCCTTTAGAAGGAACAAGCAGCCCATCCATCGTCCTTTCTCACACGACTTCGAAATACCGTTTTAATTCCCAATCTGTTACAGCTTTTGCATGCTGCCGGACTTCCCACTCCCTGGTCGCCACGTAATGATCCACAAACCCCGTGCCGAGTATATCTTTGGCGACTTGGCTTTCTTTTAACAGCGAAATCGCTTCGTCAAGGGATCGGGGGAGGGCTTCGAAAATACCGTCCGGCGCGGTGTAAGCATTCGCCGACCAGGGTTCCGGCGGTTCGATTTCCTGGGCGATGCCATACAATCCGGCTGCCAGCGATGCCGCCATGGCCAGGTAGGGATTTGCGTCGGAGCCGGGTAATCGATTCTCCACGCGCGTGGAGTTTTCACCGAACGGGATCGCCCGGATTGCGGTGGTTCTGTTTTCGATACCCCAGGAGGCGGTTGTCGGCGCCCACGCGCCGGGCACCAGGCGTTTATAAGAGTTGATAGTCGGTGCGGACAGGGCCGTCAGTTCCGGCATGAGTGCGATCTGGCCGCCGATATAGTGGCGCATAGTGGTGGACATGCTGGTGGCATGGCGGTCATCATAAAACAGGTTTTTCTTGCCGTCCGCGCTCCACAGGCTTTGATGGATATGTCCGCTGCATCCGGGGAACTCGGGGTTCCATTTGGCCATGAATGTAACGATGACATCGTGCCGTGATGAGATTTCCTTCATGGCGGTCTTGAACAGGGCGGCGTTATCGGCAGCATTGACCGCCGTGTCATAGGTTATCGCCGTCTCATAGACCCCGGGGCCGGTTTCCGTGTGAATACCTTCTATCAGTATGCCGAAGGCTTTCATATTGTCTATGACCGCATGCACCAGGTCGGACACGCTTGATGCGCGCACGACACTGTATCCGAACATACCCGGTGTCAAAGGAGTCAGGTCGGTATATGACTTTTCGCGGATGGAATGCGGGTCTTCCTTGAAGAAAAAATACTCATATTCGGAGGACATCTTAGGATCGAAACCCATTTCATTGGCTTGGGTAACGACGCGCCGCATCAATTGCCGGGGTGAAACTCCAAGGGGGATACCATCTCCTGTGTATAGATCGGCCAGAAACAGGGCAGTCCCGGGTTCCCATGGTACTACGCGGGCAGAGTCGGGATCGATTTTCGCAGGAGTGTCCGGGTATCCGGTGTGCCAGCCGGTGACCGTGACCCCGGTGTCCACATATAATTCGTCCGCCGAATCCCAACCGAAGATGACATCACAGAATCCCATTCCATTGTCGACCGCAGAGAGGAATTTGTCCATCGAGATATACTTGCCGCGAAGCAGCCCGTCTATATCGAACACACCCACTTTAATTTTCTTGATGTCATGTTTTGAGATAAACTGACGTATACGTTCGCTCATGTTGTCACCCTCTTGTTTGTAATCGTTGAATAATACCAAGGATAGACTTCCAGCGGATACAATGTCAAGATGAATTGGCTGGAACGAACACAGATCAGGTCCGGTTGAAAGAGGTTGCGTCCGGGCAGGTGCTGATATATTTTCGGATTCCTACCGAAACTTTGTGAATATACGAAAAGTTTGACATCAAGCTGGTTTTCCCAGGAGGTATTATGAAATCGGTCGCATTGTCTCCGTTGACACTCTCTGTATTGCGATTGCTGGTGGTAGCATGTATGCTGCCCGTGGAATCACTTCTTGCACAGAATAGTTCAGACCCCAACGAAATAATCGATCCGAAATTCTTCGAAGGGTTGGACTACAGAATGGTCGGACCGTACAGGGGGGGGAGGGTAACGACCGTTACTGGCGTTCCGGGAGATCCTACCGTCTTGTATTTCGGGGCGACAGGTGGCGGCGTGTGGAAGTCCACGACGTACGGTATCAAATGGGAGAACGTGTCCGATGGATATTTCAAGGTAGGCTCCATTGGAGATGTCGCCGTTGCGCCTTCCAATTCCGACATCATTTATGCGGGCACCGGGTCCGCCAGTGTTCGGAGTAATGTGTCAACGGGACGGGGGGTTTACAAAACTGAGGATGGTGCCAAATCCTGGACCTATCTGGGCCTGCCGGAAGCGGGCCAGATCGGCGCCATCGCCATCCATCCTCAGGATCCGGATCTCGTGTACGTCGCGGCACTGGGACACCTGTTCGGTCCGAACCGGGAGCGCGGAGTTTACCGTTCAGAAAACGGCGGTGGCAGCTGGGAACTTGTGCTGGCACATTCCGACACGGTGGGGGCAATCGCACTGGCGATGCACCCGATAAATCCCGAAGAGATATATGCGGCGTTGTGGCGCGGTGAGCGAAAACCATGGACCATTATCAGCGGAAGTGCCGAAAGCGGCATCTATAAAACCATGGATGGCGGTGATTCCTGGTCGAAACTCTCCAATGGTCTGCCGCAGGGGCTCGTCGGTAAAATCGGCCTTTCCCTGTCACCTGCCAATCCGCAGCGGCTATACGCGCTCATGGAGGCGCCCGTCGGTGAAAACGGACTTTACCGATCCGACGACGGCGGGGGATCGTTTCAGCATGTCAACGATCAGAAGAGCCTGACGAATCGCCCCTTCTACTACACCTACCTCACGGCGGACCCTCAGGACGAAAACACCGTTTATGTGAACAACGAAGGCTTCTTCAAATCTTCAGACGCCGGGAGTACGTTTGTCCGTATGCGCGTGCCCCATGGGGACAACCATGACCTTTGGATCCATCCGGATGATTCCAAGTTCTTGTTCCAGGCCAATGACGGTGGTGTCAATGTCAGTCTCGACGGTGGAAAGACCTGGTCTTCACAATACAACCAGGCTACCGCTGAGCTGTACCATGTGGTTGTCGACAACCGGTTCCCCTATTGGTTGTACGGTGAACAACAGGACAACAGCACCATCATGATTCCCAGCCTCCCGCCTACAGCCAGCAGTCCGCTCTCCCCTAAGGCCCACTGGCGGCGCGTCGCGGGTTGCGAAACCGGCCCAATCGCGGTTCACCCGCTGGATCCTGATATTATCTACGGCAATTGCAAAGGTCGTTTCAGCCGGTACAACGCGCGGACCGGCCAGGAGCAGCATTACTGGGTGTATCCCCATTTCAACTATGGTCACGCAGCGAGCGAAATGCCCTACAGATTCCAGCGCACATCACCTATAGAGATTTCGCCCCATGATCCGGGAGTCATTTATCATACTTCCCAGTATGTCCACAAAACGACGGATGAGGGAAAAACCTGGGAGGTGATCAGTCCGGATCTTACCGCCAACGAATCGGACAAACAGGGGTATTCCGGTGGGCCAATCACGCGTGACATAACCGGCGAAGAGATCTACAGTTCTATTTACCAGATTCGGGAATCACTGCACGAAGCAGGCGTTTTGTGGGTAGGCTCCAACGACGGCCCTATCCATATCTCCCGCGACGGCGGTTCCAACTGGACCGATATCACGCCTCGGGATCTTCCACCGGGTGGACGCGTTCAGACTATCGAGCCGTCACCGCACAAACCTGGAAAAGCGTATGTGGCGGTGTACCGGTATATGCTGGACGACTGGCAGCCATACATATATAAGACGGAAGATTATGGTTTGAACTGGATCCGTTTAACGACCGGCACCAATGGTATCCCGGCGGATTATCCCACACGCGCGGTGCGTGAAGATCCGGATCGGGAGGGACTGCTGTACGCAGGTACGGAATTCGGTATGTACATCTCGTTCGACGATGGGGCCCACTGGCAGACGTTCCAGCTTGATCTGCCTACCACGCCGATTACGGACATCAAAGTCCACCGGAAGGACCTCGTGTTGTCGACCATGGGGCGGTCGTTCTGGATCATGGATGATATATCCCCCCTGCACCATGTAACCGAGCGGCAAAGCAGGGCGGATGCCTATTTGTTCCAGCCCGAGGACGTTTACCGTATGCGGTGGTCCGGGGCCCGAAGCGTGGATGACGGCGCGGCGCCCGAGTATCCGCCGTTTGGTGCGATATTCTACTACTATGTTGGAGACGATGCACCGGACGGTAATGTGATACTGGAAATTCTGGATGAGACCGGAAATCTGGTAAGGAGCTATTCAACCGACAGCTCGGCTACGGACACACACCCCCGCGGCACTCCCGTACTTGCCGGCGACGCCGGAATGCACCGTTTCGCATGGGATCTGCGTTATCCAGGTCCGATAGCGGTTGAAGAAGGGGCCAACGGGGGGCGGGGCCCTATGGCCGTTCCCGGGATGTACCAGGTCCGGTTTACTGCCGGGAGTCAAAGCGAAACAGGTACATTCGAACTGAAGATAGATCCCAGGGTCGCCGAAGACAACGTGACCATGGCTGATTTGGAGGAACAGTTTAATCTGAATATCCGCATCCGTGATCGCATCACAGACCTGCGCAAGGCGGTACGCCAGATTCGTTCCGCCAGGTCCGATCTGGCATCCGGTGTCGCTTCCCGCGATGAAGCGTTCACACAGAGGCTGTCAGGAATCGAAGAAGCGCTGATCCAGATTAAGGAAGGCAAAGTCGGTGCCCAGCTGAAGCCCATGCTGATGCGCCAGTTGACCTACCTGTACGGCATGCTCATGAACGCCGACCAGAAGCCGGGGCGGGACGCCCATCAGAGGCTGGAAGACATCGAGGTGATCCTGGAACGACACTTGAAGGAGCTTCAGCAGACGCTGAAGGTGGCCTCTTAAATCCTGCCAGGTCGTAAATGCGTTTCCTCGGACTCAGATACTTTAGAGTGTGTGAGAGCGTATATCAGCCCCAGGCCATGCCGCCCGGATCGGAAGACGGCACCCCAGTCGGCGCTTCTCAACTTAGCCAGCAGGTGAAAACTGAAATGAGATCAGCCGAATTATAATAGGTGGATTCTCGCTGGTAACGCAGCCACCAGTTTACCGAGTCCATCGCAGGAAACATCTAAGTGGTAATACGAGATATTTTAGCGGTAATTCATCGATCTAGTGTGGTGACCTTCGTCAACCGCCTTCGCCCGCTACCCTTCCGTATGTCTTGGGAATCAGGAAGTTTCATTATCCAGTCTCTTCCTGAATCCCACGTTGTCCAGGATCACCACCCCGCGCGGAGACCTGTCGAACACAAAACGGACACCAAGTAACGACCCAATATCCAGGTTGGGATTCGATTCAACGAAATCGGAGAGTGGGAATTCAAAGCCCTGGTACACCGGTTCTGATTTTTTCAATGTACTGAACATATCCGCCTTGCGCACCTGCACTACGAGTTGCGGTTGCAAGAGCGAGAATCTACTTAGAGGAATCCGAGACCAACGCCCGGTGGAATCGGTGACTTCTACTGTGAGATCCATTGGATCCGTTGGAGCACCTTCGGACTCTTTGTGCTTTGGATCAGGCTTTTCTTTGGCGTCTGCAAGTGTAAAAACCAGGTTATGATTATTGCCGAGGGTAAACGCATCAGGCGGAATCTTTATGGTATAGGATGCCGTGTCCGCGGTGGATTCGTTGTCCCATCCCAGATAAACGGCATTCGTGGCTTTATCGTTTTGCTTGAGGGCCACACGGCGCTCAAGCCAACGGGTCAGGTTTTCACCGGATGTAACGGTCCCAGGATACGTTCCTGTCGTCACATCGATATCTTCATCGTACGTGGCCAGGTACTCATAGGTTGTATCTTCGAAATGATTCAGGTAAACGGTTTCCGGAAGCCATTCCCTGCCGGCGCGATAATCCCTGAATAAAGGGAGATAACCTCTTTTATCCCTGAGACAAATTTCCAGGAAGGCGGACATAAATACCTTCCCTATCTTCCGCTGGTCTTTCCCGGGCATGATATCCCGCAAGTTTAACAGATTCTTCCCCGGGAACGAGGTGTCCGCCCGGCCCCAAACACTGTTGAACTGACCATGGTTTGCGCCGTATATGTATAGTCCAGCTTTGAAGTTGTACTGTTCACCGCTGAAGGATACACGCTCGAACTGTCGGGAACCCCGAAACGACTGGACATCGGCATCGTGCGAACCATGGAGGACGAGATAATTGACATCCGGAACGGTGGTCCATAATCCGGCGGGCAGGTAACGGTCGACCGGAGCGATTGCTACGACACCCCTGATGTTGAATTGGTAGTCAAAAGTGAGGGATGCGTCATCAGGATAGTGCGTGAACCGGTTGAACATGGCGGCAATAGCAACGGCTTCTCCGCCCCGGGAGTGGCCCATCAGGGCGATGCGATCCATATCTACTCGCCCGAAGAATGGATTGTCAGGCTGATTGTTCCAGGTGTCCCAGACCTTCAGGTGTTCCAGGAGGAGCCAGCCGCGGGCATCCAGTTCCATTGTCCATGGCCGCCGGCCATCGTCCAGGCGGCTGGAGAAACTGCTGTTCAGGAAGTTCTGATCCACGGAAACGAGTATGATACCGCGGCTTGCCAACAGTTTGCCCATGTAGGCGTATCCGGAGTCCGAGAATTCCTCCATGGAATGGTTGCCGTGTACCATCAGCACCAGGGGAAACGGTCCGTCACCGTCCGGATACCAAACCCGACCCTGAATGGGCAGCGCCTCAGGTCCGAACCCCCAGTACTGCGTCCTTGCCCATCCGGTGTTTCTGTCCCAGCCTTCCACCATCAAAGACCCGTCCACAGGTTTCGTGATGATATCGGTTTCCTGGGCGTAAGCCGCACGGTGACGGTCCTTGCCGCTGCCATAGGTGACCGTCAATACGGCAAGGTCGCCCGGGAGAGAAGGATCGGACAGCTTGATTTCCGAAACGTCCGCCTTACTCAGCAGGGCCGCGTTTTTCGGCTCCGGTACGTCGTGGCCGGCACGCAAAAAAAGGTAACCGCCCACCAGAAGGGCGATGGCGCCGATAAACGATCCGGACATCGCTACTAGGCGTTGTATTCCAGTGGCCTCCCGACCACCCCGTATGAGAACCGCGATTCCCGCACCGAAGATCGCCACGGCTGCAGACACGCCACCGATCATGAGAAGCTGAGCTTCCCATTCCCCCCGACCGAAGTGGAAGTCCAGGACGGCCAGCGTGGCAACCAGGATTAACGTGAAGAGGGCCGGGAGATGACGAATCAGCCGAACTGTCAACAGCACGCCGGTGCTGAACAGTAATAAATATCCGATCTGTTTCAGAACAGCGAGAAATACACCTAAACCAGGACCTGTCAGGAATATCCTGTTGTATGCGGCGGTTAATATGAAGAGACTGGAGAATATCAGCAGTGCTGCGCTTGCACCGGACCAGGCATGGTGCCCGATAGTGAGTGATTTGAGAAATCCTGAGAAGCGCTGGAGGCGTTGGATCATTTACTCCGCAATCAATCCGCAGGGAAGGGGTCCTGCGTACGTCATTCCGTTCGGTCGACCTGGACCTACTCTTTACGGCTACCGAATGCGTATTCGGTCATGTAATCCATTAACGGTAAAGTGATTCGATAATATTAACGTTTTCGTTCAAAATCCGGAAGGACCTTTCGGATTCGGGTTTATCGCCATAGTCACCATATGCATCGAGCCACCAGGCGGACCTGATAATCGATTTTACTGCAATTTTCAGTTGGTTGAGTTCTGCGTCGTCCAGGTCTCCCGGCTTGTCCGTCAATGTCAGAGCCAGATCCTTTATCTCCAGGGCGGGCAAAAAGATTTCATTCAGCTTACTCCTCTCGATCAAATTACCCAGTTTTTCAACTCGGGCGTCAATGGCCAGGAGGATTTCTACTCTGGTCTCCGGTATTTTGAGTTTCGAAGTCAGGTCTTTTTCAGGTTCAAAGCGGGCCTGCCCCTTTTCCTGTTCCTCGGTTACAGAGTAATCATAAAAAGCAAAGTCGAACCTGTCCTCTTCTTCCTGTTCCGATTTAAATTTAACCAGTATATGAAAATCCCGTTCGAGCTGCAGCCGTCTGTCCGTAACAATGAAGGACACACCGTCCGGACTTTCAACCAGTGGGGTTTCGATCGGTGGCCGCAACTGATCACCGTTTTCATCGCGGAATTCCTGGAAGATCAGGCGGCCTGCTGCGTACATGTTAGTCATGGGGATGGAATAGTTGTCGTACATATAGAAGCGGAATACACCCGGCGCCGGCATGGTTCCTTCGATGTGGTGCCAGGTGTCACGGGCCATGAAGAAAATCCCGCCATAATGCGGGTCATGGCTGGCGTGGGGCATCTTGATGCTGCCGTCGACCAGGGCCATGCCGCAGATATAACAGGCGGCACCCGCCTTCTCCGCCGTAACCCCGGGATGCATCGGGCAGAGATATCCGGTCACAATGGAATCTGCCGGAACGTCGGCGAGGTAGTCTGCCGGGAGCATATCGATAGACATCGGATTAGTGGATTCCTGCGCTTGCGCCGGTGCGATGAGCAGCAGGAGCAAGGGGATGGCAAGAATCATAGCGTTATCGGCCCGGAGGCGGGGCTTCGAGTTTCTGGATCTTGATTTTAGTCTTGATCCACCAGCCGGTGACACGAATCGATTTCCCCTCAAATTCCTTCAATTGGTCCATGAATTCATCCGCGTTGACAAAATAGGTGTCAAATCCGCGGCGAGTTTTCAACAGGAGCGTGCCGTCCAGGTTCTGGATAGTTCCCGTCCAGGAACGTCGCAGGGGTTCCACGGCATCGCCGTGCAGCCGCAAAGAATCCTGTCGACTGCCGGTAACCGTCTGTTCGCCCGTGGGACTCATGACTGTTCCACGTAAACTGTCACCTTCAAACATAAGGTTGTATTCGTAAGAACCGAACGTCATCGCCAGGCTGCCATTCTCTTTGTTATAGGTCAGCTCGTCCACGTCGTCCATTCGGCCGTTCAGCTTGGACATCATGGCCGTGAACCCGGCGCTGCTTTCCTTGACCTGCAAAACAACGACCCGAATACCTTCACCTACATGTCCGACCTTCACCTTGATATTCCAGTTCCCGACCGGGCCTTCTTCTGCTTTGAGGGGTTGAACAAGGAAAAAAAACGCAGCCAGAACAGGAGCAATTGATTTTATTCTAAACATCTTTCCCTCCGTAAACCGGACGCGGCGTGGCAGTTGTAAGGCCAGCGCGCGTCGTCTCCGCAGATGTTACCTGTCTTCTTCACCCACTCCGGCCGGGGGCTTTATATGTGCGAACTCATCCGGTGCCAGCTCAAGATCCTCCGGGGCTATCTCCAACTTCAGTTTACGACGAAAATCGAACCAGCCTTCCATCATCTCGTCCCTAGAATCATCACCCCAGCGAACCTCTACCTCGGGATCCGGGTTCCATGGATTAGTGGGTGAGTTGTCGAAATGAGACGTTACGATCATTTTGGTACCGGCGGGCACTGTGAACGGCACGGCAAGCTCGTAATTGGTCTGCCAGTTAAAATCGTACTCTGGCACATGGAGCAAGACCTTCTCGTGTCCGTCCGGGAATACTACCTTGTATTCCATATCCTTGCCCCGATAATGCATGTGGGGTTTCATGGCTGTGATCTCGGAATCATCTGTGAATTCGTATTCTCCGACACTCAGGTAGTTCCCTTCCCCCGGTGGAATTTTGAGATCGGGATCCGCCACCACGGATGAGTACACGCGCCAGTCAAACATCTCCCTCGCGAACCACAGACCGATCTTTGAACGGTCATTTTCTTTCTTTCCATAGGGATGGTAGTGCATTCCAAATCGAATCGTCGATCCGGCCTTGATCAATTTGGCGTTTTCCGGTCCGAACAAATCGTACAATTTACCCGGAACGGCACTGGACAATCGCCCGGTTCGGTCACGCGTGCCGTCGGGACCGACCACGCTGGCCGTATTGTGGTGCACCACCCGGGGGTTACCGCGGACCTCCGATGCGATGACCCAGTAATCCCGCTTGAATTCTGTCGGTATTTCAAAGGACAGATTCAGGTCTTCGCCGGCGGCGGGCACAGTGTATTCTTCCTGCATGTGCAGCACCACATCGGGCGGGCGATTAAGAATGTTTGAGAGCTGCCATCCCTCCACGTATTCCGGTGGCTGCTGGATTTTGGCGGGGTCTCCCCGCATAGCGCCGCCGTCCACCCAGGCGATGATGAGATCGATTTCATCATCGCTCAGAGATTGGTCGTTTCGGTAATGAGCCACACCTTTGGCAGCGTGCCAGGGCGGCATGGTCTGACGCTTGATTTCTTTTTTTATGGAGCGGGCCCAGGGCCGGGCTTCTTCATATGTTAATAGCGACATGGGCGCTATTTCACCCGGGCGGTGACAGTCCATGCAGTTGGCTCTGAAAATAGGCTGGATGTCGGTATATGTCACTTTTTTGCCGGCTTCGCCGCTCTGTGCCTGACCGGTCGACGCGGCAAATAAGACGGCCATACATCCTAAAACAAAGCCACTCAGGCGCTTCATTACATCCCCCTTGGGTATCTCGCAGTGCGGGTCATTGCGAACTCGCACACCGCGAGGGCGTGGTTTAAATCAATACGGAAATTTATCTGAAAGATTGCGGCTGTTGGTCATACGATACTTGTAGCGAACAGACCGTATATGAAAAACAGTACAGAATAAGGGGCCGCTGTCAAGGTATTTATTGATCAGGACACAGGGGATTTTGGGTATTGATTTAATTTAAACTCCGGTGCATATTCAAAGTATCTTAAACATTAAACAGTGAGGCGCTATGATATTTGACGTCCATTCACACAGCTGGCGATATCCGGATCATTTTAACGATACGTTTCGGACACAGGCCACCCGGATGCGGGGATATGAGGTTGATCTGTCCACGGATTTCTCGAAATATCTCGACACGGCCGGGCAGGCGGATGGATCCATTCGAACGGTGGTATTCGGTGGGAAAGCCCGTCTTTCAGGTCTCTGGGTACCGGATACACACGTGGCTGACTATTGCAAGCAGGATCCCGAAAACATGGTGCCCTTCCTCTCGGTGGACCCTACGCAGGATGGATGGCAGGAGGAGATGGTCGAGGGACACAGAGATCTGGGCATGAAGGGTATCAAGCTGTTACCCATGTACGCCGGATTTTATCCACAGGATACGATGCTGGACGATCTGTGGAGCTATGCGTCGCGACACAGCCTGCCGGTTCTGCTGCACACGGGAACCACTTTCGTTGACCAAGCTCCCATCGACTGTACCTTACCCCGGCACTTAGATCCTATCGCGATAAAATTTCCTGACTGCAAGATAATTCTTGCCCACCTGGGACACCCTTACGAAGGGGAAACAGTGGCCGTGATAAGGAAACACCCGAATGTATATTCAGACATTTCCGCGCTCCACTACCGACCGTTTCAGCTGTATAACAGTCTTATGCTCGTCCAGGAGTATGGAGTATGGGATAAATTATTGTTCGGCACAGACTATCCGGTCACAACCGTGGACGACACCCTGCAGGATTTAAGGGGTCTGAATAACATGCTCGAAGGGACGGCGCTGCCCCGTCTGGATATGGACCAGATGGAACAAATGATCCACAGGGATACCGGGACATTGCTCGGATTGTGATAAAATCATCTGGAACCAGGCCGCCATTCAATCAATCATGTCGCACAACATGTTTTCCGGAAAAAGGCAAGGAGTAGGAATGAAAGGAACATCCCATGGCCCGCATCGCCGTATTCAACCATTACCGCTGCGGGATGTAACGATAGACGATGCCTTCTGGTCACCTCGGATAACGATCAACCGGGAACAGACTTTGGACTACCAGCTGCATCAATGTGAAGAGACTGGGCGGATCGGTAATTATGACAAAGCGGCTGGGAAGACGGAAGGTGCGTTCGAGGGGATTTTTTTTAACGATTCCGATGTCTATAAATGGATGGAAGCCGCGGCCTACTCTATAACCACCCATCCCGATCCGGCACTGGAGAGAAAGCTTGATGAAGTCATCGCTAAAGTTGCGGATGCCCAGGAGGAAGACGGGTATCTTAATACATATTTCACCCTCGTCGAACCGGATAAAAAATGGTCCAACCTGGGCATTATGCACGAGCTTTACTGCGCCGGTCACCTGTTTCAAGCTGCCGTAGCCCACTATCGCGGTACCGGGAAACGTACTCTCCTTGATATTGCGTGTAGATTCGCTGATAAGATCGACTCCGTTTTCGGTCCTGATGCACGTCCGGGGATGCCCGGGCATGAGGAAATAGAACTGGCGCTGGTGGATCTGTATCGTGTTACAGGAGAGAAGCGGTATCTGAACCTGGCGCAGTTCTTCATCGACCAGCGAGGACGGAAGCCTTCGCTGTTCGAGAAAGAGACATTTGATCCCGATACAGGCGGCCGGGTAGAAGCGAATAGGTCTCATTTCCTCGTGGACGGCAGGTACGACGGACGCTACACCCAGGACCATCTGCCGGTCCGTGAGCAATCCGCGGTGGTCGGCCATGCGGTGAGGGCCATGTATCTGTACAGCGCAATGGCAGATATCGTGGGGGAGACTAATGAAAAGGCCTTGCGGGGCGCTCTGGAACGGCTTTGGGAGAACGTAACGCTGGCGCGCATGTATGTCACCGGCGGTATCGGTCCCTCGTCACATAACGAAGGTTTTACAGAAGATTACCATCTGCCCAACACCACCGCCTATGCCGAAACCTGCGCGGCGGTCGGCAATATCATCTGGAACTGGCGCATGCTCATGCTAGATGGGGAAGCCCGGTTCACAGACGTAATGGAACTGGCGCTGTACAATGGCTTCCTCGCAGGCGTGGCACTTGATGGCAAGAACTTCTTTTATGTCAACCCCCTTCGGTCCAACGGCGACAGGTCACGCCAGGGGTGGTTCGGATGTGCCTGCTGCCCGCCGAACATGGCACGGCTGTTGGCCTCACTCGGGTCCTATGTGTATGGTCAGTCCGAAGATGGACTGTGGGTGCACCTGTATATCGGCGGAACTGCAAAGGCAATGCTAGCTGACGGGACACCTGTAGGGATCAAGCAGGAGACCGGTTACCCGTGGGATGGTGACGTAACGCTGACCGTCGGAATACCGCGATCATCCACCTTCACCCTGTATGTGCGGATCCCGGGCTGGGCGGACGACGCGGCCATTTCCGTTAATGGGGAACAGGTCGAAGGTGCTTTCCCCCCCGGAGAGTATGCCTGTATACACCGTAATTGGCGTGACGGCGACGAAGTGTCGCTGTCTCTGCCCATGGCGCTGCAACGCATGGAAGCGCATCCCGGTCTGACTAACGTGGTCGGTCATGTGACGCTGCGACGCGGTCCGCTCGTCTACTGCCTGGAGGAGACGGACCATGATGCAAACGTTCATGCCATCACCCTCTCTTCTGACGCACCTGTTACGTCAGAGTATGTACCGAATTTGCTCGGAGGCATTTGCGCATTGAACGCGAAAGGTCATATCCGGGAAACCGCGGAGTGGCAGGGTCAGTTGTACCGGCCGGCACGAGAGACTCGAACCAGGGAGGTGGATGTCCGGGCGGTACCCTATTACACATGGAACAACCGGGGGCAGGGGAAGATGACCGTTTGGATTAAAACCGATTGAGGAGACTAAATGCCAGGCCCAAAATCGATTGGATCCGATCGGCAGCTATTTACAGATGATTACTGGATGGATCAAGCGGTGGGTGTGTCCCGCCGACTCCACCGGCCTGAAAAACGAGAGGCGGCGATATCGCCCGAGCATCCGTGGGAACTTGGCGGTGTGTCCTACCTGGTAACGTTCGAGGATATATCGCCGATCACCGGCGCGTTCTGTCACCGGGCCTGGTACCGGTGTGATTGTGAGATGCCGCCGAAAGACAGGCGTCTTCCGCTAATCGCATATGCAGAGAGCGATGACGGTATACACTGGAGAAAGCCCACGCTTAATTTGGTACCGTATGGAGGATCTACCGAGAATAACCTGGTTTGGTCCGGTCCGGGTAACAACTTGGCGCCATTTCGCGATGACCGCACCGGTGTTCCGGATGAGGAACGGTACAAAGCCATTGTTCGTGAGAGCGGTGTCTATGCCCTGAGTTCCTCCAATGGGCTCGACTGGCGGATGATGCAGGACGATCCTATCCTGACGGACGGGCCGTTTGATTCTCACAACATTGCCTTTTTTGATACATGGAAAGAGGAATACGTCGCTTATACACGCGGTGTGGCAGGGACCGGCAATTTCAAGGGGGGCGTTCGTTGGATTCGGCGGGCAACTTCATCTGATTTTATCAACTGGTCTTCCCTCGAGCCCATCGATGCCGGAGACGCTCCTTTTGAACACCTCTACACCAACGCCTGTATTCAATACGAAAGGGCGCCGGGGACCTACCTGATGTTCCCCTCGAGATTTGTACCGGAGCGGGAGCCTGTCCCAAATTGGCCATACGGAGCGGGCGTCAGTGACATTGTCCTGATGTCGAGCCGTGATGGCATTCATTTCGATCGAAGTTTCATGGAGGCGTTCGTGCGTCCAGGACCGGATCAGGAAAACTGGCACGAACGAGGCATCTTCATGGAAAGGGGCCTCATCCATACTTCACCCGTGGAGCTGTCCCTCTACGGCATGGAGCACTGGCGCATGCCTGACGTTTGCATCAGGCGATATGCCCTCCGGACAGATGGGTTTGTCTCTGTGAACGCTGATGCACGTGGAGGGGAATTCACGACACCTGTATTCACATTCTCCGGAGACACCCTCCGGCTCAACTACGCCACCTCGGCCATAGGGACCGTCCGGGTCGAGATACAGGATGAAAACGGCAGGCCAATTCCTGGCAGGTCGCTGGGCCACTGCACCGAAAAATATGGGGACGAGATCGACGGAATGATCGAATGGACGGATGGATCGGATTTGTCCCCGTGGTCAGGGGCACCGGTGAAATTAAGGATAACACTCAGTGATGCGGACGTATACGCGTACCGTTTTGACAGACTCCAATCATGAAAGGCGTACATAAAATGGGTTTGACACCAGGTCAGGTGGAACAATTCAAAAATACCGGTTTTCTATGCTCTTTGCCCGTGGCAGATGAAGCCCGGAAGGATGTTTGGCGTCAAAAATTTGATGTGCTCGAAGGGAAAGAAGGCAGAGAAATAAGCCAGGTGGGACTGCACGACCGCCATTACGATCAAGAATTCATCTGGGATGTGGCTACCAGCCCTGCCGTGCTTGATGCAATAGAAGCTATAATCGGTCCCGATATCATGTTGCTTGCCAGCCAGTTCTTCTGTAAATATGGGGAAGGTGAGAATTTCGTGGCGTGGCACCAGGACGTGACCTACTGGGGTCTTGAACCACCGTTCGCTATCACGGCCTGGTACGCGGTGGATGACAGCGATCATGACAACGGTTGCATGGTGGTGCTTCCAGGCTCACATCTAACCGGGATTCAGGAACACGGAAAGTCTGCGACGGAAGGAAATCTCCTGAGTATCAATCAGGAAGTGCCCGTGACGGATGAAGAAGCTACCAGAGCTGTGGACCTGGAGTTAAAAGCGGGCGAAATGTCTCTCCATCACGGCATGCTGGCACACAGCAGCCAGCCCAACCGATCCTCTCGTCGGCGCTGTGGACTTGTGATGCGCTATATACCGCCGACCGTGAAGCAGGTGGTACTCAATTCACTGGGTAATCGATATCGCGCGGTGCTGGTTCGTGGTGAGGACAGGGAGCACAACTTCGGCGATATTCCTGCGCCGTTCTGAGATCATGGGTGAAAAACACTTCACCATAGTCTCAAGTTTTTCCGGCGTCCCCCCACTGGTGGGCGGACGGGCAGATTATCCTTCCTGCTGAGAGATCTGCGCCTTCCTCACCCGGTCCGCCTCTTCCAGCGCCTTCCGCATATCCGGATATTTCTCGATAACCTGATCCAAGTCGCCGCGTCTCAACTCGTAGAGCGACGACGGGGTGATGGCCCGTACCGTGGCGGTTCTTGGGTCGCGGTGCAGCAGGGCCATCTCTCCGAAAAAGTCCCCAGCCATAAGTGTAGCCAGGTCCCTGGATTTGCCGTTGTCCACCCGTGAGACCCGGACAACGCCACGCGCGATGAGGAACATGGAATCACCGTCGGCATCCTGTTTAATGATCACGCTGCCTTCGGTGAACGCGCGGGAACGCATCAGCTGGGCCATGTCTGCGAACTCATGGGGCGGCACGTTATGGAAGAAAGGTACCTTCTTGAGGAGTTCGGTCGGCTCCACCTTTAAAGCGGATACTTCGCCGGCTTGGCTGAGTTCGGTAAGGGATTCGAGGATCCCCTCTTTTAAGCCTTCCGCGATGGATCTCGGCAGCGTTCCGTATTCTTCCTGTTCTTCAATCGTCTCCTGCTGGGCAAGCAGATTGATCCGGCGCCCCAGACGTGACTGCATGGCACTCACAAATTCAGGGAACGTACCGGCAGTCTGATCCAGCTGGGTACGGGCAGTTTCGTTCCATTTGGTGTATTGATCGCGAATCTCGGCCTGTATCGCTTGCGGCACCGATTCAAAATGTGCCATGTTTTCGAGAATCTCCAGGACGGCACTGGTGGACTGGCACTGTGCCCATGATCGTTCATAGTCCGTTGCTATACGGGCCAATCTCGCCTTTTCCGCAAGTGAGGAGAGACCTGGAACCTTGTCGAATATTTTTAGAAATGTATCTTCTATCCGTCGTCGAAAACTAATTTTCACGTCGTGGGTGGATTCCGTGTGTTCTTCCGTATGGCGAATCGCTTCCGTCTGCATGAGCAATTCAGCCATCATATTACGAAACGTCCGCTCACTGATCTGACCTTCGTTAAACAAGCGGATGTATACGGAGTTTTCTTCAGCGAACGCTCGCAAATACAGAAGCTGGCGTTCGGTTTCCACGTCCAGCTCAGTCTTGCGAAGGAGTTCAAGCTCACCCCGTGAATTTTCAAGGTCCTTGTTGCACAATTCCGTTAATTCTCCGGCGATGGATCCTGAAAACAGGCCTCCCTTGAGCAATTCGGGGAGTCTGTGAAGCGCATGCTGTTTCGCCGTACTCTCGCCTTCCAACCGGGTCATCTTATCAGCAAGGGGCGGTTGGTCCAGACCAAGTTTCTTAACGAGGGGTTCGATTGTCAGCCCTTGAACGATCAGGGTGAAAAGCACCGCGCCTATCACCAAAGTCACAAACAGTTCACCTTGTTCAAAACGATCGACGAACATCAGGACGATTGCCATGGCAATAGCGCCGCGGAGTCCCCCCCAATACATGACCGTTTGATAACGCAGATCCACATGCTCCACTCCCGGTAATTTCCCCGCGATAGGTACCAGTCCGTACACTACCCCGGCCCGGGATACGAGCATGGCCAGGACGACCACGCCCACGATAGCGATAGAGTGCCACAGCTCGAGCAGGTCCACCCGCAGTCCCACCAGCAGGAATATCAGTGCGTTGGCGACGAATGCCATGTATTCCCAGAAATGATCCAGATAGTCACGGACCGCCACGGATATCTTCATCCGTCCCCAGCCGCCGAGTACCAGGCCCGCCGCGATCACCGAAATCACGCCACTCACGTGGAAACCGGCCTCTGCAACGATGAAAGACATGTAGGCCACAACTGTGGTGAGCGTAATTTCGATATGGGGATCTTCGGTAACCTTCCCGAGCAGCCAGCCGAATATACAACCCAGAATACCTCCAACGACCAATCCGCCGAAGAACACGACAAAGAACTGGATGACACCACCGAACAGCGTGCTCTGGGTAACATCACCTGCTTCCACCACGCCGATGACGATTGTTGCCAGGACGATGGCAGTAGCATCGTTGAACAAACTCTCCCCTTCCACCAGGATCGTGAGCCGTTCAGGTGCCCCCAGTTTTTTGAACAAAGAGACTACAGACACCGGATCAGTGGCGCTGAGGATAGATCCCAGGAGCACGCAGGCCGAGAAAGGAATACCTGTCAGGGCCCAGACGATTCCACCGATCGCAAACGTCGACAGAAGCAGACCGGGTACTGCGAGGGTCAGTACCGGCCAGAGATTATGCCACAAATGACGGGCATCGAGATTAAACGCTGACTCGAAGATAAGCGCGGGCAGGAATACGAACAGAACCAGGCCCGGGGAGATCTCGAAATCAGCGCCGGGAATCAGGTGAGGATACATCTTGGATAGAGTGGTCAGGCCCATACCGACAACTACCAGCATTACGGTAAACGGCAATTTCAGCTTCTTAACCACCGCCAACAGGCCGGCGGCGATCAGCATCAGGGCTACAGTTCCCCCGACGATTTCCTCTAAATGTTCAATGGATTCCTCCATGGCGTACATTC